>JBEKBY010000066.1:0-2525 GCA_050015155.1 Candidatus Acidiferrales bacterium | reverse complement strand
GGGCGATGTAGGGGCGGACGCATTCGTCCGCCCCGCCGAGCACAGCGAGGCGTACCCTCATGGCTCGCCGCTAACGCTTTCACTGCGACACCCCACTAGCTTATGTCAGCGAACTGGCGGCGTCCCGTGGTAGCGCAAATATCCCAATCCCACGCGCAGGTGGTGGTGGAGCGCGTCGGGCACGCAGACGGCAAAGCAGAGGCCGAGCAGTCCCTGGGCGAGGCCGAGCGCGTAGAGGTTGCGGTAGCGGCGGAACAGAAGGCAGGAAATCGCTCCCCAAACCAACGTGGCCAGGGTGAGCCAGGGACTGGGCAGGTGCGCGCCGGCGAACAAAATCGCGGTCGCGGCAACGGCGGACGACTCGCTGCCAAGGACACGATTGAGCCGAGGCAGGACGAAGTCGTTGAGCAGGAATTGCTGGTAGAGCGTCCAGAGGATGTAACCGGTGACGTGCTTTACGTTGCTGTCGGAGAGAGGATGGAAGGTTCCGAGCCGTTTTGCCAGAAGCACGCTCACGGTGGAGAGGACGACGGCTGCGGGAACGATCCAGAGCGAAGGCAGAAGGCCGCGGCGCCCGAAGCCGAGTTCGTCGCGGCTCGGACCGCGGGCCAGCACGACCGCGAGAGTCACGACCAGCACCACCGGCGAGAGGATGCGCTGCAGGTGGTCGGGCATCCAGATCACCAACATGATCAGCCCGTAGCCGAGAATCAGCTCAACTACATCACGGGCGCGGCCGGGCTGGGACATGGCAAGAGTATGGCATGGCCGCTCAATGCAGCGCTTGTCCGGGCGGACGAGGGCGTCCGCCCCTACACAAGTTCCGGTGTGGCCTCGAGCAGGCTGCGGGTGTAGGCGTGCTGCGGGCGTTCGGTGATCTGGGCTGTGTCTCCTACTTCGACGATTTTTCCCCGATACATGACGGCGATGCGAGTCGAGAGATAGCGGACGACTGGCATGGAGTGCGAGATGAAGAGATAGGTCAGGCCGAAGTCGCGCTGCAACTGGGCCAGCAGATTGACGATCTGCGCGCCCACGCTTACGTCAAGCGCGGAGACGGGCTCGTCGCACACGATGAATTTCGGGCGCAGGGCGAGAGCACGGGCGATCCCGATGCGCTGGCGCTGTCCGCCGGAAAATTCGTGGGGATAGCGGCGCAGCGCGGATTCGTCGAGGCCGACGGCGCGGAGGAGTTCAACGACGCGGGCGCGGATCGAGGTTTCCCTACTCCCACGTCTCGCAAAACCGGCGAGACCCTTCGGCGCGCTGCGCTCGCTCAGGGCAGGCTGTGGGGCACCCCCGGTTTGAAATGAAGCATCCACTGTTTCCTGGTTATCTCCATGAACGATCAGCGGCTCGGCGATGATCTGTTCCACGCGGAAGCGCGGATCCAGCGAGGCAAAGGGATCCTGAAAGATGATCTGCAGGTGGCGGCGCAAACGGCGCATCTCGCTGCCACTGGCGGCCAGCAGATCGCGTCCTTCGTGACGGATCGTGCCGGAGGTGGGCTCGATCAGGCGCAGAATCAACCGGCCGAGCGTACTCTTGCCCGAACCCGATTCGCCGACCAGTCCCAGCGTCTCGCCGGAATGAATGTCGAGCGAAACGTCGTCCACGGCGCGAACTTCTCTTCCCGACCCGCCGCCAGCCTTCCCGCCAAACGGGGATTCGGCGTGGGGAAAGATTTTCGTCAGGTTGCGGATTTCAAGTAGTGGCATCGCTTTCACCGCTCAATGTGATTATCTGACGGATTCGCCCGAGAATGAGGCTGAGTCGCTGCTGACTTGCCGAATCCGGCAGCAAGTGTCCGGGCAGTGCATCGCGAAATTCAGGATTGGACAACAACAACCGAAACTCGTCGCTGAGATATTGCCTAAGTTCAGAGTCAGAAACGGAGACTTCTTCTACGAGTTCTGGGCGCCCATCAATGATGGTTACGATGTCCTCCAGGTCGCGACTCATCCGGTAATCCCGATTGCCCCGGCCATGAAACGCCTCCAACTTCGTGGCAAGAAAGTATGGCGCCGTGATGAGCCGGATTTCGCAATCGTCAATTCTCACGCTCTGTGCGGCCTCTAGTGCGGGACGATACCAGCGATTGCTGAAGCCAAGAATCGAGGGATCGATTGGCATCAGATCAAGAATCAAATCTCCACTCAGCCAGCGGCAGACCGCGGCGCCTTCCATATGAGATTGGTGGAAGCCAAGTTCGCGCAGGCGGTTCTCCAGGGCCGTGAACTCGGCGTAAGACCCGGTCGCAACAATTGCGTCCACGTCGAGGGTGGGCCGAACCGGAGCGGCGGCGGGATCGGTCAGAAGCAGTCCAGTTACGCAGCCGCCGACGAATACGATCTGGTCGAGCAAAGGCGCGAGCTTCCTGGCGGCCGCCGCCAGGCGCGCAAGATTCGGGTTCGATAGAGGAATGTTCACCGGGAGTCAATTCTCAGGGTCAGCTCGCGGATCGCAATCTCGCGTTCGCGCGCCCGTCCTTCGCGAATGGCATCTACGAGGGCGAGGAGTTCATA
>JBEKBY010000065.1:0-2703 GCA_050015155.1 Candidatus Acidiferrales bacterium | reverse complement strand
CCCAGATTTCGGTGCGCGGCGCGCGCCAGCACAACCTGAAGAATATCGACGTCGAGATTCCTCGCAATACTTTGACGGTCATAACGGGTCTGAGCGGCTCCGGCAAATCCTCGCTCGCGTTCGATACCATTTACGCCGAAGGCCAGCGGCGCTACGTGGAAACGCTTTCGGCCTATGCCCGCCAGTTTCTCGACCAGATGGAACGACCTGACGTCGACTCGATCGACGGCCTCAGTCCAGCCATCTCGATCGAGCAGAAAACCACCAGCCGCAGTCCGCGTTCCACGGTCGGCACCATTACCGAGATCTACGATTACCTGCGCCTGCTCTACTCTTCGATCGGCGTACCCCATTGCCCGAATTGCGGCAAGCCCATCAGCCGCCAGTCCGCCGAACAGATCGTGCAGCGCGTCATGTCGCTTACGCCCGACGATCGCGTCATGATCATGGCGCCCATCGTGCGGGGCCGCAAAGGCGAATTCAAAAAAGAAATGGAGAAGCTTGTCCAGCACGGTTTCTCCCGCGCCCGCGTCGATGGCGAACTGGTGAACCTGGAGGACGACCTCTCCCTCGACAAGCGCAAGAACCACACCATCGAAGTCGTGGTGGATCGCCTGCTGGTGAAGCCGGGAATCGAACACCGCCTCGAACTTTCGGTCGGGCTGGCCATGAAACTTGGCGGCGGTCTCGTTCAGGTCGCCGTCGTTAACGGAGACGAGACGCTCTACTCCGAGCGTCTGGCCTGCCCCGTCTGCGGTATCAGCGTTCCGCAGCTGGAGCCGCGATCATTCTCGTTCAACAGTTCCTACGGAGCTTGTCCCGAATGCCACGGCCTCGGAAGCCGCTACGATCTGGATCCGGGCAAGGTGATTGTCGATTGGTCGAAGCCGCTGCTCGATGGCGGCCTGGGTCCCGGTTCGTCATCGCAGAACCTGATTCACGGCCTGCAGTTGGTGGCCCAAGCCTATCGCCTCGACTTGGCGACGCCCTTCGAGAAATTTCCCGACAAGATTCAGAACCTTCTGCTGTACGGCGAGCCGCAGCGCGGGGGCAAAACGGGTTTTCTGGGAGTTCTCGGTCACCTCAGGCAGAATCTCGACGCCTCCACTTCCGAAACTTATCGCGAATATCTGCTCGATTTCATGTCGGCGACCGAATGTTCTGTGTGCCACGGCAAGCGTCTGCGTCCGGAAAGCCTGGCAGTCAAAGTAAACGGCATGTCGATTGCCGATTTCACCAGCCTTCCGATTGCGCGCGCGCTCGAAGCTGCGCGCGACATCAAACTGACCGGCAGGGAACTGACCATCGCCGGACGCATCGCGCACGAAATCACCGAACGCCTCGAATTCCTGCACAACGTAGGACTCGGCTACCTGTCGCTCGGCCGCTCCGCCGCCACACTCTCCGGTGGAGAAGGCCAGCGCATCCGCCTGGCGACGCAGATCGGATCGAAGCTGCGCGGTGTCCTTTACGTCCTCGACGAACCTTCCATCGGTCTGCACCATCGTGACAACGGGCGCCTTCTTGCAGCGCTCGAAAACCTGCGCGACCTCGGCAACACCGTGCTCGTAGTCGAGCACGATGAAGAAACCATCCGCCGCGCCGACTATGTCATCGACCTTGGCCCCGGCGCCGGCCGTCATGGCGGCGAGTTAGTCGCCGCTGGAACGCCTGCCGAAATCATGAACTCGCCCGCCTCTCTCACCGGCGCCTACATCGCCGGACGCCAGCGGATTGCTATGCTTTCCGAGCGCCGCAGCCCGAATGGGAAAGCCATCGCCATTCTCGGCGCGCGCGAGAACAACCTCAAGAATCTCGACGTAGTTTTTCCGCTCGGCGTGATGACGGTTGTCACCGGTGTTTCCGGTTCCGGCAAGTCCACACTAGTCAATGACATCCTCTACCGCGCGTTAGCCAAGCAACTCTATCGCTCTCGCGAAGAGGCGGGCGCACACAAATCCATTACCGGGGCCGAGCTGATCGACAAGGTCATTCGCATCGACCAGTCTCCCATCGGACGCACTCCCCGCTCCAATCCCGCGACGTATACCGGCATCTTCGCCGCGGTTCGCGACCTCTACGCCATGCTCCCCGAATCGCGCGAGCGCGGATACAAGCCCGGCCGCTTCTCCTTCAACGTTTCGGGCGGACGCTGCGAAGCCTGCCAGGGCGAAGGCCAGCGTCGCATCGAAATGAACTTCCTGCCCGACGTTTACGTGCAATGCGAAGTCTGCGGCGGACGCCGCTACAATCACGAAACCTTGTCGGTTCACTACAACGGCCATTCCATCGCCGACCTGCTCGAAATGCCGGTGTCGGACGCGCTGCAGATTCTAGAAAACATTCCGCAGGTCAAGCAAAAGCTGCAAACATTGGTCGACGTCGGCCTCGGATACATTCACCTGGGTCAATCTGCCGTTACTCTCTCCGGCGGAGAAGCCCAGCGCATCAAGCTTGCCCGCGAGCTCGGCAAGCGCCAGACCGGGAAAACTCTTTATCTGCTGGATGAGCCGACCACGGGATTGCACTTCGACGATGTGCGCAAGTTGCTCGACGTGCTGCACCGTCTCACGGACCTCGGAAACACGGTCATCATCATCGAACACCACCTGGACGTAATCCGCAACGCCGACTGGATCGTCGATCTGGGCCCCGAAGGCGGAGAAGAAGGCGGCCGCATTGTGGCCCAGGGCACGCCCGAAC
>JBEKBY010000064.1:0-2786 GCA_050015155.1 Candidatus Acidiferrales bacterium | reverse complement strand
TGGCAAACAGCGGATTGCCCATGCGCGCTTTCCCTCCCAAGTTGGAGACGCCGACGCCCTATGCTTTAGCGGGCGGCTTCCCTGCCCACTTCCACACGCCATACACTGGCAGGCCGAGCAAAACGATGATCAAGCCGGGCCAAGTGTACTGCGGTTTATACCGCAACAATTGGATTTCGAGAAACACTGCCATCACCAAATAGAGCCCGGGCAAGACCGGGTAGCCGAGGGCGCGATAGGGCCGAGGCAGCCCTGGCTGCCTCCAGCGCAGCAGGAACAGCCCACCGAGCGTCAAAATATAGAAAAGCACCTGAGCAAAAATCAGGAAATCGAGCAACTGGCCGTAAGTCCCCGACAGGCATAGCGCCGACGCCCAGATGCACTGCGTGACGAGCGCCACCGCCGGGACGTGACTCCGGTTTACCGTACCCACCGAGTGGAAAAACAGGCCGTCTTTGGCCATCGCGTAGTAGATCCGCGCTCCGGCCAAAATCAGGCCGTTGTTGCATCCGAAGGTCGAGACCAGGATCGCGACGGCCATCAGAATCGCCCCCGCAGGGCCGAAGATCACCTGCATCGCCGCCGTCGCCACGCGCCCCTCGGACGCGAACTCGATTCCTCGCTGGAGCGCGGTTGCACCTTGCGGGTCGCCGGAAAGCGGCAACACTCGCAGGTAGGCCACGTTCGCAAGCGTGTACAGCAGGATTACGGTCCCGGTACCGAGCGCAAGCGAGAGCGGCAGATTGCGGCCGGGGTTCTTCACCTCGGCGGCTGTGAACGTGACGCAGTTCCACGCATCCATCGAAAAAAGCGAACCGACCATCGCAACTCCCACCAGCGTCAGCGTCCCGATCATCCACGTCGGACCGTCGGGTGGGTACGGATGTGTCAGTGACAATCCGGCGTTCCGCCAAAAACCCGTAAAGTTCGCGCTTCGGGCCGCAGCGGTCGCGAATAGCAGCCCAAGTACCACCAGTCCAGCCAGCGAAAGCGTCTTCGCAACAGTGAAGATATTTTGGACGATCTTGCCCAGGCGCAAACCGCGCGTGTTGACCCACGTGAGGAATACGATGGACAGGATGGCAAGCAAGTTCTGACGATTCAGACCCACGTTGTAAGGGCCGAGGACGCCAAACCGGAGTTTCCACGGGCCAAATGTTCCGATCTTCCAGATCCAACGCGAAGCCGAAAACCACGGCTCAATCACTCCCGAAAACTTGGCAAAGGCAATGGCGACGGCCGCAATCGTCGCAGTTTGGATAACGAGCAGCATCGTCCAGCCATAGAGAAAGCCGCACGCCCTTCCAAACGATTCGCGCAGATAGACGTACTGGCCACCGGCATGAGGCATCGCCGCCGCCAGCTCGCCGAAGCTGAGCGCGCCGATCAGCGTCATCACTCCCGAGGCGAGCCAGACGACAATGAGGAGTCCGGGGCTTTGCACCTGGTGGGCGATGTCGGCCGAGACGATAAAAATGCCGGAACCAATCATTGATCCGACGACGATCATCGTCGAATCGAATAGGCCGAGGCCTTTGACAAGCTCGGTTGAATTGCGAGCGTGCCCCGCCTCGGATGCCTGGTGTGCGTCCGTCACTTAGCCTTCCATTCAGCCCGGTCGAGCGTCGTTCGCCGAACGCGCTCGCTCCGCCACGGCCAGATATTCGCGCGCCCGCTTGCCCGGGTCGGGGGCCGCCAGAAGATCGCGAATGATGGCCACTGAATCCGCGCCGGCACGAAACACATCCGGAGCTGATTCAATTGTGATGCCGCCAATCGCCACAAGCGGCTTTCGCGTCAACCGGCGCGCCGCTCGCAAGAAATCGATTCCGACCACAGGATCGGGGTTCTCTTTGGTGCCTGTCGGGAAGATTGGCCCCACAGCTATATAGTCCGCCGAAGTTCGGTCGGCTTCGCGCAACTGCTCGAGGTTATGTGTCGAAACGCCTACCCAGAGGGGCGGGCCGCAGATCCGTCTCGCGTCCTCCACCGGGAGATCCTCTTGCCCGACATGCACGCCCGCCGCGCCCACGATCGCGGCGATGTCGGGACGGTCATTTACGATGAAGCGCACATTGCGAGGCGCGAGAAGTTGCGCCAGCTCGCGCGCGAGTGCATACGCCCTTGCGGCGGTAGCCTGCTTGTCACGGAGTTGAATGAGTTCCACGCCGGCGTCAGCGAGTATGCTCGCGAACTGAGCGAGCGGCCCCGGTGCAAGCGTTGGATCGAGGATGGCGTAGAGAGATGGGAACACCGTCCGGTTCCCTCTACTTTGCCGCCGTGCCGGTGAGACGATCGAGAAAGTGGGTGTCGAATTTTCCGGCGATGAAATCCGGCTCGGCAAGAATCCGTTTGTGGAGCGGAATCGTGGTCTTTATGCCTTCTACAACGAAGCCGTCGAGCGCGCCGTGCATCCTCGCGATGGCCTCGGCGCGGTCCCGACCGTGCGCAATCAGCTTGGCAATCAGCGAATCGTAGTATGGCGGAATCACGGCGTCCGCGTACGCGGCCGTATCCACGCGAATTCCCGGCCCTCCCGGAACGCGAAAAGCCGTGATGCGCCCAGGAGACGGAACAAACGTTTCCGGATCCTCCGCGTTGATGCGGCACTCGATGGCGTGCCCTCGAAATTCCACCGGGCCGACACACTCGTCGATCCGCTCCCCGGCCGCGATACGAATCTGCGCCTTCGCGATATCGACGCCGGTGACCATCTCTGTAACCGGATGCTCCACCTGAATGCGCGCATTCATCTCAATGAAGTACAGCTCGCCCGAAACATCGCG
>JBEKBY010000063.1:0-2821 GCA_050015155.1 Candidatus Acidiferrales bacterium | reverse complement strand
GGATTCTGATCGCTGCCCTGCTCGCCGGCCAGGCTCTCTTGCTCTTCCTGTCCGTTGACACCACGCAGAAAAAGTTGAAGCCGCGAACGCATATCGCGATTTCTGTCGCTGTTTCATCGATGCTGTTCGGCCTTCTCACTCTTGCAGTCATCTTTTGCATAGGCATCGCCGCACGTGGTGACAATTTCGGCACGGGCTTTCTCGATACCTCTGCGAAGTTCGTCGGCGGATGGGTGGTCCTGTGGCTCATTTGGGGCGTTGCCTTTTACCTGTACTTCCGCAATGCAACGCGGGTGACCTCCCGCGCCATTTCATGGCTGCTCAAAGGCAGCGTCCTGGAGTTGCTGATCGCCGTTCCTTGCCACGTCTGGGTTCGGCGCCGGGACGAATGCTGCGCTCCTCTCTTCACCAGCTTCGGCATCGTGACGGGAATAGCTGTGATGCTGATGTGCTTCGGTCCGAGTGTGCTCTTCCTCTTCAAGAAGCGCCTCGACGCGTATTCCACGCACAAATCGGCCTGAGGGTGCACTCCGAATCACCTTGTTACCCTAGAATTTCGGAGGATTCCCCGCAATGCCTAATGAAACTTTTGCCGCAGCCGCAACCGACGGCCTTCATGTGTGGGAGGCGGGAGGCGCCGCATCGGCCGAGGCGCTGACCGCATGGGTGAGCGCGCGCCTGGCGGCCCACGAAAATGCACTTGCCGCATTACTGGCCTTCGAAGGCGAGCGCACGCCGGAAAACTCGCTGCGGCACTTCGACGCGGCCATCGAGCGACTGAACCTGGCCGGCGCCCAGGCGGGAATTCTGAATTCCGTGGCTGCGGACAAGGCGGTTCGCGACCAGGCGCAGATGGAAGCGCAACGCGTGGCCATGGCGGGCAGCGCGCTGAGCCTGAATCGAAACGTGTATGACGCGCTGGTAGCGATGAAGCTGGACGGCGCGAGCGCGGCGACCAAACACTTCGTCGAGCGCACACTGCTGGGTTACCGGCTCTCCGGCGTGGACAAGGACGAGGCCACGCGCGATCGCCTGCATGCGCTGCACGACAAGGCGACGCAACTTTCGCTCGAATTCAGCCGCAACATCCAGGAGGGCGGAAAGACGATTGAAGCCGCGCCCGAGGAGCTGGAGGGGTTGCCGGCCGATTACATTGCGCGGCATCCGGCGCAAAAGGGCGACGACGGCGCGGAGCGCGTGACGCTGACTACCGATCCGCCGGACATGATGCCGGTGATGACTTTTGCGGCGAGCGCGGCGCTGCGCGAGAGAATGTTTTTGGCGTACAACACGAGGGCGTATCCCGAGAACCGGCAGCTTCTACTGGATCTGCTGGCTACGCGGCAGGAGATTGCGAGCGTGCTCGGCTTTCGCAGTTGGGCCGATCTCGCGACCGCCGACCAGATGATGGAGTCGGCGGCGAACGTCAGGGAATTTCTCGCCAGGCTCGATGAGGCCAGCCGCGAAGGCGCGCGGGACGAGCATGCGCAGGTGCTTGCGTTTGCGCGCGAGCGGCAGCCGGAGCTTATCGAAATCGATATCACCAGCCGCGGCTACTGGTACGAGCAGTTCCGGCGCACGAAGTACGATTTTGATTCGCAGTCGGTGCGGCCGTATTTTCCCTACAAGCGAGTTGAAGCAGGCGTGCTGGAAACGGCGGCGAGACTTTTCAAAGTCGAGTTCCGGCCGTCCAGCGCGCCGGCGTGGCACGAGGCGGTTTCGGTGTACGAGGTCTTCGACGGCGGACGGCTCGTGGGGCGCTTCTATCTCGATATGCATCCGCGCGAGGGTAAGAACAAGTGGTTCTCGGCCTCGCCGGTGGTGACGGGCGTACGCGGGCGCGTGCTGCCGGAGGCGGCGCTGATCTGCAATTTTCCTGCGCCGGAGGAGGGCGATCCAGGATTGCTCCAGTACTCCGATGTGGTCACGTTCTTTCATGAATTCGGCCACCTGATGCACGCGCTGCTCGGCGGGCACACGGAGTGGGTGGGGCTCTCGGGATTTGCCACGGAGGGCGATTTCATCGAGGTGCCGTCGCAGATGCTCGAAGAGTTCTTCCGCGACGAGAAGCTGCTGCAGGCCTTTGCGAAGCACTACGAGACCGGCGCTACGCTTCCGTCGGAGCTGATCCGGAGCATGAAGCGCGCAGGCGCGTTCGGGCGCGCGGATTGGGTGAGAACGCAGCTTTACTACACCACGCTTTCGCTCGATCTGCACGACCAGGACGCGGCAAGCATCGATCCTGACGCGATGACGCGCGAGCTGTACGGCAGGTTCCAGCCTTGGACCTGGCTCGAAGGCAACAAGATGTACGCGAGCTTCGGGCATTTGATGGGCTACTCGTCGAATTACTACACCTACATGTTCGACAAGGTGATTGCGCTCGATTTCTTCGGGCAGTTCGATCCAGAAGATTTGCTGGGAGGCGATGCCGGCGAGCGATACCGACGGACGGTGCTTGAACAGGGCGGGTCGAAACCGGGCCGCGAGCTGGTGCGCGATTTTTTGGGGCGCGGCGAGGATTTTGCGGCGTTCGCGAAGTGGTTGAATGAAGAGTTTTGAAGAACACGAAGCAGAAGTTAGGAGGAGAAATGGAGCCCGTTTCGAAGATGACCGATCCTGAATTCCCGGGTCAAAGTAATACCACGCGGCGCGAATTCCTCAAGACAAGTCTCGCGACTTCGGTTGCGGCGGCTACGGTTGGCGCTGCCGCAATGGGGAAAAGCGCCGCCGCGACGCCTGAATCAAAAGCAGAACCTGCATCCATCATCACAGTGAGCAATGCAGAACCTTCCGCACCGTTGCGAAAACCCTGGAAAAA
>JBEKBY010000062.1:0-3491 GCA_050015155.1 Candidatus Acidiferrales bacterium | reverse complement strand
AATGGCGCGATGCGGGCTGCAGCATGTGCATCGGCATGAACGACGACGTCCTTTTGAGCGGCGAACGCTCGGCCAGCACGTCGAACCGCAACTTTGAAGGCCGCCAGGGCAAGGGCAGCCGGACGCACCTCGTCAGCCCCGTAATGGCCGCCGCCGCAGCGATCGAAGGCCATTTCGTCGATATCCGCAAATGGTCCGGCGTGGACGGAGCCGAATAACGATGCATCCATTCACCAAACACACTGGATTGGTCGCGCCGATCGATCGCGTGAACGTCGACACCGATCAGATGGTGCCGAAGCAGTTCCTGAAACTCCTCACGCGCGAGGGATACGGACGCATCCTGTTTTACGACTGGCGCTATCTTCCCGGCGAGAAGCCGAATCCTGATTTTGTGTTGAACGCGCCGAGGTACAAGGGCGCGAGCGTGCTGATCGCACGCGCGAATTTTGGATGCGGGTCGAGCCGCGAGCACGCGCCGTGGGCGATTCTCGATTACGGTTTTCGCGCCATTATTGCGCCGAGCTACGCGGACATTTTCTACAACAACTGCTTTAAGAACGGCATCCTGCCCGTCACGCTGCCGACGGAGCAGATCGACGAACTTTTCAAGCGCAACGAGGCAAATCCGGGCTATCGCATCACCGTCGATCTCGAGCAGCAGGTCGTCACCGACGAAAAGGGCCTGCGCTATCCGTTCACGGTCGATCCCTTCCGCCGCGAATGTCTGCTGAAGGGCCTCGACGACATCGGACTCACGCTAGTGCACGAACCCGAAATCACCGCCTTCGAGAAAAAGCACCTTCACGTCCCCGCGATGAACGCGCCCCTCGACGTGAAGTATCACCACTAGACCGTTAGGCATCGGACAAGCTGTCGCGCCCTGCATCTTGATTCGAGCGCGCGGCGGGCCGAAGATTGCAGCTGGGTCGCTCCAATGCCTAGATTCTTGATCTACCATCCCGGCGAAGACTCGCGCGTTTTCGAGCTGCTGGGAGACCGCCCGATCTCCATCGGCCGCGCGAAATCGAGCAGCCTGATTCTCGATAACGCCAGCATCTCGCGCCTGCACGCTGTAGTGCGTTCGACGCCCGACGGCCAGTGGCAAATCATCGACCGCGCCAGCTCCAACGGCGTGAAGCTCAACGGCACCGCAACGAAAGAAGCGATCCTCCGCCCCAACGACGAAGTCATCCTCGGCGAATACCGACTGCGATTTTTCGAGGACTCCGCCGCGCGCGAAATGGTTACGTACGGCACGCCGCAGCTTCCGCCCCGGCTTGAAAAGGTGATGTCCGAGCCAGCGTATTCCGGAACGTTTATGTCGGCCCAGCCCTTGGGCAACATCACGTCGTACGAGCCCGAGCGCGCTGCAACTGCCGACGATCGCCTGCGCGCACTCGAACGCGAAAATAAATTGCTCACGCTGCTCTATCGCGTGAATCGCGCACTCGGCGAACTCACCACCGTCGCAGACGTGACGCAGCGCATCCTCGATCTCGTTCTGGAAATGGAAGGAGCCGAGCGGGCGTTCGTGATGCTGCTCGACAAGGGCTCGATGGGCCGCGGCGACTTTAGTCGCGGCGGATATGGCTTTGAGCCTGCGCTCATTCGCCACCGGACCGGCGCCAAAGCGCCTGCGACGCAGGCTGCGCCGCAACTCACGATCTCTCAAAGCATCATCCGACAGGTGATGCACGGCGGGCTGCCGCTGCTCGTATCTGATCCGAAAGCCGACCCGCGCCTCGCGTCCAGCCAGAGCATCGCGGCTGCGGGAATTCAGTCGGCGATGTGCGCGCCGCTGGGAAGCAAAGAAAGGCGTTTTGGACTGCTCTACGTTGATAATCTCTCGCGACGCGGAATGTTCACCGTGGACGATTTGAATATTTTCGCTGTGATTGCCGCGCAAGCGGGACTTGCCATCGATCGCGCGCGCCCGCACGAAGAATCGGCAGAGCAACCCGAACCTTCCGCAGCCCTCGAATAGGCGCACTTCCCTGCCAGACGAATCAGCGGAAATTAGTACGCCCCGCCACAAAATTCAGTTTCCATATATAGGCAGTTTTTGACAGGAAAAAGCCGAAAATGACTCGTTAAGCACCCTTAACTTGCTTAGAGAGCCGCTTTGGAGCCACGTTGAGCCAAGCGGCCAGAAGCGCGCGCTGTAGTGCGGATTTTTTCACGGTTTTCAGGCGCACCGTGGTGGCGCCGCGGCGTCCCCACGCGCCCTTCGCGGGCACGAACACTTCTGGCTCGGCCTCGAACAACTTCGCCTGGTCGTCTGGGCGGAGCTTGACCATTCCCCACTGCTCATCGGGATAGCCGAGGGTCGCGAAGATTTTTCCGGCAACGCGAAAATCCGGATGGTCCATGTGCGCGCTTTCTGACGTTTCCGGAAAACTGAGAGCGATCCGCCGAAAGTCTTTCTGCGTCACCTTTGCACCTCCCCTCTGGTTTTGTTGACTTCCCAGTTCTTGGCTACGTCGAAGAGAGATTCTTCGACTGTGCGGCCGGACGTCCCGCAAGATTGGGACGAAGAAAAAAGTCCGGCCGCTCCGCTCAGAATGACGATCCCGACGGGCGTGCCCTAAACAACCATTGCGATGTCCGTCAGAAAACAATATCAACAGAGCGGTCCGCTCTTTAGAACTGCACGTCGCGGATGTGGGTGGCGATGAACCAGCGATTGCCGAACGGGTCCAGCACGCCGCCGCTGCGGTCGCCGTAAGGCTGGTCGGCAACAGGCTGAATCGACGTTGCGCCGGCGCGCAACGCTTGATTGTAAATCGAGTCGGCATCCGGAACGTAGAGGTGAAGCGTGCAAGGCATCGGCTGATACGGGCCGTGCGCGTCACCCATGCCGATGATGGAATCTCCGATCCGAACCTGGGCGTGGTGGACCACGCCATCGGGCGATTGCGCACGATAGACCTCTTCGGCGCCAAACGCTTTCTGCAGGAATTCGATCACCGGCTGCACTCGAAGAGGATTGAAGTATGGCGTCACGCTGCGGAACCCTTCGAAAATCGTGTTGCCGGGGGTCGGCTTGCTGATGTGCCAACTGTTGCCGGAAATATCCCGCACCGAACCGCCGCGCGAACCGTAATCTTGGTCGGCCACCGGCTGGAATGGAGTGGCGCCAGCCGCGACCGCGCGATCGAAAACCGCGTCGGGATCGTCCACGTGAAGGACCATCGCCGCGGGCGTAGGAGGAAACTGCGCGTTCGCGTCAGCCAGCTCGATCATCGAGTCTCCGATTTTCACTTCGGCGTGCATGATCGTTTCGCTGCCGGGCCGCTGGATCCGGAAACGCTCTTCGGCGCCGAACGCCTGCTTTACGAAGTCGATCCATCGCGACGCTTCTGGAATGATCAGGTACGGCGTGATGCTGTGGAAACCCTCACGAATTGGATTGACCGCCTTTCCCGCTGCTGTTGCCATCGTAGCTCTCCTTTCGAGATCCGCTTTCAGGCGTGCTTTGAAATCCGGGC
>JBEKBY010000061.1:0-3496 GCA_050015155.1 Candidatus Acidiferrales bacterium | reverse complement strand
ATTTGGCGGACTCGATCGATCCGATCACCAATGCCGGCCTCGCCGACTTCATCGAGCCAGATATTAAGCTCACGGATGAAATCACGCTCGTGCCGACCCCTGGACATACGCCGGGCCACGTCAGCGTGCATATTTCGTCAAAGGGACAAGAAGCCTTCATTACTGGCGACATGATGCATCATCCGATCCAGCTCGCCGAAACCGACCGTTCCGGCAATTTCGACATGGACAAGGAGCAAGGCTTGAAGACACGCAAAGCCATGTTCGAGCGCCTTGGCGACAAAAAGGTATTGGTCATCGGCAGTCATTTCTCGGAGCCGACCGCCGGTTACATTGTCCGCGATAAGAAGAATTGGCGTTTCGAAGTTCAATGATTGCAACGAGCCACGGTTCTCCCTGTTGCGGGAAGTGAAGCATCGGGATGCCCCCAATGACCTTCGATCTCAACAAGCAAACGGTCCTGACAATGGGCGTCGGCCCTCGGGCGAATCAGCTATGCCGACGTTGAGAATCATCTCTCGACGGAACGGCACTTTGGGGGCCTTGCGTATAGGGAACTTGTCGATGCCCGCGGTGTCGGAATATCATGGACTCCAGCCGAAACCCGGCAGATCGTCGCCTTAATCCGAAGCTACCGACTTTGCTGGCGTTAGGCTTTCAGGCGGCTGCGAGTAGTTCGCCACCCAGCGCGTTATCTCTGTCCCGACTTTGACAGCGAAGGGAGGGTTTCCCTTGACCTACGTCTATGCAAGGACGCGAGGCGGCATCGGGTCCGATGGTATTATGGTCGACGGCAAGGGTCGCCTCCTTACCGCCAACTTTGGAGCTGGCGAAGTGCTGGTCTTTTCACCTGAAGGCCGGCCGCTTGGTGCAATCCAGTTGCCGGAAGAGGCGGGCAAGGTGCTGAGCAACCTCGTCATTCGCGGCCACGACCTCTACATGACCGAGGGATCCAGGGGCGAAATCTGGCGGGTGCGGCTCAACAACTGAGAGGTGCTACAAATCCGGCGCAACGTTGAAAGCAACTCTCTTGGACTCAGTTTGGACTCACTGAAGTTTCAGGAAAGCAAAGGCGGGCCACAGACTTCATCCGAGCCGAAAAGTTGAATGGGTGAGCCCGCGGTCAGCCAGGCCTTCTTCATACGATCACTTCCAACGCGGCGGGCAAAATCTCCACGGAGCGGCATTCGAGACGCATCACTTCGCCATCCACGATCACGTTCACGGGCCCCTCAAGATCAAGATCGATTCGCTCGACGGCAGCGCGGGAGGCCAGCGGGTGGTCGATGTGCGTGCCGGTGAACAGTCGAGGGAAGTTCCAAAGCAGCCGGAGGCGGCCAAGCGGAGCCCAGCGCACGTACTCGATCCGTCCGTTGGCGGAATCTGCCTTCGGCGCGACCATCATGTTTCCGCCTGTAAACTTGCTGTTGCTGAAGGCAAGGAAGAGGCAAGGCCGCCGGTCCCATTCGCCCGCGGCCCCAAGCCGGTGCGGAAACGCCGCGTGCTTGAGCCATGCGAGTCTGGCGAGAACGCCGAGCGTGTAACCTCTTGCCCCCCAGCGCTTGAATTTGCGGTTGGCGATTTCGCCGGCGTCGGCGGCGAATCCCAAGTTCAGCATGTTGATGAAATAGATTTTTCCGCCGGAGTGCCGCAACCGAATCACGTCGCACGGCCGGCGGTTGCCCCGACGCAGCGCCTCGATCGTGTGTTCGACGCCGCGCGTGGTGAAGTCGCGCAGGAACGAATTGCCGGTGCCGAGCGGCAGGAATCCGAGCGCGGGTCGCCCCTGCGTCTCCGCCTCGGGAAAAAGTCCGTTCACGATTTCGTATGAGGTGCCATCGCCGCCGACGGTGAGAAAATTCCGGAAACCTTGCGCGTACGCGCGGCGCGCTAGTTCCGTCGCCTCTCCGGGTCGGGTCGTCTGTGCGACTTCGAGATCGATTCCGGCCTGGCCCACGCGATCGAGCGCCGCCGGGGCGAGCTTGCCGCAGCGTCCGCCTCCCGCAGCCGGATTGACCACAGCGAAGAAACGCGCCTTCACAGCCTGATGGCCTCCGCGTAAACGCGCCGCGCGAAGGAGAAAGCACAGGCGGGCCGGGCCGAGGCGTCAAAGCCTCGGCCACCGCACCCTTCGCATGACGCGAGGACCCTCGCCTCCCGCTGGAACCGCACCATGCGTTCGGCATTGCGTGCGAACGCTTCGGGCAGGACTTTCAGCGCCACGTCGCGCCCGAGCTTCGCCATCTTTCCTTAGTCACACCTTGGGTCCAACTGGGGTCCAAAACCCCGGTTGTAGGGTACAATTCGTGGCTGCGCGATGGAGCAAGGGTAACAGAATCAGCGAGACTTAGCGTTTGAGTTGCAAATTCAAATCCCATCGCTCACCCCAACTCTCCCCATCATTTGCGAGAAGATGCCTAACACTACAGGCCGCCCAAGCAATCCGATCTTCCACGACAACAAGCTGAAGCTGGGAACCTTCTGCTCCAATACGGTCGCGAACCTGACCTTAGTGCCCGAGCAGTGGCGCCCCACATGGGCGAACTGCCTCGTGGCCGCGCAGATCGCGGATAACGCCGGTTTCGAGGCCATCGTCCCCATCGCGCGCTGGAAGGGCTACCTCGACGACAAGCCCGATCATGCCTCGAACGAAATCCTGGACGTTTTCACGTGGGCGGCCGGCCTCGCGCACGCGACGCGCTACTCGTCCGTTTTCGCCACCTCCCACGCTCCCACCATGCATCCGCTTCTCGTGGCCAAGCAGTGCGCCACCATCGATGCCATATCCAACGGGCGCTGCTCATTGAACATCGTCGGTGGTTGGAATCGCCGCGAATTCGACATGTTCGGCATCGAGCTGATGGAGCACGACCAGCGCTACGTCTACCTCGAGGAATGGCTTCGCGTGCTCCGCAAGCTGTGGACGCATCCGCTCGAATTCGATGAAGACTCCAAATTCTTTCGCATGAAGAAAGCGATTTCGCGTCCTTACCCACTTCAAAAGGGAGGCGTGCCCATCATGAACGCGGCGCTCTCTCCCGTGGGGATGCGCTTTTCCGCAAAGCATTCGCAGATCGGCCTGATCAGCCTCCACGGAAATTCTCCGGAAGAATGGCGCCCCCAGGTGGAAGCGTACAAGAAGATGGCCCGCGGGGAATTCGGCCGCGAGATTCAGCTATGGACCAACGCCTCCGTCGTCCAGCGGGAAACCCGGAAAGCGGCGGAAGATTATCTGCACCGCTACTCGGTCGAATACGTCGACAAAGAAGCTCTCGACAGCATGATGCTCACGATCAGCCGCGAGAACAACATTCCCATAGATTCCCCACAGCTCGCGTTCATGCGCAAGCGGATGGCCGCCGGAGCCGGCCATCCCTTGACTGGCACCGCCCAGAGCATCGCCGAAGAGTTGATCGCGGTTTCCCGCGTGGGCATCGACGGCGTCATCATGACCTGGCTCGATTACATCGATGGCTTGAAGCGGTTCACCCGCGAA
>JBEKBY010000060.1:0-3501 GCA_050015155.1 Candidatus Acidiferrales bacterium | reverse complement strand
GGAATGATCAGGTACGGCGTGATGCTGTGGAAACCCTCACGAATTGGATTGACCGCCTTTCCCGCTGCTGTTGCCATCGTAGCTCTCCTTTCGAGATCCGCTTTCAGGCGTGCTTTGAAATCCGGGCGCGGAAGATCGCGCAGGCCGCCGATCAACTCGAGCAGAGGGACGAGCTTCGCTTCGGACGGACGCATCGCCTTGGAGCGCGGCAGCGGCGCATCGGGGCGTCCGAGTAGCCGCTCCACGAGTTTGTCGAGTTGTTCGCTCGGAGTTTGCTTAACCATTTGATCCACCCAGCTTCTTACGGGTACCTTTGCCCAACTGCGCGCGCAGAGTCTGAATGCCTCGAAACTGAAGCTGCTTGACCGCGCCGGACGTCCGCTTGAGATCGCTCGCGATTTCGCGGATGCTCTTCCCTTCCGCGAAGCGCATCTCGATCACGCGGCGCTGATCGGCGGGCAACGTCTTCACTAGGCGAAAAAGCTGTGCGCGGCGCTCAATCTGTTCCGGATTCGCGCCTTTGCGTTCATCCGGGGGATCGTCTCGCGATGGATTCCCGCTCTCGCGTGCGAGGTGTTGCCAGCGGTCCGCGATGGCATTTGATGCAATGCGGTAGAGCCAAGCCGCGAATGGCACGCCGCGCCATTCGTAATTCTTGAGATTCGCGAGCGCCTGCTCGAAGACCTCGGAGGTCACGTCCTCCGCGGCCGGGCGGTCGTGCACGCGCCGCGCGACGAACGCGTAGACGCGCTCGAAGTGCTCCTCGTAGAGTTCGGCGAAGCGGGCGGGGTCCCTCTTCGCCGCTTCGACGAGAAGCTGCTCGTTCGCTCCGTTTTTTCGAACCTTCAACAGATTCTCCGCAGATCGCGTTCTCTATAACATTAACTGGCGAGAAGGCGAAAGGTTACGGGGGGGAATTTGGGCTCCTTCGAGATGGGACCCGGTCTGCCTTTGCAGAGCTTGCATGGCTCCGTTGACATCCCGCTCTTGGTGACGCCGAAGAGAGATTCCTCGACTGCGCGTCCCGACCCGGAGATCGAAACCTGATCTCCGGGCAAGAATAAGGCGTCGGGACGCTCCGCTCGGAATGACAGCCAGACGGGCGTGGCCTGAGCAACTGCGCGGGGGTGGCGATTGGGCGGCGGGGAGCCAAGCGTGCATGCCGGAACAGCAGATCCCTCACACGGCCAGAATGCGGCCGGGTTCGGGATGACGACTTCGGCCGGTGGCAAGGGCACAGCCAAGCATCTGTGCTGGGCGCAGCGTGGATTTGGCTTCGCTCAGCACAAGTGCCATGCCCCTACGGGACTGGCGTGGTCGGATTATCGAGGTGGATGGGCAGCGCGAAGCCAAGGATGTATGCCGGGCACGGCGTGCCGTGCCCCCGCGGAGAAAGAATGCGGGCTGGCAAGTTATTCGACGGTGGGGGCGAGCGGCTCGGGGGCGGCGGGCATGGCTTGCGATGGAGATTTCCACTCGGCCAGGAGGATGCCCGCCAAGATGAGTGCGGCGCCGGCGAGGACGCGTACGCCAAGGTGTTCGCGGCCGAGAGTGAGTGACGTGATCGCGGCAAAGACCGGCTCGAGGCTCACCAGGATTGCCGCGTGGGAGGGCGAGGCATATTTTTGCGCCCAGGTCTGCAATGAGAAGCCGATCACCGTCGCGCCGATTGCGGTCAGTAGAATTGCAAAGATCAGATATCCGGTCCACGCGATTCGCGGATGCTCCCAACCAGCCGCTGCGGCGAGCGGCAGCAAAAGAGCTGATAGAACGGCCGTCGTGGCCACCTGAAGGAAACTGAGCGCGGCGACCGAATGGTGCTCGACGTGGCGTCCGATGAAAATCATGTGCAGCGCGAACATCACGGCACAGCCAAAAACGATCGGGTCTCCACGATTCAGTCCGCCGAGACCTTCGGCCGGCACCGTGAGGAAATAAAGCCCTGCCAGGACAGCCAGCGCGCCGGCCCAAATCCAGCCCGCGATCCGCCTGCGCCCGAAGACAGCCAGTAGGATCGGCACGAAAACGACGAACGTCCCGGTAACGAAGGCTGCTTTCGACGGCGTGGTGAATTTCAGTCCGGTGATCTGAAAGACGTAGCCGCCGAACATGAATATTCCGATTTGCGCTCCGGCCCACACGGTTTGCGGCGTGAGCTTGCGCACCGTGCGCCAATACAGGATCGCCATGATCACCGCGGCAAGACCGAATCGCACGGCGAGATAGGCGATGACGGAAACGTCCGCAAGGGCGTCCTTGATCACGACGAATGTGGAGCCCCAGATCAGCGCGCACAGCGCGAGTGCGAGGTCGGCGAGGAGGCGTTTGCTCGGCATGCTCGGCTTCGAGTTTATTCGGCGCGACTCACGGCGACAAGAGGAGGCCCCCAAAGCCACAAACGGAAACGACTTGACGCGCAGCCGGAGCAAAGGGTAAAGAATATGACACTTCATGCGTGCGCTACTTAGTACGATTCTAGTCGCCTGCTGCCTCTCTTTTGCCGCTGCGGCTTCCGGCGCGAAGCACGAGACATGGTACGAGGCGCGCAGCCCGCATTTCATCGTGGTCTGCAACGCGGGTGAAAAGCAGGCGCGCAAAACAGCACTGCAATTCGAGCAGATTCGCTCCGTCTTTCGCCAGTACATCGTGATTGCGAGCGGGCATGCGAGCCCGGTCATTACGATTCTCGCCGTCAGAGACGAGAATTCGCTCCGCGAGTTACTGCCGGAATACTGGGCTACAAAGGGCCACACGCACCCCGGGGGCATCTTTTTCTACAACCTGGGTCAATTCGAGGCGGCCGTTCAGCTGGACGCACAGGGCACCAATCCGTACGAAGCGATCTACCACGAGTACTATCATTCGCTGACTGTTCCCTATTTCCCCGGACTTCCAGTGTGGCTCGCGGAAGGCCTCGCCGATTTCTTTGGAAACACGGAAGTGAACGAAAAAGAAGCGCGGCTTGGAGAACCCGATCCCGGCTTGATCGAGGAACTACGGCAGAACCGGTTGATCCCGCTCGACGTGCTCTTCAAGGTGGACCACACTTCACCCTATTACAACGAGCAGAACAAAACGTCGATCTTCTATGCGGAATCCTGGGCGCTTACCCACTACCTGATGCTCGGAGACAACGGAAGTCACAAACCGCTGCTTATGGCCTACCTTCAGGCGCTGCAACAGGGCGCCGCACCGGAGGAGGCAGCCGCAAAAGGGTTTGGCGATCTCAGCAAACTGCAGAAAGCCCTCGACCGATACGTCAGCGGCTCTTCATTTTTCGAGGTCAAGGGACCGGCGCCGCCGCCCGTTGCTGATGCGGATTTGCGGACTCGCGAGCTTTCCGACGCCGAGGCGGATGCATATCTCGGCGGGTTCGCCGCACTGCGTCAACGCCCGCAGGAGGCCAAACCGCTTCTCGATCAAGCAGTGCAGCTCGACCCGAAGCTTCCGCTCGCTTATCAGAATCTTGGCCTCATGGAACTCTTCGCGGGACAGCGCAGC
>JBEKBY010000059.1:0-3542 GCA_050015155.1 Candidatus Acidiferrales bacterium | reverse complement strand
CTCGATGGATCGGCGGAGCCAGACTATGTCGCATCGCTGCGAGCGATAAAGTGAAAACAGGACCAAAACAGAATTACCCGGTAATAGTTCGGCACGCGGAATAGTGGCGCAGCGTGTGCGGGGTGACGCGTTTGCGGATGCCAGCTCGGTGCGCGGCATCGCTACATGCAATCCAGACGGTCTTGTCCGAGATGGGTTGTTCCGGTCCGCGCCGGGGATCGCGGCTAGGAAACAAGTAGGTCTTGGGCTTGCGCCAACGCCAGTATTCCCGCAAAGCTTCCAACAACGCGGGACTGAGCGGCAGATCGCGATCCTTGCCGCCTTTGCCCTCTACCACGCGAAGGATCATGCGCTGGCTATCGATGTCGCTGACCTTGAGACAAGCCAGTTCGCTGCGTCGCATGCCGGTAGCGTAGAGCGTAATCAGTAACGTCCGTCGAAACAGCGTTCCAGCCGCATCAATCAGGCGCGCAACTTCCTCCCGGCTCAGCACCGTCGGCAGCCGGCGCCGGTCCTGGGGATAGGGCAAGAAATCGCGGAACTGATGGCGCTTGAGCGTCTTAACGAAAAAGAATCGCAGCGCCGCTACCCGGTTGACCACCGTGCCGGGCGTCAGTTTGCGCTCGGTCAGTAGATAGGCTTGATAGGTTCGAAGTTCGTTGGGGCCGAGCTTGTCGGGAGACTTGCCAAAGTACTTGGCGAACTCGGTCACCACCCGCAGGTAATTGCGCGTGGTGATGGCAGAATAGTTGCGACGCTGGAGTTCTTCCAGCATCATTTTGTGTAAACGGGTCACAGGAATCTCCTTTCCCTATGACCCACACTATGTCAACTCTTTCTGAAGTTCCGCGGTTCACCCGCCCGGTAGCGTCCGCCGCGCCAGCGGCTTAGTCCTCGTCGCCTATCCTGAAGCTGGAGATCTTCAGATCACTTCAGGATCGCCCGTGATCCGGGGCAATCCGCCCCGGGCGACTGGATTGACAGCGATCGTGTCGGAGAAATCGGAGAGGGACGCTCTCGATTACTCGGTTACGTCCGGGACGGGATGGAAGCGTTTCGCTTTTCAACCGCAGATGCAGCGTTGGTCTTGCAGTACCGCTGCAGAGCGGTACAATTCGAGCGGATTGGTGCTGAAAAAAGGAGATTCCTGATGCAGCCGATGAAATACAAGCGTATCGTCGTCAGCAAACGAGGCCCACCCGAGAATCTCGAAATTACCGAGTGCGACCTGCGGGATCCGGCGGCAAAGGAAGTCCGGGTCAAGGTTCTCGCCACGTGTGTCTGCCTGCCTGACGTGCAGGCGCGCTACGGACTCAGCCCCTTCGCGCCCAAGGTACCCTTCGTGCCGGGCTACGCCATCGTCGGCGTCGTCGATGCGGCCGGCCCTGGCGTTACCCAAGCCGCTCCAGGTGCTAAAGTGGCGGCCTATCTGATCGTCGGAGGCTATGCCGAGTATGTCTACCTTCGTGAAAACCAGATCATTCCAGTTTCTCCGTCCCTCAATCCAGCCGAAGCGGTCCCATTGCTGCTGAACTACGTCGTGGCGTATCAAATATTGCATCGATCCGCGAAAGTCAAAGCGGGCGACAAGGTGCTCATCATCGGCGCGAGCGGCGGGTGCGGGACGGCCTTCTTAGAGCTCGGCAGGCTTACCAACCTCACGATGTATGGAATCGCTTCCAAGAGCAAACACGCGATCCTGGCCGAATACGGCGCGACGCCGATCGACTATCGCACTCAGGATTTCGTGGAGGTAATTCGTCGGGCCGAGCCCGGTGGACTCGACGCGGTCTTCGACGGCATGGGCGGCGATTACGTCGACCAGGCCTTCCCGCTGCTGCGACGGGGAGGCGTGCTAGTGGAGTACGGCAATCCCCTGAGCATGCGCGCCACGCTGCGTCTTCTAGCCAAAATGCTCGTGCTCAACCTGCTACCGAACGGCAAGAGGATCAAGCCCTACGGGGCAGGATCCGTGCTCTTCCACCGAAAGCCGTTTCTGGAGGATTGGGCTGTCCTCTTCCGGTTGCTCCAGGAGGGCAAGATTCGGCCGGTGATCAGCGGCGAGTTCCCGCTACTCGAAGCGGCGCGCGCCAATGCGCTCCTCGAAAGTGGTCAGGTCGTGGGGAATCTCGTCCTGGTGGCGCCGGAACTGTTACAGGCGAGCAAGACAACATAGGCTGATTGCAAACGCAGGGCTCGTATACATTTTGCGCGCACGTGTCTCTGATCACAGACCTTTGCGGCGCGGGCAGGTAGAAATGACAGATAAGACTGTCGATCAGGTGTCTGCTCAGACTAAGGAGGCGATATGGCAACGCAGCGTGCATCGCTCGGAACCATCGAGGATTTCCTGGCTCAGAAACGTATTGCGATGGCAGGGATCTCGCGGGATCCAGCGAATTTCAGCGTGAAGTTGTTTGAAGAACTCTGTCGCCGTGGGTATGACGTCGTTCCCGTGAATCCCAACGCCGCAGAGGTGCAGGGAAGACAATGCTTCGCTCGCGTGCAGGACATCCAGCCTCCGGTCGAAGCAGTGCTGCTGATGACTTCACCGGAAGCCACGGAAACAGTTGTGAACGACTGCGCCGTGGCGGGCATTCGGCGGGTTTGGATGTACCGGGCGGCAGGCAAAGGCTCGGTTAGCTCCAAGGCAGTCCAGTTCTGCTCGGAGCGGGGGATTCAGGTGGTTCCGGGGCAGTGTCCGTTTATGTTTTGGCCGGAGACTGCGGGCTTCCATCGCTTTCACGGGTTTGTCCGCAAGATCACGGGCCGTTACCCGCGGCGCACGTCTCCGAGGAGTCGAATGCCGGAACCCCGTTAGGATTTCGAAACGTCTGAGCCTGGTGGAGCGATCATGAACAACGCCGAACCCGGCCGGTGGGCGCTGTGGCTCAGCTTCCCACTGGCTGTCATCCTCGCTATTGCTTGTCTCGGAGGACTCTTCCTTCCGTCCACGTATGCAGGTGACACCCGGATGCAAGCTGCTCTGGGCATCGGAAACGACGCGGGGAATCTGGTGGTCATCGTGCCCGTTCTGGTCATAGGCGCCATCCTCGCTCTTCGCGGCTCGGTTGCGGCACGACTGGTGTGGATGGGAACGCTTGCCTACCTTTTCTACGATTTCCTCAACTACGCACTCGCCATTCACTTCAACTCGATGTTTCTCGTGTACTGCGGCGTTCTGGGACTCAGTTTCTACGCCCTCGCGGGAGGTCTTCTGGCGCTGCCCACCACGGAGACTGCCCGCCGCTACGGTCCGCGCACTCCCGTGAAAATCACGGCCATCGTGCTCCTGCTGATGGGCATGGTCACCGTCTTCCACTGGCTGTGGGAGATCATTCCCGCCCTGCTCGCGGGCCGGGTACCGCAAGCCGTCCACGATTCCGGCCGCTTGACTGAGGCGGTCGCGGTGTTGGATCTGGCCTTCGGAGTACCGGCCTTTGTGATTGCCGCGATTTTGCTGCTGCGCCGCAAGCCGCTGGGCTTTGTTCTCGGCCCGATCGTGCTGACTTTCCTCGCCCTCAGCAGCCTAGTGCTTGCCC
>JBEKBY010000058.1:0-3568 GCA_050015155.1 Candidatus Acidiferrales bacterium | reverse complement strand
CGGTTAACGTGACCGGCCGAGATCCGGCGCTGCGGCGGGGATCTGTCTGGAGCTATTATTACGCGCTACATGAAATTTCGCGTGTGTAAAGACGACAGCTCTTCAGCCTCGCTGTCGTCGAATCCGAGATGGATGAGACGCTTCTTGCGGCTTACGTGCATACTCTGAATTAACGCGGCCACTTCATCATGGCCCCGTCCAAGGCTTGCAGGCTCCCACGATCCCGCCGCCATCAGCACCAGCGCCTCAAAGACCTCTGCATTCAACCCGGCAGTGTGCCGAAGGGACTCGTGACGTCGACGAACTGCATTAGTGAGTACCTCGCGAAGGGAAGGGTCAGCGCTGATGTGCTCGCGGAGATGCGACATTCCGAATGCGACATGCCTCGCCTCATCC
This sequence comes from Candidatus Acidiferrales bacterium, assembly GCA_050015155.1. Taxonomy (GTDB): domain Bacteria; phylum Acidobacteriota; class Terriglobia; order Acidiferrales; family UBA7541; genus Palsa-295. The sequence goes on along the minus strand of JBEKBY010000058.1, from coordinate 3,172 downwards.
TGTGCAGCCAGCCGACATACTCTGGCCGTGATCGGGTCAGGTGCAAACCTCTCAATGAACCAAAGTAGTGACAAAAAAGTTCCTTCGCCCAGTACGGAAAGCAGAAATGAAGCAATCGCAAAGTTCGGCTCGTCCACCAGCGTTTGCAGCGATGCCTGTCCCCCCGCCGTGGACAGGCCGAGATCGTGGCGCTTGAGCAAAGCGCGCCTCGTAAATACCTCAACGTGCCGCGCTTCATCAGCCGCCTGGATTGCCAGGACCTGCATGACTTCACGGAAATGCGGATGGAGCTGAGCGATGAAGCGGCTCGGCACAATCAGGGCTGCCATCTCATTCTCCACGAGGTAAGTCATGATCTGAACGATCGCCTCTTCCACTTCGTCGGGCAGATCGAATTCTGAATCCCACGGTATCGCGGTCGCGGGGTCCCACTGCGCTGCCGCAGCCTGCGCGTAGATCCGAACTGCATCGGGCGACCAAACCTCCATCTTTTCCGCAAGAGCGAAATGGAATTCCGGCGATCCTGACTCGACGAGGGCACCGCGAGCGGCCAGCCCCCAACGCTGCGGTGGATGGTCGACGATCGCAGCCGCCGCGAGCGGATCGGCGCGGCCGGCGCGTTCCGCTCCGGACCAGCGCTGGGCGTTGGCGGAACCTTTGAGAATAACCGCACAGCCCGGATCGGCGTCAGACTGGAAAATCTCATGTCCCTCGGCCCGACACCACGCTCGCAGATGCACAGGGAGGTCGGAAGCCTTTCCGCAAACCGTGATGGTTTCTCGATCCGGGGCGATTCTTAGAGCTCGCTTGACCAGCAACGACCCGCCGCGGTCGAAACCGAGATTCGCCAGGTCTATGCGCATCGGCCAGCCACGGAAGAGACAAACGCCTCCAGGTAATTGAATTTCGCCACGGCTTCCGAAAGAAGCTTATACCCTTCAGTTCGACCGGGCAGCCATCGCTTCAGCCCTTCGAGATCGAGGAGCCTCCGAACCTTTGAATCCGAGTAAGACATTTCGAGGAGCAGATCCCGAAACCGCGTGACTGGTTCCGCCGGCGCGTTGTCCAGCACGGTGAAGTTGCAGTGGTCGTACAGCCCGGTTTGCGCGATGCTTCGCGTGGCACCGGACGGGAGAGTACCCTCTTGGATAAAGAGCAAATGGTTGCTGTCGATCATGCAGGCAGCGTCGCATTCGCTACGCAGGAGCGCTCGGGCCGCGTCACGCTCCCCGCCAATATGGTCCCCGTGTTTTCCGCGTAATGTGTCGTACTCGATAACTTCGAAATCACGGTACGGCTCCAGACCCTGCTGCGCCAGAAAGTACAGGGGAATGAGGGTCGCCTGAGGTGAGTCTTTCGCTCCCACCGCCACCCTCCGGCCTTTCAGATCGGCGGCGTTTCGGATCGCATCGTTATTGCGCGCTATGACAACCGAAGTCAGATCGCGGTCCGAATCGCGCATGCAGATGGCTTCGGCGCGGCGCCCCAGCATCCCCCCGAGGCGCTCCGACTGGAGCCATGCCAGGGGCGAGTTCCAGGCGACGTCAATGTGCCCGGCGAAATGAGCTTCCACCTGGCGTTCGTAAGTCGTGTAGAGGATGTAATCGAAAGCGAGGCCGCGCTCCGCAAAGTATTGCTGAAACCCGTCCCAGATTGTAACTACCTTCGGGTCGTAGGCGACCGCCCCTAACAGGAGAGGTATGTGGCTCATGGCACGGCTCCTTTAAAACAGCGGCATGCCGCAAACGGCTTTGCCGATAAAGTCGTAGAGAACATCCGTGGTCGGGGCCATAATGCCCGCGGCCCGGGCGTCACGGAAGTATCGCTCCACGCCCACGTCTTTACGGAAAGCGGCGCCGCCGCAAACGCGCATGGCGAGGTCGAGTACCTCATTCGCAGTCTCGCCAGCGGCGGCTTTGGACTCGAGCACACGCAACGTGGCGTTCGGACGCTGTTCGGCAATCGCATCGAGGGTTTCGGACAGCAGTGCGTTCGACATATCCGCCTTCACCTGCATGCGCGCGATGTAGTTACGTATGGTGGGCAGGTCGGCGAGCGACGCGCCGGTGTCGGAATGGCGGGTGCTGCCCGCGTGTTCCGCCGTGCGGCGCAGCCCTCCTGCCATCAGTCCGTTCGAGCAGGCGGCGTTAAGAACCGCGAATACCGGCAGGACAACGCTCATCATGATTTCGAAACCCTGACCGTCGCTACCGAGCATTGCCGAGGGAGGGACTTCCACATCGGTTGCCGTTACGGGCAACGAATCGTTGCCGCGCAGCCCCAATCCTTCGAAGGTTCCTCGAACCTCCATGCCCCGGGACGATGCGGGAACGAGCCAGATCGTGCTAAGTCCCTCCGCCGCGAGAGGCTTGGACGACCACACGTACCCCGTGGCGCGCGACGCTGACGTGACCCAGCTCTTGGCCGCATTCAGAACAACGTGTCCGTTGCGTGCTTTCGCCGTGCTCGCGGGAGACCAGAAGTGACTGCGCGAACCCGCCTCACTAAACGCAAGGGTACTCAGGTGAGCGCCGGACGCGGCGTCGCGACGCACGCCGATTGGCCCATGGGCCTCAAGAACGGCAACCCCGCAGTAGTGCATGGTGAGCACCATGGCGGTGGACCCGCACTCCTCGGCGACGCGGCGAACGATTCGAGCCGCTCCCGCCAAGCCGAGGCCGAGACCTCCCGACTCCAAGGAGCTGAGTGCGCCGAGCAGCCCGGCCGATTTCAGCGCTTCGATCGATTCAAATGGAAAAGAGCCGTCATGATCGACGGCCGCAGCAGTCCTGGCAATGGTGGTTGTGCATACGCGCTCGAGCGCTGCTTCATAGGTTTCCGCGTTAGTGTTCATTTGTCCTCGCAATCCACGGGCGATGAGCCTCGCAGCAGCGAGGGAACAGCGCCGCTACGAGGTTCTTGTCTGCCTGGCTGACTCGGTCACGCCGAGCCGGTACTGGAATCACAGTCGATAATTCATATCTGACGTTCACGCAGTTTAACACCAGCTTGAATGCAGGGAATCGGATGGTCTGCCAATCGACACCTAGTCTCCTGTCTCAGATAATTCTTTACAACGCCGGACCTTGTCGAGAATGACGTCGGCCGAGGCCTTCCAGACAAACGGGGTGGGTTCACCGTTCCAGGTGGCCAGCCACTTGTAGATAGCGGT
>JBEKBY010000057.1:0-3775 GCA_050015155.1 Candidatus Acidiferrales bacterium | reverse complement strand
GTATAATCTTCGTTTCGAGATCGCGGCGCTTAAGCTTTCTTGGGAGCCGTTCGCGTTGTTGTTTGGCGGGCAAAGCCCACACGGCGTTTGCGGTCACAGGCGAGTTGTCTTTTTTGGGGGTGTCATGTCCTTTGCAAAGAGCGACCGACAATCCGCACGGACCATCACCCGCGCCGACCTGTCCGAAGTCGTCTATAACCGCATCGGCCTATCGCGCACTGAAGCGGCGGAACTGGTTGAGGCCGTTCTCGACGAAATCTGTGACGCGGCCGCGCTTGGCGAGGCGGTCAAGCTCTCCTCATTCGGCAACTTCGTGGTCCGCTCGAGAGGCCAGCGCATCGGACGCAATCCGAAGACCGGCGTGGAAGCGCCAATCCCGCCCCGCCGCGTGCTGGTCTTCAAGGCGTCCAACGTGTTGAAGTCGCGGATCAACGGAAAGCCGCCAGCGGCGAAAGCGCGAGCTGAGGAGCAAGACGACGCAGGGAGCCGACGCCGGATTACGCGGAGCACGGCAAGTTAGTCGCCTTCGTCGTGCTCGCGCTGAATCGATCCAGGGGAATATCGAAATTTCCCGCCAACACTTGAGGTCCTGGCATGCCCCAATCCACATCTGAGTCCGTCGACGCGCTCGCCATGACGGGCGAGATCGTCTCGGCCTTCGTCGCCAACAATTCTTTGCCGTTGGCTGAACTGCCGGCCCTGATTCAGTCCGTGCATGCGGGGTTGGTGAAGGTTGCAGCCGGGGAGGCCGCGCCGCCCGCGCCCGAGCCGGCAACGCCGGCCGTTTCGGTTCGCAAGTCGATCACGCCGGATTATCTCGTCTGTCTAGACGACGGCAAGAAATTCAAATCCTTGCGGCGTCACCTGACGGTGCTGGGCATGACGCCGGAGCAGTATCGCGCGAAGTGGAGCCTGCCGCCCGATTATCCGATGGTGGCCGCCAATTACGCGGCGCAGCGATCGGAGTTGGCGAAGAGGATTGGACTTGGTCAGATACGGGCAAAGGCTGGAGCGAGGAAGAGCGCCGCGTCGCCGAGCGTCGGCAAACGCAAGGCCGGGCGGCCTCGCAAGCCGGCGGCCGAATCGACAGCTTCCTAACCGAGAGATCACGCGGCTGACCGAGCGTTTACCCCTGGTGTTTTGATGGTGCAGATTACATGTGATAATAATGTCGTTTATCAAATGGTGAAGGGAGCGCGCGAGGGTGCTGGATGGAGCAGATCAGCATCGAACTCGTGCGAGCCCGCGACGATCCGCCGGCGCACGACCCCCAATTCCAGGAAGAAGTTCGAGCGTTCGCCCAGTCGCTTCGACAGGCGGGGATGGCCTATTCCCAGCGGGAATCGGTCGGGTATTCGCTTCCTGAGTTCTTCATCACGTATTTCCCGGCGCACGGTGCGACCTTCGCGCTGATCCTCATGGCGTGGCTCCAGAACCAATCCGGGCGCGCCATCCGCGCGACAACGGTCGATGACGAGGTCGACCTGCAAACCGTGACAGACGTTGAAGGCTTTGTCGCGAAGCTCGAACGAATTGAGAAAGGCGCGCCCCCAAAGGACGAAGGGGCTCGATCATGACCCGCATCATCGAATATCGTCGGGTCATTACCCCCACCGTGCTCGAACTGCGGGTCTTCAGAGCGCTGCACGGCGATGTGCTTGGCTGCGTCATTTCCGACCAAGTGATCCTAGACGAAACCACGATGGAGCAAGTGAGCGTGCCCGTCGCATAGGAGTTTCTTGATGCGCTTGCGCTCTGCGAGCACGAACACATTGCGAGTCTATGGGTGAACGATCCGCTTAATCTCTTCCCTCCTGACGTTCGGCACGTATGGAAAATCCGACGACCCCGGACTTCGGCTTTCGGCTATCGAAAAGGGAGCGTTGACATGGCCCCCGTGGAAAAGATTCCCGCTGTCTGGACAACCCATATGCGGAGGCTTCACGCCGAGTTGCAAGAGATCGAAAGCAAGCTGAAGGACGCGAAGGGCGACGAAGCGCTTACGTTACGCGCCCGCGCCGAGAAAATCCGCAAAGACATCGGGCGGCTGAAATGAACCAGCTCGCCCCCGTCATCGCCTGTCATGTCCCTGCCCCGGTCGTCGCCGCCGGCGCGCGCATCCTATCGCTTCCTCGAATTCTTCACCGCGCAGATCAGGAAACAGAACGCGTCTTGCACAACGGCGGAGCCGCCCCCGGGGCGAGGAGCTTTCATGACCCGCATTATCGAGCATCGGGACGAGGCTTCGACTGACGCCCGCGTCGCCGAGTTCAGAGTGTACCCAAGCCCGGAGGATCGGAGCCGTGTGCTCGGCTATATCGTGCCGTACCTGGGCAGCGAGGGTGGAGAATCGGCGCGGACGCGCACCGAATTCGAATTTGGCGAACCCGTCGTCGAAGCCTTTTTGCTCGCTCTGGCGCTTTGCCAGAAGCACGAAGTGAAGTTCCTTTGGGTCCATGACCCCGAGCATCTGTTCCCGCCCGACAAGCGACCGGTGCGCGACGTGAGGACGCCATGAACTAGCTCACCACGATCGCGGCATCGCGCGCTCCGGCCCTCATCGCCGCCGCCGGCGCGCGCGCCGCCTACCGCTTCCTCGAATTCTTCACCGCGCAGATCAGGAACCCGCACACGCGCCGCGGCTAAGCCATTGATATTGCGATAATCAGCGTCCCTCCCTTCGGGCGCGCCACTCCGTTTCCGTCTTTGATATTGTTCGAGTTTTCGCTTATTGGCCTGAACAAAAGTGAGAACTGGCATTCGCCGCCGCCTTACGCGCCTGCGGCATGAAATGCATGCACCGCCCCAGTAACCCCAAAGCCGCACGCACCAGTTTGCGGCTCAGCGTCGAGCTGGAGAAGCCGGGCCGATCGGGGGCGCGTGAATATTGTGATAAGCGGCTTCAGCGGCAGACCCACGCAGAGTGAGGCAGGCCCCCTTCTCGCTTTGGCCACACTATCGAGGATTTCACGCCGCATTTGCGGGTCATACCGCGATCTAAACCTTCGCGGCGAGGACTCCGAAATGAAATTCACCGCATCATTGCTCGTCCTCTGCGCCCTCGCCTCGACAGAAGTCGCGGCTGCGACTCCCCTGTCATGCACCGCCGCCACTCCCTGCCCGACGATACAAAAAATTTTCGGCGCCTGCGCGAATTTCAAAGCAGATGAGGTCGTGTGCAAGACGGAAAGCAAATCGCTGACCAGTCGAGCGCATTCGAGCAGGACGTCTTTCGGTTACTACCTCCCGCCGGCCGGATACTCTCTCGAACCGGAGACCGCGCGCGCCGTGTTCGAAGGTCGAGGGACGCACGGCGTGGCTGCGCGCATTTCAGATGACCAGCAGCTTTACTGCCTTTGGGGAACCGCAGGAGGAGGAGGCTATGTCGCCGGATACTTCGAGGTGCGGGCTCGGCTGATCAAGGCCCAGTGACAGCGAAGCTGCGCAACTTGACTAAGCGTATTGTTTCAACTGTTTTTGAAGACACACACTCCACCGCGAAAAGTTCTCATCTTTATCTCCCCCGGTGCGCCATGATGACAGGAGGGGACTCCAGCGGACAGGAGGGGACTCCGCAGGACAGACAAGGACTCTCGCGCCTGCAAATATCGCCCACAGCTCTTGGAGCCGGGTTCGGCGACGACGGAGACTACCGCTTCATCGCCGCTCGCGAACGGCGCGTTTCGGTAGAGTAGGAGTGTGGCGCGGTGGCTGTAGGTCGAACGTATCTGTTGCCGCCCCTTTCGTCTGGCGGTGCCTGACGAGTTCGACCATG
>JBEKBY010000056.1:0-4053 GCA_050015155.1 Candidatus Acidiferrales bacterium | reverse complement strand
GCGCAAGCACCAAACCTCCGTATCGCGATGGGGACATGCACTCTCGCTCAGGAAGGGCTTCCGCAGGCCTCCTGTACCGTGCTGCTCCCAGCTGGCTGGTCCGCGAACTATTCCGTATCGTTGACTTCCACGAATGTCAACAACAGCATGTACTACTACGACGGAGGCGAACTGTACGTCTATTACCAGTCGAAAAACGGCTTCGTCGTGCAGTCGACCAACACAATCGAGGATGGTCGCACGTTGCAGTGGGTGGCGATTGACTTGCCCAAGAAGTAATCTTGTTTGTAGGATGGTTTAACTCCTAAAGGACCCGGCGCCTCGGCTGGTGGCGTGAGCGAGGCGCCACTCTTTTGCCCCTCAGCACTTTTCGAAGAGCTTGCCGGGTTTGACCTGGAGAGCTGCGGCGATCTTGAGGACATTCCGCACGGAGATGTTGCGCAGGCCGCGCTCTGTTTCCCCGAGATAGTTACGATGAATACCGGCCAGGTCGGCCAGGGCCTCTTGGCTCAATCCCGCCTTCAGCCGTAATTCGCGGATTCGTTGTCCAAACATGACCAGCGGGTCGGGAGCTTTCACGCCGACATTGTGACCCGATGACCATGATACGTCTACACGGCATCGACTGGCAAGAAATAAGTGTTGACTACTATCCGTGTGAGCACTATGATGCGCTGGTTAACAGGACTCCGATCGCTCACGGAGGATCAAATGACCACAGCGCTCCGGCTGGAGTGGCATTCCGCCACTTCGCAACTCCCTCTTACCTCTCCGGCTTTCAAAATATCGGTTGGCCAGCTCTATGAAGGCATCGAGCGCGACTACCTGATCAATCGCAAGGACGTCCGCAATCTGCGGATCCGATGGAGTAGGCACCTAGCCCCAGTCTTCGCGGAGCTGCGCGCCAGCACCCTTCAAACTCAGCAGATCGGCAGTTACGTGACCGCACGCCTGGCCGAGGGCGCCGCGAAAGCGACGGTCAACCGGGAACTGTCCGTGCTGAAACGAATGTACAAATTGGCCGTGAGGGAAGGCGCTCTCAAGCTAGCGGACATCCCCTTCTTCCCCATGCTCAGGGAATCGAATACCCGCTCAGGCTTTCTAAAAGACGAGAAGTATGCGGACCTGGCGCGCGAGACCGGGAGAATCGGCCGCTGGTTGCGAACGCTTTTTGAAATGGCCTTCAATTACGGGTGGCGAAAAAGCGAGCTCTTAGGACTTCGGGTCGGCCAGGTCGATATGGTCGAGCGGAAGATCTCACTCCTGAGCGGTGAGACTAAGAACGGTGAGGGACGCACGGTCTCGATGACGTTCACGGTCTATCAGCTTATTGGACCGCTCCTGGCGGGCAAAACGCCCGAAGAAAGAGTGTTTACCCGCGGAGGTCGCCCCATTGTGGACTTCCGGCGGGCCTGGGCAAGCGCAACGAAAAATGCAGGATGCGAGGGGCTCCTATTCCATGACCTCCGGCGTTCAGCGGTGCGCGGGTTGGTGCGTGCCGGGGTAACTCAGGCCGTCGCCATGCGCGTGACTGGGCATAAAACCGCGTCGATTTTCAGAAGATACGACATCGTCAACGAAGATGACATGCGCAGAGCGGCCGCGATGCTCGACCTGGCTAACAGCTTAAGAGCGGAGCTGCAGCCGCTCGATCCGCCCCTGGATCCGCCGCGAAAGCCGGCCGCATCTGCCGGATCCGCAGAAGCCCGAATTGAAATCAGAGGGCAGGGGCTCTAGCCTTCCCCCGTTTCGCGAGAGCCCCTTTCGCCCCTTTTGCCGAGGAGGAACCTATGGTCACAGCGGCTTTGCTCTTGATGTTTTTCGCGGAGCTTGCCGTTGGTTGGGCATCATCGCGCAAGCGACGCCGGCGCCGGCGGGAGAGCTGTTACGACAACTCCGCGGCCTACCAGAGCAACGAACAGTGGGCGCAGATTGAAGCGGCGCGACACCGTATGGAAGCGCATTGGCGGGAGATCAAGAAGAAGTCGGCATGAGGCTATTTCAGAGGCAAGGGGAGACAGCCATGACAAAGCTAGAAGCAGCGCAACAGTTACAGAGTGTAATCCTCGAGATCGAATGCGAACTCGAATTGACCCCGGGCATGGTCGATAGGGTGATGCTGCGCGAGAGCCTTTACCCCGGCGATCCGCTGGCCAAGCAAATGGTCAAGCTGATCTGCGCCCGGTTGGACCCCGAAGCACAATTCCTGTTAGCAGAGCTGAGGCCAGCCGAGTGCTGAATCCGTAAGATCGGCCCGGTGTAGTGTCGGGTCGGTAATGGCCTGCGTGCGTGCCATTTCCTCAAAAGCGCCGCCCGAGCCGCGGCGTGATCCGCGGCCCACATCTAAGTTCTAGCACCGATGCGGGCGCCGTCAACAAGGGTAGTGGCGACGCCCGTCGCCCGTCATTCGCTTCGGGGGAAGGACTTAGGCCGCCTTCTCGATCGCGCCGCGGACCTGATCGACGAATGTGCTCTTCGAAATCACCTGCTCCAGTTCACCGTATTTCGGCAATGGCGAGCCCACGTCCGGGTCAATCGCGCGCGCGAGAGCCAACACGCCGCCATACCAAGTTTTGAAGTCGATTTTCAGATCCTCCACGGTGATGGTGCCGGTCGGGATCAGCGGGTGCATGCGTCGGGTTTCGGGATTGCCGAGGCTTTGGAGATAGAGATTGCAGCACTCTTCCCGAGTGGCGCCGGCCAGGTTGAAAGCGGTTTTCGGTGTCATAGTGACCTCCACAGAAAGTTGGGGTTTCTGGTGCTGTGGGGAATTGTAATGTAAACCGATCGAGATTACGGAGAATTGTTAGGACAGAGCTGCAGCTACTGGAGAGTGTGAAGCGGTACTCTGAGCCTTCGAGCCGCCGGCTCTTTTCGGATTTGGGAGGACTGAAGCCATGCTCAGCGATCTGCTCTTTGAGCTGATCGCGCAAAGTCTCTTCCTCTAGCTCGATCGCGGCCAGGCGGTCGCCGATCTTGTCGAGCTCGTCGCTGGAGAGACGTTTCACGTTTTTCAGTTTACCCCGAACGGTGAGCTCATTCCCAACACGTCTGCAGTTTGCGGTGCCTAAAGTCGGGGTGATGACGACGTTTTCGGCGGAACATCGGAGCCGGATCGAAGTCGCGGAAGCGTAGTGGCCACGCCGTCTGTTCAAAGGGAGGAAAGTCCCGCCGGCGAGTGAAACCGTGACCGAGAATTTTTGCCGTCACTGATTCGCCGCATCGGGGGCAGGCACACTGTTCGTCGCCGACCGGCCGCATCGCCCGCCAATCGCTCGCACAGTGACTGAGCCGGACAATCAGAACTTCGGTGTATCCATGAGCAAGGAATGACGTCCGGAGATGGTCCTGCATGGTCGCGCGTTCCCCTTCGTCGGTAAATGGCGAATGGCGCCCCGAACACCGTTTTTTGTGGATTCTGGGTTGGGACGCCCTGCCCTGAGCACTAAAGCGGCACACGCTCGACAGTAGAGACCCTGGTGAAGCCCCGCAAGTTACCAAAGAGGAAAAACTAGGGGCGGGATTTGAGCGACCCCCGTCGCCAGATTTCCTGCCCCGAGTCCGGATCAGTGCTTGAGTTGAGCCTACGCCTCGCGGAGGAGTTGCGTTCGGGGGCGGCCGCCTCATTGCTTCACGCTCCGCGCCCTTGCACAAGTGTGAGCGTGCCTGTCAGTTCATCCCAGGTCAGCGGAAGATCGAGAATCTCTTGCCATGTTAGCCAGCGCGACCTCCCGCATTTTGGACACGCCCAATGTACCCGATAGCCCGACTCTGGCGCCGGCGGGGCAGGTTTAGATTTGTCCCAGTGCAGCACCCGAACTCTCGTGCCGCATTCACAGCTGTAACCGTTGCAGAAAAAATCCGGCATGTTTAGACTCCGTTCACGGTGATGGCGCCGGGCGAGTTCTGGTCACCGACGCTTGAACCTGCATCGGTCGGTGGGGTTACGGCCGTTCCGCTCACTTCGGTCTGCTGCGCGCTGCGGGCAGCGACGACGATGACGCTGATCAGGCCAAAAGTGGTGTAGGGAATATAGGAGACGCCGGGAGCGCA
>JBEKBY010000055.1:0-4502 GCA_050015155.1 Candidatus Acidiferrales bacterium | reverse complement strand
TCAACTGCTGGCGCTTCGCGCGGTCGTCGCGATCGGACGTGAGATCGGGATGGATGCGCTTGGCGACTTCGCGGTAGAGCCGCTTCATTTCCGGCGAAGACTTGAACGCGCGTGGCTCCTGCGCGGCTTTCTCTCCAGCGGCGGACTTCGTTTCGTCGGCGCGGGCGCGGGCATCGCGGGCCGCCTGCTGGGCGCGTTCGTTGCCGGGCTGCTCGGCGACCAGTCGCTCGGCAATCTGGGCTTTGTATTCGTCAAGATCGGCGTAGCGCGAGCCGACAAAGTGCAGATATTGGCGCTCGAAGGCGCCGAGTTCCGCGCGGAGGTTCGCAGAGCGCAGTTCGCGGTCGGCCAGCTCGGCTTCGAGCGCGGCCTGCTCCTCGCGCTTGCGCGCCAGTTCCTGCTCTTCGGGTGTGGCCGGCCGCTGCGCGGACGCGTGCGCGGCTGGTTTGTCGGTGGGCGGACGCACGTCCGCCGTTTTGGGCGCCATAGACTTCGCCTCTGAGAGTACTGCGCACCGAAGCACGCAGCCGATCGATTCCCAAGCCGGCTGCGGTGCCTCGAAATACTGATTAAATTGTACGACGCGCACGCAGACGCCTCCTGCGCGAGGCAATCTCAGTTTCCAGAATGGGAAACAGCGAGGGCCCTCCCGATGCCGCCCATACATCACCCGCGTTCGCCAGCCCTTCGTAGGTCAGGCGCCCCTACGGCCGCACCTGCCAGCGCCTCGGCTAATAGCACAGCCGCCTCAAACAATTTTGCCGGGCGCAGCAGTGCTGCGCCCCTACAAGACCAGAACACAGGCGTCGGCATCTCGCCCGCAGTAACCGCCCGCGGCTTGCCGATCCAATTTGGCTCTCGCGCACCCGCCCATTGGCCGAGCGTGGCTGTTCTCGTGGCGCGGCGTCTGTCCTAGAATCAGCGGCAAGAATTCGTGAATCCCCACGGAGGAAAATCATGCCGGAAACCGCAGAAGAGTATCGCAAGCGAATGTACAGCCATGTGCAGCAGAGCGACCCGCTGAAATTGCAAGCCGCGGCACCCGCGAAATTAGCAAAGCTGCTGAAAGGCGTGAGCGCAGCGAAGGCGCGCAAGCGCCCGGCCCCGGGAAAGTGGTCGATTTCCGAAATCGTGGCGCACATCGCGGATACGGAGCTCGTCGGCGGCTACCGCATTCGCGCCATCCTGGGCGCGCCGGGAGGGCCTATCATCGGCTTCGATCAGGATGTGTGGGTGACGGCGCTGCACTATGACAAGCGCGACCTGAAAAAATCGTTCGAGCAGTACCGCGCCCTGCGCGAGGCGAATCTCGCGCTGCTCAAGACGCTCACGCCCGAGCAGTGGAAGCAGCACGGGATGCACAGCGAGCGCGGCGCGGAGACTGTCGAGACGATCGTGCGGATGTTCGCAGGGCACGACCTCAACCACTTCCAGCAGATCGAACGGATTCTCGGGGCGAAGAAGAAGTAGCGCGCACGCGACGATTCGCTCTGCCGCTCATCGACCTAAAGGAGCAGAGGGATCCTTCGGCGGACGCAGCCCGTCCGCCTCAGGATGACGATCCTGATTGGATCGTCACCAGATGCGGCAGCGTTGCTCCTCTGGCCGGACCATTTTCGAATCCGCGCCGCAGCCATACGCTTTCGCGAATGCCGGGATGTTGGAGAACGGCCCATTCACCCGGAATTGATCCAGCGGGTGCGGGTCCGTCTTGCCGATCAGGCGCGCGTATTCCGGACGGAAATTCGAGGACCAGATTTGCGCCCATCCGAGGAAAAAGCGCTGCTCGGCGGAAAAGCCGTCGATGGGAGCCGGAGCGGGCTTGCCGGCGAGCGCCTTCTCGAGCGCCGCATGCGAAATTGTGAGCCCGCCGAGATCGGCGATGCTTTCGCCCTCTTCGAGCTTGCCGTTTCCGTAGAGGCCGGGCTCGATTTCGAACGAACTGAACTGCTTCGCGATGCACTCGCCGCGCGCCTGAAAATTCTTCAGGTCCTCCGCCGTCCACCAATTGCTCAGATTGCCCTGGGCATCGAATTTCGAGCCCTCATCGTCGAAGCCGTGGGTCATCTCGTGACCGATTACGGACCCCATGCCGCCATAGTTGAGTGCGTCATCGGCCTTCGGATCGAAAAACGGCGGCTGCAAAATCCCGGCCGGGAAAACGATTTCGTTCATCGAAGCGTTGTAGTAGGCGTTGACGGTCGGCGGCGTCATGCCCCACTCGTTGCGGTCAACCGGCTTGCCGATCTTCGCGAGGTCGCGCGCGAACTCGAATGAGTCGCCGCGAAGCACGTTCTCGACGTACGGACCCCGATCAACCTTAAACGCCGAGTAGTCGCGCCACTTGTCGGGGTAGCCGATCTTCAAATTGATCGCCGCGAGCTTCTTGGTCGCCTGTTCGCGCGTGGCGGGGCTCATCCAGTCGAGCGTCGCGAGATCGTCATGCAGAGCCGCCATTAGGTTGTGCACCATCGCCAGCGCGCTCGCCTTCGCCTCGGGCGGAAAATAGCGCTGCACGTAATATTGGCCGAGGGCTTCACCGAGGCGGCGGTCGGTGGAGCGAACGCAGCGCTTCCAGCGCGGGAGAATCTGCTTGGCGCCGGTGAGCGTCTGACTATAAAAGCTGAAATTCTCGTCGACGAATTTCGCGGGCAGCGCTCCCGCGACGTCGTGAATCAAATGCCACCGGAGATACGTCTTCCAGTCGGCGAGCGCAATCGAGGCGAGATCCGCATCCGCTTGCTTGAAGAAATCGGGCTGGCCGATGTCGGTGTCCTTCAGCGCGGGCGCGCCGATTTCTTTGAAATAGCTGACCCATGAAATGTGCGGAGTGAGACTGTCGAGCTGCGCGAGCGGCATTCGGTGATAGTTCGCTTCGGGATCGCGCAAATCCTCGCGTTTCTTCGATGCCTTCGCGAGCGAAGTCTCGACGTCCAGCACCGTCGTCGCCTCGGCGGCGGCCGCCGCGTCGCTGTCGCCCATCAGCTTGAACATGTTCGTCATGTGCTGGACGTAGCCGGTGCGAAGCTGCTTCGAGCGGTCGTCGTCATCGACATAATATTGCCGGTCGGGCAGCCCCAGGCCTCCCTGCCCTGCTCCGGCGATCACTTGTGTGCTGTCCTTCAAGTCCTGCTCGGAGCCAAAAGCGAAAAGTGCGTTGACTCCCATCCGCTGAAGCCTCGCGATTTCGGCGTTGAGACCGGCGCTATCTTTGATGTCGGCGATGCGCTGCAATTCAGGATCGAGGGGTTTCAGGCCGGCGGTTTCAATCTGGCTTTCGTCCATGCAGCTCGCGTAGTAGTCGCCGATTTTCTGCCAGTTCGAGCCGGGCTGGGCCGACTTATCCTTGGCTGCGTCATCGAGAATCTGATGGAGCTCCTGCTCGTTGGCGTCCACGAGCTTGCTGAAACCGTCCCAGGCCGGCTGATCCGCCGGGATCGGATTGTTCTTCACCCAGCCGCCGGTGGCGAATTTGTCGAAGTCGTCGCACGGCGAAACCGAGCGATCGAGGTTGGCGAGATCGAAGCCATGAGCCGCGCTCGCCGCCTGCGCTGCGGAAGAGCCGCCGGAGCCGCTAGCAGCGATGAGTGGCGCGCATCCACCGGCGCCAGCTTCAGGGGAAATCGGGGTGTTATGCGAAGCGGAGGACTGGGAAGAAAGCGGCCACGGGGACAGAAGCACGAGCGCTGCAAAGAGCGCAAGACCAGCACGTCGAGTCATTGGAGGAATCCTCGCCCGGATGGAAACGGACCATCCACACCCGCCCATCCCAATTGGATTTGCGATTGGAAAGGCGCCCCAGGGCCAAGCCCAACGCTCCGATATTCTGCGTGCGCTGGGCCAATGTGTCAACCAATGCCCAGACTGCACCTTGTAGCGCCGAAGTCCGCGGCGTGCGGCCAGATTCCGCGTGGAGTAGACTACGCTGGCTGATCGGGAGGCAGATTTGACTGATCCACGCGCGGAGTATGCCAGCCGCCTCGAAGTCCACGTCGGGAAGGTCGCGGCCAAGGAACGCCAACACGTCCGCCTTGGGAACTGGAAACTCGCGGTGGTTGCCGTCGCGCTCGTGCTCGTGTGGCTCCATTTTGCAAGGCACCTGTCTGGCTACTGGTTGATCCTGCCTGTGGCGGCGTTCGCGGCCCTCGCGATTCTGCACGAGCAGACCATCCGCGCCCGCGCGCGTGCGGAAACGGCAGCCGCCTTTTACCGATCGGGCTTCGCGCGAATGGAAGACCGCTGGAGCGGCACGGGCGCTTCAGGCGAACGGTTCCGCGACGAAAAGCACGTCTATGCGGACGACCTCGATCTCTTCGGACGCGGCTGCCTTTTCGAGCTGCTTTCAACAGCGAGAATGCCCATGGGCGAAAACCGGCTCGCCGAGTGGCTGCGCTCGTCTTCGCCCCCGAAAACGATCGTTGACCGGCAAGGGCTGATCGCGGAGCTGCGCCCGAAGCTCGATCTGCGCGAAGATTTAGCGGTTACAGGAGAAAGCCTGCGCG
>JBEKBY010000054.1:0-4509 GCA_050015155.1 Candidatus Acidiferrales bacterium | reverse complement strand
CTACGCGAATTCCCAGTAGTATGCTATGCGCCGGTCAGGCGGGTTATCGCACGGTTTGGGGAGAAATTCAATGATGGCGATTCGGCGAGTGTGGATTGTCACGTGTATCTGCGCGCTGTGGGGGCTGGTTGGGAATCCACTATCTGCGTTTCCGAACGCGAAGCAGGACGAGCCGATCGCCAACCCGACGCCCGCGGACATTGAACAGGGCAAGCAAGCGTTTGAGACGCGCTGCTCGACGTGCCATGGACTCGATGGCGGCGGCGCAATGGGTCCCAACATTCAGGGAATTCCGATGCGGCTCGGCGCTCCGGCCGTTGCGAACACGATCAAGAACGGAATGAGCGGCGGAATGCCCGCTTTCGCCGGTCAGATCGATGCGACCCAAATCCAGCAGATCATCGCGTATCTTCTAACGCTGACGCACAAGGACACCGGTACCGTGACCGGCGATCCGGCGAAAGGGAAAGAAGTCTATGACTCAAGCGGCTGCGCCGGATGCCACATCATCGCTGGCGAGGGCAGCGGCATCGGCCCGGAACTCACGACGGTTGGCCAGCTTCGCGGAGCCGGCTACCTGCGCAACGCCGTGTTATTTCCGGGCACGGATCTGCCGCAAGCGCGCGTGTTTCTTGAAACCGGAGGACTTCTTGACTACATGTTCGTGCACGTCGTCACGAAGGACGGGCACGCGATCGATGGCACGCGGGTGGTGGAGGATTCGTTCCACATCGTGATCAAGGACGCGACGGGCAAATTCCATTCGTTCCAGAAGAGCGATCTGCGGGAGTTGAAAAAGGAGCCGGGCAAGAGCGTGATGCCCAGCTTCAAGGGGAAATTATCCGACCCGCAGGTGAACGACCTGGTCGCATACCTTGCGAGCTTGAAGGGGGCCCAATGAAAATCATCAAATACGCCCTGATTTTGTTTGTTCTGGTTGCCTTGCATCCGGCGCGCTCTCTCGCACAGAATGTTTCGTACGAACGCATTTTGCACTCCCAAAGCGAACCCGGGAGCTGGTTGACCTATAGCGGCAGCTACGCCTCGCAGCAGTATTCGTCGCTCAAGCAGATCAATCGCCAGAACATTTCAAATTTGAAGATTGCGTGGATATACCAACCGTCGAAGCCGGTCTCGAATCTCGAGTCATCTCCCATCGTCGCGGATGGCGTCATGTACATCACCGAACCGCCAAGCACGGTGACAGCACTCGATGTGCACACGGGGATGAAGCTGTGGAGTTACTCGCCGGTTCTCCCCGAGCACGTCGTCTCGATCGGTTTGTATGCAACGAGCCGCGGCGTCGCGATTCTCGACGATATGGTTTATATCGGCACGGCTGACTCGCACCTCATTGCACTGGACTCAAAGACGGGTGCCGTGCGCTGGAACGTGCATGTTGCCGACAACGTGATGGGCTATGCGATGACGGGACCGCCCCTCGCGCTGAATGGAAAGATTGTTGTCGGCATTGCGGGAAGCGAAGCGGCGGTCCGCGGCTTTCTCGATGCGTACGATGCAAAGACCGGCAAGCGACTCTGGCGCTTGTGGACCACTCCCCGGCCCGGTGACCCGGGTGCGGAAACCTGGGGCAACGGCGCCGCCGAAAGCGCTGGCGCGACGACGTGGAACAACGGCTCCTACGATCCCGAGCTGAATCTGATCTATTGGGGCACGGGAAATCCGGCTCCGGACTTCAACGACGACGACCGGCCGGGCGACAATCTCTACACGTGCTCGCTCATTGCAGTGGATGCCGATACGGGAAAGTTGAAATGGTATTTTCAATTCTCACCGCACGAGGATCATGACTGGGATTCGGACGAACCTGCCGTCCTGTTCAATGCGCCGATTGACGGCAAGCCGCGAAAGCTGGTCGGCTTCGCGAACCGTAACGGCTTTTACTACGTGATCGACCGCGTCACGGGGAAATTCATCACCGGCGTTCCGTTTGTGAAGGAAACCTGGGCCAAGGGACTCGATGCCAATGGCCGCCCGATACCCGCGCCCAACCAGGAGCCCACGCTCGGCGCCGGGACTTTGGTCTATCCCAGCATCACGGGAGGCGTGGACTGGACGAGCCCTTCCTACAGTCCGCAGACGGGGCTTTTCTACGTGAGCGTCCATGAGACCGGCGCGTACTTCATCAAAGGCACGGGCAAAATTGAACCGGGACCTCCGAAGGGAATTGTCGGCGGCGGGGGAATTCGGGCGCTGGCTGGCGAGCAATCCTACGGCGCGATTCGCGCACTTGAAGCTACGACCGGAAAATTGAAGTGGCAGTTCAAGCTGCTCGCTCCGGCGTGGGTGCCCGTGCTTTCGACGGCGGGCGGCTTGGTATTCAGCGGCACGGACGAAGGCAACTTTTTCGCGCTCGACGCCGACACAGGCAAGCCGCTCTGGAACATCGAGCTTGGCCACTCCGCCCGATCGAATCCGATCAGCTACGAAGTGGACGGCAAGCAGTACATCTTTGAAACAGCGGGCAACACATATATCGCGTTCTCGCTGCCGTGAGAATCCGAAGCGATCTGTATGAACAGAAAAACTACGAGGACGATTGACGATTACATTAGCCGTTTTCCGAAAGGCGTGCAGGTGCTTCTACGGGAGATGCGCCTGACGATAAGGCAGGCCGCACCCGAAGCGGAAGAGACGATCAGCTATCGCATTCCGGCGTTTTCTTTCAATGGAATTCTGGTCTGGTTTGCAGCTTTCAAACGCCATATCGGCTTTTACCCCCGTGTGTCTGCACTGGCGGCGTTCGATAAGCAGCTATCGAAGTATAAGAGAGCCAAAGGGTCGGTCCAATTTCCGCTCGATAAGCCTCTCCCGCTCAACTTGATAAGGGAGATCGTGAAGTTTCGCGTGAAAGAAAATCTAGCCAAGGGAAAGAAGAAATAGCCGACAGCGGTAGATTAGGTTTCCGACCTATGAAAACGGATTCGTCTGACCGCCTGCGACGAGGGCGATGCAAAGCACACAAACACGCAAGGGCACGAACGTCAGAATGCGATTCATCCGGCGCTCGTGGCCCGGTTCAAAACGGCCCGCAGCAAAGGCTGCGGGCCCACATCCAAACCGACAACCTTCAGCTAGCAAACTTCAGATCCCTCGGCTCCCGCTGGTCGCTCCCTTCCTTCGTCAGGGCAAGCGGGATGACGATCCTAACCGGATGGGGGAGACACACGTTCGGAGGGCAAAACACCAAATCGCCCTCCTCAGTGTGACCATCCTAGTCGGATGGTCACGTCCACTTATCGATTGAAACGCTCAATCGATAGCTCATGTTCGCGAGCTGGTGATACGGGTTCGTTTGGCCGCCGCAGACGACGAAGTTGTACGAGTCCGCCCTCGGCCATTTCGGGATCACCGAATCATCCGTCAGGCTTGCCGCTTCAGGACCTCTGGGAAGACCGCTGAAGAGCATGGTTTTGACGTCCTTGACCGTGACGGTTGTGTTCTTCACGAGCCAGTCGGCGAGTTGGTCCTTGGTTTTGAAACCCAAATCCCCGAGGCCATTGGCCACGAGTGGGTCCAGGATGAACAAGGCGCCGAATAGCCCGGCGAACGGCGCAACGTTGGCGGACATCGCCACGTTGTACAGCGGAATCGGTTTCACTCCGAGGCCTTTGCCGCCCTGTCCCTGCGTGATGTTGAATCCGAAGAAGAAGCTAATGATGTTCTCCTCGGGTTTGAAACCCTTCTGGACGTGGAACGGAGGCCAGGGGCTGTCCTTCTCGTTTTCCGGAATGATCAGGTTGTTGTAGTTGATGACGTTACCCTGCGAACCCATGTAGGTCTCGCCGGCGATTCCGCCGCCATCGAGATTCTTGGACATGAGCGTCCATGCGCGCCCGATCGTGGCGTTCGCCTGATTGAACGGGCCCATGGCGCCGATGCCGTAATTCATCTGGAGTTTGTCGCGGACCGGGCCATTGATCACGGCCGCGGAGACGAGCGAGTTCGTCGAGCTGAACAGCGCCGAAATTCCCGTCGACGCAATCGCCAGGATGGTCGGGAAATAATCCGGAATCGCTCCCGCCATCACGGCGTTTACGGCGACTTGCTGGACGGTGTACGACCACGGAGGGAACGCGCCCTGTGCAGGCGTCATCTTGCCGACCACTTCGTCCGGCTTGTGGCTCGTGGCCTTCAGCATCGCGTCCACTTTTTCCTGGGTGGGCAGCGTAATGGGCATGAAGTCCGTCATGCCGTTGTCGAGGAAATACTGTTGCAAATTGTCGGCCGTGTCGGTGAACGTGGGCGCGCCGGTCGGAGGAGTGACCGTGCCTGTTTTCAATTCGTCCGCCGTGAGCGGCCGCGTCAGCGAGTCGACGACTTCCTTCATCAATGGCTTGCCGCTGACCGGATCGTTTCCGTCGAGGTAGGCGTACATCTGCTCGTCCGTCTTGCCCCACACCGGATGCGGCGTGAAGCTGATGCGTTGGAGCGGCATTCCGCGTTTGGCGCAGTTGGTTAGGGCGAGATCCTTAAATGCGATCGTCA
>JBEKBY010000053.1:0-4509 GCA_050015155.1 Candidatus Acidiferrales bacterium | reverse complement strand
CTACGCGAATTCCCAGTAGTATGCTATGCGCCGGTCAGGCGGGTTATCGCACGGTTTGGGGAGAAATTCAATGATGGCGATTCGGCGAGTGTGGATTGTCACGTGTATCTGCGCGCTGTGGGGGCTGACTGGGAATCCACTATCTGCGTTTCCGAACGCGAAGCAGGACGAGCCGATCGCCAACCCGACGCCCGCGGACATCGAGCAGGGCAAGCAAGCGTTTGAGACGCGCTGCTCGACGTGCCATGGACTCGATGGCGGCGGCGCAATGGGTCCCAACATTCAGGGAATTCCGATGCGGCTCGGCGCGCCGGCCGTTGCGAACACGATCAAGAACGGAATGAGCGGCGGCATGCCCGCCTTCGCGGGACAGATCGATGCCACGCAAATCCAGCAGATCATCGCGTATCTTCTCACGCTGACGCACAAGGATACCGGCACTGTGACCGGCGATCCGGCGAAAGGGAAAGAAGTCTATGACTCAAGCGGCTGCGCCGGATGCCACATCATCGCCGGCGAGGGCAGCGGCATCGGGCCTGAACTTACAATGGTTGGCCAGCTTCGCGGAGCCGGTTACTTGCGCAATGCCCTGTTATTTCCAGGGACGGATCTGCCGCAAGCGCGCGTATTTCTTGAAACCGGAGGACTCCTCGATTACATGTTCGTGCACGTCGTCACGAAGGACGGGCACGCGATCGATGGCACGCGGGTGGTGGAGGATTCGTTCCACGTCGTGATCAAGGACGCGACGGGCAAATTCCATTCGTTCCAGAAAAGCGATCTGCGGGAGTTTAAAAAGGAGCCGGGCAAGAGCGTGATGCCCAGCTTCAAGGGAAAATTATCCGACCCGCAGGTGAACGACCTGGTCGCGTACCTTGCGAGCTTGAAGGGGGCCCAATGAAAATCATCAAATACGCCCTGATTTTGTTTGTTCTGGTTGCCTTGCATCCGGCGTGTTCTCTCGCACAGAGCGTCTCGTACGAGCGCATATTGCACTCCCAAAGCGAACCCGGGAGCTGGTTGACCTATGGCGGCAGCTACTCCTCGCAGCAGTATTCGTCGCTCAAGCAGATCAACCGCCAGAACATTTCAAGTTTGAAGATCGCGTGGATATACCAGCCGTCGAAGCCGGTCTCGAATCTCGAGTCATCTCCCATCGTCGCGGACGGCGTCATGTACATCACCGAACCGCCAAGCACGGTCACGGCTCTCGATGTGCGCACCGGGATGAAGCTGTGGAGTTACTCGCCGGTTCTCCCCGAACACGTTGTGTCGATCGGTTTGTATGCAACGAGCCGCGGCGTCGCGATTCTCGACGATATGGTTTACATCGGCACGGCTGATTCGCATCTCATTGCGCTCGACTCGAAGACGGGCGCCGTGCGCTGGAACGTGCACGTCGCCGACAACGTGATGGGCTATGCGATGACGGGACCGCCCCTCGCGCTGAACGGGAAGATCGTGGTCGGCATTGCGGGAAGCGAAGCGGCGGTCCGCGGCTTTCTCGACGCGTACGATGCCAAGACCGGCAAGCGACTTTGGCGCTTGTGGACCACTCCGAGGCCGGGCGACCCTGGCGCGGAAACCTGGGGCAACGGCGCGGCCGAAAGCGCCGGAGCGACGACGTGGAACAACGGCTCCTACGATCCCGAGCTGAATCTGATCTATTGGGGCACGGGAAATCCGGCTCCGGACTTCAACGACGACGACCGGCCGGGCGACAACCTTTACACCTGCTCATTGATTGCTGTGGATGCCGATACGGGAAAGCTGAAGTGGTATTTCCAATTCTCGCCGCACGAGGACCACGACTGGGATTCGGACGAGCCTGCCGTTCTGTTCAATGCAATGATTGACGGCAAGCCGCGAAAGCTGGTCGGCTTCGCGAACCGCAACGGTTTTTACTACGTGCTCGATCGCGTCACGGGGAAATTCATCACCGGCGTTCCGTTTGTGAAGGAAACCTGGGCGAAGGGGCTAGATGCCAACGGCCGCCCGATACCCGCGCCGAATCAGGAGCCGACTCTCGGCGCGGGGACTTTAGTCTATCCCAGCATCACGGGAGGCGTGGACTGGACGAGCCCTTCCTACAGTCCGCAGACGGGGCTTTTCTACGTGAGCGTCCATGAAACGGGCGCGTACTTCATCAAAGGTACGGGCAAGATCGAACCGGGACCGCCGAAGGGAATCGTCGGCGGCGGAGGAATTCGGGCGCTGGCTGGCGAGCAATCCTACGGCGCGATTCGCGCGCTTGAGGCTACGACTGGAAAACTGAAGTGGCAGTTCAAGCTGCTCGCGCCTGCGTGGGTGCCCGTGCTTTCGACTGCGGGCGGCCTGGTATTCAGCGGCACCGATGAAGGCAACTTTTTCGCTCTCGACGCCGATACCGGCAAACCGCTGTGGAACATCGAGCTTGGGCACTCCGCCCGATCGAATCCGATCAGCTACGAAGTGGACGGCAAGCAGTACATCTTTGAAACAGCGGGCAACACATATATCGCGTTCTCGCTGCCTTAGAAACAGCATCGCTCATTCAGTTGCAGATTGAATGCCTACGCGAATCAGCCGGAATCTCAGGGTCGATTCTCTCGCTCGTAATACCCGCCGGACATTTCGTGAAAGTCGAAAAACCGAATTTTGTCTCTTTCGAAAGAGACGACAATAGCTTGGCTTAGATCAAAGCCATCAGGGAGAGCGTGTGCCGACCAGACCTTTTTCTGGGGAAAAACCACCACCTGTGACTTCGAAGCGTTCTGGCCGGTCCACCTGCCTCCTCTGCCCACAAGAAGCGCGTTCTTTGGAGAATCCAGAACGATGTAGTAAAGGTCAGGATTGATGATACCGAGGCCCCCCTTGGCCAAACACCGATTCGTGGCAAATGTGGTCGCATCTTGTGCGCCATCCGGCTTGTCGGTGATCAGCCCATTGCCTTGGGCGCTATATAAACTAAGCGCGAGGACAATCCAACTCATTACTCTCATATTCGCCCTCCGTGAGCCAGCTATCAACACTTATCGATTGAGACACTGACGCGGTAGCTGAGGTTCCCAACTTGGAAGAGTGGATTCGTCTGGCCGCCCGCGACGATGAGTGCGATGTCGTCCGCTTTGGGCAACCACGGATTGCGGTATCCGCAGACAAACATAGCCCCGCCGCTTTGAGCACTGGCGTTTGCTCTTTACTGGGCGGGGGAAGAAAACATCCTGCGGCCGGCGGATACCGACCGCAGGACGGATCGTTCGAAACTCTAAGTCCACTTATCGATGGAGACGCTCAACCGATAGCTCATGTTCGCGAGCTGGTGATACGGGTTCGTTTGGCCGCCGCAGACGACAAAGTTATACGAGTCCGCCCTCGGCCATTTCGGTATCACCGAATCGTCCGTCAGATTTGCAGCCTCAGGACCTCTGGGGAGGCCGCTGAAGAGCATTGTTTTGACGTCCTTGACCGTGACGGTTGTGTTCTTCACGAGCCAGTCGGCGAGTTGGTCCTTGGTTTTGAAACCCAAATCCCCGAGGCCATTGGCCACGAGCGGGTCCAGGATGAACAAGGCGCCGAATAGCCCGGCGAACGGTGCAACGTTGGCGGACATCGCCACGTTGTAGAGCGGGATCGGTTTCACTCCGAGGCCTTTGCCGCCCTGTCCCTGCGTGATGTTGAATCCGAAGAAGAAACTGATGATGTTCTCCTCGGGTTTGAATCCCTTCTGGACGTGGAACGGAGGCCAGGGGCTGTCCTTCTCGTTTTCCGGGATGATCAGGTTGTTGTAGTTGATCACGTTGCCCTGCGAACCCATATAGGTCTCACCGGCGATCCCGCCGCCGTCGAGATTCTTGGACATGAGCGTCCACGCACGTCCAATCGTGGCGTTCGCCTGATTGAACGGGCCCATGGCGCCGATGCCGTAATTCATCTGGAGTTTGTCGCGGACTGGGCCATTGATTACGGCCGCGGAAACGAGCGAGTTCGTCGAGCTGAACAGCGCCGAAATTCCCGTCGATGCAATTGCCAGGATGGTCGGGAAATAGTCGGGAATCGCTCCCGCCATAACCGCGTTCACGGCGACTTGCTGGACCGTGTAAGACCACGGCGGAAACGCGCCCTGAGCGGGCGTCATCTTGCCGACCACTTCGTCCGGCTTGTGGCTCGTGGCCTTCAGCATCGCGTCCACTTTTTCCTGGGTGGGCAGCGTAATGGGCATGAAGTCCGTCATGCCGTTGTCGAGGAAATACTGCTGCAAATTGTCCGCCGTGTCGGTGAACGTGGGCGCGCCGGTCGGAGGAGTAACCGTGCCTGTTTTCAATTCGTCCGCCGTGAGCGGCCGCGTCAGCGAGTCGACGACTTCCTTCATCAAGGGCTTGCCGCTGACCGGATCGTTCCCCTCGAGGTAGGCGTACATCTGCTCGTCCGTCTTGCCCCACACCGGATGCGGCGTGAAGCTGATGCGTTGGAGCGGCATTCCGCGTTTGGCGCAGTTGGTTAGGGCGAGATCCTTAAATGCGATCGTCA
>JBEKBY010000052.1:0-4725 GCA_050015155.1 Candidatus Acidiferrales bacterium | reverse complement strand
GCGGCTCTCCTCCTAAAAAGAGATCTCACCCCAGACTCTATCCGAGTCTGGGCCGAGAGCCGCTGCTTCTGTTTCAGGTTTCAACTAAAGGCGGGACAACTTCGGGCTTCGAGTCAAAAGCGTCAAAACCCGGTTATCGACTGAGAGCTATACGCAGGAGATGCTCGACAACACTCACATCGACTTCGAAGCGTATCGTGCCCTCTGGCCGCATCTCGGTCTAGGCAACTGGGGATGGGATCTTGCTGATGCGGCGCCCGGGGGCCGCGTCATCCATGCCTCCATAGACAAGGTGCACGCATTCCAGGGCGCGAGCCGCTACACAACGTGCGGCGAGTACATCAACGACAGCGTGGAAATGGACGTTATCACCTACAAGAAGGGACGCTGGGGCGTGGCTGGCTTATTCGGTTATATGACAACCCACGACCGCGCGAACGATATCCGCGACTGATTTGTTGCAGGCTGAATTTTCCCCGAGGTGAGATCTGTGTCGGTTGGCCCAAACGAGCGTACCAAAGATTTGCAGGCATAGATCCAGTCTGACATTGCGGGTTTTAGAGAACGATTCAAGAGCGGAGTGGTACGCGAAGAAGCGGCCATCGATCTGCCTCACGCGAAGACTGTGGTTCCCATCTATAGATTCGAGAGCACCAAAAAGCATAATAGCTTCGAGGAAGTAATCTGCATTCCTGAAAGTGGCCGCGTCCTACTCCTTGTACTAAGCGCCACAAACGACGGCGCATTTGCGAAATCCGTGCAGGATGTTCGGGCATTCGCAAAGTCCTACGGTAGAAGCACAATTATGACTGGGACCAAACAGCCGTAGATTAGCTCACGGCCCCGCATTTCGGCTCGCTTGTGCCTGGTTAGCCGGATAATCAGAAGCTGACCCGCCACCAGATATCCAAAATGAGCCACGGCGGCGAACCTAGAGCCCCGGAAAAGTTCCGGGCAATGGACTGCGTTTCAGGATGGGTAATAGCGATGCTATGATACGCGGCAAATCCGATCCTGGAGCGACACACGTGCCGGACGAAGGCAACAAATCAAGTTCGCAGATCCTTGTGCGCAAGTTATCGACAATTCTTTCGGCGGATGTCGCCGAATTCAGCCGTCTGATGGGCGAGGATGAAGAGCAGACGCTGAGGACTTTTCGAGGTCACAAGAAAGTATTCGAGTCGCTGGTAGCGATGCACCGCGGACGCATTTTCAATACGGCCGGGGATGCGATCCTGGCGGAGTTCGGCAGCGCGGTGGAAGCGGTGCGGTGCGCGACCGACATCCAGGCAGCGCTGCGCACCCGCAACGAACAGTTGGCGCCCTCCCGCCAGGTGAGATTCCGAATCGGGATCAACCTGGGTGACGTCATGGAGCAGGGCCAGGATCTTATGGGCGATGGCGTCAACGTCGCCGCGCGGTTACAGACGGCTGCGGAGCCCGGCGGAATCTGCATTTCCGGGAGCGTTCACGACCAGATACGTAACAAGTTGACGCTTTCGTTCCAGTGGCTCGGCGAAAAGAATTTCAAGAACATCCAGCAGCCGGTGCGAACGTTCTCCATCACGGAAGCCGAGGGCCACGGCACTCTTCCCAGTCCGAAGCCTGACGGAGTCGGGAGCAGCACTGCAAAATGGATCGCCGCTGTAGTGGCTGTTCTGCTGTTGCTGGCAGGCGGCGGCTATTGGGCTTATACCGTCAGTCAGCGGAGCAAAGCAGAACCTGGGCCTGCGGTCGGCCAGGTGACACCGCCAGCGCCCGAGGCCACGACACCGAGCGTCGAAAAACCTGGCGCTACACAGCCCGCGCAGGCGGCAAACGCAGCTCGGCCGGCCGCCGAGCCGAAGGCCGTGACAGCAGAGGCGCCGCGCCAAACTACACCACGCGCGTCGACACAACTGAGCGCTGAGGCTGCCGCGACGAAATCTGCCGTCAGCGCAGGCCCGTATGATGGGGTGTACTCCGGGCCAATTTGTTACGGCGAGACTCCGAAGTTGGCGAAGCGGTGCTTCGACAGGGAAGGGACCATCAGCGGCAAGAAAATCACCGGCCAGTGGGTGGAGGCCCCTGAGGCGGGCGTCACGATGTACCTGTCAGGGGATGTTGCTGCATCCGGGGACGTCACGATCGAGATGCACAGCAAAAAGTCCGACGGCACCCCGATGGCGACCATCAATCTCACCGGGACCCTTCACGACCAGACGATCGACGCGAGCGGCGCCTTCCTGAGGGGACGTCCAGCGACCCTCAAGTGGCACAAGAATTCACGCGCGTCGCACTGAACGCCGATTGCATTGATCATTCTTTGCGACAAACAGTTCAACAAAACCACGACTACAGATGAGGGCGCGCGGCTCTCATCTTAGGACAGCGCCCCAATCCAGAGCGAGTTGCTGCCACTTCGGCCAAAGCTGTGTGCGTCGCAGCCACCGGGCGTATACTCCCGGCGACTGGAGGCGAGGATGAGACGCTTCATCTTTTTTCTTGGACTGCTCTTTTTGCTGGCGGGAAGTACGTTCGCACAGGAGGCGCCTGCGCCCGCGCCGGAAATTCCTTATCGATCGGTTCCCGATTTTCTGAAGCTGCCGCCCGACCTCTATTTGGGAGAAGTGTCCGGCGTGGCGGTGAATTCGAAGGGGCACGTTTTCGTGTTTTCGCGCGGGAATACGACGGGACCAGCGTACGGAGCGAGCGCGGCGCAGCTTCTGGAGTTCGGCGCGGACGGCCGATTTTTGCGCGAGATCGGGCACAATCTCTACGCGTGGTCGTACGCGCACACGGTGAAGGTCGATGCCCAGGACAATATATGGGCCACCGACAAAGGCTCGGACATGGTCATCAAATTCGATCCCGCAGGGCGCGTGGTGATGGTCTTCGGGCGAAAGCAGGAAGCGTCGGATGAAGGAACCGGGCCGCTGAAGCACGTTCGCCCGCCGCTGCCGCCCGTGGACGGAATGTTTCGCCAGGTGACCGATGTGGCGTGGGATCCGGCGGGGAACACGTTCATCAGCGACGGCTACATCAATTCGCGAGTGGCGAAGGTCGATAAGGACGGAAACTGGCTGAAGTCGTGGGGCGAGCCGGGCGATCAGCCCGGACAATTCAACACGCCGCACAGCATCGCAGTCGATGCGCAAGGGAACGTCTACGTGGCAGATCGTGGCAACCGGCGGATACAGGTGTTCGATGGCGACGGCAAATTCCTGCGGCAGATCACCATCGACGTGCCGGTTCCGGCGAATGCGCGCCCCGCGATCGGCGCCAAGCCGACCGCGACGACGGGAACGATGGCGCCCGGCGCGCCATGGGCGATCTGCATCACGCCGGGGCCGAAGCAGGTGCTCTACAGCGCGGATGCGTACCCGGGACGAATCTACAAGCTCAGTCTCGACGGAAAAGTTTTAGGCGTGCTGGGTGAATCGGGAAAACAGCTCAAGCAGTTCGGCTGGATACACGAGATGGCGTGCCCGTCGGAAAATGAGCTCTACGTGGCGGAATTGTTGAATTGGCGTGTGCAGAAGTTAATTCTGGAGCCAAAACACTAAAAGTCGTCTCGGTCTGTGGACATCCTCGGAATAGGCGAAGTCGAAGAGAGATTCTTCGACTGCGCGTCCCGACCCGAAGATCGAGAAGCACGATCTTCGGGAAAGAAAAAAGCGTCGGGACGCTTCGCTCAGAATGACGGCGCCCTAGTTGGCATCCTGTGCGCCCACGGTCATGGCGCGCGGGCGCTTACGACTGGAACCATCCACACGGCGTAGCCGTGCGGGTCGCGGATGTTGGCGATCATCTGATCGAAGTACGCCACGGTGTACTCGCGCGTGATCGGCGTCAGTTCGCCGATCGGCTCGGCATACCCGTCGCGCCACGCTTCGAGGATGGCCGCAAATGTCTCACGCGGCACGCGCACCGTGTCGACGACGACGTAATCGACCTTGATCTCCTCGAGATTCATCGCGGCGAGAATCCCGAAAATATTGCGACCGATGAACAGGTCGGTCCCGGTGCCCGCTCCGAAACTCGGGGGCACCGTATGCCAAAAATCCCGCGGATCGAGTGCGCCGCGCTGGAAGTGCAACATGCCGTAGTCTTCGGGAATCAGGTGCAAATAACCGCCGCGGCGCGTGACTCGCGCAAGCTCGGCGAGCACGCGGTCTGGGTGCGGAATGGAATGCAGGACGTGGCGGCAGACGGTGAGATCGAAGGTACGGGCCGCGGCGTGGAGATCGAAGACGCTTTGATGCTCGAACGTCAGCCGGGGCGCGAGTCTGGCGTACCGCGCACGCGCGAGGTTCAGATGATGGTCGACGATATCGACTCCGAGCACGCTGGCTTTTGGAAAGAGTTCGGCGAGCCGCGAGGCGCCTTCGCCGGTGCCGCAGCCGGCGTCGAGTATGCGGGCTTCGGCCGGGAGCGCGTACCGGCGAATGAGCGGCATTTCCTGCGGCCAAATGGCGCGCGCCTGGGCATCCAGGTTTCGCACCATCGACTCGTCGGCCATCTGCTTGGCCTGCGGATTGAGATCGGTCAAGGCGTGCTCCTGCGCCTGCGAGAAGCGGCGACAGCTTTATGGTACGACAGGCTTCGCGAAGTTCAAGGGACCTGTGGTTTCACTACTGCACGGTAAAGCGCACCGGCTGGATGAGGATCGAATTGCCGGTTTGAACGGATACGTTGTAATCGCCGGGCTTCACCGCCGGCACTTTTAGCACGATCTTGTCCGCG
>JBEKBY010000051.1:0-5113 GCA_050015155.1 Candidatus Acidiferrales bacterium | reverse complement strand
CAATTGCGCACCGTGGAGCAGGGCAAAACCGAGCGCGGTGACGAAGACGGCCAGCGGCAAACCGAGGCGGCGTGCGAGCACAGGATAAAGAAAGCCTCGGAAAAAAAGCTCCTCCATCAGCGGCGCGAGTGTAACGCTGAGGATGCTGAGCGCCCAGGCTTCGGCGGGTGTGCGGAAGAAGCTGTCGATCGGCAGTTCTTTCGGAATCGGCAAGAAATGAGCCAGAGCTTGCAAAGCCAGCGAGAGCGCGAAGCCCGCCAACACGTAAACGGCAATTTTCGGAGGCCAGTTCCAGTGGATGGCGGCGAGAAAATCAGAGCGACGGCGCTCGCGCGTAACCAGGACATACATGTAGGCGAGGATGAGAAGGTACGCCAGAGATTGTCCGGCGATGACGACTAGCGGCACGCGAGCGATTTCGCCGAGTGCGGTGTGCGGGTAAAACCACCAGCGGGCGATGAGCAGCACGGTGAACACGCCGACGAAGAGCGCCACGATGGTGAGGAATAGGAGGCGGAGGACATCCCAGCCGTTCCACGCCGGATCGTTCCACGGCGGGTCGTTCCAGACGGAACCGGCGGGCGCAATGGGGGCGTTTGAAAGATGACTGGCGGCTGAAGCGACTGCAGCATCACCGTGACCACCGGCATCTGCCGAGCTTCGCTCGGATTGGACGGGCGAGGACGCCCGTTCTTCCACAGGCGCGGCATCCGCTGGCTTCGGAGTTGGCGGCGGCGCTGGACTCTCCGGGGGATCCTCAGCAGAAAAGTTCACACGAGTTCCCCTGTGCCAGTGGGCGCGAGCACGCCTCTTGCCGAGCCATTTTTTGCCGACCCATTTCTTGCCGATCCATTTTTTGCCGAGCCGTTGAAATACGCGGTCAGCGCCTGTCCAGTGTAGGACTTTTTCACGCGCGCGACTTGTTCGGGCGTGCCCTGGGCGACGATGCGGCCGCCTTCTTCTCCGCCTTCGGGGCCCAGGTCGAGGATCCAGTCGGCGTTGCGGATTACGTCGAGGTTATGCTCGATGATGATGACTGTGTTTCCGAGATCGGTGAGACGGTGCAGGACATCGAGTAACTTGCGTACGTCGTCGAAGTGCAATCCGGTGGTCGGCTCATCCAGCAGATAAAGCGTTTTTCCGGTCTGGCGCTTGCCGAGTTCGCGGGCGAGCTTGATGCGCTGGGCTTCTCCGCCGGAAAGGGTGACGGCAGATTGACCGAGGTGAATGTATCCGAGGCCGACGTCGACCAGGGTTTGCAGCTTTTGCTTGACCTGCGGAATGTTTTCGAGAATCTGGAGCACGTCCGATACGGGGGTTTCGAGCAGGTCAGCGATGGACGAGCCGTTGTAGTGAACCGACAAGGTCTCGTGGTTGTAGCGGCGTCCGCCGCAGACTTCGCACTGCACGTAAACGTCGGGCAGGAAGTTCATTTCGATGCGGCGCTGGCCTTCGCCCTGGCAGGCTTCGCAGCGTCCGCCGGGTACGTTGAAGGAGAAGCGTCCGGGTTTATATCCGCGCTCGCGAGATTCGGGCAGCATGGCGTAGAGGTCGCGAACCTGCGCGAAGATGCCGGTATAGGTCGCGGGATTGGAGCGCGGAGTGCGGCCGATGGGCGACTGGTCGATGCGAATGACTTTGTCGATCAGCTCCGCTCCGGTGATGGCTTTGTGCGTGCCGGGTTCCTCACGCGAACGATAGAGCTGCTTGGCCAGCGCGCGGTACAGGATGTCGTTGACCAGGGTTGATTTGCCGGAGCCGGAAACCCCGGTCACAACCGTCATCACGCCGAGCGGAAAAACGACGTCGAGATTCTTGAGGTTGTTCTCGCGCGCACCGAGAACGGTGAGGGCTTTCCCATTCGGGCTGCGGCGCTCGGGAAGCATGGCAATGTGCTGGCGTCCGGAGATGTAAGCGCCGGTGAGGGAGGCGGGCGCGTTCATGATTTCGGCGGGAGTTCCGCTGGCGACCAACTCGCCGCCATGACGACCGGCGCCGGGGCCGAGGTCGATGACGTAGTCCGCGCGGCGGATAGTTTCCTCATCGTGTTCGACAACGAGCACGGTATTGCCGAGGTCGCGCAAGTTTTCGAGCGCAGTGAGAAGACGCCCGTTGTCGCGGTGGTGCAGGCCGATGGAAGGTTCGTCGAGGACGTAGAGGACGCCGCGCAGCTTGGATCCGATTTGCGTCGCGAGGCGGATGCGCTGGCCTTCTCCACCCGAAAGCGTGGCGGCGGAGCGGCCGAGCGACAAGTAGCCGAGCCCGACGTTGTCGAGGAATTCGAGGCGCTCGGTGATCTCGTGCGCGATGCGTCCGGCGATGGTCAGCTCCCTGCCGGTCAATTTGATCGTGCGCGCGGCATCGAGCGAGCGCGCAATCGGAAGGCTGGTGAAATCGGCAATGGACATGCCGTTCACCTTTACGGCGAGGCTTTCCGGACGCAGACGCTTGCCGTGACACACGGAACATTCGGTGGCCGACATGAAATCGAGCAGATATTCGCGGTAGGTGTCGGAAGTGGAGGCTTCGAGATTCTGCTTGAGATGGCCAAGAATCCCGAGAAATCCAGTCCTCTTTTCGCGCTGGCTTTCGCGCTGGCCCCCGCGCTGCGGTTCGCCGTAGAGCAGGAGATTTTGAATCTTGTCGGGAAATTTCTCGAAGGGCATCATCAAGTCGAGGCCGTAGGCTTGGGCAACCAACTGCAAGCCGTGAGTCAGGTTCTGCGATGACGAACCGGGACCCAGGCCGCCATCGAGCAGCGGCTTCGACCAATCGACAATCACCTTGGCAGGATCTAAATCGTAGCGGCTTCCGAGGCCGTGGCACTCGGGACAAGCGCCATAGGAACTGTTGAACGAGAATGATCGCGGCTCCAGTTGCGGAACGCTGATGCCGCAGTCGGGACAGGCAAGGCGCGAGGAATAAAGCGTTTCGTCTCCGTTGACGATGGCGACCAGGACGAGACCGCCTCCGAGTTTCATGGCCAGTCCGACCGAGAGTTCGAGGCGGTGTTCGATTCCGGGCTTCACCAGCAGGCGGTCCACGACGACTTCGATGGTGTGGTTCTTGCGTTTGTCGAGCGCGAGGTCGTCCTCCAAATTCATCAGTTCGCCATCCACGCGGGCGCGGGAGAAACCGTGCTGGACGAGCTTCTCCATCTCTTTTTTGAATTCGCCTTTGCGGCCTCGAACGATGGGCGCCATGATCATGACGCGGTCGTCGGGCGTGAGCGACATGACGCGCCGCACGATCTGCTCGGCCGACTGCCGGGTGATGGGCTTGCCACAATTCGGGCAATGGGGCACACCGATCGAAGAGTAGAGCAGGCGCAGGTAATCGTAGATTTCGGTGATGGTGCCGACGGTGGAACGCGGACTTCGGCTGGTGGTTTTCTGCTCGATGGAAATCGATGGGCTGAGGCCGTCGATCGAATCGACGTCGGGGCGCTCCATCTGGTCGAGAAACTGGCGGGCGTAGGCGGAAAGCGTTTCGACGTAGCGGCGCTGGCCTTCGGCGTAAATCGTATCGAAAGCGAGCGAGGATTTGCCGGAGCCGCTCAGACCCGTAATGACCGTCAAAGTATTGCGAGGAATCTCGACGTCAATATTCTTCAGGTTGTGCTGGCGCGCGCCGCGCACCGAGATTCTGGTGATGGCCATTTAGCACATTACTTTATGGACTTCCGTAACGTGGACGAGTCCCAAGAAATGTTGGAGAGTGGAGATACGCAGTTCGATTCTCGTATTTTATTAGTTAACAGCGGCGGGGGTCAAATGCGGATAGAGTAAAACATTTGCAGCCGCGCGATTCGCAGGGTGGCTGCCAGCAAGGGTCAGTATTGTGAGCGCACTTTCCGTGGCATTTTTGGTTAGCAGTACCGCAATCTTGAGTGTGATTCTGGGTGTATTCGGCGCGTATTGTGCGATTCGCGGCGTATTGGCCGCCGTCAACCCCTCTCGACCGTCCAATGTCCTTCGGGCGTTGGTACCCCATCAAGGCCACATAAACGGCGACTAAGCGCTCCCCGCAAGCTTTCTGTTGAGTCTGAGAAGTAGTGTTTCCTTGGAGGCCCAGGGATACGCGGCTACTGCTGGGGCGGCTGCGGGGGAGTAACGACGGCACCCCCGGACTGCTGTTGTCTGCGGAGCATCTCCAGAATCTGCTCAGGAGTTCTCGGCCCCGCGCTGGGCTGGTTTGGTTCTGGCTGTTGCTGCTGGTCCTGGGCGTTTGCTCCGGGTTGTGCAGGTTGTCCGGGCTGGGGCTGGGGCTGGACCTGATCGTCGGCGCTGTCGTCGGCATCGTCATCTTTGCTGTCGTCGGCTTCGACAGCTGGTGCAATCAGAGCTTGTCCCGGCTGCGGCGGGAAGCGGTTCGCTGGCGCCGCCCTCGGATTGTTCTCATACACGTTCGCGGCAGTCTGGGCCTCTCCCTGCGCCGATGGTTTTGCCATAAGGATCACGCTCGAAACCGCCGTGGGATCTGAGTTTGAACCCAGCATCACGTAATTGAACGAGGAGCCGTTGAGCAATACCGCGAGAACATCCCGCGGCGCTCCCGGGCCGAGGTCAGTGACCACTCGCTCGTTTGTGCCTGGAGGGATTTCAATCGAAGCCCCGGTGAGCTTGCGCACATCGCGCAGGATTTCGCCTAAAGTCGAATTCTGAGCCGAGATCGTCAGCAACCCGCCTTGATAGCTGACCTTCGCCGGCGTTGACGGAAGCTGGTCCATCGGCAACTGACTCATCGGATCGCCCGGCAGCGGCGCGAGTACGAGTGGTTTCGGGGTCTTATGGGATTTGTGGTGCGGGGTGGTCGGCGGGGCGGTCTGGGCTGCGGTCTGGCCGGCATTCTGAGCGAGAGCAGTCTGAGCGAGAAGGACCGAAGCTGCCAACAAGAGCCCCAAAGCGATCGATCTGCGTGTGCGTGGCATCAGAATTTCCCGTTCGCGCGAGCGGCTAAGGGTCCCACCGCCGCTCGGTCCCTGCCTGATTTTACCACCGCTCATAGAACGCCGGACGGCCTTATTTCTTGCGTATTTGTGACTAAAGACCCATTGCAGGTACAACCTCTGCAAGCATTTAGGCTGCCTTCGGCTTGGACAGCGCGTAAAATG
>JBEKBY010000050.1:0-5292 GCA_050015155.1 Candidatus Acidiferrales bacterium | reverse complement strand
CCTTCAGCACCTGGCTCTCCGTAAGAAACGCATTCGCAAGCGCGAGTTTGATCGCCTGCACATGGCCTTCCGCGAGGAGCGCTCCCGCTACGCGGGCGGGGCCGCGCCGCGCGAGCGTCAGTTTCTCTCCGACGGCCAGATGCGGCACGCGTGTCAGAATCACCTCTTCGGCGACCCGGCGGATATCGGCGGGCGCCGACGGCAATAGGCTCAGCCGCACCAGATCGAATAGAAAGAGCTGCCTGACGGCCGCTAGCGCAAACCGCTTGGGAGTTCGCGGATGCCTCGCGAGACGCAACCGCACTCCCTCGCTCGACGTCCACTTCCCCTCCCCGGCAATCGCCGTGAGCACACTCGCGGGGAGATCGAGCCGCTCAAGCAACAAAACAACGTGTGGTTCGTCCAAATTGGGGTTTTCGAGCAACGCGAGCAACGCTTCCTCTCCGGCTTCATGAAGGAGAGATTTCAGTTGATCGGCGGAAGCCGATCGCGCGTGTTCGACCTGCGTCTCGCGATCAGGCGGCATTTCCCTGTGCGTCCGTCAGCCGGGCCGCCATGCGGACAGCCGCCTCCGCGGGGGACATCTCGACCGGCACGCTGCGCATTCGAGGGATTACCATTGTCAATTCTGTCTGAATTGCAGCGTCAAAGTATTTCGAACGGCCGTGAACGCCGCCCACCTTGGCCACCGGAATTTCCCTGTCGCGCCATCCCAGATCGTTGGCAACGCACGCCACGAGTTCGGCGAGCGAGGCGGCCGCACCCGACAAAATCTCCCGCGCCACGGCGTCGCCCTTATCGCCGAGTTCCGCGACCAAGGGAAACGTCCTCGGGAAGATGTCGTCTGGATTCTTCGCAATCTGTTCCGCCAGCGGGTCCCAGCCGCCGACCTGCAGCCACGTGAAAATTCGCTTCGACAGTGTCGTTGCCGGGCCGCGATGCTCTTCCGCCCGGGCCACGGCCCCAAACGCGCGGCGCCCGATGTCGAACGCGCTGCCTTCATCGCTGAACCACGGGCCGCGCCCGCCTGCTCGGGCCGTCCGTCCATCTGCGTTTCGCCCGTACGCCGCCGAGCCCGTGCCCGCAAGCAGGATAATGCCCTCCGCCGCGCCGAAAGCGGCCTCGAGGGCAATCTCGAGATCGGTCGTCACCCTCACTCGCGCATTCGGAAAGCCATCCTCGAAGAATTTCGTAACGCGGCGCGCGACGCCCGACCGGCCCGCGCCTCCCAGCCCGGCGCAGATGGCGCGCACGTGGCCCGCATGAATTTTCTCTCGCCTCAATACCGCGTCGGCTGCTTCGCTGAGCGCGAACCACGCCCTGGGATATCCCGTTCGCAATGGATTGGATGGCCCCCCGGTGGAGCGGGCGACGATGCGCCCCTCAGAATCGGCGAGGACGCATTCGGTCTTTGTGCCGCCCCCATCCAAGCCCAGCAGGTAGGACGCATCAGCAGCGGAAGTTTTCGGTGGCATCGCTCTCTCTCAGTTTGCTTGACACTCTCTGAAGCGGGCAGTTAGCATCGCGCGTCCCGCCGGGCGCGGCGCAATGCGAATCAGCCCAATCGACCTCTCCATCATCATTCTGTATCTCGCCGGCATAACCCTCTTTGGCACCTATCTCCGACGCGGCCAGCGAACCATTCGCGACTACTTCCTCGGCGGCCGCACCGCGCCCTGGTGGGCGATCGCATGTTCGATCGTCGCGACCGAGACTTCGACGCTCACGATCATCGGCACGCCCGCCATCGCATATGGCGGCAATCTCGGGTTTCTGCAGCTCGTGTTGGGCTATTTGGTCGCGCGGGTGATTCTGTGCGTGGTTCTCATCCCTCAGTATTTCCAAGGAGAATTTTACACGGCTTACCAGCTCCTGGAGAAGCGATTTGGCAGGCGCATGAAGTCGGCCGCGGCCGTGGTCTTCATGGGAACCCGCGCGCTCGCGGAGGGCGTGCGCATCTCGGCGATCGGCAAAGTTGTCGCCGTGGCATTTGGCACGGGCGACCGCCTTTCGATCGCCATCGTCGCGGCGCTGACGCTCTTCTACACATTCGAAGGCGGAATGCGTGCGGTAATTTGGACGGACGTCGTCCAATTCGCCTTGTATTTGACCGGTTCGATCGCAGCATTTTTTCTACTGCTGCACAAGATCCCCGGAGGCTGGCCCGCTGTGACGCTCGCGGCCGCAACCGCAGGAGGCAAGTTACGCATCTTCGATTTCGGATTCAGTCTGACGCGAAGCTACACATTCTGGTCTGGTCTCCTCGGCGGCACGTTTCTCACAATGGCCAGCCACGGCACCGATCAGACGATGGTGCAGCGGCTGCTTGCCGCGCGCAGCGAGCGCGATGGCAAGACAGCTCTGCTCGCAAGCGGCGTGATCGTCTTCGTGCAGTTCGCGATGTACCTGGTGCTAGGCGTCATGCTCTTCGTGTATGGACAGCACGCGTTGCTGCCCATCCCCGGCGGCGACACCGACCGCATCTTCCCCGAATTCATCGTGCGTGCGATGCCCGTGGGGCTTGCCGGCATCGTGCTCGCTTCGATTTTCGCTGTGGCCATGTCCAATGCCAGCGGCTCGCTGAACTCCCTGGCATCGTCAACCATCATCGATCTAGGTGTGGGTCGCGGCGCTTCGCCCGCGCAACAGCTCAGGCGCTCGCGCTACGCAACGCTTGGCTGGGGCGTCGCGCTCGGCGCCTTGGGACTCGTTTCGTGGGGTCACGTGCTCGAAGCGGGGCTGACGATCGCATCAATCACCTACGGCGGCCTGCTCGGCGTGTTTTTGCTCGGTACATGGAACCGCCGCGCGAATCAAACAGGAGCGCTCATCGGAATGTTTGCCGGAATTGCGGCGATGGTCGCAGTTAGATGGGAAACGACGCTAGCTTACACGTGGTACGTACTCGCCGGCACGATCGTGACGTTCGCAGTCGGCTCGCTCGCGAGCATTCTGCAAAGCGGACCGCCTGCAGCCGATGCAGCGGTCGCCAGGGAAAACCCCAACAAATAAAGCGTCACGCAACCACCGAGACGGCAAGTGCATTGGCTAAGCCCGACGAAACGACTGGGACGGAAACCCGGATGCACCTTCCGTCGCCGAGGGCAAAAGCGAACAGATGCGAATCGCCGCCTCACTCATACAGAAGGTACTTCTCGCGCATTCTGCGGAATCTGTCGAGGTCGGTGGACCAGCCCTCGACAATATCCGCTGGGCCGTCACCACGCCCAAGGCGCTCGATCGTGGCCTGCGAGCCGAGCAGTTCGATCATTTTCTCGAGATGGAACCGCTCCGGGTACATCTTGTGCAGCGCATCCGCAACTTCGAGCCCCACGCGCATCGCGCGAAGCGACCCGCGGTCGGTGATACTGATTGTGACGCCTTGGCAAACCTGCCCACCATACGGGTCAGCACTCGGCGTGAATTGCCCCGGCGCAAAGCTCACGCCGGGAATCTTCCTTCCGTTCAAGACCGTCGCGAATTCATCGGCGCGAATCCACGGCGCCCCGATCATCTCAAATGGCGCTTCCGTGCCGCGTCCCACCGAAACTCCGCCCGCTTGCAAAATCTCGATTCCCGGATACAGAAACGCGGCGTTGATCGTCCGCAGATTCGGTGACGGCGGAATCCATCGCAGGCCAGTTTCGTCGTAGGCCATGCTCCGCTTCCAACCCCTCATGCTCATCACCTCCAAGTCCGCGCCGATCTTGTTTTCTGCGTTAAACATCCTCGCGAGTTCGCCCATCGTCATCCCATAGCGCACAGGCATCGGGAAATAGCCCGTGAACGAAAGCCGGCCGGCATCGAGCATCGGCCCCTCGATCACATTCCCGCCAAGCGGATCGGGCCTGTCGAACACGATGAAAGTGATGTGGTGCTTCGCGGCCTCCTCCATGCAGTAAGCCATCGTCGTAACGTACGTGTAAAATCGCACGCCCGCGTCCTGAACGTCGAAGATGAGAACATCGATCCCCTTCAACATTGCGTCCGTGGGGCGCCGCGTCTCGCCATAGAGACTGTAAACTGGCACGCCATTGGCTGCGTCCGTCGCGCTGGCAACCGCGCCCTCGGCCTTACCCTCGATACCATGCTCGGGGCTGAAGAGCGCAATCAGCTTGACGTCCCGCATGTGAGAAAACAAAG
Organism: Candidatus Acidiferrales bacterium; assembly: GCA_050015155.1. GTDB lineage: Bacteria > Acidobacteriota > Terriglobia > Acidiferrales > UBA7541 > Palsa-295. Next base: position 1,149 of record JBEKBY010000050.1, on the reverse strand, counting down.
CGCTCGTGCGCAGGCCCCGCGAATCCACGCCGGTCTGATTTGTGATCAAACCAATTCGCTTTCCGCTCAAAGGCTCAGAGTTCATCGACTCATACAAGTCGATGCCTGTCAGGACGCGGCTGGTAACTGTCGATGTCGATTGAACCTGTGGCGCTACAGATGGCACGAAAGCGACCATCGCCCCGAAAGCTACTGAGCTCGCCAGCAGGAAGAATGTCCGATGAGAACGGAAACGAAACACAGCCGGAGACCCTCGATTGTGCGGCATGAAACCGCGTGCTATATACAGCTACGGGATGCAGGCGTCAACAAAGAAGGCCCGGAGCGGAAATAATGCATAGACCGGGGCTTGCGGCGCTGGCGCTCTTCCCTCTCGCGATATTCTCGCTCATGACTCCTTCCGCCCGCGCGCAAAAAAAGCCTCGCACACCCAGCCAATCGCCGGCATCTGCCGCATGGGTCGAGAAAACGCTCAAGCACATGACGCTGCGCGAAAAGCTCGGCCAGATGCTCATGGTCTCGTTCTTCGGAGTCTTCAGCCCCGCCGACAGCCCCGAGTACAAAGAGATCCTGCATGAGGTCGAGGAAAATCACGTTGGCGGCCTGATTATCGTCACCGATCGCGGGCCGCTCGGCCTCGAGCGCAGCCAGGTCTATCCCACGGCGGTTATGACCAACGAACTGCAACGCCGCGCCAAGCTCCCGCTGATCGTCGGCGCGGATTTCGAGTCCGGCACGGGCATGCGTCTGGACGAAGGCACTTCGTTCCCCTCCGCGATGGCCATTGGCGCGACGGGCGATCCGAAGCTTGCATATGAGGCCGGCAAGTATACCGCGCTCGAAGCGCGAGCCGCCGGAGTGCAGTGGATCTTCGCGCCCGACGCCGACGTGAACAACAGCCCCGATAATCCGATCATCAATATCCGCTCATTTGGAGAAGACCCGGCGAGCGTCGCTGCCTACGTTCGCGAATTCGTCCGCGGCGTGGAAGATAACGGCGCGCTCGCGACCGCCAAGCATTTCCCCGGCCACGGCGACGTCAGCGTAGATTCACATCTCGCGCTCGCCTCGGTCCCCGGTGACCGCCAGGAACTCGAGGGCACGGAATTCGTTCCCTTCCGCGCGGCGATCGACGCCGGTGTCAGCTCG
>JBEKBY010000049.1:0-6648 GCA_050015155.1 Candidatus Acidiferrales bacterium | reverse complement strand
CTTCGCCGTTTCACCGAGCGACCCCGATCGCATGTACGCCTTGGTAGACGCGCAGAAGAACGTCGGCGTTTATCGCTCCGACGATGCTGGCGAAAGCTGGCAGCTCGTGAATACCGAGGAGCGCGTCGCGGGACGCGGCTCCGACTTCGCCTGCGTCCGCGTCGATCCGCGAAATAAAGATGTTATTTATGTCGCCAACACTACGACCTACCGCTCCGATGACGCTGGCAAAAATTTCACGGCCATCAAAGGCGCGCCCGGAGGCGACGACTATCACACCATCTGGATCAATCCCGAAAATCCAGACATCATCGCCCTCGGCGTCGACCAAGGCGCGACCATCAGCGTGAATGGTGGCCAGACCTGGAGTTCCTGGTATAACCAGCCTACCGCGCAGTTCTATCACGTCGTCACCGACAACGAGTTTCCTTACTGGGTCTATGGCGGCCAGCAGGAAAGCGGCTCGATCGGCACCGCCAGCCGCAGTGACTTTGGTGAAATCACTTTTCGCGACTGGACCACGGTCGGCGTCGAAGAATACGGCTATGTCGCGCCCGATCCGCTGCATCCGAATCTAATCTACGGCGGCAAGGTCACGGTGTTCGACCGCAATACCGGACAGACGCGCGATGTTTCGCCGGTGGTTCTGCGCACCGGGCAGTATCGTTTCAATCGCACCGCGCCGTTGATCTTCTCGGCGGCCGATCCGCACGTCCTGTATCTCGGCTCGAACGTGCTCTTCGCCACGCACGACGGCGGCAACAGTTGGCAGATCATCAGCCCCGACCTGACGCGCGAAGATCCCGGCTCTCCAGCGACTCTCGGGCCGTTTGTCGAGGCCGATCCCGCGAAGGGCAAGCATCGCGGCGTGATCTATTCAATCGCTCCGTCGCCGATTGACGCCAACCTGATCTGGGCCGGAACCGACGATGGCCTGATTCAAGTGACCCGCGACGGCGGCAAGAACTGGCAGAACGTGACGCCTCCCGAATTGACGCCCTGGAGCAAGCTCGCTCAAATGGACGCGTCAAATTTCGATACCTCAACTGCCTACGCGGCGGTGAACCGCTTCCGGCTCGATGACCTGCATCCTTATATCTATCGCACGCACGACGGCGGCAAGTCGTGGCAGAAGATCGCGAGCGGCCTGCCCGGCGACGAGCCGGTCAACACAGTGCGCGAAGATCCGGAACGCAAGGGACTGCTTTTTGCCGGCACTGAACGCTCCGTGTATGTGTCGTGGGACGACGGCGATCATTGGCAGTCGCTGCAGATGAATCTGCCGCCGACTTCGATCCGCGATCTCGTCGTGCATCATGACGACGTTGTCGTCGGCACTCACGGCCGGTCGTTCTGGATCTTGGATAACATCACGCCGCTGCGGCAGTTCAGCCCGGAAGTTGCAAACGCGGCTGCGTATCTCTTCGCTCCGCAGTTGACCTATCGCGTGCGCCGCAACAACAACACCGACACGCCGTTGCCGCCCGAAGAGCCTGCAGGACAGAATCCTCCCGATGGCGCGATGATCGACTACTGGCTGAAAAATGCCCCATCCGGACCCGTTACTCTCGAAATCACCGACACATCGTCCGGCCAGGTTGTGCGGCGGTTCTCGAGCGGCGACAAGCCCGAGCCGGTCGACGCGAAAGCGCTGGATGTCCCGACCTACTGGGTGCGTCCAGCGCGAACTTTGTCAGCCGCGCCGGGGACGCATCGCTTCATCTGGGACCTGACTTATCCCGAGCCCGACGTGCTCGAACACTTTTACCCGATCTCGGCCATTTACCACGACACGCCGCGTTATCCGCTCGGCGCCACTGTGCTCCCCGGACAATACAAAGTAGTGCTCACAGTTGCCGGCAAGAGCTACGCGCAGCCGCTCGAAATACGGATGGATCCGCGAGTAAAGACTTCGCCGGACGATCTGCGCCGGCAATTCGAACTCGACCGGAAGATTGCCGACGCTCTTCACAAAGACTACGAAGCCCTGCAACAGGTGCGCAGCCTGCGATCGCAATTGAAAGCGCTCAAAGGCAACGGGACGGATGCAAGCCAAGCCGCGAAGAATAAAAAGCTCGCAGCCATCGCCGCAGTCATAGCAAAGACGGCGGATGAGATCGAGGAGAAAGCCGCGCCCATCGAGGGCGAAGAAGGCGACTACGCCACGCGCTACTTGAGCACGCCCGAAGGCCGCAGCCTGGCTCGTCTGAATGGCGGCCTCAACGCGCTCGTCAGCGCTCTCGATAGCGCCGACGCCGCGCCGACGACACAGCAAACCGCGGTGTTCGGGGAATTGACGAAGGCGCTGGAAGAGCAGTTGTCGGCGTGGGGCGAGCTCAAGTCAAAAGATATTCCGGAGCTGAACGACAAACTAAAGAAAGCGGGACAGCCGCCGATCGATCTGCAAAAGCCCGTTCTGGGCGCGACAGATGCGGCCCAGACCACTACGCAGGACAAGGATAGGGACGTGGAATAGATTGTGCGGTTTGTGTGGCGCGGACGCCCTTGCCCGCGTGCGTCGGAGCTAAGTACCGTAGCTTATCTCCCATTGCCTCTCTCTATATTTACTTGGAAGGCACGGTACCCCCCTCCCCCCTGGTCTAATGGAATCAGGGGGTTAGATGGCTTTTTTTCATTTGGTCTTTGAAAAGAAAAGACTTAATGGAAAGTATTCCGGAATAAGGACTTAACTCGGAAATGCTCTATTTTCGTCCCGATTCGCGAGGGCGATGCCTGCTCAGCGGATCGATTTACATTGTCAAAGAGCTGAAAAATGGTCGGGACGGCTTCGCAGACCGTCTCTGGAGACGGACATAGTTCTGCACTGTCCTAATCAGGGAACATTGTCGCACTGGTTGGGTTGGGAGTCTGTGATGGCGCACACAGGCTGGATGTGATGAAAAAGGTCAGGGTGCGGATTGCGGAAGTGGGGACGCCCGTGGCATCCCACGTCTCGAAAACCGCGAGACGAGGGGCGCAAGGCGTGCCAACGGCATCGCGGTGTTTAGAGTGTGCTCGAACTTTCTCGCGATTCTGCCTTTTTGATATCAGCGAGCAGGGCCTCTCGCTTATTGATATCGAACCTACCCGAGAAGCCCTCCACTTTGCTTTTCAATCGCTCGAGCAGTTCTAATTTCGCTTTGGAGTTCCCCCGAGAATCGAGGATGGCCTTGAATGCGTAGTCGAAGTACCACGCGTCCTTGAGACTGTCTATCCAAGACGTCAGAAATTCGGCCTGATGCTCGACGGACAGGACCGGGGCTAGCTCTCGAGCCCTAAAGCTGTTCAGGCTGCCGTCGTTTATTCCTTTGGCCACCTCGGGCCAAGCGCGTTCCTCATCGATGCTGGCAAGGACTACAAGGGCTGTCTCTCCCCAGTCCAGCAGAAGCATTCCCCGATCCATCACGCTCTGCACCGCATCATAGGCTGTGTCCTTCGGCGCATCTTTCAATATCTGCTGTAGCTGTATCGGACGGATGGGCTGGACTATTTCCGCGCACGCCTCCACTCTCAGTTCTGACGGGTATCGACCGATTGCCGCGGCGGCACTATCAGCCGCAGGTCGAAATGTCGATGCCTTAGGATTTCCGGGACCGTAGAGGCACCCAATTAGAAACGGTAAAGAACCTGCGTTCGCGATTTCGCCCAAAGCCGTGACGGCCGCGTTGCGGACGGCACGCCGCGCGTTGCCGGAGAGTTCGTGCAGAACTGGAAGAGCTTCCTCTCGTAATTGGCTGGCTAGGAGAATACCGTGCTGCCTGTGGGCTTCGTTTGAGCTCTTGAGAAGCCTTGTCATCGTTGGGACATCCGCGCTTTCTGCCGGGCGCGCACCCTTAATTGTGGCAAGGACCCAGCCAAACGCTAGTGACAGATCCTCAATCGCGTCTTCGAGAAATTCGTAGCGATCTTTTTTTTCGTGGGCCGTCATGCGGGCAAAAATCGGATCCAAGGGAGCGAAGGACTCATTCGTCTTGCTAAGCGCGGGCGAACTGCTGCGAACTGGAGGGGAGCCAGTGAGTAATTCGTAGAGAATGTATCCAAGGGCGTAGATGTCGGCGCGGTTGTCCACTTCGGTGGCATTTCCGAACCGCTGTTCCGGAGCGTAGTAATCCCTATTCAGTAGGCGCTCGCTCGCAATAGTCTTAAGGCCAACGGAAACAAAGTCAGGGTTTACGTGCGCTATTCCAAGGTCTGCCACCCATGGGCTGCCATCCTTTCCTATGAGAATGTTTTCCGGCTTTAGATCCCGATGAACTATCCCGTTAGAATGCAGGCAAGCTACGCCCAAGGCGGCTCGAAGGAAGAGCCTCATTCTGCTCTCAATCTTTCGGGGGTCATTTTGGTGGCCGTTCGTGAAATCTCGGAGGGTCTTAGCTGCGCGCGGCATTACATAAAAAGGCAAAGAGTAAGCGCCGAGGGTCAGTTTGCCCGAATCCAAGGCTGGGATCACATTGGGATGCCTAATCTTCGACGTTAGCTTTACCTCGTTCTCGAACCTTGCCAGCGCTCGCTCGTCGAGGTCTCGTTTGTCCGGCGGTAAGTAGACCTTGGCTACGACCTCCTTGCCGTCCTCGGTTTTGCACAGCAGCGCTGCGCCGTTCCCACCCTCCCCCAGCGACCTCATCACCCTGAGGGTCTTTCCGTGCGATGGTATCCCTTTGGCCTTTATCTGCTTGAGGATTCGGCTTCTATCCACAAACTCTCCAAAATTTTTGAGTCATTCGAATTATACGTTCCTTGGCAGGTGAGGAAGTAGGAGTCGTTTGTCCCGCTCAAATTTAAGCACGCGGAAATTTACACCGGAAACTCACGCCTCACATACTCCGTCGCTGCTTCGCGCGATGTGCGGCGGCCCTCTAGTTGGGTAGCCTCGGTGGCCATTTTTAGTTAGAAGAAGTCAAAGGCAAAGGCAGCGGACAGGAGTGTCCGCTCCACACGTGCCTCATCAAAGAGGAAACTCCCGCGCCAGCAACTCCAGTGCCGCGTCGTGTGTCGCGATGCGGCCCTCCAGTTGCGCGTCTTCGACTGCCGACAAGATTTCTTTGAAGCGTGGACCGGGCTCATAACCTACTTCAATCAGGTCGCGGCCGGTGATCAGCGGAGTGGGTCGAATCGCTTCGGGCGGCAATGAACGCAACTGCTCGCGTGAGTACTCGTACGAGTCGAGTTGGCCGTGGCTGGAGAGGCAGTCTATGCGGTGCAACTCCAGATGCTCTTCAAAGGCGGGCAAGCGAAGAAACTTCTTCAGCGTGGATTGCTTCATGCGCTGCACGTCGGCGAAGCGCATGTGATTCGCGACCAGCGCCAGAATCCGATTGGTCTCGTAGTTGGAGAAGCGCAGGCGGCGGCAGATTTCGGCAGCCATCTTCACGCCGACTTCTACGTGGCCATCGAAGCGGATGCGGTCGGGCGCGACGCGGAAGGTCGGCGGCTTGCCCACATCGTGCAGCAGCGCGCCCCAGGCGAGCGTTTTCGATCCGCCGGCCTGCAACTTATCGAGCAGAAGCAGCGTGTGCACGAACACGTCGCCTTCGGGATGGAATTGTGGCGGCTGCTCCACTCCCTTCATGGCGGCGATTTCGGGCAGCACTTCTGGCAAGAGGCCGGTCGTATCGAGTAACTCGAAAGCTCGGCGGGCGCGGCCTTCGGTGAGCATCTTCGTCAGTTCTTCACGCACGCGCTCGCAGGAAACCTGGCGAATTTGAGGCGCTAACTTTTGTATCGCCTCCATTGTCGCCGGATCGATTTTGTAATCGAAGCGCGCCGCAAAACGCACGGCGCGGAGCATGCGCAGTTTGTCTTCCGCAAAACGGCGTTCGGGATCGCCGATGGCGCGCACGATTCCGGCCTTCAGATCGTCGCGTCCGCCGACAAAATCCAAAACCTCGTTGGTTGCCGGATCGAGCATCATGCCGTTGATGGTGAAGTCGCGGCGCTCGACGTCTTCGCGCGGATCTTTGCTGAAGCGAACCTTGTCGGGATGACGGCCATCGGAGTAGCCCACATCGGAGCGAAAAGTCGCGACTTCGACGACGTGACGGGCGAGGAAAGGTGTGGTGACGGGGCTTTGCCCCGTCCCGGCGGAGCGGAGCTCCGCCACCACACAACTCTGTCCATTGGAGACTGTCTCGGGCACGAGCACGACTCCGAATTGCTCGCCGACGGCGAACGTCTGCGGGAAGATTTGCATGACCTGTTGCGGAGTCGCGTCGGTCGAAACGTCATAGTCGGCGGCCTCGCGGCCCAGCAGCAGGTCGCGGACGCATCCGCCGGCGAAGTAGGCCTGGTGTCCGCGTTCGCGAAGGGCGCGAACGATTTCGGCGGCGTGTTGTTTAGCGCTAGACATCGGCGGTCAGTCAGCGGTCGCGTAAACTATAACTGGTCTCACAAACAGTTTTCCGGGACGCGAGATCCGGCCCTCAGGGGCTAAAGCCCCGATTTAAGTGGCTCGAAACGGCGCGGCTGAAGCCGCGCCCCTTCAAAGAATTATGAAGCATGCTGCAGAAAGTAAACAGCTAAGAGCCATGAGCCACGAGCTAATTATGCCTGACGCGCACATACTCGGCATTGAGAGTTCCTGCGATGAGACGGGCGCGGCCGTGGTGCGGTCGGGGGAGCAGGTTTTGTCGAACGTGGTGGCCTCGCAGA
>JBEKBY010000048.1:0-7198 GCA_050015155.1 Candidatus Acidiferrales bacterium | reverse complement strand
GTGGGTGAAGAAGTATCCCAACACGTTTATCGGCTTCGGCAGCGTCGATCCGTGGAAGGGCAAGATCGCGGTCAACGAAGTGCAGCGCTGCGCGGACATGGGCCTGCGCGGGATGAAGTTTCAGCAGGCCGCGCAAGGATTCGACCCGACGAACGAGCGCTTCTTCCCGATCTACGAAGCGATCACGCGCCTGAACCTGCCCGTGATTTTTCACACAGGCACGACGGCCGTCGCGGCCGGCTCGCCCGGCGGAAAAGGGATCATCCTCGAGTACTGCAAGCCCATTCCATACATGGACAATCTCGCAGCGCGGTTCCCGGAGATGCGCATCATCATGGCGCATCCGGCGTGGCCGTGGCACGACGATCAGCTCGCCGTGCTGCGCCACAAGGGCAACACCTACATGGACCTCTCCGGCTGGGCGCCGAAATACTTCCCCGCCTCGACGGTCCACAATATCAACACACTCGTGCAGGACAAGGCTTTCTTCGGCACCGACTTTCCGATGATGACTCCCGAGCGCTGGCTCGGCGAGTTCGCGGAATTGCCGCTGAAGGATTCCGTGCGGCCGAAGATTTTGTTGCTCAATGCCGCCAAGTTTCTTAGCATTGAACTGCCCGCCACCCAGACCGCGGACTGAAGTTGATTGTCGCGCTTTGCAATGAATCGGGCCCTTCGTTAATCCAATCCTATGCGTGCCACTGGCCGGAATCCAGCACCGAGCCGGGCGCATAATCCTAATGGGAGGCAACTATGAAGGTACGTTGGTGGATAGCCGCTTTCACTCTGGCGCTTTTTGCCGCGTTCAGCGCGGGAACGGGAACGCTTTACGCGCAGGAGCACGAGCATCACTGGGACGCGCATAACCCGCGGTTTGACGACCACGAACACCTCGTGGTGAACAACTGGTGGGCCGCTCATCGCGAGCACCCCGTGATCGGGTTCCGAGTCGAGGACCGTCTTCCTCCCGAATGGGAGCCGCGGCTGCAAGTCGGGTTTTTGCTCGACGCGGGCTGGCGCGCGCGGTGTCATCCGGTGCCGGCAGACTTGCTGGTTGAGCTGCCGCCACCACCGCCGCACTACCGCTACTACGTTGTGGGCGGCCACGTCGTGCTGGTGGATCGAGGCTGGCACGTGGCGGACGTGATCAGCATCAGGATCTGACGAAGCGACAGCCGCATCTGGTTCGGAGAATCGGGGTTCGGCGCGCTCGCCGAACCCCGATTTCGTTTGTTGTCGCCAGCCGGGCGGCGGTGCTGACAAAGGAAGCTAGCCTTCTTCGAAATGCGATGAGCCAGAGCGGAAGACACATACGTTTTTATGCGGTTTGACACTGTGTGGGGGCGGTGCTACGTTCGCACGCTGGCAACACAACCTGCGCGGTTCGGAGTTGAACGTGCCCTACAAACTGATTGTAAACGGGCACCCTACGACGGTGGATGTCCCCGCGGACACACCGCTCCTGTGGGTGATTCGGGACACCCTCAACCTGACGGGCACGAAATACGGTTGCGGGATGGCCCTGTGCGGCTGTTGCACGGTGCACCTGAACGGCGAAGCGATTCGCTCGTGCCTGACGCCGGTTTCGGCGGCGGCGAACAAGCGCGTGACCACGCTCGAAGGGCTGTCGCACGACGGGACGCACCCGGTGCAGATCGCGTGGCAGGAGATCGACGTGCCGCAGTGCGGCTACTGCCAGGCCGGGCAGATGATGTCCGCCTCGGCGCTCCTGGCCAAGAAGCCGAATCCCACCGACGACGACATCGACGCCGCAATGGACGGCAACATCTGCCGCTGCGGCACCTACCTGCGCGTCCGCAAGGCGATTCACCGCGCCGCCGAGATCGCCGCGAAGCAATCGGCGCAACCCACTCACGCGGACCTGATTGAAGCCGAGAAGGCGTAAGGAGACTCCCGTGGCCACGACACTGCCAAAATTGGATTCGCACGAATCGCCCGAAGCGCCCAAAGCGAAGGGCCAGATGAATCGCCGCTCGTTCCTGCGCGCCACCGCCCTCGCCGGGGGCGGGATGCTGCTCGCTTACTACGTGGAGTCCGTCGGCAAAGTGCTGGCGCAGTTCGGGCCGCCCGTGACGCTCCTGCCGACCTCGTTCATCACCATCGCGCCCGATGGCATCGTGACGATCATCGCCAAAAATCCCGAGATCGGCCAGGGCGTCAAAGTCATGCTGCCCATGTTGATCGCCGAGGAGCTCGACGTCGAGTGGAAGGACGTGCGAATCGAGCAGGCCGACCTCAACGCGAAGTATGGCCTGCAGATCGCCGGCGGCAGCACCGCGACACCCATGAACTGGGATCCGCTGCGGCAAGTTGGCGCCGGTGGCCGCCAGATGTTGATCGCCGCGGCCGCGCAGACCTGGGGCGTGCCGGAATCCGAATGCACCACCACTCCGGGCCGCGTGCATCACGAGGCCAGCAAGCGCTCGACCGGCTACGGCGAACTCGCGGCCAAAGCCGCCACGTTGACGCCGCCCGATCCCAAGACGCTCAAGATGAAAGACCCGAAGGACTACCGGATCATCGGAAAGAACACACCCAATGGGGACATCTCCAAGATCGTCACCGGCAAACCGCTCTTCGGAATCGACTTCACTACACCCGACATGCTTTACGCGAACTTCGAAAAGTGTCCCGTTTTCGGAGGCAAAGTCGCCAGCGCCAACCTGGATGAGATCAAGGCGCTGCCCGGCATAAGGCATGCTTTCATCGTCGAGCCAGGCCCCGACCCGAGCGCGCTTGCCGGCGGTGTCGCCATCGTCGCCGACAAGTGGTACCAAGCCCGCTACGCAAGGGACAACAAGCTCAAGGTCACCTGGGACGAAGGCCCCACCGCTGCGCAGAGCAGCGAGGGCTACGCGAGCAATGCCGCGGAAATTGCTAAGAAGCAGCCCGCGCAAACGCTGCGCAAGGACGGCGATGTGGACGCGGCTTTTGGCGGCGCCGCGAAAGTTGTCGAAGCAGCGTACTACTATCCGTTTCTTTCGCACGTGCCGCTCGAACCGCAAAACTGTTCCGCGTATTTTAAAGACGGCAAGCTCGAGGTTTGGGCGCCCAGCCAAACGCCCGCGAATGGCTTGCAACAGACTGCGAAGGCACTCGGCATCGACGCAAAAGACATCACCGTTCATCTGACCCGCATCGGCGGAGGCTTCGGGCGGCGACTTACGGACGACTATATGGTCGAAGCCGCAGTCATCGCCAAGCAGGTTGGCGTGCCGGTGAAACTGCTGTGGACGCGCGAGCAGGACATGGCGCACGACTTCTATCGCCCGGCAGGATTCCATTTCCTGAAAGGCGGCGTCGACGCGAACGGCAAAATCCTTGCCTGGCGCAATCACTTTGTCACTTTCGGCGAAAATGGCCGTTTCGCGCAGAGCGCCGGCCTCTCGGGCGAGGAATTCCCCTCGCGCTTCATCCCGAATTTCGCGCAACTGGCCTCAATGATGCCGACGGGCGTTCCGACCGGCGCGATGCGCGCTCCTGGAAGCAATGCGATCGCATTCGTGATGCAGTCCTTCATCGACGAGCTCGCGCACGCGGCAGGAAAAGATCCGGTCCAGTTCCGGCTCGATTTGCTTGCGGCCACACCTTTGCCGTCCGCCGCTCCGCCCCCGGGAACGCCGGTTGCTTTCGCGCCTGTGGCATTCGACGCCCCGCGGATGCGCGGCGTATTGCAGATGGTGGCCGAAAGATCGAATTGGGGCGCTCGCAAATTGCCGAAGGACACCGCAATAGGGGTCGCCTTCCATTTCAGCCATCGCGGATACTTTGCCGAAGTCGCCGAGGTTCGCGTCACCGGTGGCACTCAGGTGAAGGTCAACAAGGCTTGGGTCGTCGGAGACATCGGCAGTCAGGTAATCAATCCGGGCGCTGCGCAAAACATCTCGCAGGGTGCCGTGATCGAAGCCATGAGCCACGCGATGGGCTACGAGATCACCATCGACAAGGGCCGGGCGGTGCAGAGCAATTTCCATCAGTATCCGCCACTGCGGCTGACGCAGGCGCCCGCTGATATCGACGTGTACTTCCTGAAGACGGACAATCCACCCACCGGTCTTGGCGAACCCGCGCTGCCACCAATGATTCCGGCCATCACCAACGCGATCTTTACGGTGACCGGAAAGCGGGTCCGCTCGCTGCCGCTATCGAAGCAGGGCTTTAGCTGGGCGTAAACCGGCGGAATTGGCGTCAGCGCTATTTTGCGGGCGATCTGTCCTACTTAGCAGCGGCGACCAACAGCGCCTCGACCTTGGAGTCCAGGTCCCGAGCAACTTTCGAGGCTTCGGGACTTCCGTAGGGCGCCAGGTAACTGGCCATTCGGTCGTAAGACAGGTGCACCCCATCGGGGCGCTGGTCGATGAGAATCGTTACCGGCGCATACGAGCCCGCGTCCGGCACTGGCTTCACCATCTCCTTCATGATGAGCGGATTGCCCACGACGAAACGCAGAACTCGACGGTCCTTTCCTCCATTTTCCTTCCGCAGAACTTCACCAAGGTCGTAGCGAGCGAACTCCATCAAGCCGGAAGGTCCCACCGCGCTCTGAACGACCTGTTCGAGATCGTCTTCCGTCTGCGCCGCGGCGATTCGCTTGCCAAACGCGCTCATGTCGGGATGGCCGATCCTCGCCTCGATCGCTGCCACAACATCATCAAACGGCTTGGAAGATGTCACGCTAACCCGCTGCACATCGATGTGGCGCGTCGCCATTTGTTTCGTGCCTCCCTGGGCCGCCGCTCCGGTGAAGGGCCCAGCGGCCGCGACCACGCCGGCGGCTAAAACGGCTCGGAGTATCCTTGAATGCATAATTTCTCTCCTCGGGATTCGATGCCGTCACATGAGCTTCAGTTTCTAAATGCTGTGGGGCTAACCCGACGAAAGGAAGTGGTGAGCCGCGGAGGACTCGAACCTCCAACCCGCTGATTACTCCAGAAAAGCTATGTTGCTGAATCGTTTGGCCTCTTCCTGTGTCATGCGTTACGATCTAGCACGGTGTTTGGGCGGTTTTGTTCTCAAGTTGTTCTCAAGTTTCGCAGTAGCCAGTTAGTTGCATACGCTTCGTGAAACTAGCACGGCCACGGAGTGGGTCTAGCGATGGAAAGTGATGGACATTAGGAGCAGTGTCACCTAGGGAAATTGAAGGAATTCCACATTAAGGAAACCCGCCTCGCACGTTTCCGTGAAGCCTATCTCGCAAATGGCTTCAACGCCGTACGTGCTGCTATTGCCATCGGAATGAAGCCAAAGACCGCCAAGGCGAACGCGCACCGCCTCGCGCGCCATGAAGCTACAGATGCAGGAGGCGCTGTGCGCGATAGGCCTTGATACAGTAACTCAGGCGAAAAAACTTTCGGAACTGCTGGAAGCGAAGAAGCCCCTCTGGAACCGCAAGAAGGAACGCTGGGATTCTTTCTCGGATAACGCCGTCCAACTGGAAGCGGTGAAGGAAGTCAATCGCCTTTTGAATGCTTATCCCGCGCCAAAGCCGGACGTCGAGCCGATTACAGTTAACTTCGTGATTGACTCAACCAAGCTGTAAAATCACGCCCATTGCAACATCCACGTCTCGGTTTGGTTGCCTACCAACTCCTGGTAAGTCGGATTACCGGACATCCAAGTGGAACTGGATTATCGGAGGGAAAGCGGCTCTCAGGGTAGGCCTTCTAGAGGGGGCGCTTTGCGCAGTCTGTGGTTTGAGGCTCGATTTGCGAAGTGCTGGATTTTTAGTGCGGCTTCACTTCGTAGCGCGTCATCATCCCGGCCAACATGTGATCGCTGATGTGGCAGTGGTAGAGCCAGATTCCGGGATCGTCCGGCACCATGTCCGCGGTGATCATTTGCGCGGAGGTTACGACCAAAACGTCCGTGCGCTGGCCCGCGACGAGCACCGTATTGCCATGCCAATGCGGCGTATGCGCGTTATTGAAGTCTCCGAGTGTCGCAACGTACCAGCGCACGTGGTCGCCTTGCTTCATCGTCATCATCGGCATGTTGCCGTAGATGTAGCCGTTGATGGACCACTTGATGTTGGTATCGGCGAAGCCTGTCCCGACGATCGTTCCGAACATTCCACCAGGCGTGATGAGATGAGATTCGGCGCGATTCACGCCCTTGGGATCGGTGGTGTGATCGCGGATGTTGTCCTCAAGATACAAACTCTCGTTCTCGTTCAGCGCGATAAAGACGGTGACGAACTCGTGGTCCACGTCTTTGGGCCGCCCGTCTGGGAGCGCCATGCCGCGCCGCGTGACGGCTATGACTCCGAAAAGGCCCGAGGCGACGTCACGCAGTTCGTCGGTGTGCGAATGGTAGAACCAAAAGACGGAGCTGGGATCGTTCAGCCCGGGGCCGGCGCGCTCCGGGATTTGCCATATATACGTGTGCGTCGCGCCGGGTGGCACGGCGCCGTCTTCTTTGTCCGCGTCTGAAGTGCCGTCGTTGTAATCGGCGCCCTCGGAATCCTTCTGATAGAACACGCCGTGAGGATGCATGCTGTAGGGATGCGTGGCGTCATTCTTAAACACGACTTTGATCGTGTCGCCGACTTCTCCGCGCAGAATCGGGCCGAGCAGACCGAGATATTGTTCCTCCGGAGGGCGCGGCTTCAACGTCGTAAATGTCGCGTCCGTATATTCACGGTAGATCGCTTTTTTGTACACGCGGCCGATGCGATGCGGGCCCGATTCGGTGTACAGATTTGCGATGTCATCGAAGGGCATTCCCATTGCTTCATCACGGCCTGACGGCGCGTAATTCCAGTTCACCTCGTCGGCAGCGACATAGTACGTGCGTATCTTGCCCGCGGGCTCGGACTGCGCCGCTTGCGAGCGAACGGCAGGCCCGAGAAGCAGCATTCCCATCAACGCGGGCACGACGAGAAAAACGCGTGCGCGAAGTCGCTGAATCATATCCCTCCGGAGTGCGCGGCCCGCGTATCCTAGCAGGAATTCCCGATTTGGCCCACTGGCTCCTGCATGCAATGCATCTTCTGCCGTCGACATAAAGATTTATGACAGGGGCAGGCCCCTGCGAGATCGCGGATTCCTGGCCCGATTCCCAACTCCTGATAAACGCGGTGGTCTCAACCGGTCGATGCAACACCATCTGATATGAATCTTCTCTCCAAAGGTGGTGTCTATGACCCAAGTGAATCGGGCGGGGCTTTCTGCGACGCAGA
>JBEKBY010000047.1:0-8521 GCA_050015155.1 Candidatus Acidiferrales bacterium | reverse complement strand
CTGGATATTGCGCGGCAAGTGATTTGAGCACCGGCGCGCTCTCTTCAAAGTGCGACTGCCAAAGGTCGGCGCAAGCGATGAAATTGGCGGCGGCGGGATTACTCTCCCAACTGGCGGCATCGAGCGCATTTTGGCGTAAGACACTCAACTCGGATTCGAGCTTGCCGGTTCGTGAAAGGTATTCGAAGAACTCGTTGCGGAGAGCAGGTTCTTCAAACCAATGCTCGCGAAGCAACGCTTCCCATGCCACTGGATCCCACGTAGCGCGCATCCGATATGCAAAAAGGAGGTTGTGAACGAACACTGGGTTGTGCGGGAAGCGCTGATGGGCGTACTGGTTCAGTCGCAAGTACATCGCGGCATCGCCACCGACATTATTGAAGTAGCGTTCCAGGTCGCTGCCGTTGAAACTCTTCACGGCTTCGCGGGTTAGCTGTTCGAAGTCGGCGTTTCTCTTGTGGCGCAGGTAGAAACGCGCGAGCTTGTCATACCATGATCGGTCGGGAAAGCGGGCCATGGCCCGGCGGTAAACTTCTTCCTGCTCCGTTCCGAGTTGATTCTGATCGAGAAACACAGCGAGCCGTTCGTAGAGGCCGGGATCGTCGGGATTGCGGTCGATTTCGCGGCGCAGCACGCCGAGCGCCTGTGGGATCTGCTTCATCTGAACCAGCCGAGCCAGATGGCGCTCCAGAACGCGGGCGTACTCGGGCGAGCGGGCCCCAGCCTGCCGCGAAGGCGAGGCCGTCGAACCGACCTGGAACGCTTGGCTGACGGGGCGCCGACGAGCGGCGTTCTGTGGTGACGTGCCGGTGTCCTGATCTTCCCCTCCTTCGCCGTTCTCAACTCCGTTTTCATCCGCGTTGGCCGCGCCGCCTGCATAGTTCGGAACATAGTTTGGGGTATAGTTCCGACCATAATTAGCTGCGTAGCCGAACCCTTCCGCTGCTGCCCCGAGCGGCACGTTCTGCGTTTTGGCGGCGAGTTCCTGCAGCACGGAATCGTAAATGGCGAACTCGCTCGCCCTGTCGTCCTTGCGGGAATACGCATCGGCCATGAGCAGCGCGACGGAGGTGCGCTGCGGAGCGCTGGGGAAATTCGTGAGGAATTCGCGGCCGCCCTGGATTACGGCATCGCTTTCGCCTGCACTGGCATAGAACTCAAGCATCTTGGAATGAAGTTCGGGGCGACGGGTGAAGTCGGGGAATTTCGTATCGAGCAAGGCAAGCAGTTCCGCGGCGCGAGCGCGATGGAAATACGGGACGGCGCGCTGCTCTTCTTCCGCATATTTCGACGCCGGCTCGGTGGTGTTCAGAAGCAAAGAAAGAATGCCGTTCAGATAACCGGGCCCCTGGTCCATGGTGGCGATATCGCGATACATCGAGAGTTCGCCAGAACCGAAGCGGATGGGCGTCTCCGGGGCAGTGAGCAAAAGATTTGTCAGGCCCGCAATGGCCTGGTCCTGAGCGTCCGGCAGTCCTTTGCTGTTGTAGAGGGCAAAATAGTAGCGCGCCGACTCGGGATAAGCATGGATGTCTTCGAGCAGACGCGCGCATATATACAGCTCCTGCGAGGTCCAAGGCGACTTGCTGGTTTCCTTGTGCCGACGGAAATCGGCGATGGCCTGTTGCGCTACGTCGAGTTTCCCCTGCTGTTGGTAGTAATAAAAGAGCCGCGCCGCGGCGTTGAGGTCTCCGGGATTGGCGCTGAGCGAGGCGCGAGTCTGGTCGAGAAACTTGCGCAGATTTTCGGTTTCCCGCAGCAGATCGAAGTAACTCTTGACCAGTTCCGGGTCCCAGAGCGGCTGGAAGCTCTGCTCGTAAACCGCCAAACCTTCGCGGACCGAACCTTGACGGTACTCGACCATCGCCTTCGCCTTCACCGGAAAAATGCGGTCGTTGGAAAATTGTTGGCTGTAGTCGGCAATGAGTTTTCCGGCGGCACCGTACTCCTTCTGAGATACGAGGAACTGTAGAAAACGTGCGTAGAGCGCTTGCTCCTGCGGATAGCGTGCGATCCAGGCGCGGTACTGGGCGATGGAAACATCTTTCGGCAAGCCCTGCTCCTGAATAACGCCAAAGATGCGGTCGAATGATTTCCAAGAACGCTGCTCGGCGGGAACGATAAGTTTTTCAGCCGGGACGGGTGGCGCGTTCGCGACGAGCGACAGAGTTGCGATTTCATCGGTGGGACACAGGCGGCGGTGGTAAAAATCGGCGAGCGCCAACTGGGCGCTAATCTTGTCGGAAGACTTCTCGACGTAGTACTTCCAGTCGGACTCGGCTGCGGCAAAGTCGAGTTGCTGTTCGTCTTCAAGAGCGCGCAAGGAATAGAGTTCAGCGTTTCCGGGCTGGGTCTTGATAAGGTCCGCGAGCGCCGGTCGAGTTTCGCGCGGAGGCCGGCGAAAAAGCACAGCGCCAGCCGGCAGCGACATCATGCGGAAGAAGACCGCTTGCAGCGCGCTGCCAGCCTCGATGTTTCGAATC
The DNA here is from genome assembly GCA_050015155.1 of Candidatus Acidiferrales bacterium. GTDB lineage: Bacteria > Acidobacteriota > Terriglobia > Acidiferrales > UBA7541 > Palsa-295. The sequence goes on along the minus strand of JBEKBY010000047.1, from coordinate 6,038 downwards.
CACGAAGGCAACTCGCCCACGGCGGAGATCGTCCATCCGATGGCGACGACGAACGCCAGCACTGCAAGCCACGGCGCGCGCCTTCGCGATAAATCCGTGCGCGGTAAATCGTTGCGCGATGAATCGTTCCGCGGTAAATCGTTCTGCGATGAATCAAGGAAGCACTTCAATCTGCACCTCCTGCGCCCCAATGTTGTGGGCAATATCTTCGGCCGTAACGGTCAACTTGTAGGCGCCGGGGATCGTTTCTCTTGGAATGATCAGATCGCCAGTATTGGCGGCAGCTTTCGTATCCCATCTGAGTTCGACCGGCGCCGCGCCTTCCAAGCGCGCGACCAGCGTGCGCGTGCTCCGGGAAGCGCTGACCTTTAGGCTTATCGTCTGGCCACGCTGGAAGCGTTTGCGGTCGAGCTTCACTTCGACGACCGGCGGCTTGCTCGCGATCACGAATGTCTTCGACTCCCGATAGGTATGCCCCAATCGATCTCGGAGGATCAGGCGCACAGTGTAGGTTCCATCCTGCATGTCGGTGGGAGCGAGAAATCGAGTCTGCCAGATGTCTTCCGATGAAAGATAGCGGAGCGGCTGGACCAATCCGAACGGAAACAGCGCGATCACCGAGACAATGGATTCATCGGCCTTGACGCGCAGCACGGGATCGCCCGGGCGAATGACGCGAGGACGCAGCAAAGCGCGCGGAACGGCCAGGAACGATGTGTAGGGCGTAACGAACTTGTACTGGCGGGCAAGGCGGATGATCTCGTCGATGGTGGCCTGGTCTTCGCCTTCGCGTTCGATTTTTTCGAGCAGCGCGTCAACCCGAGCGCGCGCCCAGAGCCGCGGCAATTGCGAGTGCTCGAAGGATTCGCGCGGCAGGTTGACCTTGCTGTCCATTTCGAGCGGAGTCCCGTCGCGCACACCGCCAACCTTGAAACTGACGTTCTCCTGCGGCTTTTGAAAACGCCCGACCCAGGCGGCGAGCGAACCGGAAAATGTTGCGGCTTGCAGCGGGTAGACGCTGTCGACGGCAGTTTCCGGCGCAACTGAAAGTTGTAGCTGGCCGATGGGACTGCGTCCGATTTTCGAGAGGAACGAGTTCAGCTTGAAATCCATGGGCTCGGTCGAAAGCACATGTTCGAGAAGTCCGTCCTGCCGCGCGAGCATGCGAAACAACGGCAGGTTGGCATCGTCCCCAACGGCGAGAATGTAAGTGCGCGGGCGCTGGGTTTCCGCGAGTTGCTTCCACGCGGACGCGTACCACGCCGCCAGCTTGCCATTTTGAATGGGTCCGCGGGTTGCGCCGCCGTCGCTCAGAATGACCAGATAAGAATTGCTCGCGCCCGAAGCGGCGGCTTGCTGAAGTCCGCTCTGAAGCGCCTGTTGAATATCGGTGCCCCCGCGCAGGCGGCTGGAGCGGACGAAATCAATCGCGTGCTGGACATTAGCCGGGTCAGCGGAAGTCAGCGGCAACACCTGCGTCTCGCTATTGAAGAGCACCAGGCTGAAATGGTCCGCCGGCCGCAGAGTCCGGAGCAGAGTTTCGAAAGCCTGGTAGCTGCGCTCCAGCTTTTCCCATTGCATGGAAAGCGATGTATCGAACAGAACGACGATGGTCTTGGGGTCGGCGCTCTGCGAAACGGCGCTCGTTGCATTTCCGGCCTGAGCCGCGTTTTTCCCGAAGCCAAGCAGCGCTTCCGCTTCGAAGAATCCAGGTTCGTTCGTGCTGCGTACCGGAGACATCTCGGTCGGAGAAGGCTGGCCGCTGGCCGGATTGCGGTAGGTCAGGATTTGAAGGCTGTCGGACGCGGCGGGATCCAGATCATACGCGATCACGAAGTCTTCCCCGAGATTCACGTTCTGTCCTTCAAAGTGGCCTTCGACGAGGTGCGGCGTGCTCTGATCGAGTTGCAGAGCGAACGTTTTGGCGGGCGCCTGAAAATTGCGGATGGCGTGCGCCGAGTGCAGTTCGAAGTTGATCCGAAGATGGCGGGCAGCCTGCGCCTGATACGCGTCCGGACGCAACGGGATCGCGAAGTAGGATTTGAGGTTCTCCACCGGAATCGACTCGTGATATTCAATTTCGAGGCGCTTCGTTCCATACGCTGGAATGGGAACGATCCGCGCGCTGAATACTGAAGTGCGCTTGGCCTCTTCCGCGCCGCGTTCTCCCATCTCAAGCAGACCCGGATCAATCGCCTGTTGCTTGAGCTGGTTGTAGATTTCCTCGGCGCGCTTGCGCTCAAGAATCACCGCGGGAATGCGCGTCGGCCCATCCCATGTAGCGAAATCGGAGGTGGTGGCGTGGCTGGGAAGCGCGAAGATGTAGTTTCCTTCCTCGATTCCGCTCGTGTGATTGGCGAAGACCTGGCGCACGAAGACGCGGGCATCCCCGTTGTCGATGCGGACGGTGATTTCCATTTCTTCGAGCGAGAGAATGGCGGGATCGGGCTGTTGCTTGTCGCGGGGAATGAGGACGCCCGCATCGGCAAACAGCATCGTCGAAGTCAGCAGCGCGATAAGGACCGGCAGAATTGTGCTTTTCATGAGTGCAGCTTCTGTTCTCGGATGCGTACCAGCCCGTTGTCAGTACCGATGTAGATGTAGCCGCCGCCAGCAGCGAGCGCGGTCACGTTCAAGGACGGCAGTCTGTGATCGATGACGAACCAGCGTCCGGACTGGCGATCGTAGAGGTACAAACCCTTTCCCAAAGTTCCGGCCAGAACATAGCCGGACGTCACCAACATGGCGTTAGGGTTCACTTCGAACGAGCCGGAAGCGTTCTCGAAAGTATGGAAATGCCCGGAGCGGTCCAAGCCCACAATGCCAGCGCCGTACGTCCCAACCATCCACTCGGAGCCAACGGGAACGACAGCGGTAATCCAGTTGTGCTTCAGGTTGGAAGTTGCGGTGGTGTAATTCGCCGTCACGTCGCCTTTTTCGAGCACGGAAAGACCGCCCAGCGTGCCTGCAACGAGCTCGTCACCGGATACGCCGAGCGCATAAACATGGTTGTTCACCAATCCGTGGAAGGCATACATGCTGCGCGCGCCGCTCGCGTCGAGGAAGGTCAGGCCGGCGGGCGTCGCCAACGCAAGGCCATCACGATAGGCGGCCACATCGGTCACATGGTCGGCGATGAGACCATCGGCGCGAGTCAGAACCTGTTGTTCGCTCCCGGAACCGTCGAAGCGACCATCGAAACGAACCAGGCCATTGGCGGTGGCAACGTCAATCGTGCCGGTCTTCGAATCAAGCAAGATGCGGTTGACGCAGAACACATGTTCGTCTTCGACATGGGACGCGCTGGTATTGTTGGGCGCCAAAACGTCAATGCCGCGGTCGAAGTAGCCGACCCAGAGGCGGCCAGCCGCGTCGGTTGCCAGCGCGGAAATGTTGCGGTCGCTGAGAACGACTGTGCCCGCCTGCAACACCGGCTCCCATCCGAAGCCATGAGAATTCATGCGATAGAGCCCGTTGCGGGCCACGGCGAACACGGCGTCGCCGGAAGTGAAAAGTTGGCGCACTTCGGACAATTGCGGACTTATTTCCGGGCTTGATTCCGAACTTGGCGCAAGGTTGAGGTTAGGATGACGCCCTTCCAGCGGGATCGAAATCACGCCCTGATCTTCGGTCCCGACGTAAAGCTGGTTGCGCGTTGCGAGCAGAGCGGTAGCCAGCACTCCTGGAGCGAGCACGCGGGAAAAACGTCCGCCGCTGAAGACAGCCACACCGAGAGGAGTGCCAACGTAGGTGGTGTCACCTGAATTGGCCAGTGACTCCACCTGCGGATCGGGCAGGCCTTGCGCTTCGGAGAAGCTGTCGGTCGCGGCGGCATGGAAGTGGAGAACACCACGGTCCAGTGTACCGATCCACAAGTCCGACTCACTGCCGGCGAGGGTGGTCACATAGACGTCCTTCAATGTGGCATGCAGAACCGCGATCTTTTTTCCGTCGTAGACCAGAACGCCTCGCTTTTTGGTTCCAATCAGAAGATGGCCCGAAGGATCCGGCAAGATGGCGGTGACGGCGCGAGCCTCAGAGTCGTAAGGGAAAATCTGGCGAAAGGCGCGACCGTTGAAGGCGAGGAGTCCATCGTTCTCAGTGGCAATAATAAGTTCGGGCTCAGGTTCCCGTGAGTCGGCCAGAACTGCCGGAGCCAGCGCGATTAGCGGCGATCCAGGCAACTCGCGCCCCACCGCATATTGGTGGAGCAGAGCGCCCCGAGGATCATATTCGAGCAACCCGGCAGGACCTGCGATATAAAGACGATCCTGAAAGCGGGTTGACTGGAAGAATACGGCAGGCGAGCTGATCACTTCGAAATCAGCGTTGGCCGCTGGGGCAAGTGGCCGGACCGCAAATCGAATCTCGTTGGCCGCGCGGACATCCGCAGCCGCCGAATGCAGGGTCCGCGAGGCACGCCAGATCACAAATGCTCCCACCGAAAGAATGAGGAGGAACGCTACTGCAACCACCCCGCGTACGGACACGACGAACGCCCGCTTCATGACTACCTTCTTCTTATAGAAAGTGAACTATAAACCGCGAACACAACGCGGCAAATAGAAAGCAAGGTACGGACCAAACCGTAATTGCACCACGGGAAAGGGTTTCGAGGACAAGGATGAGGAGCATGTTGTGTCTCGTGGTAAACAGCGTATCAAAGGAGACACGATGGGGAAACGATGAGACGGAACCAGCTTAATGTTAGGCTGCTTCGAACTGTGAGGTGTCGACTGAAGCGCCTAGCCTTCCTTTGTTGCATCCTGATACTCTCATGGCTACGGCAAGGAGTCGATCGCACAAGCACTTTCAGTTGGATTCCGTGAAAATCAAGCGCGCCCAAAAAGCTTTTGCAAGCGAAAACCGAGACTGAGACCATCGAGCGGGCATTGGATTTGGCGATTGCCGAACATGAGAGCAATCGACTGGCTCTCGAAGCCACCGAGCGCTTTGTCAAGAGTGGCATTGACATCAAGGACGTATACGGGACGTAGGATGGTTAGATGCAGCCCGTCCCGTTCGACTCTTCCATCTATATTACCGCACTGCGGCGAGGAGACGACGCGGTGCTGGCGCTGCGCCGGTTCACTACTGATGCCCCCTTTGGCTCAGTGCAGTGGTACTCGAAAATCTCTATGCTGGCACAGCCGACCGCGATCGTCAGGTTGTAGAACGCCTAGAGGGAGATTTTGACAGGGCAAAGCGAATCCTGTTTCCGAATCTCAGCGACTGGACTCAAGTCGGCAGAGTACTTGCTTGCTTGCTTGCTTGCTTGCTTGGCGGCCAACTATCATTACGAAAAGATCGGGCAGGGACGTTTGACCAATGACGCACTGATCGCGGTGAGCGCGGAGCGAGTGGGCATCCGGGTGATCACAGCCAACGAAAGAGATTTCAGTAGGATTGCCGAGTTTCGCGGCTTTCAGTGGCAAGTGACCGTACTTTAATACATGCTAGGCGTTAGAAATTCTGCCTGACTACTCCGCGCCCAATCCTCTGTGCTATTACAAGCCCAATCCTCTGCGCTATTACAAGTTAGTCCACATTCAGCCCGGGAAGCCGACGCAGAACGCGCACGTCGAGACCTTCCGCGGATGGCTGAGAGGAAAGTGTTTGAACGTGAGTTGGTTTCAGAATTTATTCGACGCGCGGCGCATGACCGCGGCTTGGCGAATAGAATACAACGAAGCCAGACCCCACAGCAGCTTGCGGTACCGAACACCAAAAGAGTTCGCTGCGCAGTCTGTGGGCGTCGGCTTCTACAGTGCTGGTGTGGGGCAAGGGGCCTCAAACGCCGGCCTCTTGCCCCCCGCCCCCATCCCCACGCAAACCGGAGATGGAGCGAAAGGATTTTGTCGCATGCTCAAGTGAACGAAAGCAGGGGGCAGGTCAGGTCACCGCGGGCCAGCACGGTCGACTTCGGTTTTGACGTGGACTCTAATCCAACCACTTTTTGGGTCGAGCCGTCAGCCCACTACCCGCGGCAGGCCCACCGTGCGTCATCGTCACGTTGAGCGAAGGGGCCATGGTATACT
>JBEKBY010000046.1:0-9414 GCA_050015155.1 Candidatus Acidiferrales bacterium | reverse complement strand
AGCTGCGCAGCGAAGTCGAGAAGGAGTTCCCGCTCATCGCCCGCCTCTCGGCTGCATCGCTGGGTCCTATCCTGTTATGGTCCACACGCCGGGAGGAGAATCGGCTGGCGTCGGGACGAACGTACGAGCCGCCCACTTTCGTAGAACGCCGCAATTGGCTTTCGGCTTCCTAGTCAAGACGGCAGCGCCCGAATCTCTTGCGCCATTGACCATCTGACGCTCCCTTCGAGGCCAACCAGCATCCGGGACTCTTCGCCCCCGGCATTGCGCCCAACCCCTACCTCCGTATCCCACTATCACTTGCACTTTACAAGTGACATTGATAGTGTGCTGCACGTGTCTGGCAAGCCAAAGTCAAATCCCCGGTCCGGTTGCCCGGTGAGCGTTTCGCTCGAAAGGTTTGGAGATCGCTGGTCGCTGCTGATCATCCGCGATCTGATGGTGCGCGGGCTCCGGACGTTCAAGCAGTTCCAGGAATCGGACGAGGGGATTGCCACGAACATTCTGGCTGATCGCCTGCGCCATCTTGCAGCGGCGGGAATCATCACTGCGGAGCGGCAGGAGTCGGATGGACGACGGGTGAACTACCGGCTGACGGAAAAGGGGATTGATCTCGCGCCGGTGCTGCTGGAGTTGCTCATTTGGGGAGCGCGCCACGAGGAGACGGGCGCGCCTTGCGCCGTCATCGATAACATGGAGAAGAATCGCGAAACGGTCATCGCCGAAACGCGGCGACGCTGGCGAGAACGCGACTCGACTCCGCTTCTCCCTAGTTTTGACACGCGGACAGAGGACTTTCGGTCACCTTCACGAATGCATGCGCGAAACAATGAAAGGAGAAAGGCATGAGCAAAGTACGGGTTCTGGTTGGCACACGCAAGGGCGCATTCATCCTGTCATCGGACGGCAAGCGCGAAAAGTGGGACGTCAGCGGCCCGCATTTTGCGGGCTGGGAGATCTACCACGTCAAGGGATCGCCTGCCGACCCGAATCGCATTTACGCTTCGCAGTCCAGCGGCTGGTTCGGGCAAGTGATTCAGCGCTCGAGCGACGGCGGCAAGACGTGGGAGACACCCGGAGGTGAAAAGATGCCGACGCCGGGCGGCATGCCCGCTGGCCAGAGCAACAAATTCGTCTACGACACTTCTTCCGCAACCGGCAAGTCCCTCACCACGCACCAGTGGTACGACGGCACGCAGCACCCCTGGGAGTTTAAGCGCGTCTGGCATCTCGAACCCTCGCTCACCGATCCGGACGCGGTCTACGCCGGGGTTGAAGACGCCGCGCTGTTCCGATCGACGGACGGCGGCAAGTCGTGGCAGGAACTCTCCGGACTTCGCGGGCACGGTACAGGTCCCAAGTGGCAGCCAGGAGCCGGTGGGATGTGCCTGCACACGGTCATCCTCGATCCGAGCGATCCCGGACGCATCTTCATCGCCATTTCGGCTGCGGGCGCTTTTCGCACCGACGACGGCGGCAAGACATGGAAACCGATCAACCGTGGGCTGCGCTCCCAATACATCCCCGACCCCACTGCCGAAGTCGGCCATTGCGTTCACCACATCGCGATGCACCGCTCGCGTCCGGGTGTGCTGTTCATGCAGAAGCACTGGGACGTGATGCGCAGCGACAACGCCGGCGACTCTTGGCAGGAGGTCAGCGGGAACTTGCCCACCGACTTCGGGTTCGTGATCGACGTTCACGCGCACGAGCCGGAAACCATTTACGTTGTCCCGATCAAAAGCGACTCGGAGCATTACGTACACGAGGGCAAGCTGCGCGTCTACCGCAGCCGCACCGGCGGAAACGAGTGGGAGCCGCTCACAAAAGGCCTGCCGCAAAGCAACTGTTACGTCAACGTGCTGCGCGACGCGATGGCCGTCGACTCGCTCGATTCGTGCGGCGTGTATTTCGGCACCAGCGGGGGCCAGGTATACGCGTCGGCCGACGCCGGAGACTCGTGGGCCCCGATTGTCCGGGACCTTCCGGCTGTGCTTTCTGTTGAAGTGCAAACGCTGCCATGATTCGCGTCGTGCTCCCGGCGCACCTGCGGACGCTGGCGCACGTCAGCGGCGACGTGGAGATCGAGGTCGAGGGCCAGGTAACGCAACGCTCGATCCTCGACGCGCTCGAGGCCCGCTATCCGATGCTGCGCGGAACGATCCGCGACCACGTCACGCAGGAGCGCCGGCCGTTCTTGCGGTTCTTCGCCTGCCAGGAAGATTGGTCCCACGAGTTGCCGGACGCGCCGCTTCCCGGCCCGGTCGCGTCTGGAGCGGAGCCTTTCTTGATCATTGGTGCGATCGCCGGCGGTTAAGACCGGTGTGAAGCGCGCTTCGATGCGTGTCCTACTGGGTCCAGACGGATTGGAGCCCAGCCTGCGCGCTATGCGAGGAATTTCTTCAGCGGTTCCCAATATCGAATCGGCCATCCGCTGTTGAGGTTATCGAACTCACCTTCCGGGAAGCCCGTGTGATCTAGAACGACCGTTGTCCCGGAGCCGTTCGGTTTCAGGTCGAACCGGACGATCGAGTAGATGCCTGGGTCCCAATGCGTGGGCCGCCACGCCTGCACGATTCGCTGGTTGGGGATCAGTTCGACGTTTCGTCCCACGATCAATCCACCGAACGTGGAAAAAGCGCCGCCAGCTTTGGGGTCGATCTCGGCTGCCAGGCCGGTGAACGCTGCGAACTGCTTGGAGTCCAAAAGCACCTCATACATGCGCTGAGGGCTCGCCTTGAAATCGATCTCTTGGTGAAGAGACGTGCGCGATTGGTTTGCAGCTGTGCCCGGCGCTGCCTTCATGGACTGCTGCTGCGTCCTGCCCAAAACCTTGGAGCCCGCCGCCAGACTCCCAATCGCCATGGCGGCACCGGCGATCACCTGGCGTCGCGTCGGCGTACTCATCGGCGTGAAGCGATTCTTTCTCTCGCTCATCGTGCCCTCCCGTGTTCCCGCGTTCAGAAACCTGTTGGGTCTTGTGGTCGTAGCAACGTCCGCATGAACTGGGCCGGTTTTTGGGCGAAAGGTAAGTTCGACCGCCTTTCCCTCAGCGAGGAGCAGCGGTGGCTTGTGGCGCAGCGGCGAGACGGATCAGGCGCACATCGGTGACCGACGGCAGCGCCCGAATCTCCTGAACGATCGATGCGTTCACGTTCCCATCGAGGCCCACCAGCGCGAGCGCCTCACCTCCGCCGCCGGGCGCGCGCCGGCCGAGCGCAAACGTCGCGATGTTGACGCCCAAACTGCCGAGCTCCGTGCCGATGCGCCCGATCACGCCGGGCACGTCGATGTTTCGCGTGAGCAGCAGCGTTCCTTCGAGCGGCGCTTCGAGGCCCATGCCATCGAGCGAGACGATTCGCGGCGCGCCGTCCTGCCCGACCGTGCCTTCGAGCGCAAACTCGCGGCCGCCGTCGGCGACGCCGACCTCGATCGTGTTCGGAAATCCGCGCTCGCGCCGCCGCGTCGTCTCTTCAACGACGATACCGCGCGCTGCCGCCTCGGTCGGCGCATTGACAAGATTCACTTCCTCACCCAGCGCCGTCTTTAGGAGTCCGGCCAGCACTGCGCTGCGAATCATGTGCGAGCCAATTTCCGCCGGCTCGCCCGCGTAGCGAATGCGCACGCGGCTGAAGCTCCTCGACGGCGCGGCCTGCGCGACGAACGCCCCAAGTCGCTCGCCCAGCTCCAGGTAAGGCCGCAGCCGCCGGTACTGGTCCGGCGAAAGCGCGGGCATGTTGACGGCGTTGCGAATCAATCCATCGGAGAGGTAGTCGCGCACCTGCTGCGCGATCGCCGTGCCGACTTCTTCCTGCGCCTCGGCCGTCGATCCGGCGATGTGCGGCGTCGCAATCAGATTGGGCAATCCGATGAGCGGAGAGTTTTTTGGCGGTTCCTGCGCGAACGTATCGAGAGCCGCTCCGGCGAGATGGCCCGATTTCAGCGCTTCGGCCAGCGCGGCTTCATCGATCAACTCGCCTCGCGCGCAATTCACCAGCCGAGCGCCCTTTTTCATCTTCGCAATCGCCGCCGCGTCGAGCATCTTCTCGGTCACCGCGCTGAGCGACGTGTGCAGCGAAACCACGTCCGATTGCCGCAGCACGTCGTCGAGCGGGACTAGCTCCACTTCCACCTCGCGCGCCGCCGCGGGCGTCACGAACGGATCGTAGGCCAGCACTTTCATTTCGAGGGCGCGCGCGCGCCGCGCGACTTCCGTGCCAACACGCCCGAGGCCGATGAGACCCAGCGTCTTCCCGCGCAGCTCGGTGCCGGAAAACGCGGACTTCTCCCAGCGTCCTGCTTGAATTGACGCGTTCGCCTGTGGCACGGCGCGCGCGAGGCCCAGCATCAGAGCCAGCGTGTGCTCCGCCACGCTCACGGCGTTTCCGCCCGGCGTGTTCATCACCAGAATGCCCCGGCGCGTGGCCGCTTCCACGTCGACGTTATCGACGCCCACGCCCGCCCGGCCGATCACCCGCAGCCGTGGCGCCTTTTCGAGCAGTTCTGCCGTTGCCTTTGTTGCACTCCGGACCACCAGCCCGTCGGCATTCGCGAGTTCGCTCGGCAGCGCCGCCGCCGTCGGAGTCAGGACTTCCCAGCCTGTTTCGCGCAGCAGGGCGAGTCCGCGTTCACTGATTTTGTCTGCAACGATAATTTTCATAGGAGACAAGGTTATCGGGCGCGTCAAGTTGTGTCAAATCCGCCCGCGAGCCGCGAGGCGTGTGATATTCTTTTTCGACGGGGGAAACCCACGAATGGGATACATCGAACGCATACAGACCGACATCACCGCCGCTATGAGGGCGAAGGACGAGCTGCGGCTCAGCGTGCTTCGCATGGTTAAGAGCGCGCTCAAGAACAAGGAAATTGAAAAAATGCGCCCGCTCGACGACATGGAATCGCTGCAAGTGCTCCAGACTCTCGTGAAGCAGCGCCGCGAATCCGTCGATCAATTCACGAAGGGCGGTCGCAATGACCTGGCGGAAAAGGAAGCGAAGGAAATCGTCATCATCGAGGAATATCTGCCCGCCGCTCCCAGTGACGCTGAAATCCAGCACGCCGTCGAAGCCGCGATCAATGAAGCCGGCGCCGACTCACTGAAACAAATGGGCGCCGTGATCAAAGCTGCGAGGGCGCGCTTGGAAGGAAAGGCGATCGACGGGAAAGTCTTGAGCGATCGGGTTCGCGAGCGCCTAACGCCAAAATCCTGAACTTCCTCTTTGTCGCTTCCGGAAGACCACCCGCAAATCAGGGCGTCGCGCGGCGCAGCACCGCGGCGGATTGCTGGTCCGCGGCGACTTGTTGCAGAAAAGCGCGGATCGCAGGCAGCTTTTCCGTGGGGATCATCACGTCCTTAATCTCGAACGTCCGCTTGTAGTGCAGCACGCCGTCCGCGACGCTGGTTTCGCTCTTGTACGTCGCGTATTCGCAATCGGCTTGCACCGGCTTCGGAAGTCCATCCACGACATAGCCTGCCGGAATTGAAATGTCGAAGACGTCGTCCTGCCGCGTCGCCTCCTCGAACTGAATCGGATACTTCCGCGGCTTCTGCTCGGTAAAGAGGCGTAACATCCCCGTGCCCTTGTCACCAACGACCCTTGGGCGGACAAAGAGCAGGTCGCCGGCGGCGCTGGCGTATCCCGGAGAGACGAATTTGTAATCAAGCGAAAAGCTCTGATCGTATTTTTCCAGGTTCCCGAGCGACGCGCTTGTGAGACTGAAATTATTCAGGGAATGCGCCAGAAAGTGATCGAAAATCTCCGCGCGCTTCGAAGGTTGCGCCTCGAGGAACTCTGCGCGCTGCTGGGCCGCCGGACCTCCCCAGTCGATCTCATGAACTTCTCCGGAAAGATCGCCCGCCGGGCTCAGATCGAATTTCGCCGTGCGCAGCAGCCGATTCGTCGCCGGCGCTGACAAGGGCAGCGAGAGCAAATGCCCGCCGTCGGGCGCCATCAGTAGTCCATAGTTGTCTTGCAAATACCACGGCAAGTAACCGAGCGGCACATGTTCATTGGTAGGATCGAAGATCAGCAGCCTTCCATATTTCGGATCGTTTACCACGGCGTACAAACCTGCATCGAGAACGCCGTCAGGAAGTCGAACCGCCAAAATCATGTGGTCCATGTAGATCGAGGGATAGTCCGGATGGATGACGCCGCGGCGGTCATCGACGGCCAGATAATAGGACTCAATTCCTATCTCATGCAGCATCGCGCTCAGCAACGTCGCCTTGTCCTTGCAATCCCCGTATTGATGCGCAAATACCTCCGTGGCAGGATGCGGCTGCCAGCCTCCAATGCCGATCTCGACCGCGAAGTACCGGATGTTCCGCTGAATGTATTCCGTCAACGCCCGCATCTTTCCGACGGGATCTGAAATGCTCGATGTCAGCTCAGCCACTTTCTGTTGGATCGCCGGTGAGGACGCGCGGGTCGACTGGGTGAGCCCGTCATACCAAAGGCCGATATCCTGCCACGAGCCCGACGACTTAGCGCGCATAGCCGGATCACGCGGAAAATACTTCACGCCGACCCATCCAGCTACGGCCTTCCAAGTAGGCATATCAGGTTCGATTTCTACTCCTGGAAGATTCTTTACTTCCCAGACGTACTGATTGGGCGCAGGCGTTTGAGGTTTCTGCTCGGGGTAGTTGAACCAACTGGCCGTAAATTCCCAACCGGGAGGGATCTGGAGTTCAAATCGCGCCGTCACCACAGGCGCCGGGTCTTGAAACCACCAGTTGTCCTCGAAAACGTAGGGCCGGTCTCGCTGGACGTACTCGTATCCGACGACGTTTCCCGGATTCGCCTCTGGGAACTGCAGCGCTTTCACCTTCACATCCGTGTATTCGATATCGTTGAGCAGCCCGTGCTCTACAGTGTCTTTGTCGCCGACCGCGATTTCATGTCCATTCGATTCGATCGTCCACGCTTTCAGGTACGCAATCTTCGTATCTTTATCAAAGTCTACACCGATCCCGCCGTATTCCTGGCGGGCTTCCGGGCGCAGCAACCGAATCGCGCCGCGATGGAGGGTGTCAATTTCCCCATTATCGCGGACAGTCGTCTGGGTTTCATCGAGCAGAATGACCGCGACAGTATCTTTATCGTAGTCGGGCAGTTTTTGCTGCGCGGCGGCGCGCAGCCACTCCGGAGCGGAATCTGCCGCGAAAAGCGGTGAAGCGAAACACGCCAGCGAACTCACCACCGCCGCGAGCACGGCCGCCAGACTAGTTGTTCTTGGCAGATGTCGCATTCTGAAGCACCATTTGGGCGTTGTCATTCGTCTTCACCGTTCCGAAAAACCTGCGCAGCGTGGCGTAATCATCCTTCGTAAAGATAACCCCTTTCTCTACGAGGTGGCGCTTCACTTCCACGCTGTTGCCCTGCGCTGTCGCCGTAATCTGATAGGTCACCGCGCCAAGATTCACGTTGCGGTCCGGCGGCAGGCTCTCGGCCTTGTAACCGGCCGGCACGCGGAGTTTGATGTCGTCGATCTCTTCGTATGGATAGTGGAAATAAACGGGGTTGATCCGCTTCTCCGGAGCGAACGCACTCGTCTGGGTCGGCTGAAATATCTCAATCGGCATCAGTAATCGCCGCGCGGCGCTGTTGGTGAACGAAGGAACGTTTACGGTCCCTTCGATGTGGATTGGCTGGTCGGTATTCTCCCAGTTCGCGATTTTCGTGATTTTGAATTCTGCGCCTGCCGGGAGCCACGTTTTGATGTCGTCTTCGAAGTACTTGGTGCGGCCGGCCTCATCTTCCTTTCGCTTGTCCTCGCGCAGTAGGGCAGCCCTCTGGCCTGTAAAATCCACCTGCAGCGTTCCCGCGACCGATCCGTCTTCCTTTGCTTCGAGGTCGGCGTTGCGAACAATCGTCGCGTCGGAAGACGCAGGAACAGGTGTATTCACAACGGTCGCCCCGCGCTTGTCTACCCGAATACCCCCCGTTTCCGTGTCGTACCATGGCAGCAGTCCGAAAGGGTAATAACGAGCGGCAGGATTGAGATAGTATTCTTGCGACCCCGCGTGGACCCACACGACATTCGCATCAAGCTGGTCCACCTCATTCCGGTTTGGAAGGAACAGCTCCCGATTGCGATCTGCGACATACACCTCGGTGGCTTCGAATCCGGCCGCACGCGCCAGACCGATGAACAGATAATTGATTTGGTGCCCATAAGCGTAGCCGCGGTTCAATACATCCTCGATGTTGGAACTCGGTTTCAGCCGCTCGTCTTTGCTTTCCTTCGCCATTTTCTCGTCTTCGAAATCCAAATTGCGGATCTGCTGAACGCGTGCATAAATTTTCCGGAGCTTAACCTCCGGCGCATCCCCCGCGCTGGCGATCTTGGAGAGCTCTTGATTGAGCGCGTTCTTCTTGTCGATGAAGTGCTCGAGTTCACCATCCCATTTTTTCGCGTAGTGACCCCAGTAATGATCGGGCGTGTCCGTCGCTGAGGGAGCATCCGAGTCTTGATAGTAGAATTCGACGCGCGCCTGGATTGGTTTATCGGGAGGCATCAAAGGTTCTTCAACGACGCCGGCGATGTCATGAACTAACATCACGTACGAACCATTTGGCTGCTCTTTTGGCGTAGCGTCGGCAGGCAACAGGTACGATCTCTCCATGGGCTTAAGGTCACTGCCGTAGCCGGAGTCCGGGATGTAGGTGAAGTGCGCCTCCCGTGTGTAAGCGGATTGGGAAACGATCCATTCTTGTCCGTGAACCCAACCCGCCTCGCCTTGCATTTGATATTTGTACTCAACGATGCAACCCGGTTGTACGTCCGGCAGCGTGAAGGTCTTTGCCAATACTTTTAGGCCGCTCGATTTCTCGACCGTCGTCTCGAGGACCTGGCCATCGAACTTCACCACGCTACCGTCCGGTTTGATCGTTCGTCCAGCGACGTAGACGACGTTCTGGTACGTCCTTACAAATGGGATCTCGACGTGTCCGTACTTGGTGCCTGCCTGTGTGAAGACCTTGATCCGAATATACTCCTCGACCGTATCACCGGAGGTCGGGGCCTTCGACGCATCGTCGACGAGCTCTCGATACAGGATCATGGCATCGGCGCCCGGCTGCTTGGGGTTGTCCTTCAGGGCTAGGTCCTCCGGCGTGATCGGCTGCCAGTCCGTGGCATGCACCGGGCCGGGCGCTGCCAGAAATGCGAAGAATGCAACGATGGTGAAGAGTATCCACGCGGTTCGTGTCATGTGAGAGTCCTAGCCCTATGCGAGGGTTCGCGATGTGCTCCAGATTACAGTCTATAGGCAGTGACTTGCTCGCAACGCTACCTTGAAGTCTCGCCTATTGTCAATAAAACTACCAATTTGGAATAGGAAGGTCACATCGTTACCCCCTATCGGAATTGAAGTGCCTGAGTCCGAAGAGGCGGTTAGAGATGGCC
>JBEKBY010000045.1:0-10702 GCA_050015155.1 Candidatus Acidiferrales bacterium | reverse complement strand
CAGGCCAAGCATGGTGCGAATTTCGAGGAACTCGCGAAGAAATACTCCGAAGACGACGCGACGAAACCGAAGGGCGGTGACCTGGGCTGGATCGTCGACAAACAGACCGTGCCGGAATTTCAGCAGGCCGCTTTCAGCCTGCCGAAAGGCGCAATCTCGGACCTGGTGAAGACCGAATACGGCTTCCACATCATAAAGGTTCTCGATCGCGAAGCGGCTCATACGAAGAGCTTCGAAGAAGTTCGTGATTCCATCCTCCAGCCTGTGCTCGACCAAAAGGTGAACGCCGAAGCGAACGATATCTCGGACGAGCTGGCCACCGCCGTTCGACAGTCGGATCGCCAGTCGCTGGACGACTTGGCGAAGAAATTCAACCTCGATCTGGGAGAGACTCCTCCAGTTGCCGCCACCGATCCGGTCGGCCAGCTCGGCAACTCTCCGGATTTGCATCGCGCTCTGTTCGAGATGCGCGTCGGCGAGCTGAGCCAGCCGATCCAGATCGATAGCGGTTTCGTAGTTCTTACGGTGAAAGACATCCTCCCGGCGCATCAGGCCACGCTCGCCGAGGTGCACGACCGTGTTCTTGCGGACTACCAGCAGGAAAAATCCGTCGATCTTGCCCGCGCCCGCGCCGAGGAGCTCGCCAAGCACGCACAGGCCGGCGAAGCTCTCGACCAGGCCGCGAAGTCGCTTGGTCTAACTGTAAAGACCTCGGATCCGATCGCGCGCGCCGGCTCCATCCCGGATGTCGGCACCGGCAAACAGCTGGAAGCCGCGTTCAAGATGTCGGCCGGGCAGGTCAGCCGAGCCACTCAGGTCGGGGAGAACTGGGTCGTCTACCGCATCAACTCGCATGAGGCTCCCGATCCCGCCGAGCTGGCCAAGCAGACGGATGCAATCCGGGAGCAGCTCTTGCAGACCAAGCAGAATGCGGCTTTCGAAGCCTTCCGCACCACCCTCGTGGATCGCCTGAAGAAAGAAGGCAAGCTCACCATTAACGCGGAGGCCGTTAACCGCGTCACGCACCCTAGTTAGCAAGTACATAAACGTAAGAAAATAGGGTACTTAATTCTACACTTGCCCGGTAGCCTACCACTTCGATAGAATACGGCCTCCGCAGAGCCAAGCCCCGGAGCCAGCGGGGTTTGATCGGCAGGCGGGCGCCCCCACCCAGCCTGAGCAGTCTTGGCACAATAAAATGATTGCCTTTGCCTGAGGAGCACTACCATGCCAATGAAGAGGTCCAAGGCGCGTGGACCGGAAATCCTCGGCGCCGGTAGAGGCGTGCCGCGCGCGTCCAATCGGGCAGTCGGTTCTATCGGCCGGAGTGCAAGACTGAGGAGGACCATGTCCGCGAAGACCACGGCTAACACGAATCAGTACCGCTGCGTCGTCGAGCGGAACCAGAACGGCAAGTACAACGTCCGCGTCCGGGCCGTTTTCTCCGCAGGCCGCCAGGGCAGATGGACGCTTCCCGTCTACTTCCTCGCGTCGTCGTTCAACGCGGCGATGAAGAAGCTCGAGGAGTCTCTCCAGCTTTTGCAGAAGAACGAGGAACGGCTCTGCTTCTGGGGAGTCGAGCACAGCGACGACCCGAACCTGGCCGGCGACCTCTTGCAGGAATTCGGTCTATGGCTCGACCGCCGCCGCGAATTCCCGCGCAAGTTCGCCGATCTGAGCGTCCCGCGGGGACGGCCTGTTGCCGCTTCGACGCTCGCTCCGCTCCGCCGCGTTCTTGCGGATTCGGTGGCTCAGGAGCGGCCTGTCCATCTTCGCGATCGCGCGGCCCTCGCCAGCGACTAGGATCAGCGTCTTAGCAATTTGAACGCATGGTTGATCCCCTGCCGCTGATTGACGGCGAGGTCGATCCAGAGCATCGCCAGGGGTTCGAGCAACCGTGCATTCTTCAGTGGTCCCACATCAACAGGGTCGAGACCGGCCGCTTCGATCAACCCCCGAACAATTGCTTTCGACGGCGCGTCATCTCCGCAGTAGAAGCCATCGGCGCGAAGCGCGCCGAACTGCGCGTTGCCGAAGTTCGCGGCACCGATCGTGTTGAACGCTTTCACGACTTGGGCGCCGCGCGCCCACGCTGCCACCTGCTCACCACCGGACGTTGTCACTCCGATCGTCAACCCCTTCAGGTCGTCCGACAGTGGATTTGTACAGTCGATCACGATTTTCCCGCGCAGGTCGCCACAACCTCGAATGGCTGCTTCGGCTGCCGGCCATGGGACGCACACGGCTACGACTTGAGCCGACTCTGCCGCTTCCTTGTTTTGCGTGGCGCGGGCGCGGCCGCCGAGCGCGGCCACCGCGACACGGGCCTTTTCGCTTTGCGGGTTGGGTAGGCCGAACGTGATAGTGTGCCCTGCCGATGCCCACACGCGAGCGAGCCCGCCGCCGACATTGCCAGCTCCGAGAATCGCGATCGAATAGTTTGGCATGACAAAACTCCTGCTATTTCCCGCGGAGGAGCACCTCACCGTGGGCAACGACCACGTCGTTGAGAGAGAGACGGTATTTGTAGG
This sequence comes from Candidatus Acidiferrales bacterium, assembly GCA_050015155.1. Taxonomy (GTDB): domain Bacteria; phylum Acidobacteriota; class Terriglobia; order Acidiferrales; family UBA7541; genus Palsa-295. The sequence goes on along the minus strand of JBEKBY010000045.1, from coordinate 8,171 downwards.
AACCGGGATTGAGGCCGGGACGCGCCGCGCCGCTCGAGAGACGCACGCCGGGCGGCGCCTGAAAAACATTCGAAGAAAACGGGCAGCGCTGCGGATCGAATTCTACTTTGATGTTCCCCGCGTTTGAGAACCACACCACCTGCTCGCCCGCGTCGATCGCAATCACTTCGGGCAGAACTCCCACCAATACCATTTTTTCAGCAGCCACTCGTTTGTCCAGTCTTTGGAATTCAGGCAATCTCGCGGACGGCCGCGGCAATGTGGCGCGCGGAAATTCCGAACGCGTCAACGAGCTCTTCCGGCTTGCCGGAGTGAGGCATGCCATTCACAGCGATGAGCCGCGATTTTGACGGCGCCGTGCCGGCCTGCGCGAGCGCGGAAAGCACCGCTTCGCCGAGGCCGCCTTCCGGCCAATGGTCTTCCACGGTTATGAGTTTTCCGCCAGTCGCACTGATTTCCGCGGCGAGCGCTTTGCCATCGATCGGCTTCACGCAGTAGAGATCGATCACGCGGACTGCGGTGCCCTGCGTCTTCAGCTCGTCCGCCGCTTTCAGCGCTTCGTGGAGCGTAATGCCCGCGCCGATCACGGTGACGCGGTCCTGGGCGCTCTTCCGCACAACCTTGAAGCCGGGAACGGGGAATTTTTCATCCTTCGAATAGAGAATCGGAGTTTTCGGCCGCGAGGTCCGCAAGTAGTTGATCCCGCTGCGCCGGGCCATCGTTTCGGTCAATCGCTCGGTGGAGACCGCTTCGCTCGGGTAGAAGACCGCCGAACCGTGCACGGCGCGGAACATCGCGATGTCCTCGAGCGCCATCTGCGACGGACCGTCTTCGCCGATTGACACCCCGCAGTGCGAGCCGCAGAGGTTGATGTTGCTCCGGCTGATGGCTGCCATGCGCACCTGATCGTAGGCGCGCGAGAGGAAACAGGCGAACGTATCGAGGAAAGGCACCTTGCCGCGCGCGGCCAGCCCCACGCCCGCACTCACCATGTTCTGCTCCGCGATGTAGCCCTGATAGAAGTGATCCGGAAAGGCCGTGCCGAAGATTTCCGAAAACGTCGAATTTTTCACGTCGGCGGAAATGGCCACGATGTGCGGGTTCACGGCGCCGAGCCGCTTGAGTGCGTAGCCATAGGCCTCGCGCGTCGCGACCGGCTTCGCGGGATCGTAATCGAGCGCGGCGGGAGCGGGGAAGTCCGGCGGCTGAGGCAGGGAAGTCTTCGCGTAGGATTTTCCGGGGTCGGGCGGCACTTCGATCGTCTCACCGATTTCCTTGAGCGCTATAGCGAGTTCGTTCTTTGAGAATGCCTTGCCGTGCCAATGCTCCTTGCCAGCGCAAAAGCTGACGCCGTGGCCCTTGATGGTGCGCGCGAGAATCGCCTGCGGGCGCCCCCTGGTGGCTTTGGCGCGGTCGAGCGCGGCGAGAACGGCCGCGACGTCGTGGCCGTCGATCACTTCCGCGGCAAAGCCCTCCGACTCGAATTTGCGACGATAGACTTCCATGTCGTGCTGATACATCGTGGGCTCGCTCTGGCCAAGTGCGTTCACATCGGCGAACACAGTCAGATTGTCGAGCTTGTAGTGGCCGGCGAACTCCGCCGCTTCCCAGACCTGGCCCTCGGCCATCTCACCGTCGCCGAGCAGGACGTAGACGCGCGTCGGACTCTTGTCCATGCGCGCGCCGATCGCTAGCCCCGCGCCGACCGAAAGTCCTTGGCCGAGGGAGCCCGTGGCTGCATCGACGCCGGGGATGAGCGGCGTGGGGTGGCCTTCGATCTCGCTCGAGAATTGCCGCAACGTCATCACGCGTGACACGGGAAAGATGCCCTTCTCCGCAAGCGCGGCATAGAGCACCGGCGCCGCGTGGCCCTTCGAGAGCACGAAGCGATCGGAATCCGAAGAGTTCGGGTTCTTCGGATCGATTTTCATCGCGTAAAAGAAAATTCCGGCCATCAACTCGGCGGCCGACATGCAGGAAGTCGGATGGCCCGATCCCGCAGCGGTGGTGGACATCATCGAGAGGATGCTCAGCCTTCGAGCTTTTTCCTTGATGGCTTCCACGGTTGAAGCGGAGGGTACAGTGGAAGAGGTCGCGCTCATCGGGACGGCTCCTTTGCGGGCGTGCGATTCGAGAGGGGGATTCTACCATCTTTCGTCCTTTCCCTTTCTCCTTCCGTTACGTCGCAAAGCAGCTTTTAGGCTGGTACGTTTGTCTCGCAGAGCGCAAATGGTTGTTGGTGTGGACTTCGGGTCAGAGCCTTTTCGCAAGGGTGTCTATCGCGGCATGCGAGGAATCATTCTAGAGAACAAAGACATCTGGAGAGGAAGCGGGGAGAGCTTGCAGCCTATCCGTCGTTCATTTTTTCCCAGGCCCATCGAACAGGCCTTACTAGGTAATACATGGAAGAAAGAAACTCTGGCATTGGCAGAAACCGCCGGTCGCGTTCAGTTGGCGCAAGTTTGGCCAGCAAATTCCGATACAACATGATGGCCCTGTCCCGTAGGCGTTCCCGGATTTTGAACTGCAAGGGAAAATCAGCCAGGTCGTGCTGGGTTTTATCAGGCTCCTCGAAAAGGCCGCGGCGGACTTCGGCAGCCAAGGCCCGGGCCGTGCGATCGATCTTCAACCCATGAGCTAGTTCTGCAGGGATCACCACCTCGAGCGGATCTTCAGCCAGCAGCGCGCCGACTGCCAGCATCCGCTTTAGGCCCAGATCGTCCGCTTCGCGCAGCACGTATCTCCAGTCGAGATCGGCATGTCCAAGGATTTCGGCAATGTCACAGATCAACTTGAGTTGTCCCCACTTGTGCTTGGTTGCATGCAAGGAGAGGATCACGAAATACTCTTCCAGGGGCAGGCTGGGCACTTGTGCACCGGCGAGCCAGATCCTTTCGGTTCGCTGTAAAAAGCGCTCCGGATCATGCTTCACACATGCCAGTCGCCTCGCAAATCGCCAGTGCAACTCCAATCGCGTTCCATCGGAGCGATAGCACCGCAATTCACAGTCAAGGTTGGTCCGGATGTATTCATCGAGTTTGTCTGTTTCCTTAAACCAATCGAATTCATAGCCAAGGCGCCGAATCAGCTCTTGGGCCCTCGGAACGTCGCGCTCAAGGATCAGAATATCCAAATCGCCGAACTCTCGCAGCGACAGATCGCCATAAAGCCTCTGGGCCAGTGCCGGCCCCTTGTAGGGCACTGCGGGAATTCCGCGATCTTCAAATAGCAGTAGTATCCGCAGGAGCTCTTCAGTGTGGCGCCGGGCCTGCGCCGCCTGCGCTTCATAGCGCGCGCGGAGTGGCCCGAAAATGCTTTCCGGCACCGTATCCGGACAGACTTGCTGGAGGTTCCGGTACAGCAGTGGCACGACGTTGTGGCGCATCGCCAGCCCGATCAGTGCAATCCAGTCTACCTCCTTCTGAACCAGCACTCGGATCCGATCGGAGACTTCCGGGGTAATCTGAGTCCGCGTACAGGACAGAAGCAAGTCCACTTCGGGTCGGCTTCTTGCGTCTCGGGACTGCCTAAGTGGTTTAGGCATGAATTTCTTCTCGACTGCCACTCAACAACTCACCGAGGAGAACGGGAATGCGATCGAAGTCGCGCCCCGTCTCAAGCCGATAACACGGCGTCTGCCTCACCAGTTCGGTCAAGATATCCAGGTGGCTCTGGCAGGAGCGCCCTTCCGTGAGCAAGAGGTTGGAAATCATTTCCAGCCAGGCTTCATCCGCGTCGATCGGTCGCACGGCGCTTCTTCCTTCGCGGGAAATTTGCGGAATTACGATGGCTCCCGGTCGGGCCTCGCGAACCAGTTCCGCTCCGTAGACCTCGTCTGCCCGGACTTGCCTTTTCGGCCACCCGACGGCCTTGGGAGAGCGCCCCAGGAAATCTAGCTCGGGGAAGAAGCTGATCGTTTGATCGCTCACATCGACGTCCTCCGGGAAGCCGAGGACTTCCAATCCATCTGAACGGCGCCGCAAGAACACCATGTCGTCGCTCAGATAACCGAACCCGCTCCTCAGAAGCGTTATCGCCAGCGTAGACTTGCCAGCGCCGCTGGTGCCCGGAATCAGAATGGCTTTGCCGTCTTTACTGAATCCCGCCGCGTGCATGCTATAGCAGCCGCGCCGCTTCAACATTTCAACCAACAAGATCGTGAACATAAGATGCGAGGCCATGAACACGTTCACGGGCCCCGACTCAACGACGGAAAATGATGCGCAACCCAGGCCAGGCCGACTCAGCACTCGCACTCCGTCTCTGTAGCTAAGGTAGAGTTGATCCCCCGCTTCGAAATAGCAGGCTTCGCCCGAGGGCAACTCATAAAAAACTCGCCCCTGATCCTGCGGCTTTTTCACACAGTGTTGTCTTCCATCGGGCACGGATTGAAAATCGAAGGAAATCGTTCCTCCATGCTCCCCATCGGAGGAAAGAAGTCGGAACCGGCTGTCCAGGGATTCTGCTATGGCCGCCGAACACAAAACCCTGAGATCCAGCCCGTGGAAACGATAGTTTCGTGTGTCCCGAATTTCACTCATAAGACTGAGGATCTCCTTAGTCCACTTGCCCCGGCAGGCGTGGACGCTCGGCCGCCCTCTCGCGAAACGCGGTACATCTCCGTATACCGAGGTCGCGGATCCTCCGCCTCGAGGAAGGGCTCTCCGTCTCTTACGAGCCAGCAATGGCCTATGAACTCCTTATCGAGCCGGCCCATTCCGAAGCACAGCGCTACATCCATTCCGGCTCGCCGAAGGAAGTAGTAGTGCGTCAGCCCGCGGGTCAGACATCCTGGGCGCACGAGCGGCCTGCCGCGCCGAATGGCGGTCTCGACATAAGCCACTATTTTCCCGACGCTGCCTTCACGTAGGACCGGGGGATTCCTTTCGGGCTCGATCGCGCGGGCGACCGTCGACAACTTCAGCCTTAGCAAATACGGGACAGCAGCCGCAAAAGCAAACACGCGCAGGAAGAGAACAGCATTGGAGATGAGTCGCATTTTCGAGCTTGGTCTCGACGGCTCTATCGGCCGCTCGCGATCGCGTGAGATTGCGGCCGCGTCTCCTCGCCGTGATAAGTCATCGAGAGTTTCGGTCGAAAACACCATTTGACTTCTTCCTCGTTCGGAAGCAAACACGTCGGAGCCGCTCTTCTAGCTAATCAGCTTCCCGTTCTGGAGACCCTCGAGCAGCTCCGCAATGTCCTTCTCAAGAACTTCCGCCGGAGCGTCATACTCTGCGGCGAGGGCCACAACAAGCTGCGACACGCTGTGATTCCCGTCGCAGAGTTCCCAAATCCTGCCGCCAATGTCGTTCAGCGAGTAGTAGTTTCCATCCTCCATATTGAAGAGCAGCCAATCGTTCGATGCTTTTTGAGCGATCACCTGCTCCCCGCGCTTCGGGCAACTCTCGCGATTCATCATTTTGTGGCTCCGCCTTTGGTCCGACTTTTCGAACCTATGACCCGGGTTTTCCTGAAGGCGGGCAAGCCGTGTCGACTTCTGACTCTGGCCTCCCCACCTCCCGGAACTAATCAGGCTAGAACAACCCAAACACTCCGGTGGGTGGGCCGCCGCACTCAGTGTCGCAGTGGTCGCTGAATCTCGTCTGTGTGACCACGCGCAGCAGACCAAGCCCCTTCAGGCTAGGCTTTGTGTACTTTTTCATCCTATATCTCCTTTAACATCGTCTATCGATCGATAGCCCCCAGCCACCCCGTCAAAACTGACAAGATGACTATCTATCTGTTGTCTAAGCAACTGCGATGCCACTTAGGCCGCAAAATGGGTCAGCAATCTCATTGCAGCTCGCCTGTTATCAGGTGGTTGCAATCGCTGTTGTCCGTAAATGGCAAGGACTTGCCTCGTTTGCGGAAAACCCTTTCCCCGGATGTTTCTCTCGCCACTTTTTGGCACTTGCGCTCGCCGCGTGCGGTCCGGCACCCTAGGATTTTGTTGGACACCGAATTGTGATGGGCGACAGGGGCTCCCGAAGAACGGCCCGACGGGAGGGGACGCTGGTCGGCTAAGCAAGGCGGCAGCGATTCTGTGGTGCGGATAGCGACGCGATATCGAATAGAGACGTTGGTCTGAATGTACGCTGTAGGGATCAAGTCAATTTTAGACACCCCGAACAAAGCTATCGGAGATCCGATCAGATGAATCCATCCGCTTTCGACGCCCCCAATCATTCGCGCTCCTTCGAGGACTACGTTCCCGGATCAATATTTGAGTTTGGCACTTCGTCACTCGACGGAACCGTGGTTCATTTCGCGATTCATCATTTCGTGGCTCCGCCTTTGGTCCGACTTTTCGAAGCTGTGAGCCGGGTTTTTCCTGAAGGCGGGCAAGCCGTGGCGGCTTCTGATTCTGGCCTCCCCGCCTTCTGGAGCTAAAGTACAATCTCCATTGGCCGCCACGAACTTGGACCGCTCTTGAATCTCAGAATAGTCTGTCGAACCGCGAGACGGGCGTGCCGCGGTCATTGGAAGGGCTGGAACACAGGCTAATGCAGTGCACCAAGGGTAATTGCCGCTGTACGACCCCGATTGAGGTCTGGAACTGCCGGACGGCCAGAGGTAGCCGCTCTATGTGCTACGGTGCCTGCAATCCTATTATGAGCACTTGCCATCCATCCGATGATGGTGAAATCGAAAACTGGCTCTGGTAGGAACCGGGCGACGACACGCTTTCGAATACCGCCGTCAGATAATTTGGCGTCGAATTCAAATCAGTAATAAAGCCCGCCTGCGGCGTGAACACGTGGGGGGCGTCAGAGTCACCGAAGATCCAGCTGACAAGCAGCCCGGCCTGAGTGAGCGTGATCGAGTCGGAGTTGGCGCTCGTCGTGTACGTGCCCGGACTGGGGCTAGTAATCGCTGAAACGATGGGTGCATTTACCGTGTCTGATCCCGCGATGGCTAAGAAATGCAGAAATATAGGCTCCTGAATGCTAGCTGTGACCGTGATCGTAGCGCCGACAGGGCATGACGCCGGATTCTGGACATAGTAGACCGTGCTCCTCATGTCGTAGGCCATACCCGCCCAGTTCGTGGGTCCTGCCAAAATGTTCCAGATGTTCCCGCAGCTATCAGATACAGTAGGTTGAGGTATCGGCGGGCTGTAAAAGTCGTAATAGTCGCCAAGGAATAGCAGCAGCGTTGAGGCACCAGGATAGACGAACGGTCCTACGGTGTACGTCGTTGGATAGGTTGAGCTTGCGCCCGTCCCCCATGCACCCGATGACACAATCGTGGGCACCGGAGGATTCACTACTAGTGTGGCTGCTTTGCTGGCATTGGCTGAGTAGTCCTCATAGCCCGCATAAACATTGGGCGCATTGCTATCTGTGCTCAACATGACAAACCGCATGGCAGACGTGTTCGTCCACCCTGGTCGTGAAGTGATTTCCCTGACTATATTCGTAACATCTATGGCGTGGGTGCAGGTGTTTTGTCCGTTGTTTTGCCCTTGGCAACTGCCATGGTCATCACCCGGTCCCGTAGTAGTGTAATCAGTGTAAGCCGCCGTATAAGGCACGTCCAGAGGAGTGTTACCTGCCTCCCCACTGAAAGCAGCCCCGTCGTCTTGAGCAACTCCATATACGCGGAAAGTGTAGTTACTGCTGCTGCACGGCTCTGATCCACAAGCAGCACTGGTTGCAAAGCCATCGCTGCTCACCAATTGCAGGTATGCTGATTGGATCGTGTCATCCGAATTGGCGCCGACAGACGGAAATCGGTAGCCAATAACCCAGGCAGTTGTCAAACCACCCCAACTCCCCACCAGATCTGCTCCACCGAACTCTGAAGTGCTATGCCACCCGCTGCCGTTTTGGTTGTTGTAGTAACCATCGTCGGCGTCACTGGAAATCTGAATAGCGTGAGAAACCAGAGGCCCTGTGCCGCCGCCAAAGATAGTTAACGTCAGGGGCGCGCTGCCTGTGCCCCCGCTGTTGGTAGCGCTCAGCGTCACGCTGAAGGTTGCCGCAGCACCCGTAGGAGTCCCGGAGATCAAACCCGAGACGGTATCCACCGTGAGGCCGGCGGGCAATCCCGAGGCACCGAAACTGGTGGGAGAGTTGGTAGCCGTGATCTGATAGGAGAAAGCCGTCCCTACCGTTCCGCCGGCCGTGCCGCTGCTGGTGATCACCGGGGGAGCCACGGTCACCGTC
>JBEKBY010000044.1:0-10733 GCA_050015155.1 Candidatus Acidiferrales bacterium | reverse complement strand
AGGATCGGCTATCTCGAATTTTCATTGTCGTGGCGAGGATGTCAACAGAGCCAACTTATCCCAACGTTTGCGGACTGCCCACGCCGAGTATTTATGTCCGCCACTATTGGAGACGACAGCGCAATCATCCGCACGTTTGACGCTGACCCGGATTCGGTTTCTAAGCCAATCGTTTCCGAGTCGCTTGCCGGAGTGAGCGAGCGGATGATTCTAGTTCCCGAATTGACGGGACTGCATCCTGATCAGGCTAAGGCTGCTGTCGAAGAAATTGCGGCCCACGTCTCCGTTAAACGTAAGGAGGGTGTTGTAATTCTCGTGCCTTCTGATTACGCGGCTCGTCAGTGGGAGAGAGTCGGTCGGTACGCCTCAGAGACGCAGGAAGTTAGCCGATACATCAGTGAGTTGCAAAACAGAAGCTCGACCGGCCCTTTTGTGTTTGCTAACCGCTATGACGGGATTGACCTTCCTGGTCCGTCGTGTAGGCTTCTAATTCTCGCGGGGGTGCCGCGAGGGATGAGCGAGTACGATTTTTACCGTGCTAACGCTTTTCTGGGGGGCACGGAATTGGACAGCACGCTGGCTCAGCGACTCGAACAGGGTATGGGACGGGGAGCCCGTGGCGCTGGCGACTATTGCGTCGTCATACTAGCTGGAAGGGACTTAATAGCGTGGTTGAGCCGTGCAAGAAACCAGGCCCTACTCACAAGCAGCACTCGGGCCCAATTTGAGATCGGCCGAGAAGTTAGTAAGGATGTGAGTGATCGTGGGGATTTCAGTAGAACGGTCATTCGGTGTCTGACGAGAGATCGCGATTGGCTGGAGTACCATGCCGAACGTCTCGCGGAACTTGCCGGACCAACCAAGCTGAACGCACCTCAAATTCAGGACGCCGCTCTAGAACGCAAGTGCTTCAAGTTGGTTAGGGAGGGGTATCTCGAAAAGGCGATCGATAAGCTGGGCGCTTATTGCGCCCAGGAAAAGGATCTCGATCCCAAGACCAAAGGCTGGTTGCTTCAGTTTGCCGCCCGTATCGCAGATTTATGGGGCCAGGCTGATCTGGCCCAACAGCGGCAGCAAGACGCCTATGCCTTTAACAAGAACCTCCTACGCCCGAGAATTGTGCCCCCGTACTCTGCTGCAAGATTGCCTGGCGGTCAGGCGCAACAAGTCGTCAAAGGAATCGCGGAGTTTGGATATCGGCGCGGGTATCTCGCTCACTTTGAGGAGGTTGTATCGCATTTGACTTCTCAGGCTTCTTCGAATCAATTTGAGGAAGCTCTGGCTAGCTTTGGCCGTATATTGGGTTTCCACGCAGAGCGCCCTGATGATGAATATCGGGTCGGCCCGGACGTGTTGTGGTTAGTCGACGAAGACACTGGACTGATTATCGAAGCTAAGAGCAGGAAGAACGCAAGCAATGCCCTGACGAAAGAGCAGCATGGACAATTGCTAAACGCGGCTGAATGGTTTCATAAGGTCTATCCATCTCGTACTGGCGTACGCGTATCTATTCACCCGAATGTAGTTGCCGGAGCCAGCGTTGTGACTGGAAAATCCAAGGCGCTCACCCTCGACCGGCTGAACGCCCTCGTTTCTGCCGCTCGTTCGTTACTGCAAGTGCTGTGCAACTCCGGGGTTTCCAATTCTGAATTGATTGTTCGTGCGGAACAGGAATTGGTGAAACTTGATTTAACACCTACCTTACTGGTTCGAAGCTATCTTATCCCTTTCGAATCCGTCGCCTAGTACGTAACAAAGTCACGCAGTCTCGCCAGCGGGACGAGTATCGCGCGGAGATCAATGTGTTGCAGGGGCACGCAGCAAAAAGTCGGGCGCTCGGGCTCCCGCACTCCACACGTCTGCCCGCCTCCCTCGGCTCCGCTCGGGACAAGTTCAGGTGGCCGCCCCGCTAAGTCATCCGGGACGCGAAGAGATCCCTCGGCTCACGCTGTTCGCTCGGGATGACAATCCTCGTCGGATTGTCAGCGCTACAAAACGAGAGCCAATGGCGAAGGATCGCCAAGAATGTGCGCCGGGCATCCGCCGCGGCGGACTGTGCCCCTACGGGAGGAAAACGCGAAGAGAGATCCCTCGTCTCACGCTGGAAGAGAGGTCCTTCGTCCGGCCGAGACCGCCGTCCTCAGGATGGCGATGCACAGAAAGAGAGATCCCTCGTCGGCCACAAGACGGCCTCGCTCGGGATGACGATCCTCATCGGATCGTCAGATGACAATGGTTCGGCTACGCTCACCGCAGGTCCTCATCGGATTGTCAGCGCGTTTCCGGTTGATCGCGACACGCTTATAATAGGGCTAGTCGTCCGGAGTTGAATTATGAGCTGGCTATTCAAGACAGAGGAACGCGAAGAGCGTCGTCACGAACGGGAAGAACAAGACAGAAAACGCGGGGAAGCGACGCGCAGGATGGCCGATCTGTTTATGCGTCGCAACAGCATGGCGCCCGCGGCCATCATCGGCGAGCTGGAACGGCTGCATGAATTCTATGCCGTTCCAACCTGGGCGCCTTCGGCAGAAAAAGGCGGCTACTTCTACCAGATCGCTACGGACCTCTCTCATGTCCCGCTGATGCCCGAGCAAACCGGCCGGCTCGTGGCCATGCTCCTGTGGCCGGAGTTCCGCACCCGCGAAGACCGCAGCGCGCCGTCATGCCTGGTATCGGCAGCGATGCAGAACCCGAGCCACGCGTATATCGCGACCTTGAGCGCGCATCTTGCATGGCTCGAAGAAGAGATCAAACCGCTCGCGTCGGGGCAGTATCGCACGGACCTCGCGTCCGAAATCAGGCTCACCAAGGCGACGATTCAGGCGTGCCGGATACGGCCGTGAGCGCAGGTCTCTCATCGGATCGTCACAGTAGGGCGGCGACTCCGGAAAAGAGCGCGGCGCGGCCGAGGAAGCTCTCGGAGCCGTATTGCTGTCCTGCGCGCCAGCGGCGAGGCATCAGCGTGTAGAAAGGCCCGAGCGCGTAGGTGATCCACGAGGCGGCCATGTCGGCAGGATAACGCGTATGGCGCGGACGCGGGTGAGGTCGAGAGCGTGTCTTATCGAGGAAGTTAACGTGCTGCTGAGCGATGGCGAGGCGAAAGGGCGAGCGGCTCGACCGCAGACGCAAGACACCGGGAGCGCGGGCCCGCGGCCTAGGAATAGAGCCGATGCGGGGTGCCGGGTTCGACGGCAGAGAGCATATCGAAGTACTCCCTGACCTTGACGAGCTTGCCCTCGCGGATCTCGCACATCAGGATGATTGGCAGCTCGAACTTTGTGCCCACGGCCGGTCTGCGGGTCGACGATGGCCACTTTTCGGTGATCACCGCGGAATGCACGTACTCCCAGCAGAGTTTCGTCCCCTCGGGATTGGTGAAGACGTTTACGGGTTTGATGCCGAACCCCTCAGGCTGATCGCGCGCGGCTACGGTGCGTGTGGCCAGTTGCTTGATCTTGTCGCGTCCGCAGAACCTTTCGCCGGTCGCCATGATCATCCACTCGCAGTCTGGAGCGAAGAGGTTGACGATGCTTTCGATGTCGGCCGAGGTCATTGCGTCCGTGAACGCCCGGACGAGGTCGGGATCGTGTTGATCGGACCTGGCAGGTTCGAGAGATAGCTTTGGAGACGCCATGTTCGCATTCTGGCTTTCCCGGCGGCGTGGCGTCTGTCCCAAAAAGGACACTCACATTAGAAGAAAATTGTGCGGTTCGCAGAAGGGCGCGGAGCCGAGGAAGGCGACGCTCCAAGAGAGATCCCTCGTCGGCCGGAAAACGGCCTCGCTCCCTTCGACACAGCACTCAGGGCAGGCGGGATGACAATCCTCGTCGGATTGTCACGCGACGGGGAGGAGGGCGTTGGCGATCTCGGCGGCGAAGGCCTCGAGTTCGGCGGTGCGCTCGGGAGTGGCTTGAAGCTTGTCCTGCTTGCGGACGAACCAGTGGCCGTCGGACTGGATGATGCGCGCGCTCGGGCCGCCGGCGACCAGATACGAAGGCTCGCCGTAGAGCTTGAAGCCGCCGTCGCCGGTGGGAACGAGCAGCGCGCCGCAGTTCCCTTTTCGCACGCCGACGTATTTCTCGTACATCGGGAAGGCGACGACCTCGAAGCCGCGCGTAGTCAGGCTGGTGAGAAAATTGAGATGCTGGGGCGTCAATTCCATGGCGAAAACAGCATACCAAAGAGAAAGGGACGAGCGCGAGCGGAGAGAGACGAAACAAGAGAGATCCCTCGCTGCGCTCGAGATGACAAGCTCACGTCATGGACGGTGGGAGCGAGTTCGGTGGTAGAATCCCGGCACTCCACGAAACGAGGACACCGATGCGCAAACTTTTTCTGCTGGCGATTCTGCTCGTGCCGGGGCTGGTTGCTGCTCAGCAGCCGCAGGATTTTTCGAAAGTTGAGATCAAGGTCACCAAAGTCTCCGGGAACGTCTACATGCTCCAGGGAGCGGGCGGGAACATCGCGGCGTCGCTGGGCGACGATGGAGTCCTGATCGTCGATACGGAGTACGCGCCGCTGGCCGACAAGATTCGCGCGGCGCTCAAGGGCATCGGCATCACCGACAAGCCCGTGCGCTTCGTGATCGACACGCACTATCACGACGACCATACCAACGGGAACGCGGCGTTTGCCGCGGGCGGCGCGACGATTATCGCGCAGGAGAATCTGCGTAAGCGGCTTGAGAACGGCAGCACCGGCGGAAACGGCGGCGCGCTGAAATTTCAGTCGGCGCCCCAGCCTGCGGCCGCGCTGCCGGTGATCACGTACGAGGACCGCATCGCGCTGCACCTGAACGGCGAGGAAATTCGCGTGCTGCACTTCCCTGCCGCGCACACGGACGGCGACTCGGTCGTGTATTTTGCGAAGAGCAACGTGGTGCACATGGGCGATGAGTTCATCCGCTACGGATTCCCGTTCATCGACGTGAACGGCGGCGGGAGCGTGCAGGGAATGATCGCCGCATGCGAAAAGGCGATTGCCGATTTTCCATCGGATGTGAAAGTGATTCCTGGCCACGGCGATGTCGCGACGCTGGACGACGTCCGCGACTACATGAAAATGATGCAGGACACGTCGGCGGCTGTGCAGAAGGCGCTCGCAGCGCACAAAACGCTCGAGCAAATGAAAGCGGACAAAATCCTCGCGCCGTGGCAGAAGTACTCGGGGAATTTCGTCAATACGGACGCGTTTATCGAGACGCTCTACTACTCGCTCACGAGCGCGACGGCCGCCGCGGCAAAGTAGAGTTCGGTCAGCGTTTGTTTCGCCGTCGCTTACGCGGCGGAGGACGAAAGCGAGCCGGACTCGATGCGGCGAAGGACGGTGCGCAGCGCGGCGGCGAGTTCTTCGTCGCCGACGTGGCTCTTGCGGAATTGCAAGCGCACGCGGAAGGCGCCGTCCTCGGCTTCGAACTCGAAGACGAAGGGCTGGGGCCGCGGCGCGGATTCCGTTTCTTCCTTGCGGGCGCGGCGTGCTTCATCCCGGGTGAGTCCGCCCTGCACGATGCGCTGGACCATCTCGTGCATCTTTTTTTCGCTGGGTTGGCGCGCCACCTGAAGCAGCAGCGATTTGGTCACGATTCCCTTTTCGAGGCACGCGTGGCGGACTTCGTCCGGGATGACGCGCAAGGACATCGTTTCGGTGACGGACGAGCGCGCGCGGCCGATCTTTTTCGCGATGTCGTCGTGCGTGTAGTCGAACTGGTCGGCAAGGCGCTGCAAGCCGTCGGCTTCCTCGAACGCGGTAAGGTCCTTGCGCTGTAAATTTTCGATCAGCGCGATTTCGAGCGTTTCGGCGTCGTCCGCGATCTTTTCGATGCACGGCAGCTCATGCAGACCGGCAGCTTGCGAGGCGTGATAGCGGCGCTCGCCGGAGATGATGTGGTAGGCATCCTCGCGCGGGATGTAGCGGACGAGCAGCGGCTCGAGCACGCCCTTTTCGCGGATCGAGTCCGCAAGCTCGCGAACATCGCCGATGACCTTGCGCGGCTGATCGGGGTTCGGCCGGATCTTGTCAATCGGGATCATGCGCCCGACGGACGCGCCGCTAAAGCTGGTCAGCGTTTCGACGTAATGCGCGTCATGCCGCATCTTGAGAGTGACGGGCAACCCGATCCTCTTCGACACGTTGTAATACCTCCTGGGCAAGCTTCTTGTATTCTTCAGCGCCGGATGATTTCGGCGCGTAGGTGAAAACAGTCTCTTTGTAGGCCGGGCTTTCCTCGAGCCGGACGTTTTTGCTGATGCGCGTCTTGAAAAGCGCATTGCCGAACGTCGCGCGAATCTGCTCGTGCGTGTCGCGCGAGATGTTCGTGCGCTTGTCGAACAGGGTGATCACGACGCCGAGGACCTTCAGGTCCGGATTGGGGCGCGCGCGAATACGGCCGTAAGTTTCGAGAAGATCGTCCGTGCCCTCGATCGCGAAGTACGCGGCTTGAATCGGGACCAGCAAATGAGTGGACGCGACGAGCGCATTCACGGTGAGAATCCCGAGCGCCGGGGGCGTATCGAGAACGATGTAGTCGTAATTTTTCAGGATCGGCGAGAGAGCATCTTTCAGCTTGAACGGCGCGTCGAATTGCCCGGCCATCTGCTGCTCGAGGCGCGCAAGTGCCAGGCGGGCCGGCGCCACAAACAGATTCGGGTCTTTCGTCGGGCGGATGATCTTCGCCATCTCGACGGGATGCTCGGCGAAGATGTCGTACATCGTGGATTGAATTTCATCGGAAGAGAAAAAGGCGATCGACGCGTTGGACTGCGGATCGAGGTCAATCAGGAGCGTTCGTTTCTTCTTGAGGGCGAGAGCTGCAGCGAGGTTGATGGAGGTAGTAGTCTTTCCGACGCCCCCCTTTTGATTGGCAACTGCCAGGACGCAGGTCAAACGCTTGCCCTCGCTCCCTATGGCAACCCCAGGCCAATATATGGCCCTGGGGCACCTTCGCACCACCATGCGTAGGCTCACTCTACCTAGTCCCGCGCCTCGAACGCAAGCAAATTCTAATGTTGCGGGCAAGGAGGCAGCGCCAGCGGTCTTGCTTGGATGCGCGGAGCGACACTGGTACACTCCGACCCGATAGAACTTTTCGCCCGGGAGAGTGCATGGAAAGCGCTGAAAACGTTCCTGTGAGTCCCCCACCCGCGCCTGCCCGTGCGAAGCCTGTCGCTCCCATCTGGCACACGGTGGCGTTCCTGATCATCCTGCTCGGATTTGCAGCCTTGCAAACGCTGCCGGTGGTGCAAGCCCGCGCTGCCGTGGTCCCGAGCCGGATACCGACATACATTCTGACGATTTGCTTCGAATTGCTCATGGTCGGCTACATTTGGCTTTTCGGACTGCGGCGCCGCAAAGTTTCGATCCGAGAAATCATCGGAGGCAAGTGGCTGCGCTTTTCGGACTTCTTGATGGACGTGGGAATAGCGCTTCTCTTTTGGTGCGTTGTCTGGGTGGTCCTGCTGGGGTTCACACGTTTGCTGAAATTCAACGGGGAGTCCGCCGCAAAACTTATCTTGCCGCAGACGATAACGGAGCTGGCGATCTTCGTGCTGCTGGCCCTCACCGCTGGATTCTGCGAGGAGTTGATTTTCCGCGGCTACTTGCAACGGCAGTTCCTGGCGCTCACGGGCAACACCGCTGCGTCTGTTGCGTTGCAAGCAGTCGTTTTCGGCGCGGCGCATCTCTACCAGGGCGCCAAGGGCGTGCTGGTGATTTCCGTTTACGGCGCGATGTTCGGAGTTCTCGCGGTGATGCGAAAGAGTCTGCGCCCAGGAATGATCCAACACGCGGGAAATGACATGCTTTCAGGGATTGCCGGCTATCTCGCGATGAAATACAAAATCGCGTTCATGCTGATGCAGGTCGTGAGGCGTTAAGGCTGAGCGGGGTTGCTGTCCTTGAATGTGATCACGATGAAGTGGCCACCCCTTTCCGGCGTAGTCTTGAAAACCGGCTTTGAACTAGCCGGAATCCAGAGCAGCCCGCCTTCCACCGCGTTTGCGGAATCGATTCCGGAATCCGCCGTGATGGAAACGCCCGTCAACCCCGCAACGAGCAAATCCAGCCGGTCGTCCCAGGGTGGCGTCGTGACATTGGGGGCGAGATCCCAATATTCGACGAGGATTTCATCGCTCTCAAACACCGGATAGTGGCTCGTAGCCCCGGCAGAGCTTGGCGGCGGCATGACGCAATCTTCGTGTGGCTGGCCGCGCACGGCCTCCGCGCAGCGATTGCGGACAGTGCCTTGCGGGCGCAACAATTCGATGGCGACATTGCGCAGCGGCCGGTCACTGGGATTGTTGACGGCATGGGAAAACCCGCCGGCCATGTACCCGACTCTGGGCCCGCGCATTGCCGGTTGCTGTGCCGCTCCGGATGGAGGCTCCACGGCGTCGGCTCCGCCAGGAGGAATGCTTATATACGGAAAATCGTGGCGATGCAGCAATGTGGACTCATGCGCTGGAATCTCGACGAAGTAGATCCGGACGTAGGAATTCTCGAAGACGAGATGGTGATGGTATTCCTCCTTTATCGAAATGGACGCCGGAGCAGATGATTGCGTTGGCGCGGGGGACTGCATAGGTGGGGCGGTCTGCGCGCGCACTGAGGAACACAAAAGTACAAGGGAGCCTATCGCCAGTAGGAAAATCCTCAGCGTAGAGAGGAAATCAAGCACGGAGAAGACTCGCACGAAAGACGATCACGAGTCACCAGTCACAAATCACTCGTTACATCTTATATCGGCCGAGATCGTCGTCGCTCAGGTTCTCGAGCCACTTCCGCAAATCCTCGCTCGAGCTTTTCTCGGTTACAGTGCCGCCCATCTTGGAGTTCTTGAGCACCTGGTCCTCGACGAAAATCGGGCAATCGAGGCGCAGCGCGAGCGCCAGCGCATCGCTCGGGCGCGAGTCCATGGACATCGTGTGTCCATCGCGCTCCATCCAGATCAGCGCGTAGAACGTGTCGTCCTTGAGGTCCGAGACCACGACTTTTTGCACGTGGACGTTCAAGCCGTTGAGGACGTTCTTCAGAAGGTCGTGCGTCATCGGGCGGGGCGTCTGGACTTTCTCGATTTCGAGGGCGATGGCGTTGGCTTCGTAGACGCCGACCCAGATCGGCAGAATACCAGTGCCCTGGGCTTCCTTCAGGACCACCACAGGCATGTTCGTTACGGGGTCCATCATTAAACCGCGGATTTTAACCTCGAGTTCCATGATGGCCTCCAGTGCCTCACAACACCTGCTCGCCAATGAGACTGTACGGCGCTGCGCGTGTCACCTTGACCTGCACATATTCTCCCAGAAGATTTTCGCGCGGCGAAGTGAAATTTACGATGCGGTTGCTTGTGGAGCGTCCCGCCCACTGCGAGCGCACAGCATGGTGGGAGTCCACGAGCACTTCGAACGCCTCGCCGACAAGCGCGGCGTTGCGCGCGGCCTGAATCTGGCGTTGCCTCTCTTGCAGGACGGCGTGGCGCCGGGACTTCTCAGTCTCCGGAATCGCATCGGGCATCGTGGCGGCGGTCGTATTCGGGCGCGGCGAATAAGTGAAGGAATACACGCCATCGTATCCAGCGGCATCGAGCAGCGTGAGCGATTCCTCGAAATCCTTCTCAGTCTCGCCGGGAAATCCGACGATAATGTCGCTCGTCACGCTGATCGGGCGGCGCGCGGCGCGAATCCACGCAATTTTCTCGAGGTACTCCTCGCGCGTGTAGGTGCGGCGCATCGCGCGCAGAATGCGTGTCGAGCCGGATTGAACGGGCAGATGGATGTGGTCGCAGAGCGCGGGGATTTCGTCGATCGCGTCCACGATCTCGCGATGAAAATCGTTCGGGTGTGATGTGGTGAATCGAACGCGGCGGATTCCATCGACCGCCGCGACTTCGCGCAGGAGCGCGGCGAAATTCAGCCCGCGCGGCGAAGGATCACGGTAGGAATTCACCGTCTGGCCGAGCAATTGGATCTCGGTGTACCCCGCTTCGGCGAGACGGCGCGCTTCGGCGAGAACCACGGCGCTCGCGCGGCTGCGCTCGGGTCCGCGAGTGTGCGGCACCACGCAATAGGAGCACGCGTAGTCGCAGCCTTCGATAATCGTGAGATACGCGCGAAAGGGATTGTCGCGGCGAGTGATCTCGGTTTCGAAAGTCTCCTCGGTGTCGAGGTCGAGGCCCATCACGCGGCGACCGCCGGACTCGATCTCCGCAACCAGCTCCGGCAGCTTCCGGTAGCTCGCCGAGCCGCACACCAAGCTCACCCAGGGAGCGCGCTCGAAGATCTCTTCGCCTTCCTGCTGAGCCAGACAGCCGAGGACTCCGATAACTTTGTTGTTCGCGATTCCCCGCCACTCTCCGAGGCGCGAGAAAACTTTTTGCGCGGCCTTTTCGCGGATCGAGCAGGTGTTGTACAGCATGACGTCCGCATCGGCGATGTTTGGCGCGGCGCGATAGCCCCGCGCAAGGAGCACACCCGCGACTTTTTCGGAGTCGTGGGCGTTCATCTGGCAGCCGAAGGTCTCGATGTAGAAGCTCTTGCCGTTCGGGGCACTGGCCTCCAGAACCGACACGGGTCGCACATCAGTGGCGGAGAGCGACGGGGCACCCACCAGCGTCTCGACTCCGACATTGAAGGCCTTGCTCATTGCCATGAATTCTAGCACACGGTGCGCACAGGGCTGGACGACCGAGTGAATTCGAAATCTATGATCTTCGTCACACGAACATATGATCATATGAT
>JBEKBY010000043.1:0-12896 GCA_050015155.1 Candidatus Acidiferrales bacterium | reverse complement strand
TCCGAGCTCATGATGTCGCGGGCTGTCACGCCGCCGAGCGTGCTGCAGATCGCGACGTGCGCGTAGCTTTCCCTCGCCGCTTCGAGCAAGAACCAGCCGATGAATACCAGCCATAGGCCGTTGATCAGAACGCCCTGCAGCACCTGCCACGCGCCGATGATGATGAGGAAGTACGCGAAGATTCTGCCCGTGGTCGAGGCGATCTGCGCCGCCCGCGTGAAGTTTCCCGTGATGCCCCAGGCGATTCCGCGAAGGACGCGTCCGCCGTCAAGAGGGAAGCCGGGCACGAGATTGAAGAGCGCGAGCAGGAGGTTGATCCACGCGAGCCAGCCGGCCGTTGCGGTGACCATTTCGCTTCCGTGCACGAAACGCCAGATCAGTCCGAAGCAACCCGCGAGAAAGAGGCTGGAAAGAGGTCCGGCGATGGCGATGTTGAACTCCTGCTTCGCGCTGTCGGGATCTTTTTCAATCTGCGCGAGACCGCCGAAGACGAACAGCGTGATCGACCGCACCGGAATGCGGTAGTGCTTGGCCACCACGCTATGGCTCAGCTCGTGAAACACCACCGAAGCGAAGAACAGCACGCTCGTAACGACCCCGAGACCCCAACGCTGCCCTGGGGTCCAGTGAGGGTGCTGGGATTCAAACAGCTTTCCCAAAGAGAAGGTGATTAGGAAAAAGACGATGAACCAGCTTATGTGGAGGTAGATCGGTATTCCGAACACGCGCCCGATCAGTATGCCGGAGCCCTGGGTAGGTTGTGGAGTTTGCGCCATCTTCCGTCTCCAGTCTTCGAGCGGATTTTAGCAGAGCGGCGGCGATTCGTGGGTGCTAGAAGCAGACCAGTAAGGGAGGCAGGAGAATCTGCCGCCGGGCTAGAGAAACCTTGGTGCTGTGCGCCAGACGAGTTTAGATGGGTTTCCCTCTGATGCGGAACGCGCTTCCGGCTTGCCGCATACTTCTTGTTCCGTAGTGATCCGCACGTCCTGATCCGCGTGTCATTTTCCACGGCGTGTTTGGGCCGCCACGAATTGAGCTGATCTCAGCAGGAGTAACTTCTTTCTTTCCATCCACTTTTGTGTGGCGATGCGAGTGCAGTTCTCGCGCGCGTGGGGCGAGCGGAACCCGGCCCCGCAGCCTCAGGAGGTAGGCCATGGATGGGTTCATCGGATTTGCGGAAGTGACGGGAGCGATTCTGGCAGCACTGGGACTGGCGCTGGGACTCGAATACGCGGCGCTGAATGGATTAGTGAGGTTGATGCCGGCGCGGGCGAGAAAGGACAAGGAGTAGGCCCGCGAGATTGCCACCCTGGTTAATGGGCGGCATATCGCCAAGCATTCTCGCCGGGCACGGCATGCCGTGCCCCTACAGGGCAAAGGGCGCACGATGCCACGAAGTCCCGAAGGCTTCAGGGGTTAAAAGCCCTGAATTTCGGAACCTTTTCGGCACGGCTGAAGCCGTGCCCTCCTAGGAGAAGGGAGCGCGGTGACTCTTCGAAGGCCTCACAGGGGCTTTCGAAGGGTGAAGGAGGCTGGAAATGCTGTTTCTGAAATATTTGCTGCTGGTTGGGTGCTTTGGCTTGGCGGCGTGCGCGGCCGGGGTCCCGGCGATGCAACGGAACCGGGCGCGACGCCGGCGCCGGTGGCCGTTGTGAGGCGACCGCGCCACGTGATCCGGCTGAATACGGCGGCGAAGCTGGTCGCGATCAGCGCGCTGATGGCTCTCGCGGGATCGAGCATTCTCGTTGTACCGGACGGGCAGGCCGCCGTGCGGATCAGCCAGATTTCGGGCGTGCGTCCGGGGACGCTTTATGCGGGCACGCACTTCGTCCTTCCGCTCGTCGAGCGTGCCCAGTTTTTCGATATCCGCGACCGGATCTTCTCGACGGCGTCGCTCGGCGTGCGTGGCGAGAAGGAAGAAGTGCTGACCGTGGAAGCGCGCGAAGGATTGGAAGTGGGCCTGGCGGTGACGGTGCGGTACCGGATCGATCCGCAGCGGCTCGACTACATCCAGGCGAACTTGCCGCAGCCGGTGGCCTCGGAGATCGTGGCGCCGGTGGTGCTGAGCGCCTTCCGCGAAATCACTCCGGACTACATCGTGCGCGACGTCTTCTCGGTGAAGCGCGAGGAGTTTCGCGCGCGCGCCGCGCAGGTTATCACGCAGCGACTTGCGGGCGACGCCATCGTCGTGAAGGAAGTGCTGCTGCGAAAGGTCGAGCTGCCGGAGGAGTACGCGAAGGGCCTCGAAGACCTGCTGCTCAAGGAGCAGGAGGACGACCGCACGTCGGTGGACGCGGAGATCGAGAAGAAGCGCGTGGGGATCGCCGAGTCCCAGGCGGAGGCCGAGAAAATCCGCAATGTGAAGCGCGCCGAAGCGAACGCGCAGTCGCAGGTGATCATGGCGAAAGCGGAATCGGATTCGATGCAGTACACGCTGCCGCTGAAGCAGATCGAGCAGTCGCGTCTCGAAGCCGAAGCGCGAAAGGAAGCGACGATTCAGAACGCCGAGGCGGCCGCGCAAGCCAAAGTGATCGACGGCAAGGCCGAGCAGCAGCGCGAGAACCTGCTCGCCGATTCGGAGGCGAACCGCATCCGCGTGACGTCGCAGGCGGAGGCGGAGCAGATGCAGCTCCAGGCGGCCGCGCTGAGGGTCAATCCGCTGCTGGTGCAGTACACGGTGGCGCAGAAGCTGTCGGACAAAGTGCAGATCATGCTGGTGCCGAACGACGGCAAATTCTTTTTCACGAACGACGTGCTGCGTTCGGCGGCGGCCAATGATGCGGCCGGTGATCCGCCCGGTTATTCGAGCGGCCCACCGGCGAAATCGGCGGAGGCAAAACCGTAAGGACTTCTTGGTCCGGGCTGCTTGCCCCGGGTTTCGAGCCAGGGCCCCGAGGAGCAAGCCAGTCCGGATCAGAGACGCCGGCAAAAACCCCTGCTGGCGGCTTCGTCCCGTACTCCGAGGTGAAAGGGTTCGTTACTGCCGCACCCGACCCCAATCTGACAAGTGCGGGCCGAAGCCGCCCAGCCGGCGGAACAGGTTCACGGTGCAATCCCGCGCGAAATTTTCCGCTGTGCTATGATGCGAATCCACGAAAGAGTTGTTCTCTTCGCACAAGCCGATGCGGCCGCCCCGCCGATTCGCTTTTCTCGCGCCTGCAATCTTCTTCGTCTGTTTTTGGGCCGCTGCGGTTCACACAGGCGCGCGCACTCGTGCGTCGAGTCCCCCGCAGATGGATTGGGAGAATGGGCTGCGAGCGCTGGCTGATAAGGTGACCGCCGTGGCGCCTCCGCCTGCGACGATCGATCTGACCGTGAACAATCTTTCCTCTCTCAGCGCGGACGAAGTGGCGGGCATCGACGAGCGGCTCAAGTCGGAGCTCGCGAGGCGGCGCTTTCGTCTCGTCGAGGTTGCCCCGATCGATGCGTATCTCGACGTGACGCTTTCCGAAGGCACGGAAGGATATCTGATCGTCGCGCAGATTCGCCGGGGCACGAGCGAGGAGAGGGCAATCTTTCCGGTTTCGAAAAGCGCAAAGAACGCCAAGCGGGCCGGAGGCGTCGCGCTCGACCAGCAGCTCGTCTGGGAGCAGCCGGGAGTGATTCTCGACTTCGCACTGCCCGCGGCAGCGGCGGGTGAGGCGCCCACGATGATCGTGCTCGAACCGGGGCGGCTGACGTTCTACGCGCGCAAGCAGGCCGAGTGGCAGATCGACCAGGCCGTCATCATCCCGCCTGCAAGGCCGTGGCTGCGCGCGGCGCGGGGCCATATCGATATTTCGCAAGGCCTGGCGAACGGGCGCGCCGATCTGCCGGGCATCGAGTGCAAAGGCGATTTCCGGCAGCCGCAGACGATCCAGTGCGGCTTCGTGAGTCAGGTCACGCAGGTGTGGATCCAAAGTGAGCCATTGACTCCGGGCGCTCCCGACCTGGGAGGCGATGCCGCAAATGTTTCACTTCAATGCGACGGCCGTCCGGTCGTGCTGGGCACGGGCGAGGAAGATTGGACGCACGCCGATTTCATTCAGGGATACGAAATGGAAGCGAACGGCCAGGGCGCTGCTGCGTCGGGGAATCCGACGGAGTTTGGAGGCCCGGTGACATCGCTCTGGTGGACGGGTACAGAGGGCGTTGCGCGGGCCATCGTGCACAACCTGAAGACGGGAAATTGCGAGGCCTACATTGTCACGGCGACTTGCAGTCAGTAGGGCGGCGGTGACGCCGTGACGACGCGCCATGAAAGGAGAAAACCGACCACCCGCCACGGCGGGTGCGAAAAGGGCACATGCTGCGAGAGAGGCAGCGCAGTGGAACGCGCTGCGCGCGGTATTTTTTTAGGCGGAGTTGAAACCCCGCCCTTCCGTCATGACAAGGAACGTGCTTCGCACGGTCTGTTTATGTCGGAGATAAAGTTCGGGCCCCCTAAAAAGCTCTCCGTTGTGGCGGTGTGCCTGGTGCTGTGCGCCACGGCCGTTGGGGCGGGGCGGGCAGAGCCGTCGCGGCGGCCGAAATATGGCGGGACGCTGCGCGTGGAAATCGGCGCGATCTTGAATTCACTCGATCCGACGGCGCCGCCCGCCAATCAGGGTGAGGTCGACGCGAAGGAAAAAATCGAGGAGCTTCTTTACGAGCGTCGCAATGCGGACGGAACATTTGCCGGCACCGCGGGTTCCGGCCCATTTCGGATCGCCGAATGGGAACCGGGAAAGCACCTGGCGCTGGCGGCCAATACAGGGTTCGGCGCGGGCCGGCCGTTCGTGGATTCGGTGGAGATAGAAATGGGGCGCGCGGCGCGGGACCGCGTGCTCGATCTCGAGCTCGACAAGGCCGACCTGGTGGAGATTCCGCCAGAAGAGGCGCGCCGCGCGGTCGAACGCGGGATTCGCGTGAGCACGTCGCTGCCGGACGAACTGGTTGCGGTCGTATTCGTCGCGGGGCGGCCCGCCGCGGACGACGCGCGCATTTGCGAAGCCCTGGCTCGCTCACTCGACCGGCCTGCGATGGTGAACTTCATCCTACAAAGGGAGGGTGACCCTGCCGGCGGCCTGCTGCCGCAATGGTCGAGCGGCACGGCGTTTCTATTTTTGACGGCCGCGGACGTGCCGGGCGCAAAGGAACTCGTGTCGCAAATCGGCCATCCGCCCCAGATTGTGTTGGGATATGATTCCGGCGATTCGCTCGAGCAATCTCTCGCGGAGCGAATCGCGGTGAACGCGCGGGAGGCAGAGATTCGTTTGACGGCGCAGGGGTCATCCGAGAAGGCGTCCGGTCCGGCAAGCTACGACGCGAAACTGATGCGGCTGCGAATGCCTTCGCCGCATCCCCGCGCCGCGCTGGCGAATGCCATGGCGGCGATCGGGCCGGTTGTCGGATTGCAGATCGCGCCACCGGCCGAAGGGGCGTCGGCGCAGCAGCTCTATGAGGTCGAGCGCGGCGTCGTGGATAGCTATCGCGTGATTCCGCTCGTGTGGCTACCGCAGGTATACGGCGTGGGCGCGCGCGTACGGGACTGGAAGGCGCCGGCGGCGGGCGAAGGCTGGCCGCTGGCGGACGTTTGGCTCGAACAGGAATCGCCGTGACGTTTCGCACGAAACTTTTCGTAGTTTTCACCGTCGCGCTGCTGTTGTCCGTCAGCGTGGTCGCCGCGGGTGTGATCGTCGTGACGCGGCGCGCCTTCGACGCGCTGAACCGGCAGCACAGCGAAGCGCTCGTGGCGCAGTTCGAGCGCGAGTTCGAGCGGCGCAAGCAGGACGTGGATAACCGCGTGCAGGGAATCGCCGATACAGAGGCGACCGTGCGCATGGCGATCGATCTGAGCCGCCCGCGGGCGGACGTGTCCGTGTACGTCAACGACGCACGCGGAGTCTCGCAGTCCCACCAACTCGACTTCCTCGATTTCGTCGCGAGCGACGGCTCGATTATTTCCTCGAACGAGTGGCCCGCGCGCTTCGGATACAAGATGGATTGGGTTACGCAGACGGAGGACTGGGCGCCGCTCGGGGCGTTCCTGACGAAAGTCGATACGCAGGATGGCCCCGCGGTCGGCCTGGTGGCGGTGTCCACGGTGCGCGTCGGGGACAAGAATCTTTACATCGTCGGCGGCGAGCGGCTGGGGAAGGATTTTCTCGCCTCGCTCGTGCTTCCGGCCGGGATGCGTGCGCTCCTTTATCTTGATCTCGACCCGAACTTCCAGGCGACGAACCTGCTCGATCAATCGGGGCCGGTTACTCAGGCCGAGCGCTTCGCTCCGTTCATCGAGCAGGAGCGGAGCGCGCCGCAGCCGCAGACTTTCAAGATTGTCTGGAGTGGGGATGCGGCGAGCGTCGAGGCTTTTCATGCGTTGCCGCTGCTGGGGAGGGGAAAGGAACTGCTCGGCGTGCTGCTGGTGGGGAGCTCGCAGCAGGAAGTGGTGGCTCTCGAGCGGCGCATCGCGCTACTGGCGCTCGGCGTGGTCGCGATGGGCCTGTTCTTCGGCCTGTTGCTGAGCTGGTGGGGAGCGGCGCGCGTCACGCGGCCGGTCCGAAGACTATCCGAAGGCGCACGCGAAGTGGCGGAAGGGAACTGGAACGCCCGGGTGGATGTGCGTGGGCGCGACGAACTGGGCCGGCTTTCGAGCGCGTTCAACCGGATGGTCGAGCAGTTGAACGAGCAAAGGGAGCGGCTCGTGCAGGCCGAGCGCGTCGCCGCGTGGCGGGAGCTGGCGCGCCGCCTGGCGCACGAGCTGAAAAATCCGCTCTTCCCGCTGCAGACGACGGTCGAAAACCTGCGGCGCGCCAAAGAACAAGTCGGCGAACGGGGGCCGGCACAGTTCGAAGAGGTGTTTCACGAGTCGACTGGAATCCTGCTCTCGGAGATTGAGAACCTGAAGAAGATCGTAGGACGCTTCAGCGATTTTGCGAGGATGCCACAGCCTGAACTCGCGCCCGTGAACCTGAACGACGTCGTCCGCGATATCGTCAAGCTGTTCGAGGCGCAATTCGGCGCGGTCGGACGGCCGCCGATTACGCCCGAGCTGCATCTGGAGGAGGGCCTGCCCGTTATCCAGGCGGATGCGACGCTGCTGCGTCGCGCGATCGAAAATCTGGTGCTGAACGCGATGGACGCCATGCCCGCGGGCGGCGTTCTGATGCTCCGCACTGCGCACGAGAATGGCGACGTGAGTCTCGAAGTGTCGGATACGGGAGCGGGACTGACACCCGAGGAGTGCAAGCGGCTCTTCACGCCGTATTACACGACGAAGCAGCATGGGACCGGGCTGGGCCTGGCGATCGTGCAGTCCGTGGTGAGCGACCACTTCGGCCGCATTTCGGTCGAGAGCGAGTCTGGCGTCGGCACGTCGTTTCACATCTATCTACCGGCCAGGCCCGCCCAACAGACCGTCGGTGTTTCAACACCGATTTCGGCTCCAGAAGACGTTCCACCTGCAGCGGAGAAACCTGTTGAAGGCGTGGAGCGGGCCGAGCGAAGCGATACTGCCCCAGCGGCGACGGAAGTCGAAGACCTGCACAGCGCTCCGGAAACCCGCGACGGAGGAGCGTAGCTGCGCGTGCCGGTCAAAGCCCACATCTTGATCATCGACGACGACGCGAACACGCTGGCCTCGCTTGCGCGCGCGTTCCGGCTGGCCGGCTACGAAGCGACCGTCTGCGACAACGCCGCGCGCGCTCTCGAGCTTGCGAAAGCCGAGCGCTTCGACCTGATCCTTTCCGACGTGGTGATGCCCGGGCGGGACGGCATCGCGCTCCTCGAAGACTTCAAGAATACCGGCGTCACTTCACCAACCGTCATGATGTCCGGCCAGGCCACGATCGAGATGGCCGTGCGCGCCACGCAGCTCGGAGCGTCCGATTTTCTCGAAAAGCCGATCTCGACGGACAAGCTACTGCTGACGGTCGAAAACGCCCTGCGCCTCACGCGCCTCGAGGAAGAGAACCGCGACCTGAAGCAGCGGCTCGGCAGGCACGACATCGTGTGGGCGAGCCCGGCGATGCGCGAGGTGATGGCGCAAGTGGAACACGTGGCGGCGAGCGAAACACGCGTATGCATTCGCGGCGAGACGGGAACGGGGAAGGAACTGATCGCGCGCGCACTGCACGAGAAAAGCCCGCGGCACGGCGGTCCGTTTGTTTCGTTGAATTGCGCGGCAATCCCGGCCGAGCTGATGGAATCGGAGCTTTTCGGCCACGAGAAGGGCTCGTTCACCGGTGCGGCCGCGCGCCACATCGGAAAGTTCGAGCAGGCGCACCGGGGAACGCTCTTTCTCGATGAAATCGGCGACATGCCGCTCGGGATGCAGGCGAAATTGCTGCGCGTGCTGGAAGAAGGCGAGATCGAACGCGTGGGAGGCGGGCACCCGTTTCCGGTGGACGTGCGCGTGGTCGTCGCGACGCACCGCAACCTCGAGGAGCAGGTGCGGCAGGGCGCGTTTCGCGAAGACCTGTACCACCGTGTGTTTGTGTTTCCGATCAGCCTGCCGCCGTTGCGCGAGCGCCGAGAGGACATTCGCGTGCTGGCCGAGCATTTTGTCCGGCAACTGGCCGAGCAGAACCACTGGAAGCCGAAGAGCTTTTCGCGCGAGGCGATCGAGGCTCTCGAGCGTTATGCGTGGCCGGGGAACGTGCGCGAGTTGCGCAACGTGGTCGAGCGCGTGCTGCTGCTGGCGCTGGGGAATACCGTGGAGGTGTCGACGGTCGGGCGTGCGTTGCCGCAAGTCGCCGCGGTGGGCGCGGGGGCGGCGGCAGGCGGTCTTACGTCGGGAACGCTGGCGCAGCGGGTCGAGGCTTTCGAGCGCGAAACGCTTCTCGCCGAGCTCAAGCGGAATCGGCACCATATGACCAACACGGCGAAGGCGCTGGGCCTGGAGCGCAGCCATCTCTACAAGAAGTGTCAGCAGCTCGGGATCGACCTGCGCGCGATGCGGCAGGGGGAGTGAGGCGCCTACGACTCGGCCGCCACGCGCCGCCGGTTGTGGGCGTACTGCTACTGGAAGAGCGGGAGCATGTTCCTGTTTCACGGAACGCGCTCTGGCTCGCGTAACGGGGGCGGGAAGAGGCGCTTCAGCAGTAAGTGCGTGGGGAGATAGACAACGAGAAGCATGAACAGAAAGCTCGCCACAATGTGGACTGGAGCCGATCCCCACGCGCGGTGGAAGAAAGGGTCGGCGAAGGCATAGTTCAAGTTTTCGGCGGGGGGCGCGAAGCGCGAGGCGATAAAAGCGGCGAGCGCGATCGCGAGCTGCAACAGCAGGCCACGCCGGTCGTAGCCGAGCCGGTGCAGGGCCCAGAGCAGCAGCACGGGTAGGGCGAGGTGAAAGAGCGAGAGCAAGCGGACCCAGAGCGGATGGCTCGGGTCGAAAAAGTACTCGGTTCCACCGATGAGATGATGCCCAAAGAAAATCTTCCAGCCGACATCGAGCGCCCACGCCGCGTCGACGAGAAGAGAGGCGACGGCCTGGCTTGAAATCAGGAGCACGCTATCGGTCACGAAGCCGATGCACGCGAGGATTTCGGCGATGTCGCAGAGGTGAAGGAAATTCAGGCCGCCCCAATTGTGCCAGTAAACCGCGAACCAGAACACAAGCCACACAAGGGCGACCCATCGAATCCAGTGTGGGAGTTCGTGCCGGTTGGACGGAAGAGCAGTCATTTGTTCGCTGGGATTCCGGCCATCGTATCAGACGGCGCAACCGAAGCCTACCGGCGTGGCGTTTTCCTAGCGGCAGTGCGAGAATTTCTCATGGAAGCGATTCCGGCACTGCTCGTGACCGGCGGCGTGTGCGCCGCGAGCGGAGTTTTTACCTGGGCCGCGGTTGCCCCGTCGTCGCAGCTTTTCGGCCGCACGGTCCGGCGGACGGGCGACGCCTCTGCAATGGCACTGACCTTCGATGATGGCCCGAACCCCGCGGTTACGCCGTTGCTTCTCGATTTGCTCGATCGCCACAGCGCTCGAGCGACATTTTTCCTTCTGGGGCAGCACGTGCGGGCGTTCCCCGCGCTCGCGAAGGAAATCGCCGACCGCGGCCATACGATTGGCAATCACACGGAAACGCACCGACGCCTCGTGTTCTGCTCGTCGGCGGAGATTCGCTCGGCGATCGGCCGGTGTGATGAGGCCATCGAAGGAGCGATGGGCAAGAAACCGCGGTGGATGCGCCCGCCGTTCGGTTATCGCGGGCCGCTGCTCGACGGTGCCGTGCGCAGGGGCGGCGGGGCGGGCGTGGTGATGTGGTCCGCATCGGCGCGAGACTGGAGACCGGGGCCGGTCGAGCAGGTGATTCGGAGCTTGCGCCGCGCTCGTGGAGGGGATATTGTCCTGCTGCACGACGGCGATTACCGGGTGCTCGAAGGCGATCGCCGCCGTACCGTCGCGGCGCTCGAACACTGGCTGCCGCGCTGGAAAGATGCGGGCATCCGCTTCGTGACTCTGGACGACCTGCAAGAGCGCGAATAGGACGGCGGGGACGATGGACGAAAAACGTTTCTACGACGAGAAGGAAGAGACGAAGCAGATCCCGCTAAACTGCCCGCACTGCCGTACCGAAAACACCTACCCGGTCCGCTGGATGGTACGCACGAAGAAGGCGCAAGTACCGCCCGGCGCAAACGAGGAAGACAAGAAGCAGTTTGCCAAGGCGCGTTCGTACATGGTCCGCGTGGACAACCTGGTTGCCTGCCGCAACATCCGCTGCCGCAAACGCATCGAGCTAACCGGCCAGACCGTTTTCCTGATCTGATCAAGAAGTCACGCCTGGCGGCGCGTCCTGCGGGATTTCCAATCAGTTCTGTTCCCGGGCCTCGCCGGGGACTGCTGCCACAGGCTGTTCGCTGAGTACTTCGCGAATTTTTTCCGCGAGCGACTTCAGATTGAACGGCTTTTGCAGGAAAGCTACGCCGCCATCGAGCACTCCGTGGCGAACGATCGTGTCGTCGGTATAACCCGAGATGAACAACACCTTGAGGCCGGGGCGTTCGGACGTCAATTGGGCGGCGAGGTCGCGGCCGCTCATGCGAGGCATGACGACGTCGGTGACGAGCATGTGGATAGGGCCGGTGTGGGCCGCGGCGACTTCGAGCGCCTGGACTCCCTCGCTGGCTTCGAGGACGCGATATCCGGCGGAACTGAGGCAGTCGCAGACCAGTTCGCGAACGCTCTGCTCGTCCTCGACGAAAAGAATGGTTTCGGTTCCCACGGAGACGCGCGGGGTCTCCCTCTCGGACGGCTTGTCGACTTCCGCGGTGACTTGCGGAAGATAGATCTTGAACGTGCTCCCGTGTCCGACTTCGCTGTAGACCCAGATATACCCGCCGCTCTGTTTGACCACACCATACACGGTCGCGAGACCCAGGCCTGTGCCTTTGCCGGGACCCTTCGTCGTGAAGAAGGGTTCGAAGATGCGCGATTGCGTCTCCGCATCCATTCCGCAGCCGGTGTCGGTGACGGTGAGCATCACGTAGGGACCCGGCTCGATGTTTGCGTGCGTGGCGGCGTAGCTGCGGTCGAGATGGACATTCGAGGTTTCGATGGTCAGGCGGCCGCCTTTGGGCATGGCGTCGCGCGCATTGACGACGAGATTCAAGAGGACCTGCTCGATCTGTCCCAGGTCCGCCTTCGTGCGGCCCAGGTTCGCGCCGGGCAGGAAGGCCATCTCGATGTTCTCGCCGATCACGCGTGAGAACATTTTGATCATTCCCGCGACGACATCATTCATGTCGAGCACGCGCGGTTGCAGCACTTGCTTGCGGCTGAAGGCCAGCAGCTGGCGCGTGAGCGAGGCGGCGCGGTCGGCCGCTTTCTCCACCTGCTGGACGCTTTGCCGTAGGGGAGACCCATCCGGCAGACGGTCGAGGAGAAGCTGGGCGTGGCCCTTTACCACCATCAACAGATTGTTGAAGTCGTGCGCGACTCCTCCCGCCAACTCTCCCACGGCCTGCATTTTCTGGGACTGGCGCAACTGGTCCGCGAGGTGTTTGCGGTCGGTGATATCGAGCGCCACGCCAATCACGCCGAGCAGGCTGCCGTCGCTGCCGCGAAGCGGTTGCACGTAGCAATCGAGGACTCGATTTTGCCATTCGTGCTCGTATGAGACGGTCTCGCCCGCAAGAGCCCTGCGACTCGCGGCGATCGGCGTAAACTCCGCGTCGTCGGTAGCAAAATATTGGAATAGCGACTGGCCGACAACTTCATTCGTTCGCAGTCCAAGCGCTTGAAGGCCGGCGCCCGTGCTATGAGTGAAACGCAGGTCCGTATCGGTAGTCCAAATGATCGCCGGCATTTTCTCGATCATCACGGCGAGCCGCGCCCGCTCCTTGTGCCGTTCGTTTTGGACCCTTTCGAGATCTTCCAACATGCTGTTGATCGCGGTTCCGAGATACGCGAGCTCGTCCCTGCCGGAGACTCGCAGGCGGGCCCCGAGGTTGCCGCTCGTGCCGATCAGCGTGATCTTATCGCTCAGGTCGGCCATGCGCGAGATAACGATTCGCTCGAGCAGAAACATCGTAATTGCGCCAAACGCTAGGCCGGCCGCCAGCAGGAGGAGGAAGAACTGTAGTAAGCTGGCCTGACCTTGCTGATAGATCTGCCGTGGAAGCAGAACGCGGAGGATGGCGACAGGCTTTCCGTAGAGATCGTGGAGCGCTTCGTACGCAGCGAGAGAGTCCTTCGAATTGGGGCGTATCACGACGGGTTGTTGGGCCGAGATTGTATCGGCGGCTTGGCGGAAATCAAGCGGTGGCGCGCCGAGGTCGAGGCGCGCGATCTCGACCGGCATGTACGTCATTTCTCCCAGGCGCATCGTCGCGTCGGCATCGAGCGCCCGGCCCATGATCAAGATGCCGGCGGCGGGTCCTCCGGCGTTGCTGGTCAGCACAGGGCTTGAAACAACCAGGAAGGGGCTGGAC
>JBEKBY010000042.1:0-18877 GCA_050015155.1 Candidatus Acidiferrales bacterium | reverse complement strand
ACGCCTATAATCACCATGTTCGGCTCCTTTCTCCCGAGCCTTTGGTCGTCAAGCAACCAGAGTTTACTCGGGGTCGAGGAGCCGACATTGTTATGCAATCATCTGCCCTGTCAAACTCGTTTTGAGCGCACCTCTCCGTTCACTCCGGAGAGTGGTCTTGTTCGTTTTTCGTTGACCCTCTGCATCGAGGACCACGGCTCGTTCGTAATCTAGCGGGCGGTTTCAGTCCGACCCATACATCTCTTCGATCCATACTTCGACCATGATTACTTCTTCGAACTCCCTTTCGGGAGCGGGATGCCCAATCAAGTGGACGGCGCTCTAGTTCATGCCATGTCCGGTAGCAAGCTGTCCCGCGTGCGAACCGAACTCTACCAACTGCGAATACTCCCAACCGTTGCGCCACATCCAGTACTACCGAACAGCGAGTTTTCTGGCCATCGCTACCTTGGCAATGTTTTGTTCTGGACGCATCGCCAGGTGCCTATACCGACGCCGCGAGTCCGAATCACAACGCACCGCTGCTTGCGCTGCTTCTCCCAGCAAGTAGCGCAGCAGCGTGTTGCCTTGCTTGCTGATGTGTCCCAGCCGTTGATGGCCGGCGCTGGAGTCTTCACTGAGAATGAGCCCGATGTAGCTGCCGATCTGCTTGCCGCGATGAAACCGCTCCGGAGTTCCGATGATCGTACAAAGGCCAGCGCTGTAAGGGGACTCATGCCGGGGTGCGTCATCAGCCGCAGCACTTCGGGCCGTCTTTTGGCTTCCTGGTCAACGGCTGCGGTTAACTCCTCGATGGTCGGATTCATCCGGTCCAGCAGCTCCAACAAATCTTGCCGGCGCCGGCTGGCCCAGGGAGCCAATGGGAGCTTCTCTAGCTGTCCTCGTCCCTGTTCGCTCCACAGCTTTTTCTTCCAACGCTGGCCTTCGTTCATGGCCAGAGCTTGCAACTGATTCATGATCCGTGTCCGCATCTGCACCAGCCGATGCCGGTGCCATGAGCAGTTGTCACAGATCACGATTTTCTGGACCCGGTACCGACACGCGAGGAAAGTTATTTTCCAGCAGCAGCTTCAACAAGAGCTGGGCATCCTGGCGGTCAGTCTTCTGCTTGCGGACGCGCTTCGTCTTGATCTTCGCCGCATCACCAATCCATACCTCGATACCCAGTTCCGCGAGTAACCGCTCGAACCAGCGTGAATAGCCAGTGGCCTCTATCCCCACGCGCACGCCGACTCCTCTCTACTGCAGGCGATAGAACTTCTCTGTTTCTCCATCGCTGTGATTCAATTGCCGTTCGCCGCACTCACCCGTTTCCTGATCCAAAAAAGCGATTCGCTGAAAGCTCGGGTGACAATCCACGCCTATAATCACCATGTTCGGCTCCTTCCCCCCGAGCCTTTGGTCGTCAACAACCACGGTCTACTCGGGCCGAGGGGGCCGACATTGTTACGAGATCAAGTGGTTCATCCGGGTCCAGAAACGAGAACAAGGTGCGCATTGCGTGGATACTGACGGTAGGCTACATTGGCTGTCATGGCGACGGAGTACCCACCGCTTCCGAAGTGTTTTCTCGACGCCATAGACCGGTCTGCAAACCCTCGAGCACAGGTATATCGCACCGCCAGCGGTTGGCAGTCCGTCCCGGCTAACGAGATGTTGCGGCGAGTGGCAGGCCTTGCGAAGGCGCTCGCTCAATTAGGCGTCCGGCCCGGCGACCGCGTGGGACTCTTTGCACCGAACTGTCCCGAATGGCATACGGCCGACTTTGCCATTCAGGGCTTGGGCGCCGTCACCGTTCCGGTCTATTTCAATGAATCGCTCGACCGCCTCACTTACATCCTGAAAGATTCGGGCGCGCGGGTCGTATTCACTTCGGGTGAAGCCCAAGCCCGCAAGATTGCGGAGTGCCGCGAGCACGTGCCGGAGATCGAACAGGTGATTTCCGCTGCGCCGCCCGCAGATCTGCAGGGCGAGATCCTCCGCTACGAAACGCTGATCGCGACAGCGGGTGACGTAGATATCGCGGAGTACCGGCGCCGGTCCGCCGAGGTCACCGGGGACCAACTGGCCACAATCATCTACACGTCGGGCACCACGGGCGAGCCCAAGGGCGTGATGCTGAATCACGTGAATCTCAGTTCGAATGCACTCGACTTCAGCTGGGAGTACGAGATGTTGCCGTTTGATCTCGCGTTGTCGCTTTTGCCGCTCGCGCATATCTACGAGCGCACGATCGACTACGGGTATATCTTTCGAGGGGTCTCGGTCGCCTATGTCGAGCACATGGAGACGGTGGCCCAGGCGCTTCTCGAAGTTCGGCCCACGATGATGGCGGCCGTCCCGCGTTTCTATGAGAAAACTTACGCCAACATCATCGAAAGAGGACGCGGGGAAGCCGGATTCAAGAAAAGCATATTCGATGCCGCGATTCGCGTGGCGGCGGAAGCAGTGCCGTGGCGGGCGTACGGCAAGGATGTTTCCTTCGGGGTGAAACTGCGCTGGCACATCGCAAATCGCTTGGTCTATTCACAGATTCGCGCGGGGGTGGGGGGCAGGATTCGACTATTCAGTTCGGGAGGCGCCCCGCTCGCTCCCGAACTGGCGGAATTTTTCTGGAGCGTCGGTCTGCCGGTGTATCAGGGCTACGGGCTCACGGAAACTTCTCCGGTTGTCACGTTCAATTCGCCCAAGGCGAACAAGGTCGGCACGGTGGGCCGCCCGATTCCGCACGTGCAGGTGCGCATCGCAGATGACGGCGAAATCCTCGTCAAAGGACCCTGCGTGATGCAGGGTTACTATCGGAAACCTGACGCGACGCGTGAAGTTTTAGCGCCCGACGGCTGGTTTCGCACCGGGGACATCGGCCGGCTCGATGCAGACGGCTATTTGATCATCACCGACCGCAAGAAAGAACTTCTCAAAACTGCGGGTGGCAAGTTTGTTGCGCCGGCTCCAATCGAGAATGTGCTGAAGACCTCGCCCTTTATCATGAATGCGATGGTCGTCGGCGATGGCAGGAAGTTCGTTTCCGTGCTGGTCGTGCCGAACTTCACAACCGTGGAGGCGGCGGCGCGCGAGGCGGGGTTCGAGGTTTCCACGCCGGCGCAGATGATCGCCGACCCGCGGGTCCGGGACTTGATTGAGAGGGAAATCGACCGGCTCACCTCGGCTTTCGCACAGTACGAAAAACCCAAGCGCTTCGCGTTGCTGGAGCACGATTTCACATACGGGAACGGCGCGCTGACGTACACTCTCAAGCTGAAGCGGCGCATCATCGAAGAGCGCTATCGCGACACGATCGCGCAACTCTACGCCGACGTGGAGGAACCTCGCCCGCATCGAATGGCGTAGCTCCGAGGTTTTTCGCTGAGGCGAGCCTGAAACACACGTACGCGCGGTACAATCGTTAGGGAGATACGGATGTCAGATCAACTGGTGATAGCGGGGCGCGCATTTGGATCGCGGCTGATTGTGGGCACGGGGAAATACCGCAGTTTCCAGGAAATGGCGCGGGCGCACGCGGCCTCCGGTGCGGAGATGGTGACCGTCGCCGTTCGCAGGGTCAACCTGACCGACCGCACGAAGGAATCGCTGCTCGATTACATCGATCGCAAAAAATTCTGCATCCTGCCCAACACCGCGGGTTGCTACTCGGCGGACGAGGCGATCCGCACGGCGCGGCTCGGACGCGAAGTCGGGCTTTCGGAGTGGGTGAAGCTCGAAGTGATCGGAGACGAGCAGACGCTTTTCCCGGACACCGAAGAGCTGATCCGTGCGACGAAGACGCTGGTGAAGGAAGGCTTCGTGGTGCTGCCGTACACGAACGACGATCTGATCGCCGCCCGCAAGCTGATCGACGCGGGCGCTTCGGCCGTCATGCCGCTCGGCGCGCCGATCGGCTCGGGCATGGGGATTCAGAATCTGGCGAACCTGCGCATTTTGCGTGAGCGGATCACGGAGGTGCCCCTGATCGTGGATGCGGGAGTCGGCACGGCGTCCGATGCGGCCATCGCGATGGAGCTGGGCGCCGATGGCGTCCTGATGAATACGGCGATCGCAGCGGCGCAGGACGCGGTCCTGATGGCGGAAGCGATGCGCGCCGCCGTCGAAGCAGGCCGGAAGGCGTTCCTCGCCGGGCGGATCGAGAAGAAGCTATACGCCACGGCCTCAAGCCCGTTGGCGGGCACCGTGAAATAGTCCTGGCGACATGGTGCTAGTGGAATAGCACGTGCCAGAGAATGTCGACGAGCGCGTGAATCAGAACGCCGGGAACAAGCGAGCCGGTCTTCATCCACGCGCGGCCATAGAATATTCCGGCAATCGTAGCCAGAAAGACGTACTTCCAGTTCGGAACCGGCGCATGGAAGATGTGCGCGAATCCGAATATCACTGACGCCACGATCAGTCCGGCCCATTCACTCTTCAGTGTTTTTGAGAGCAGATTCTGCAACAGCCCCCGGAATAAGAATTCTTCAGGCCAGGCTGTAAACAGCAGGATTCCGGCTGCCGACAAAAGAAAAGAGCCTATTCCCGATAGCGGTACCGAGCGCAAGTGGGGCAGCGCGGGGTGCCATGTCAGGAAGTCGATCGCGAGTCCAATCGGGATGGCGATTGCAGCGTAGGCGATAAAGTTGAAGGCAAAATTCCACGCGAAGCCGCGACGCCATTCCGCCGCATAGCCGACTCCGGGAAGCCGGCGGATCAACACAAAAGCCGCGACGCCGGTGCTGAGCGCCGTCAGAATCGTGAACGTGTGGGTCAGAGGCGGCGGGTACGGGAAAATGTGATACAGGAAGCGGTAGGGCGGCTCAAGCCAGACGGGCAGCCAGAGCGCCACTACGGCAGCGTAGTCTTCCCAGGTTCCCGGCGACTTGCCGCTGCTGCTCGCAAGGAGCAGTGCGGGAATCACCGCATAGGCCGAGCCGGCGAGCATCATTGTCCAGTTACCTGTTACGCTGAGGCAGTAGATCAGGACAGCAAACAGCGGGACGAGCGGAGCGAGCATCCCGCCGCGATTGCCGAGCGACTTCACAAATCGATCCTGCAAGCGTGGAGCCGCGAGAAAGAATTCAAACGCAAAGAGCGCTGCGGCGACTCCGAGCGCGATGAAGAATCGCCATCCTCCGAAACCGGATCGCTCTCCGAGATAGGCCACGTAAAGAACGACCGCAGCCCAGACGGCTGCGGCCGTCTGGAAGTTCATCTGCCACGCTTTGGAATTCGCCGCCACCGCAAACGATTCTACCGGACGAGAAGCTGCGCCGATAAGGGCTTGATTTGATTTTCGGCCTCGGCGATTCTGTGAAGTGACAGGCGCTATGGCCGAACGCCCAACACAAAGACTCGCCTACCTCGACTGGCTGCGCGGCATCGCCTGCCTGGGTATGTTCGAGGTGCACTGCTACGACGCCTGGCTCAGCGACTCCGGACGCAATAGTTCATTCTTCGGCTGGTCCCAATTCAGCGGGACGATTCCCGCGCCGCTATTTGTGTTCTTGTCGGGGATTTCGTCCGCGCTGGTGGCGGACCGCATGCGGCGGAAGGGCACCTCCGCGAATCAAATCTCGGCGCGAATCATCCGCCGCGGTGCGGAAGTCTTCGTTCTGGGCCTGCTTTTCCGCGTCCAGGAGTTCGCGCTCGGATGGCCAGCGGCCCCGTGGACGGACCTCCTTCGCGTGGACGTGCTCAACATGATCGGGCTATCGATCGTGCTCATGGGCGTTCTTTGCTGGATCGTACAAAGCCAGGTGGCTGGCGCAATCAGCGCCGCCGGCGTTTCACTCGGGATCGCCTTCCTGACGCCACTTCTGTGGACGTCGTGGCGCCCGCGCTGGTTGCCGTGGTATCTCGAGTCGTACATCAACGGGGTCCACACCTATGCGGCGCCGCAACCGTGGCTTTTTCCAATCTTCCCTTGGAGCGCGTTTGCCTTCGCGGGGCTGGCGGCTGGGTTCGTCCTCTTTGGCGACTGGTCGATGCGAAAGCCAGGGCGAACGATGGCTTTGCTTGGGACAGCCGGAGTGGGGATCTTTTTTCTTTCCCGGTGGCTCGATGCGCGGCCCGTACAGCTCTATGCCGTGTACGACTACTGGCACACGAGTCCTAATTTTTTTCTCGCTCGTGCCGGTCTTTTGTTGGCCACAACCGGGGTCGCATACGCCTGGTGCCGGTGGGGACTTGGCACAAGGGGCTTCAGTCCCTGGATCCAGCTCGGCCAGACGTCGCTGATCGTCTATTGGGTTCACACGGAATTCGTCTACGGGCGGTTTTCGATCCTGGACAGACACGAGCAGTCGATTCCTATGGCCACGCTGGGCTTGGTTGTGATTTCAATCGCGATGGTGTTGCTCTCGATCGCGCGAACGCGCTTGAAAGGCCGAGGCAAGAAAATTCTCGCGTGGTTCCGCCGGCTTCGTTCAGGAGAAGTTGGGAGGACGCCCGGGACGGCTGCCGAGGGTTAGGGTTTTTTCGGCGGTCCGGGAGGCTGGGAAGACGAAGAGGACGCTTCGCCGGGTTTCGGCGGGATCTTGAAAATGTACTCGCCCGGCCGGGCAAGGCCCATCTCCTCGCGCGCGATATGTTCGATGGCTTCCGGATCTGTCTTGAGCGCCTTCACGCGCTCCTGCAGCCGGCGATTCTCTTCGTTGATCTGGTCGATTTCCTTGCGAACTTCGCTGGCTTCCTTTTGCGAGCGGCGCATGGCGAGCACGCCGTGCGTTCCGAAAACATCCTGGAGCAGCAGCAAGGCCAAACCGGCCGCCAGGAACCAGTTGAAGTTCCGCCGCAGGAAGTCGCGGAGCCGTTCGGGGAAACTCACCGGCGGCTCGTTGGTCGAATGTCTGCTCATTGTGTGATCCAGGCGCGCGCTTCATCGGCGAGCTTCTGCGAAGCCTCGAGCGTAGCTGCTTCCGTGTAGATGCGCGCGACCGGCTCGGTGCCGGAAGGGCGCATGAGGACCCACTCGCCGTCTTCGAAGATCAGCTTCAGCCCGTCGAGGCGATTCTCGCGAGCCACGCGGCGTCCCGCAAACTTTTTGAAATCACCTTTCAATCGCTTCGGCAGCTTCGCCTGAGCGTCATCTGAAAGATGTAGGTTCACACGGACTGGCCAGAACTCGCGGCCGACGCGGCGGAAGAGATCGCGAAGTTGCTCCGCGAGCGATGATTGGCGCGCGGCAATCATTTCCGCAACGAGCAGGCAAGCGAGGATGCCGTCTTTTTCCGGGAGGTGTCCGCGAATTGTCATGCCCGCGCTTTCCTCGCCTCCGAGCGCGATCTTGTCCTCGCGCAGCAACGGGCCGGCGTACTTGAAGCCGACCGGCGTCTCGTACAGTTTCACGCCGCGAAGCTTGGCTACCGCATCCAGAAGATGCGTGGTCGCAACGCTGCGCGAGGCGCCGAGCTTATATCCACGCGTTTCGAGAATGTAGTCGAAGGCCAGAGCGAGAATATGATTCGGCGAGACGAACGAGCCATCGCGGTCGATGATGCCGAAGCGGTCGGCGTCGCCGTCGGTGGCGAGGCCCGCAAGTGCCTTCTTCTCAATAACGGCCTTCTTCAGCGGCGCGAGATTTTCTTCGGACGGATCGGGCCCCGTCCCTTCGAACAGCACGTCACGCTCGTCGCGAATCGGCGTCACGGTGATGCCGCTTTCCGCAAGAATGCGATCCAGCCAGCCCGCGCCGCACCCGTGCACGGCATCGCAGACGAAACTGCCCTTCGTCTTGCGCAGAACGTCGAATCGAACCATGCGGCGAAGCTGGGCGAAGTACGGCTCGCGCGGATCGATCCGCTCGAAATCCTCATCAATCTCGTGGTGGCTGCCGGAACCGTCTTTGATCGCGGCAGCGCGCTTTTCAATGTCGCGGGTGATTTCGGGCAGGGCCGGGCCGCCGTCAGGGCCCGAAAATTTCAGGCCGTTGTACTGCGCGGGATTGTGGCTGGCCGTGATGTTGACACCGCCGTCGAGTTTCCCGTGAATGATGGCGTGCGCGATGGCGGGTGTGGGCGTCGCTGCACCGCAGAGGAACACGCGGCAGCCATGTGACCGCAGGACGGCGGACGCCGTGTGCGCGAACTCGCTCGAGAAGAATCGCGTGTCGTAGCCGACAATCAAGACGGGAGAATTGCTCTTGGTCCGGACGTGACCCGCGATCGCCGCCGCTGCACGGCGCACGCCAGAGAACGTGAAATCTTCGGCCATGATCCCGCGCCAGCCGGAAGTGCCGAAGTGGATCGCTTGGCTTGTCACGGAGCGGTATTGTATCTTGTCGCGCAGCCGATCCGTATCCGGTAATCGCGGCAAGGCGAGTCCCAAGAGTAAAGGCGGGCGATGACGGACAAAATCGTCGTGCTGGTCACGTGCGGTTCGGCGAGAGAGGCGAAGCGGATCGCCCGAGCGCTGGTTGGGCAAAGGCTGGCAGCCTGCGCCAACATTCTTCGGGTTCCCCTCGAATCAGTTTATCGGTGGAAGGGCAAGGTCGAGTCCGCGAGAGAGCTTTTGCTGATCATCAAGACGTCGCGGCAGCGATTCCCCGCGCTGCGAAAGGAAGTTCAGCGCCTGCACAGCTATGACGTTCCCGAAATCATCGCGCTCCCGGTGGCCTCAGGGGCACCCGGCTATCTTGCATGGATTGCAGAATCGGTCCGGCCTGCAAAGGGTCAAAGAAGTTTGTTACGATGATCGTAGGATTCGTCTGGCGCATATCGGCTGGCTTGAGAGGCGCTCGCAATTGAGGTACAAGATAGGTGCCATGAAGACGACTTGCCCGCGGCGCATCCCGTCACGCCAATGGGCAGCGATTTTGGCAGCGGGTTGGCTGTGCGGGGCAGTTGGCTTCGCACGGGTGAGCGGCGCCAGTCAGTCTTCGGCGTCGGATCCCCCCCAACGAGACGACAAGTCCTCCGGGCCGGCTACCACGAGACTGAGAATTCAAGTCACAGACAGCCACGACAAACCTGTCGGCAACGCCAGCGTGTATGTCCGATATTACACGTCGGGCGGTTTCCTGCGCCGCGAGAAGCTGGCTGAGCTGGATTTCAAAACGAATCAGGATGGGTCAGTGAAAGTGCCGGAAATCCCACAAGGCAAAATCCTGATTCAAGTTATCGCAAAGGGTTGGCACACGTACGGCAAGTGGTATGACATCGAGAAGGAAGAAGAGTCTGTTCCGATTAAGCTTGACCCCCCGCCGCACTGGTACTAAATTCTTTTCGCGGGAAGTTTTTCCTTTCGGGATTTTGTCCCGCACAGTTTCCCATTTCCAGAAAGAATCAAATCGAGTACCGCGAGGCCTATTAAGACTATTTTCTGAACTCTGACCTGCACAGAATTTGTGCAAAGAGGAGTAAGCCTCGATTCTGGCGAGCGATTTACATGCGCGCGTTTTTTCCACATGGATTTCAACAGAACTGTTGAAAACTTTCACGGAGCATTCGTGATTCGTTCGCGTGCCGTGCACTCGTATGGCGCGAGGCGTGCAGGCTCTCAGCTTCGGCGTGATATGATTTCTTCTTGCCTGACGACGTTCC
This sequence comes from Candidatus Acidiferrales bacterium, assembly GCA_050015155.1. Classification (GTDB taxonomy): domain Bacteria; phylum Acidobacteriota; class Terriglobia; order Acidiferrales; family UBA7541; genus Palsa-295. The sequence goes on along the minus strand of JBEKBY010000042.1, from coordinate 9,347 downwards.
CACGTCAAAATGAAAGAACTTATTCTCAATGCGGACGATTTCGGCTTGACACGAGGCGTAAACGAGGGAATTATCCGCGCTCGCCGCGAAGGAATCCTGACGAGTGCAACGCTGATGGCCACTGGGCCGGCGTTCGATGATGCGGTCGTGCGTGCCCGAGCGAATCCGGCGCTGGGAATTGGGTGTCACCTTGTCCTTACGGATGGATTCGCGGTCGCGCCGCCGAAGGAAATTCCTTCCCTGGTGGACGAGAACGGACGCCTCCCGGAGTCTCTTGCTATCTTCGTGACCAGGGTGAGCTCGGGAAAGATTCGCACGAAGGACATCGAAAGGGAATTGCGGGCGCAGATCGAAAAAATCCGCCGTGCCGGTATCGAACCAACCCACTTCGACACCCACAAACACACCCACGCCCATCCGCGGGTCATGAACGTGCTCGGGCGACTGGCCCGCGAGCTCGGAATCACACGCATCCGAAAACCCGTGGAGAATCTTCGAGATTCATGGAAGTCGATGCGCGGCGAAGCCGCGGCGTCGCCGATGCAGCTCGCGGCGTCGGTGGCCGTCCGGGCCGTTTCATCGCGGTTCACTGCCATCTCTCGTAAGTATGGCTTGCTCTCCCCGGACTATTTCCTGGGGCTGGCAGTGACAGGCCAGTTGGGAACCGAAGCACTGTGTCGCCTGATTGACACACTGCCAGAAGGGCGGACGGAAATCATGTTGCACCCGGGAATCTGCGATACGGAATTGACGGCCACGGGCTCGCGCCTGCAACAACAGCGCCAAATGGAACTCGAAAGCTTGCTGGCGCCGGAAGCGAGGCGTGCGGTGGAGCGATTTCACGTCCGGCTGATTAGTTATCGGGAGTTAAACTAGCTCGGCGTGTTTTTTGGCAGCCCCCGATCTTACGCAATTTGTAAGAGACGGTTCTCAAGGGGGAATCATGAAGAACTTGAAGGTATTCGTGGGCGCGGCTTGCCTGCTGGTGGTGGCAGCGACGGCGAGTGCGCAAATGGGCATGGGGATGCGTCAGTTGCCTATCCCTCGCGGTGTTTTCAGTCCGGTAGTGGGTTCGGGGGCGGCGTATGAGATCACGACCTCGGATGGCCGCAAGACCAACATCGAGTATGCGATCGTCGGGAAAGAATCGGTCAACGGCAAGGACGCCTACTGGATGGAATGGACCACATCCGGCATGGGCTCGGGCCAAATGGTGATGAAGGTGCTGACTGCCGTCGGCGACTCTACCATTACGTCGCGCGTGATCATGCAGATGCCGGGCCGCCCACCGATGGAAATGCCCGCGCAGATGACAGGCCGCACGAATAGCCAGAGCGTGCCGGCTGATGTCCGCACGTCGGCGGAAGACGTTGGTAGCGAGTCCATTACGGTGCCGGCCGGAACCTTTACTTGCGAGCACTATCGGATGAAGGATGGTTCGGGCGATACGTGGGTGAGCACGAAGGTCAATCCCTTAGGAGTCGTGAAGCATCAGGGGAAAGATTCGACGATGGTGCTGACCAAAGTGATTACGGACGCGAAGGACAAGATCGTCGGCACGCCGCAACCCTTCAATCCAATGATGATGCAGCAACCACGTCAGGAATGAGTCTCTGTGCAGTTCGAGTGTAGACCGGGCGCCGATCTATTCCAGGTCGGGTGGTGTCACCTTGGCGATCCAGGAGTCGTAATCTGACGTATAACCCACTCGTTCCTGAAGATTGCGAACGCGCTGCTCAAGTGCGGTGACGTCGCCCTCCGAGAGAGCCGGCAGCGCCTCGACGCGTTTTTCGATCGCTTGTGTCTGCCCGGCGACATGGGCTTCCGCGGAGGCATATAACCCAGTCAGGTCGCCGTCGCCATTACCGACGCCCATATAGTTCTCGATGAGATGGTTGGTCACCTTCTGGCTGTGCACGAGCGAGGCTCGAATGTTCCCCTGCCCGGTGACTACGTTTCCGACGCCAAACACGTGGTTGCAACCGGTGTATCGCGGCAGGTCGTCGTCCGTGAACGTGCAGTATTCACCCTTCATCGCGATCCCGGGTATGAACTCCGGCACCGACCCGATCGAGGAAATTACGAGAGGAGCCAGCAACTCCTGCTCCGAGCTCGGAATCGGCTCAGCCTTCCGCCCTTCGATTTTGGTTTCCGCCACCTTCAAGCCGGCCAGCCGCCCGTTCTTTTCGACGAGGCCAACGGTCAGCCTTCGATCCTGAAACCGGAATAGGTATCGGTCTCGCGCTAGGCGCAGCATCTTCTGGCGGACCATCTCGGTCTTCGCGATCTGCTCCGGAGTCGCATCATCTGGTGGTTGCGCCAGCGGCATATCCTGCTCCCGGCGGCGATAGATCAAAAGGCAGCCCTTCACGCCGAGGTCTTCCGGCTTGATGCCGTGCGCCTTGCAGGCCGCCGGGATGCCTTTCTCCAATTCGTGCATGTTGGTTTCGATGCCGCGAGCCTTCATCTCCCGCTCGTAATTCTCGAGCTGAAGCACCTTCACCACGTCGATCGACGCCAGCCCGCCGCCCACGACAAGCGTTTCATCCGGAGTCTCGTAGCGTGGCCCGTCGTAGGTCTTTTCGTTCTTGTGGTTGTACCAGTAGATGAAGGGATTCTGGTAGACGAGGCCCTTGCCGACAAACTTTTCGGCGCCGGGCACTCCCAAATTCCTGTCGCGCCACGCGCCGTTTGCCAGGATGACGGCGGAAAAGCCCCAATTGCTGCAAAGATCCTGAAAGTCGACGTCGCGGCCGAGTTTGGTGTGTGGAACGAAGTAAACTCCTGGCTTCCTCAGGCGGGCGTCGATCCGGGCGTACTCTTGCCTGCGTTGCTCGACGTGCCAGCGCGGCAAACCATCTTCAATCTTTCCGTAGGGGCGTTTGTTCTGCTCGATGACGGCCACGCGAATTCCGTGATCCGCAAGTATCTCCGCGGCCACGGAGCCGGAAATCGCCCCACCGATGATCGCGACAAAATACTGTCTGTTTCCCGACATTGCCACCCGGTCAGAGACTTCGCTGCAATTCAAAGCAGGCGATTGTACACCGGCGCGCTTTATTTTGAGCCGCCGGTAGACGTCGGAGTCGGAAGTTGAAGAGATGGTTCGAAGAGGCGTATTTTGATATAGTCGCGCGAACTGGGGAAGTGCGCCCGATTTTCGGCGCGTGCGGGACGGTCCAGGGAGGCAGGCATCATGCATGTAGGCTACGGTACCGGTTTCCAGCACTTGAGCGGAACTTCGGACGCGCAATTCATGCGCGAGGAGCTGGGGAATTGCGAGATGGCGGAGTCGTTGGGATTCGATTCGGTCTGGGCGACCGAGCATCACTTCGACAACTACTCGATCAGCCCCGATGTTTGCCAGGTGCTCTCCTACATAGCTGGGAAGACGAAGCGGATCAAACTCGGATCGATGGTGATCGTGGTGCCGTGGCACGATCCAATCCGCTTGGCGGAGCAGATCTCTCTGCTCGATCACTGTTCCGGTGGACGCTATATTCTCGGCGTCGGCAGAGGGCTGGCCCGCAGGGAATTCGACGGGCTCCGCATCGACCAGAATCAAGGCCGGCAGCGTTTCGATGAATATACCCAACTCGTATTGGAGGCGCTCGAGACCGGCTACATGGAGGGCGGTGCGACAGTGAAGCAGCCGCGCCGAGAGATTCGTCCCCGACCGTTCAAGTCATTCAAAGGACGCTCTTTCGCTGCGGCCGCGTCGGCCGATTCCGTGCCCTCGGTCGCAAAGCTCGGCCTCGGCATGCTGGTGATCCTCCAGAAGGCTTGGCATCTCGTTACGGCGGACTTCGAGCGGTACCACAAGCATTGGCGCGAGTTTCATCCCAATACCGAGCCGCCGAAGCCTTTCTGTTCGGGCTTCACGTTCGTGGATGAGAGCGCGGATCGAGCCGAGGAATTGGCGCGCAAGTATCTGTCAGCGAATTTTCGCGAGGCGCTGAATCACTACGAAATGTTCGGAAAACACTTCGATACCACCAAGGGCTACGAAAGGTACGCCGACATGAGCAAGTACCTGAACGAGATCGGCGAGGACAAGGCGGTCGAAGACTACATCCAACTTATGGCCTGGGGAACGCCGCAGCAGGCTCTCGAAAAATTCTCCAAGATGAAGGACCTGATCGACATGCAGGGCATCATGCCGAACCTGAACTTTGGCGGAATGTCGCACGAGGAGTCCGTGCGGAACATTCGCTGCTTCGTCAAGCATTGCTTGCCCGAACTGAAGACCTGGCCCTCCGCGACACTCGAAGAGCCGAAGGAACTCGCGCTGACGGCGGCGTAGTTCGCGTTACTCCGACTGCTGTCCGGAGCGAGGGGACAATTACACAGTTTCGGCGTCCAGGAGGTGAGGGGCGGGAGTGATGCGACCGGGGTGAGGGCCCAAGCGTCGAGGGATGAGGGAACATCGGGAATATCGCGCCGGCGGGAAGGCGTCTCAAACTCACGTGCCAGGCCAAGGAAAGGCACTGGTTTTCACCGCGTAGTAGTCCGCATCGAGGGCCGGTTCGAGTAAGAGGATTGCGGCGATGCGTCTAACCATACCTTGTACGTAGCGAACTTCATCAATGGCCAGTGTGCGGCCGAGCAACTTTTCCTCGCGATAGGACAGCCATTTCTTTATTACTTGGTAGCCGCCGATGGTGTAGTCCCAGACCTTCTCAGGAATGTTCGACCGTAGGCGACATCGTTAAGGTAGACGTCCAGGGTCTTGCAGCCGAGAATTGCGAGTGCTTGTTCCTCGGTCAGGCCCAGGGCCTCTGAGTCTTCCAAGGTTGCCTTGCGTTCTGCTGGGGAATATTCGCGCTCGACAACCTTACCCTTGCCAGGCATGGTGACGCCACCTTTACCGGCATGGCCCCAGCCGGTAGTAACGGCGAGGTCTGCTGTTGTCAGAGAACCGCAGCCCGCACGTTTTGTGACACCTAAGAGTTTCAACTCAGGCCGTGGCTCAATTTTTCCCGACATCAAGCAGAGCGGATTGAGCGTCGAGAAGCTCGGCAACCCGCCGCCCCAGCTCTTCCGACGCTTTCAGGTGACTCGCATTTGCGGGAAGCGGCACACGGGGCCAATCCTGACAGAGGGCTCCTGCATTTTCGGTTCGATACAAGGCGCGGCGACCCCAGGGCAGGCGGGAGGACAATCGGGAGAAAAGGTCAGTCGCGCTGGAGCTTGAAATACATGGCGGCGAGGGACGGCAGCCGGAGCTTGATCGAATACGGCCGATCGTTCCAGGGGATTGGCTCCGCGCGGACGCCTCCGACGTTGCCGATGTCGGCGCCCTCGTAGTATTTCGAATCGGTGTTCAATATCTCGCGATAGAAGCCGGGCCGCGGAACTCCCACGCGGTAATCCTCCCGAAGCACAGGCGTGAAGTTGCAGACCGCGACAACAAAATCTTCAGGGTTCCTGGCGCGGCGCAGGAAGGAAAGAACGCTCGCGGCGGCGGCGTTCGCTTCCAGCCACTCGAAGCCGGACCACTCGAAATCAACCTCATGGAGCGCCTTCTCCCGCAAGTGCAAGCGGTTCAGGTCCGCGATCAGGCGCTGGATGCCGCGGTGGGGCGGGGAATTCTCGAGCGACCATTCGACCGAGCCGCCCTCCCAAAACTCACTCCGCTGGCCAAGCTCGCTGCCCATGAAAAGAAGCTTCTTGCCCGGATGCGCGTAGTGATAGCCGAAAAGCAGTCGCAAGTTGGCGAATTTCTGCCAGTCATCGCCGGGCATCTTTTCGAGCAGAGCGCGCTTTCCGTGCACGACTTCGTCGTGAGAGAGCGGCAGGACAAAATTCTCGTGGAATGCATACAGCATGGAGAATGTCAGCTCGTTGTGGTGGTGCTGGCGGTGAACGGGATCGAGCGACATGTAGCGCAGTGTGTCGTTCATCCAACCCATGTTCCATTTCAGGTCGAAGCCGAGGCCTCCGACATACGTGGGACGCGAGACCGCAGGCCAGGAGGTCGACTCTTCGGCGATCATCAGCGCGCCGGGATGGCGCTGGTGCAGGGCTTCGTTCAGCCGTTTCAGGAAGGCGATCGCGTCGAGGTTCTCGCGTCCGCCGAATGCGTTGGGAATCCATTCGCCCGGTTTGCGCGAATAGTCGAGATAGAGCATCGACGCGACGGCGTCCACGCGCAGGGCGTCGATGTGATATTTCGCGATCCAGAAGAGCGCGTTCGAAAGCAGAAAATTCTGCACTTCGTTGCGCCCATAGTTGTAGACCAGCGTGCCCCAATCGGGATGGGCGCCCAGGCGCGGGTCGGCGTGTTCGTAGAGATGCGTGCCATCGAAAAAAGCTAGGCCCTGCGCGTCGCGAGGAAAATGCGCCGGCGTCCAATCCAGGATCACACCGAGGCCTTCCTGGTGACATCGATCGACGAAATACATGAAATCGGAGGGTGAGCCGAACCGGCTGGTGACCGCATAGTATCCGGTCGTCTGGTAGCCCCAGGAAGCGTCGAGCGGATGCTCCATGATCGGCATCAGTTCGATGTGCGTGTAACCCATCTGCTTGACGTAAGGGATGAGCTGCTCCGCCAGTTCGCGATAGGTGAGCCAGCGGTCTCCCTCCTCATGGTTGCGGCGCCACGAGCCGGCGTGGAGTTCGTAAGTCGACATCGGGGAGTGCAACCAGTCGCGCGAGGCGCGCGCTTCGAGCCAGGCGGAGTCATTCCAGCGGTAGCGGTCGATGTCGCAAACGACGGACGCGCTCTTCGGGCGCAGCTCCGCCGCAAATCCGTAGGGGTCCGCCTTCAATCCGAGATGGTCTCCGACCCGCGAGAGGATTTCGAACTTGTAGAGCGCTCCTTCGTCGAGGCCGGGGATGAAAATCTCCCAGATGCCGCTGGTCCCTCGGTTACGCATGGCGTCGACGCGCCCGTCCCAGGAGTTGAAGTCTCCGACGACGCTCACTCGCTGCGCGTTTGGCGCCCAGACGCCGAAATGAACTCCGCGCACGCCTGCCAGCTCGCGCACGTGCGCGCCCAATTTTTCGTACTTGAGGTAATCAGTACCCTCACCCGACAGGTAGAGATCATAGTCGGTCAGAATCGGGGGGAACGCGTAGGGATCGTTCGTTTCGATGCTGGTGTCATCCGCGAAGCGAAAACGCAAGCGATACACTGAGGGAGGCACGGGCTCGCCGTCGCGGAGACCCGGGATTCCGGCAGGAAGGACGGCTTCAAAAAGGCCGTCCGGGTGAATCGGCTTAGCTGCGTAGGCGGCTTGGTTTGCGCTCCAAACGACGCTGACGTCGCGAGCACCCGGGCGAAAAACACGGACCGATAGCGTGCGCGCCGTGCCTCGGTCGAGCCAATGCGGGCCCAGCAGCTGGAAGGGGTCCGAATGTTCCCCGCGGATCACACTCTCGAGTTCGTTCCGGGGCTTTTTCGGAACGGGGCCCATCTCGCTCGATGCTTTCTTGGTTTTCTCACTCATCTACGTCCCAGTCATCATCTTACCGAAGCCGGGGCGCGGCTCCAAACCTCCCAGGAGACATCCTCCTCTGAGGAACACGTGGACTCGCCTCTACATCGAACGGGTATTGATACTTCGTCGAAAGTGTAGAGGATTACTTCATATAGACGATTCCTTTTCGAAGACGACAACGATTTTATCCACGTCTGCGCGAGTGCTGGTCTTGACCCCAGCAGCTTGCGCTCCCAACTCCTGAGGATCGGCTGCAAGATCGAGATGAACGGTCCCTGGGACTACCCGCTCGCGGCTTGACCCCGCCGTTCGCGCCAACGAGCCCGTCCTCAGCGAGAATCGTCCGGCCTTCCGGCTTGGTCTGTCGTAGAATCCTCCCGCCCGCTCATCGTGCAAATGATGACCCTTTCCTCGAGCGACACTGTTTGCCCGGAAAAACGGCTGCTCGTCTACTGTGCCCGGACGCGGATGGAACCGGCCATCGCGGAAAAGGTTCGCGCACTGGTCGCCCGTCCTCTGGACTGGAATTATCTGTTTTCCGAAGCCGCCGAGAATTCGCTGACACCTCTCCTTGCCCGAAATCTTTCAGTCTCGGCAGCCACGGTTGTTCCGCCGGATCGGATGAAGAGGCTGACGGAGGCAACGCGCGCGAACACTGCGCGTTGCCTGATTCTCACCGCGGAGCTGATCAAGATCATGGATCTGTTCCAGTCGGAGGGGATTCCCGCGATTCCCTACAAAGGCCCGGTCATCGCCGCGCAAGCCTATGGCGACATCACGCTGCGCGAATTCGAAGATCTCGACATCGTCTTGCGTCAGCGCGACATGGCGAAAGCAAACGATATCGTAACCAAGCTGGGCTATAGGCCGAAATTCCCGTGGATTCTCTCGCCCGGCGCCGTCTCGTCGCTGGTGCCCGGCGAATATAACTACCGCGAAGAATCGCGCCGCATGATGGTCGAGCTCCACACAGAAGAAACTCTGCGGCATTTCCCCGTGCCCCCGGATATTGATGAACTCACCCGCCGCCTAGTCTCCGTCGCGCTCAGTGGCCACGAAGTCCGGACGTTTGCGCCGGAAGATGCGCTTCCGATCCTCTGCATCCACGGATCGAAGGACTTTTGGGAGAGAATTTCCTGGATTGCAGACATCGCGGAACTGGTGCAAGCGTACCCGCAGCTCGATTGGGACATGGTTGTGAGTCGCGGGGAATCCTGGCATGCGCGCCGCATGCTTCATCTTGGGCTGGCGCTCGCGGCCCGGCTTCTGGATGCCTCGCCGCCCGAGGAAATTCTCTCGCGCGTGCGTGGAGATCGTGTCGCGGCGAGCGTGGCGTCTGAAGTGATACAGAGGCTCTTGCGCCGCGAACAGCGCAGGTTCGATGCGGCCGGGCGCTTCCGCTTTCGCCGCCGCATGGTCCAGGGCGCACTCGCCGGATGGCGCTATTCGATCCGTCTCGCCGTGATCCCCGCCGAAGAAGACTGGTTGATGGTGCGTCTGCCGCGTCCGCTCGCGCCGCTCTATGTGGCGCTGCGTCCGCTTCGGCTGCTGCGCAAGTACGGCCTGAGCAGCGGGGGTGCTGAGGGGCCCCCTGCCTGAGGGGTCCTGCGAGGCCAGAGAATTTAGGGACGAACGATCATCACTTCGGTGGACTTCACGAGCGCCGCGGCCTTGTCTCCTACCTTCAGCCGCATCTCGCGAATCGCGTCGGCGGTAATGATCGACGTAATGTGTTGCCCGCCGATCGACAGAGTCACCTGGGCGATCAAGCCGCTCACTTTGATCTCGGTCACCCGGCCCATAAGCTGGTTGCGCCCGCTGATCTTGCGAAAATTCGTCCGGCGCTCGCTTACGTCTCCCTGTTCCGAGGCTCGGTAGAGGAACTTATCCACTTCCTTCTCG
>JBEKBY010000041.1:0-20924 GCA_050015155.1 Candidatus Acidiferrales bacterium | reverse complement strand
CCAGCACAACGAATCGGACCATCAGGAAAGCCTTCTGTGGATGCCAGCGGTAGGAGGCCCATTCGACACGGACCAGGAACAGGCCTTCCAGGGGGCGGTCGCCATCCAGCTGACGGGAATGAAGACCTGGGATATGGCGTTTCATTGCTTCACCTCCAGAGGCTGGGAATAGGAGTTGAGTTTGCAGATCAGGCCGTTGAGGTCTTCTCTCGCTGAGGACGAGATGTGGGAGATGAAGGACTCGACCAAGTCACGGCCGGCCTCTTTGAGGGTTTGAGTACCGCAGAAATCAGCGGCATAGGCTTTGACCAATGTCGGATCGAGGTTGTATTGGCGAATCAGGCGGCAGAGTTGGTCGCGGAGCCGAGTCGGACCACCATGCGACCCGTTGGAATTGTGAAAACCATTTGGTTTGCGCGGCGGATCGGAAGACTTCACCCGTTCGGAAACCCATCCTAACTCTTCGACGGAGCAAAGGCCGATGCCGTACGCCTTTCGCAGAGCACGATTGACGGCACGAGTTTCGGCAACCCGCATCTCCGCGCCACGGACGAGTGGTGACACATTGGAGGGATCGGCGTCGCCGTAACCGACAAACCCCCTAGAAAGACCGCTCTTATAAACGATAGCTTTGAAGACCCAACGAGCCGCGGTGAGATCGGAGACCCGGTCCTGTAGTATCGTCTTGATCCCCCGACACCCTCTCCGGGTAGCAAGCTGCAGGAGTCCGCAGTGAGTCACATACCATCGACCGTCCAAGAACTGCAGATCGCCCGCAGCTACGGAGAGAGAATACCTAGCAGTAAGCTCTCGAAGACCGCGAAGGGCGACACTTGAACGCTCGCCCCACAATTGACGCGCGAGCTTTGCATTGGAGCGAAACGTAACGACATTCCTCTTCATGAAACCTCCTTGGTTGCACACCCAAAATGAATGCTGTTCGTTAATGAAGAGGATCCGAGTCCCGTTTCTTTGATTGCCTTCTGGCGCCCAGTAGGGCTAAAAGAGACAAGGTGAGACACGAGAGCTTTACAGACGGCCCGTTCTGTACTTTCATACGTCTATTTTAGTTGTATGTCACTATGATGTCAAGCAAACATTCGAAGCCAAAAACCTACGCGATCGACTGGACTGCTGTTGGTCGAAGAATCAGGGGCCTGCGAGGATTCGACATGACGCAGGCAGAATTCGCGACTCGTATTGGCGTGAGCCAGAGTTATTTGTCTGCAGTCGAGCACGGGCGCAACGAAGTCGGGGCGGCAGTCTTGCTCGCAATAAGTCGAGAATTCGATAAGTCGCTGGAGTGGCTACTCACCGGTGAGGAATAGGTGCGCGCCCCGTATCACGGAGTCCGTCGAGCACCTGATATAGGAGCGTCGTCTTGGCCATGCTCGGTTCCGCGATCAGCGCCACAAATCCGCAGCCGCCCAGGATTTCCTCTGTGAGCGAGTCGGGCACCTCGCAGTGGGTCCGTGTCTGGTACAGACACACCGGGCGATCGCGACGCCAGTCAGCTTCCCATCCCGAGGGGCGACCCGATCGGTGTAGCGAATTCGCGGCCGAATTCGAACTGGCTCGCAAGCGAAGGGGCTTGCCCCGGGCAATCATGTGGGCGATTGCATGCGCTTGACAGGTGTCGGCGCCGTGGTAAGATAAAGTCGTTTCAAGTACGAAGAGGCCGAGAGATAGTGAGCCGCGACGAAGTCAGCGTCGCGGTTTTTTTTGTTTTGTGGCACTGCTTTTCGCGGTCGGTTCTGGAACGCGAGGCGGGAAGATCAGAGCATGTGGGCATGGAGTTCAGTTCCGTTTCGAGGGGCAGCAGATGGGCAACGCAACAGGACCACGCACGCCGAAGGGAAAAACGCGGTCCAGTCAAAATGCAGCGAAGCATTGGATCGAATCAGGAAGGATTCTTCCATCGGAGCAAAAGGAGGCCGGGGTCATTCGCCACGGGCTTATGGAATACTTCAAGCCGGACGGCGCGCCTGAGAATGAGGTGATCGACGACATCGTATTGAATCGGCTGATCAGACGGCGCACGGATATGGCCTTCACACGGGAGTTTTCGAAAGCGAGCGCTCTAAAGCCATTGACGTGCCTCGAAAAGCATGAAGGTATGGCAATCCCGTTTTACTCGCGGGGGAGATACGGCTTCGAGTACGGTGCTCGATCGCGCCCCGACCAATGCATAGAGGGACTTGAAGCAGCGAGGGAGCTAATCGAGGAGCGCGGTCTACAGCCCAAGGAAGACTTGTGGGCACTTCGCCGCATCTACGGTTCGCAACCTACCGAGCACGTGGTCGCGCTTATGGACGGCTTAGAGCGGAATATCAGGCGACAGCCGACTGAGACCACAGATCAAGAGGAGCTGAAGAAATGGGTTCTGGAACTCATAGAGATCGAAATCTCGCTGCAAAAGGCTCGATTGGAGGTGACAACCGGCGTCGAGGACATCGAGCTCGCTTCGGATGTCCAGGAGCCCGATGCTCCTGCTCTCGAAACGCTACTTCGCTATCGTGCCGCCAATACGCGGGAACTTAAGGAGCTGCTCGACACTCTTGAGCGTATACGACGTCTGCGGGGGTAGTACGGCCTAGAGTCCTGCCATTTCGGTGATCATTTGCTCGGCCATAAATACTACTTCTGTAGTGATACGAGTTCTCGAGCATGTGCTTCTGCCAAACGAACTCCCAGATGTATCCTGAATTCAGTTAGATAGATATATTGTGCGGTGTGATTATGGGGCAGTTTCGCCCGCCATGTGCGGGTAACGTGGCGCGTTTTGAGCTCGGAGTGGAGGGGCCCGCACGGAAACGCGACCTTCAGGCCGGTTTCCGGTGTATTATTCCGGCAAATGAAAAACGAAGACAAAGACGAGCGGCGGCGTCCGGCCACCTACCCGATCACGCACTGGATCGGCGAAGGCGCGGGCTGGCTGCTGAAACACGTGGTGAGCGGGCTGGCTGCGACGGGCCTAACCCCCAACATGTTTACGTTCTTGGGCCTGGCCGTGAACGCATGGGCCGCAGCCTGGTTCGCGATGGGGCGTTTCCGAGGAGCAGCCGCCATTCTCTTTCTCGCGGCTTTTCTCGACATGGCGGACGGCCAAGTGGCGCGCCGCGTGGGCCGCGTGACGGCGTTCGGCGCGTTCCTCGATTCAACACTCGACCGTTATTCGGATCTGGCGCTCTATATGGGGCTTGTCGTCTACTACACGCTGATCGGCCGAACCTTCTACATGGCGCTCGCGGCCGTCGCGATGGCGAGCTCGTTTATGGTCAGCTATTCGCGCGCGCGGGCCGAATCGCTGATTCCATCTTGCAAAGTGGGCTTCATGGAACGGCCCGAGCGGCTGGTGCTGTTGATTATGGGCGGCGCGTTCGTGCGGATGGCGCCGGTGTTGTGGGTCATCGCGACGATCTCTACGATCACCGTCGTCCACCGCGTCGTATACACGTGGCAGGAATTGCGGGCCGGCCGGGCGCTCCCCGACGTGAGCGCCTCTCAGACGTTCTGACGTTTCTCGGCGTTCTTCAGCGCCTCTTCCACCGGAGCTGAAACGATGTCCTGCACGCGCTGCCTCAGGGCGTCCACCTCCGAGCGGGCGACCGTTGACGTGTCAATCGTGTCGTGCAGGTAGACCGTAATCTTCCCCGGGTACAGAATCCAGTTGCCGGTCTGAAAGAACTCGTACGAGCCGACGATGCTCATCGGCACGATCGGCACTCCGAACTTCTGCGCGAGATTGAAGATTCCTTTCTTGAATTCACGGACGTGGCCGTTGCGGGTGCGCGACCCTTCGGCGAAAGCGACCAGGCTGACACCGGAATCGAGCGAAGCCTTCGCGCGTTTGCTCATGACGGCCAGCCCCTCGCGGCTCGGCACGTCGGGCACCGGAACATTGCCGAACCATCCCATCATCCACCCGTAGATGGGCAGCTTGAAGTGAGACTCGAGCTCAAACCCGCGCACGAATTGCGGAATTGCCGAGTAGATCACGAACGGGTCGAAAATATTGACGTGGTTGCAGATGAAGATGCTCGTGCGCTCGCGATCGAAGCCCGGCGTCATGCGGACTTCGAATTTCGTCCCCGCGAGGCGAAGAATATTGCGAAAGAAGATCCGCTGCGGCCGGTCGTTATTGCGCGGATCGATGCAGAGCCCAAGAAAGACCAGACACGTGCCGAGCACCGCGAAATGGATTCCGCTCACCGTCCACAGAACGACCGAGCGAACCGCCAGCCAAGCCTTTCTCATACGACGACGTCCAGGGCGCTGGGAACGATTTCCAGCGATCGGCATTTGAGGTGCAGGATTTCTCCGTCCACCATCGCGTTGACCGGCTCTTCCAAATCGAGATCGATGCGCACGGCCGCCGCGCGTGAGGCGAGCCGGTGTTCGATGTGTGTTCCCGTGAATAGGCGCGGAAACGTCCAGAGCAACCTCAGGCGCCCGATCGGCGCCCAGCGCACGTATTCGATTTTTGCATCGGAAGGGTTTGCCTTTGGGGCGATCATCATTTTCCCGCCCGTAAATCTGCTGTTGCTAAAGGTGAGGAAGAGGCACGGCCGGCGATCCCAATCTTCCGCCGTGTCGATGCGGTGGGGAAACGCCAGATGTTCGAGTCGCGCGAGCCGCGCGATCACACCGAGGATGTAGCCGAGTTCTCCCCACCGCTTGAACCGCCGGTTCGTGACCTCGCCCACGTCGGCGGGGAACCCCAAGCTGAGCAGATTGATGAAATAGATGTCCGCGCCGGAATGCCTCAGGCGGATCAGATCGCAAGGCTGCCGGCTGCCGTTGCGCAGGGTTTCGATCGTATGCTCCACGCCGTGCGTCGTGAAATCTCGCAAAAACGAATTGCCGGTGCCGAGAGGCAAAAAGCCGAGCGTAGGCCGGCCCTGGGTCTGCGCCTCCGGAAAGAGGCCGTTCACAATTTCGTATGTCGTGCCGTCGCCGCCGACGACCAGGAAATTTCGGAAGCCCCTTGCGTACGCACTTCGGGCGAAATCGGTCGCTTCTCCCGGCCGCGTCGTTTGCGCGACTTCGAGATCGATCCCGACCTCGCGCACGCGGTCGAGTGCGGCCGGGGCGAGTTTCCCGCAGCGCCCGCCTCCCGCGGACGGATTGACGATGGCAAAGAAGCGCTCCTTCACGTGAGAAAGGCCTCTTCGCGAGATGCGCGCGCGAAAATCATACGGGAACCACGGCCTCGCGGCCCCCTTTGTTCCGGATCTGCTCGGCCAACTCGGTACGCTTTACTTTCAGCGATGCCGTGCGAGGGAAATCTGCTTCCCAGACAAGGTAGCCGCTCACCCGCTTGTAATTCGTAAGCCGCCGGTTGCGCTCGCCGACGAGCACGACGGTTTCCTCGCCGATCGGCTGGCCCGGCTCAGGATGGATTACCAAGACCAGTTTCTCTCCGACCATCGTGCGCTCGGGCCAGAGATAGTTTGCCGCAAAAACGCAAAATTCCTTCACCGGCAGTCCCTCGAAGACATTTTCGATGTCTTCCGGATAGATGTTTTTGCCTTCCTCGGTGACGATCATGTTCTTCTTGCGGCCAAAGAGTCGCAAATGGCCGGCTGAGTCCACGCGGCCCAGGTCACCGGTCATCAGCCATCCGTCCACAATCGTCTCCGAAGTCATCTCGGGATCGTCGAGGTAGTGTGACATCACCGTCTTGCTCCGCACGGCCACCTCGCCGATTCCGTCCGCGTCCGGGTTCACCACGCGGATTTCCATTCCCGGCAGGGGCTTGCCTACGGTGTCCGAGCGGAATGGCTGAAAATCATTCACGCTGATCACCGTCCCGGCCTCCGTGCAGCCGTAACCGTTGCCGACAGGAATCCCAAGGTCGTAGAAAAATTGCAGCGTCTCTGGTTCCGTGAACGCGCCGCCCACGAAGAAAGCGCGCAATTCGCCGCCAAACGCGCTGTGAACCTGACGCAGCAGCGCGCGGCTGACGACTCGATTCGGCCGGCGCCGCGTCAGCGCGCGGTTGACGCCGATAAGCGCGTTCAGAATTTTGCGACGCCCCTTCGGCAGTTCGGCAAATCGCTGGCGCAAGCCGCGCTCGAGATTCTTCAGCACCATCGGCACAAGGCTCATGTACGTGATCTTGTAGCGCGTGAAGGCATCGCGGATGTACTCCGGGCGCAGCGTGCGCAGGTGAACGACGGTCGCTCCGCACACAAAGGGCCCGATGAAGCCGACCATGAAATCGATGGCGTGGTTCGTCGGCAGAATGCTCAGGTAGCGCACGCCGGGCCAAAAAGGGTAGAGCGACGTGAGCGCGACGCACTGCTCGAGATAGTTTTCGTGCGTCAGGACGCAGCCCTTCGGCCGCCCACCAGTCCCTGAAGAGTAGACGATGCAAGCCGCATCTTTGCGTTCGCGGGGAACAAAAACGGGCTCGCGCGAGTCCCGAAATTCCTCCCAGCGCTTTGCGCCCGAGAGTTCGGCTCCGGCAGGCGCTTCGGTGACGAGGACAGCGCGGGCCGCGAAGTCCTTGAACCCCTGGGCCTGTGTGATCGCCCGCCACAGATGACATTCGACAACCAGGAATTCAGCCTTCGAGTGCGCGAGCAGCTTCACTTGTTCGTCCGGGGTCAGTTTGTAGTCCAGGGGAACGAGAACGCCGCCGAGGAAAAAAATCGCGTAGGCCGAAATCAGCCATTTCGACTGATTCGTCATGATGATTGCGGCGCGCGAGTCGCTCTGAAGACCGGCGTCCTGGAGCGCGCGGGCAAGCGGAAGCGCCGTGTCTTTGAAGTTGCGATAGGTTAGCCGGGCGCTTTCCCGATCGCGATCCGCCTCGATCAAGCAGACTTCATCGGGCCAGCGGTCCAGCGCCGCGCGCAGTGCTTCTCCGAGGCTGTTGTATTGGCTGAGGTCCAGCATCAAAGGCGGAATTGTATACGTTCCGCCAGTGTGCGGAAATCGCTCACACCCTGGAGTTCGTAGTCCGGCAGCTCGATGTGGAAATGCTGTTCCAAACGCGTAAGTAGATCGAGCGCCTGAAGGCTGTTGATCCCTAGCTTTTTGAAAAAGTCGTCATCCGGGCGGAGTTGCTCGCGCGGCACTTTGAAGTGCGCAGCAGCGAGCGTGAGGATTTCGTTTGTTGTCTTCTCGATCGTGTCCATGCCTATGCGTTGTCCATTCTAACGCGGTCTCTATCGCAGCGGCCAATCGCTTCCGATTAGGGAAGGTATGGGAGCGCATCGGTCGATTCAACAAACTTGCGCAGCCCCGCCTCGACCGCCGGGCGCGTGAATAGCTCGCAAAAGATGTCGATTTCGCGGCGCAGCTCTTCGCGCAAGACCGGCTTGATGAACCGCTTCGCGGCGACGGCCGTTGTGGGGTCGAATTTTCCGAGTTGCGCCGCCGTCGCGCGAGCCACGTGCAGCACATCTCCTTCGCCCGCAACCTGGCTCACAAGCCCGATCGATTGGGCTTTTGCGGTGTTGATGCTGCGGCCGGTAAGGAGCAAGTCGCGCACGACCGCATTTCCGAGATCGCGCTTGAGCCGGGGGATGCCTCCGAAACCCGGAATCAGCCCGAGCCGCAGCTCGGGAAAGCAGAAGCGCGTCATTTTGTCCGCGATGATCAGGTCGCACGCGAGCGCAAGTTCGAATCCGCCCCCGAACGTGACGCCGTGAACCGCGGCGATCGTCGTCAGGGGCGCCGCATCGAGCGAGTTCATCACGTGATGAATGCGCTCGAGAAAGTCGCGTATCCCGGCGACTCGCTGGGCGGCTGGCAGGTCCTGCGAACGCTGATACAACTCGCGGAGATCAGCGCCCGCACAGAAACCTTCTTTGCGCGCGCTATGGATAATGAGCGCGTGCGAGTCCTTGGCCAGCGGCTCGAGTGCCGCGACGAATCCCTCCAGTTCGTCGAGCGTGGCGGAGCCGATTTCGTTGCACGGCGCGCGATCGAGCACGAGTTCGATCGCGCCGTCTGCCGTGCGCCACGAGAGCGTTTCCCCCGAGAAGGTTTTCATGCGGGCTTCTTCTGGTAGAGCTGCTCGATCTCGCGGGCGTAGCGCGCGGAGATCGCCTCGCGCTTGAGTTTGCCCATCGTGGTCATTAGGCCGTTCTCGACGCTGAACGGCTCAAGGACCACGTGAAACGCCCGAATCTGCTTATAGTGGGGCAGCCCCGCGTTGACTGCGTCCAAAACGGATCGAATGCGGCCCTCTGCCAGGCCATTCGACGAGCCGTTCGTCGCGGCCGTTGTAAGGAGCGCCGCAAGAAAGCTCCGTTGATTCCCGACCAGCAGGACCTGTTGCGCTTCCGGCAAACGCGTTGCGAGAGTCTGTTCGATCGGTTCTGGCGCGACGTTATGCCCCGAGTTGAGAATAATCAGATTCTTCAGGCGGCCCGTGATTCGCCAATTTCCGCTCGCGTTCACTTCGCCCTGGTCGCCCGTGTGAAACCATCCGCCTTCTAGCGCCTTGGCCGTTTCGGCGGGGCGCTGCCAAAAGCCGGGGAAAACGTTCGGGCCGCGTACCAGAATTTCGCCCGTGTCCGCGGCCGTCATCTCGATCCCGGGAACTGCCGGGCCGACGCACCCCGGCTCGATATGCCGTGGATCATCCATCGTGCAGATGGCGGTTGTCTCTGTCAGCCCGTAGACCTGAAGCACCGGGATGCCGAGCATCACGAAAAAGAGTTGCGTCTCGGTTGCCAGTGGTGCCGAGCCGCAAATAAGTGCCTTCAGGCCGGGGCCGACGTTCTTCCGAATCGCGGGAAACATCACGGCGTTTGCGAGCGAGAGACACAGCGAGTCGAGCGGACGGCTCGCGCCGCTGCGGCGCTGCATGTACGCTCGCTGCGCGCGCGTGAAGACGGCGGCGGCCCATCCGCCGCGCTTCCGAATCGACTCCTCGACCTTTCCGCGAACGCGTTCGAGGAACATCGGCACGTTCACGAAATAGTTCGGCGCGGCCAGTTTTAGCTCGTCCGAAAGCTTTGTAAGGTCGGTTGAAAGCGTCAGGACGCTGTTCCTCGAAAGGCACGTGAGCAGCAGAATCCACGCTGCGGCGAAGCAGAATGGCGCGTACTGGAAGACGCTGTCCGGCTCTTGGCGCGGGCCCATCAGTTGATCGAGGCGTGCGTTCGTGCAGCCGAGCATGAACGTCACGTTTCCAGCGTTTAGCACGGCGCCCTTCGGCTCGCCCGACGTCCCGGACGTGTAGATGATCGTCACCGCGTCATGGTCGGCGTGGCGGCAGGGCGGGGCAGCGGGCGCGTTCGCGGCGCTCTCGCTCGAGAAGACAGCCTCGAAGAGCACAACTGGTGGATGCGCAGGCCAGCTTTTGTATAGCTCCGCCGCGAGCGAGGCGTCCGAGCAGCAGATCAACGAAGGCGTCGAGTCCTTGATCATCCCGGCGAGTTCGCCCGGTGCTTGCCGCGCGTAGAGCGGGACGACGATCAGCCCCTCGGCCATCAGCGCAAGGTCGAGCGCGACCCAGCGGATACCATTCGGCGCAAGCAAGGCGCAGCGATCACCCCGTTTCAGACCGCGCGTCGCGAGAGACGCTCGCGCCTGCCGGACCAGCGCAAGCAACTCGCCGCCCGTGACCGTGACGAAGCGCCCGTCGCGGACCTCGCGCAGCACGGGCGCGCCGCCAACTCGTTCGAGCCGCTCGACGATCTGTTCGAGGAACGTCAATCGGATAGCCCCAGTTGTCACGCAGCTTCCAGCGCCCCGATGTGCCTTTCGAGCAACTGGCACAGGCCGGGGCTGAGCGGCGGAAGATACTCTTCCCAGCCGAGTATGCCCGTGCGCGCTGGAAATTCCGGATATTGCCGCGCGACCTGCGCCTCGAAATACATGCCCATCCGCGCCATCAGTTGTAGGTTGCGCGCGACCGTCCGGCCCATCGCGTCGCGAATTCCGTCGGCTTCGGTGTCGAGCCTGCGCAGCGCCGCGACGATCTTGTCTCCAAGCTCCGGCTCGTCCACGCGCATCAGGAGATGTTCGTGGCCGCGGTCGCGCATCAGGTTGCGAATGCGCTCGTCCATGGTCACGCCCGCCGAAGGCACGCCCGCCGGCATCGAGCCGACGATCGCGTGGAATCGGGACGACAGCATCCGATCGCACTCGCGCAGGATGCTCACCATCTCGTACATGTTGAGCGAATCGGAGGAAAAAATCGGCGCGCCTCCGATCTTTTCGGCGAGCCGCTCGCAGGCATCGCGGTCCAGCATTTCCATCGCCACTAGTACGGGGAACACCTCCCGCACGTCCCGGTATCTCTGGATGCCGTCGGCCATCTCGGAGAGATACTTCTCGAACGCCGTGTCCACTTCCGTGCCCGAGCGGTGGAAATAGATTGTGCGGTAATGGCTTTTCTCGTGCGCGCCTGTCAGCGAGTGCACAATCGCTTTTCGAAAAGAAGCCTTCACCGGCCAGAAGAACGGATTGATGGGGCAGATCGCGAGGACCGGTGCGGCGCCGTCCCAGCCGGCATCGCGCAGCGCTTTTTGGCCGTATTCGGGTCCGTATGGCTGGAATGTCCAGGCCGAATCGGCGCCGAGTTCCGTGGCCACGCCCAGTCTGCCGAGAACTTCCTGCGATTCGATGTTTCGCGTGATCACGAGCGAATCGCCGCAGTAGCGCCGGCACATCTTTTGTAGCAGCGGGTCCATATCGCCCGCTTCGGCGCCGTAGGCGATGCTCAGCTTGTTCTGCGCCGCGGCGATCCCGAGCGCTCCGATCATCATCGCCGCGAGCGCGTTCGCGAACTTGCTCTTGAACATCGAGCCTTCGCAGGCCACCACGCCGTGGTTATTCCGCACCTCGGAGTGCAGGAACGGCGGAAAAATGTCCGGGAGGTGCGCCTGCCGCGCGTCGCCGAAATAGCTGCGCGTCAGCTCGAAATCCTGGCTCATCACGCTGAGCGAAATATTCTCATCGCCCAGAATGCGCCGGATCTGCCGCACGATCTCCTCGACGCGCATATCCGACCCTGTGTTGCGCGTGCCGTTGTATCCGGCCAGCAGCAGCTTGAGTTTCTCGCCCGGCTTCCACGCGGCGCCCACGCCGAGCATCCATTCGAGCTTGTTAAGCTCGATCAGGCCGCTTACCCAGGCTTCGAGGAGCACGTCCATGTCCAGCATCAGCGCGCCTCTCCAGCCGCACCGGCGCGCTGCTGCGCCGGCTCTGGCGCTCCGGCCGCCGGCAGTTCGCGGTACTTGTACACAAAATGATTTTCGCGGCTGAAACGCAGCAGCGGATAGCAATACTGCGAAAACGGCGCTGGCCGTCGCCCCATCTCTGCCGCGACTCGCGTGTTGTCGAAGACCGTATTCCACACTAGGTAGGGCAGAAACACCTTCAGCAGCGTCGCGAGACCTCCGATCTTTCCCGCCCGCCCCGCGAGTGCGTTGACCATCTTCGACGAGGGCGCTTCCAGGCTCGGCACGTAGACCGGCCCGCGCTTGCCCTGCGCTTTCGAGAGCGCATCCGTCAGTTCCTGGAAGGTCTCCGAATCGGTCCCGGACGACAGATGATAGATGTCGTGCGCCGGGCGCTCTTTCTGATGCAATGTCGTGATAGCATCCGCCACGTAGTCGACCGGCACGATGTCCACGCGGTCGGTGGCGCAAAAGGGAAGCGCGGGCAGTCCCGCGAGAAACACGAACGCGCGCACCATCTCGAACTGGTTGGTCTCCGGCCGGCGGCTGTCGCCGAGCACGATGCTCGGCCGAAAAATCGTCCGCGGCACGTCCGGCAGCAGCTCGCGGACCATGTGCTCGCAAAACTTTTTCGTGCGCGCGTAAGGATCGTAGTCCGAGCGGTTCCAGTCGATCGCCTTGTCTTCCTCGACGATCTCGTTCGCCCGGTGTCCCGCAACCGCAACCGTGCTGACGTGGCTGAACCGGCGCAGCCCGTGCTGGTCGCGTGCGCGTATAGCGAGCTGGATCACTTCGAGCGCCCCGCGCAGATTCACGTTCAAGCAGCTCTTTTCGGACCTCCGGTTGAGCGAAGCCGCGCAGTGGATCACCGCATCGGTCGACCGCACGAGCTCCCGGTATTCGTCGTCGCCCAGGCCGAAGCGCGAACCGGTCAGGTCCCCGAGGAAAACGCGCATACGCGTGCGTTGGAATTCGTCGAACGTCGGGAAATCCATGTGGAGTTGCAACGCACGCCACAGCCGCCATCGCGCCTCTTCGCGATCGCGCGCGCGCACCAGCACGTTCAGCGAATCGCGATGATTCGCGAGCAGGTTCGACGCAATATGCGCACCGATGTACCCGGTGCACCCCGTCAGAAGGATAGCCACGGTTGTTCGGATGTCAGGGCGTCGCGGATGGCGTCGCAGCCCGAGCCGCGAGCAGTACGTTGCGTCGCGGGCGCGCTTCCAGCGGACGGCCCTCGATCAGAGGATAGCACCACTTGCGCAGCGCCGGAATGTGAACGTTGATCCAGTAATCCCACCAGTCGAGCGACCGCGCGTCGTAGCCGAATGCGGCGCGCTCCTCCGCTGGCAGCGCCGCGCTCAGACGCTCCACATTCGCGGCTTCGAACACGTGGTCGTTGTGCAGGATGAAGGGCTCGAAGAGCGCGATCAGCTTGATTACCTTTTCGAGTTCGCGCTCTTGCCGCGCCAGCGGCGGCCGCGCGAACCCCAGTGGCTCGACGCTCCGGTTGATCGCCTGCACGATGATTTTCTGCGCTGGCGCCGAAAGTCTGTCGTAGCGCGCCTTCGACACCGGAATCGCGTCGAACTTCAGCCGCATCCGGTGCTGGAAGCCGTTTTGCGCGCGGTAAAATTTTCGGTGCCCCAGCCCCGTCAGCTCGATCGATCGCCGCATATCGCACGGGTTCGCGACCGACGTCGCCAGGTGATACATCCGCTTGTGCCGCCGCTGCACCAGCGCCGCCGCGATCAGCGTCATCCCGCGCGACACCACGTCCACGGGAATCAGGTCGAGGCACTTGCTCTCGTTTGTCGGCAGTTGCCGGAAAAACGTTCCCAGTAGGTACGAAAGCGACGCCGACGTGTTGATGCCTTCGTTCCAGCCGAGGAACGGCTTCTCGATTGACGACTCGACGATCGATGGCCTCACTACCGCGATCGCCGCTCCCGGCGTCTCGTCGAGATAGTTTCGAATCAGTGATTCGGAAAGGCTCTTCGTGAACGTGTACGTGTTCGGCCAGCCGAGTTCGTTCGCCCGTCGCGTCGCCGCATCCGTCAGCGTCTGCCGCAGCCACCGCGCGCGGTTCTTGCGAATCTGGTTCTCGAGCGCCGCCCCCTGCAAATTCTTCGCCGCATGCCGCTTCTCGAGCGACTGCTGCCGGATCTCTGCTGTCTTTTCCGCCGACTCCGCGCTCTCTTCCGTGTCCACCACGAGCGCTTCGAGCGCCCGCCATTCGCTCACAGCGTCGAAATTCTGGACGCCGCGCGGCGTGTAGTTCTTCGGCAGGTATTCGAGGATGCGGCCGTCGCGCTGGCCCACCGCGTAGCACGTCGAAAGATGCAGCAGCGCCGCGCGGTCGCAGTCGCGCAGGAACTCGAGCAGATACGCGGTCGAGCGCACGTTCGACGCCAGCGCGTCGCGCAGGTCCGGATTGAAATCCGTCAGGCCCGAGCTGTTGACGATCAGGTCGAGCGACCGCGCCAGCTTGGTGCGCGCTTTGGGCGCAAGGCCAAGGTTCGGCTTGCTGCCGTCCCCGCCGATCACTTCCACGCGCTCGCGCAGGAAATCCGCGAATTTGTGCCCGTGCCGCGCGGCCAGCCGGTCGAACACGGGCGACTCCTCGACGATGCGCTCGAAACGCTCGAGCGCCGTCGCCGATTTGTTGCTGCGCACCAGCAGGTAGATCCGGCCGATCTCCGGCAGCTCGGTCAGCAGGTTCGCCAGCCACACCTTGCCGATAAAGCCCGTCCCGCCGATCAGCAGCACGCGCTTTCCCCGCAGTGCTTCGCGGACGGAAAGCGGCGCCTTGTTCTGCTGCGAGTCAAAGCGCACCACCGGCAGGCTGATCTTCGGCAACGTCCGCTCGGCCGGCCGTATGGCCTCGTCCAGCGCTTCAGGATTCCTCGTAAAACCCAAATCGCGGACGAGTTGCGCCCTCGCAACGGTTCCATCCGGCTCCTGCTCCCGGAACTTCGCCAGCAGCCCCCGCGGACGAATTACCGGATCGAGCAGCCGCCCCGTGGCCAGCCCGTCGCGGAAATCGAGCCGGTTCGACACGATCCACCGCACGCCCAGGTGCGCGGCGAGTGGCCGCATGATGTGGTCCAGCCCCTGGCTCACGAGCACCAAGTCGCTCTCGGCGTCGAGCAGCTCTTTCAGCTTCTCGACGCCGGCCTGCTTGAGCCGCGGCTTCAGGAAGTAGTGGAAAAACTCCTCGCCCAACAGGTCGAGCCGGTCGCGGCTCTCTCCGCGCAGGACGGTATGCAGCACCCGCGTCGCGAACACCCTGTCCGTGGCGTAAAAGATCGGCCGCGCCAGCGCCAGAACGCCCATCGTTCCCCGCCGCGCCCACCGTTCGAGGAACGTCTGCGCGTTCCACGTGAAGAATCCGACCGGCCGCACCGCCGTCAGGTCGAGCAGGCTCCCTTCGACGCGCCAGAAGACGGGCTCGCGGCCCGGCCCCGTGACGCCGTTCACAGGTTTTTGCGAACGCCATGCGAAAGGAGTGGAAGTGGACATAGTGCGAGTGAACGAATCTCAATCGCTACGGAAACTCGAAGCTACCACGCCCGCCCCGCCCCAATCAAGCCATGCCCGCCTGCGCTCCGCCCCATGCTGTCATCCCGAGCGAGGCCTGGTTTTGGCCGACGAGGATCTGCTTTTGGTTCTCAATGACACCCCGCCCGCCTTCCAGCGCTGTCATTCCGAGCGGTAGGCGCGCCTTGCTCAGGCAAATGGACTAATCTGGTTTTTTGTGTTTTAGTCTTGCCAATTCAGTTGCCCTGGGATTACGAGACTACCGAAAATCGGGAGGAACTCACATGGGCGAAAACGACGGTCTCAAACTTCTGCGGGTCGCGCTCGTGGTGGTCGGCATCATCTTCGTGATCGGCGTGTATCCGCTCACCATGGTCTGGCCCTCGGGATGGATCTGGCACTCGGGAGGCCATTCGGACTATTTGCAGATGATTTTGGGCATTTACCTGACGCTCGGTATTTTCCTGATTCTCGCCGCGCGCAACCCGCTTGAGAATCTGAGCCTCATCTGGTTCACAGTGTGGTCAAGCATCGTGCATGGCGGCATCATGGCGGCACAGTCGTTGGCCTATCCCGAGCATCGCGGGCATCTGCTCGGCGATGTGCCTGCGCTACTGCTCATCGCGCTCGTCCTCGCGATTCTCACCCCTCGAGGAGAAAAAGCCAGCGCGTTGCGGCACAGCGGTTGATAAGTCGGAACCGCGGCGCACCCTTCGTTTTCCAGAAGGGAGCGCAGGTCTGCATGTGTTCGTGGGGCACCGTCCGCCGCAGCGATGCCCGTTTACCGGGCTGCTCCTCTCGCACATGTGCGGGTTTTGCACCCACCGTGGCGGGTAGTCGCGCCGTCCTTCAGCCTCGACTCAAATCAGCCGCGCGTGCACTTCCAGATATTCGGGGTGAACGACCGTGTGGTTTGCGTCTCCTTCGTTGTGGCTTGCCCAATGACGCCTCAGCTCCTCGCTCAGCGCTTTCTGTCCTGCGGCGTCGAGTCTCGCAAAAGCGGTTTGCGTCGGCCCGAAATACGTGCGGAAGAACTGCACGACTTCCGCCGGCCCGAACGGCCATTCGAACGCCGCATGCCGCTTCGCCGTTTCGATCCGCACCTTGGGACCGAAGCGCTCTCGCACTGTTTTTTCCTCGCCCCACAGCACTGGCGGAGGCACTCCCGGCGCTGGCGGCGCGTAGCGGCTCGTGATCTTGAACATCTGCCCCGTAAGACTCTCCGGCGTCCAATTCGCCATGGCGATCAGCCCGCCCGGACGGCACACGCGCATCAACTCCGCCGCCACCCGCTCGGGCCTCGGCGCGAACATCGCCCCGAACATCGACATCACCACGTCAAACTCCGCATTCTCAAACGGCAACTCCTCCGCGTCTCCCTCGATAAGCCGGATCTTAAGATGTTCTTCCTGCGCGCGTTTCCGGGCCTGCTCGAGCAGGTTCGGCGCAATGTCCAGGCCGGTCACCTCGGCGCCCGTGCGTGCCGCTGGCAGCGACTGGTTGCCCGTCCCGCAGGCCACATCCAGCACGCGCATTCCCGGCTTCAGCCCCAGCCGGCTGACGAATTCCGCGCCTTCCGCTAGCGTGAGGATGGCGATCCTTCCGAAGTCTCCGGCCATCCACGCGGACTTCATCGCGCGTTTCACTTCCGCAAGTTCCGGCGTCGCATCGGCCACGAACATCTCCTCTCCTGAACCTTCGCGGATTATAGGACGTAATGTGAAAAACGGAAGGGCGCGGTGGAACTTGTCCCGAGTCTTCCTCCGGAACCCCGGCGTAAGCAGACGCGGCGGCAGGTGCGCACCTTTGCACTGCTTCTCTTGCAGCATGTCTGCGCATTGGAACCGCCTCGGCAGTGTGCAGGCGGCGCGTCTAATAGCTACGAGAGGGCAGCCAAAGTGGCCCTGTACCTCTTCCGCATTTTAGGGAACTATTCTTTCCGCCGCGCTCCCATAGCGCCATCGGCCACCACAATTGCGAAGAGCGGTCAGGAGGTTGTTGTGAGAGAACTCTTGGCGGAAACAGCGGTGCGCGCTGCTCGATACGCCTCAGGTATTGCGACTCGACGCGTTTTCCCCTCGCCCGCAGAGGTAGAACGGCTACAGGCACTGGGGGGACCACTGCCGGAATGTTCATCCGATCCGGCGACGGTTCTGGCTCTGCTCGACGATATTGGCTCGCCGGCAACCGTGGCCACGACAGGCGGGCGCTATTTCGGCTTTGTCACGGGCGGCACACTCCCCGCCGCGCTTGCAGCCAACTGGCTGGCTGCAACGTGGGACCAGAATGCGGCCTTTTCGGTGATGTCACCCGTGGCGGCGAAACTCGAGGAAATTGCACTCGCGTGGCTGCGCGATATTTTCAAGCTGCCTGAGACTTGCGGCGCTGGCTTCGTCACTGGCGCAACGATGGCCAACTTCGCCGCTCTTGCTGCCGCCCGGCATGCACTGCTCGCGCGTCAGGGCTGGAAAGGTGAGGAAGACGGACTGTTCGGTGCTCCGGCGCTCCGCGTGGTCGTGAGCGTTGAGGCTCACGTTTCGCTGCTGAAAGCTCTCTCACTATTGGGGCTCGGCAGCGCGCGCGTGACAACCGTGCCCGCCGACAATCAAGGTCGCATGAGACCCGCGGAACTTCCGACGCTCGATGATCGGACAATCGTCTGTATCCAAGCTGGAAACGTCAACACCGGCGCCTTTGATCCTGCGAACGAAATCTGCTCCGTCGCTCACGACGCTGGCGCCTGGGTGCACGTGGACGGAGCGTTCGGTCTGTGGGCGTCCGCCGCACCCTCCCGCGCGCATCTGACGAACGGCATTCCCGATGCCGACTCCTGGGCGACCGATTGTCACAAATGGCTGAACGTCCCCTACGATTCCGGCATTGCGTTTGTCCGGCAGCCTGAGAACCTGCGGAATGCGATGGCGATCAGCGCAGCCTACCTCCCGCAGAGAGACGTGCGCGAGCCTATGCAGTACACACCCGAAGCCTCTCGTCGTGCCCGAGGCGTGGAAGTGTGGGCCGCCCTCAAGTCGCTCGGCCGGCAAGGGCTGGCGGAGCTTATCGAACGCAATTGTCGCCTTGCAGAGCACTTTGCCGAAGGCTTGCGCCGTGCGAATTACCCGGTGCTGAACGATGCGGTGCTGAACCAGGTTCTCGTGTCGTTTGGCGACGCAGAAATGACACGTCGTGTGATCGAGAGAGTTCAGAGTGACGGCACTTGTTGGTGCGGCGGCACCCAGTGGCATGGTCAGAGCGCAATGCGGATCAGCGTGTCATCCTGGGCGACGACGGAAGATGATGTCGAACGCAGCTTAACGGCGATTCTCAGAGCTGCAGAGTCGCTGGCAGGCTGAATTCAGAGTTTTCGGACGAATCCCAGTAGTCGTCATTTTCACCGCGACACTTCGCTGTTGTCTCGCTCAACAATCGTGTTGCGTTTCCCGTTAGGGACCTGAATCTCGTCCTGCACGGTGCTCGGCGACCAGAAGAGTCGCAAAACATCGGCCGCGCCTTCATCGCCGAGGCCGGAAAAAATCTCTGGCGGACCTTGCCCGAGATACCCGGACGCGCCTGGCACCTCGAAAATCTGCTTCCGCGCGCCAAAGAAAACTTCCGCCCTTGTCCCGATTCCCATCTTGTTGGCCGTATCGCCTGCGACCACTAATTGCAGCCAGTTGTTCTTGTTGCCGCCAACGCTTTTCAGAAGCACCGGAGACAGTCCGTTCTTCGTGATCAGCAGATCGATCGAGCCGTCGCCATCCGCATCGAACGCGACCACGCTGCGCGGGTTCCGCAGAACGATCTTGTCGAGCCCGGTCTCGTGCGTGACGTCGCGGAATCCCGCTTGTCCTTCATTGCGCAGCAGCAGGATTCGCCCATTTCCGGAAAACGTTTCGCCCACCGCGACGAGATCGACCAAGCCGTCGTTGTCGTAGTCGACCGCCGCCAGGCCCCACCCCCGCATCCATCCCGGATCGGGCAGAGCAACGTGCTCGAACGATTTCCCTCGAACGTTCCGCCACAAGCTCAGCCCCGGCGGAGCCCACTGCGTGAACGCCAGATCCATCAAACCGTCTCCGTCGAAATCGAGCGCCACGGCTCCCGCCGTCGGCCCCGGCATCTCCGCGGCCCACGGAGTTACCGGTCGAAACGGCCCCTCGCGCGTATTCAGCAAGACCGCCGGAGATTTCGCCCAGCCTGTGACGACGAGATCGGCCGCCCCGTCGTTGGTCAAATCCGTCCCCAGCGCTCCGACCGAAGGCGCGCTTCCCCGGAGCGCTGTTTCTTTCGTCGCGTCGACGAACGTTCCGTTCCCGGCGTTGCGCCACAGCACATTTCCAGTCGGTGTCGCATCTTCCGGAAATGTAAAAGGCTGCGACGGATTCTCGAGTGGGAAGTTATTGAACCGCGTGACGTAGAGATCGAGGTCGCCGTCTCCGTCGTAGTCGATGAACGTCACGCCGAGCGCGAGTCCAATCGTGCGGACTCCAGCCGCATCGGTCGCGTCCTTAAATGTGCCGTCGCCCTCGTTGTGAAAGAGCGTGATTCCCGCCGCCGAGCTGACGACGAGATCGGGATGCCCGTCGTTGTCGTAATCGCCGACCGCGCAGCCGGTCCCTTCGGCAACGAACACGAGCTTCGCGGCCTTCGTCACGTCCACGAATTTTCCGCGCCCCGCATTGCGAAGCAGCGCCGCAGCACCGCTGCCGTTTGCGTTCACCAGAAAAATATCCGGCCGGCCGTCGCCGTCGTAGTCGAAGACGCACGCGCCGCTCCCGAGAAAGCTCGCGAGGTTTTGCGGCGCGGATTCCGGCTCGATTTGCTTCGATCTTGAGGAATGAAATCGTTCACTAGTGGTGGCATTTTTTGACGCTTTTTGCACGCCCAACGCCCCTGAAACGTCCAAAAAATGCACGGAAATTGCGGTCGGCGCGGCGTCCGTCAACGGCGCGCTCATCTCCTGCGCCAGCGAATACTGCCCCTGCTCGCCGTAGAGAAACCGGATCGGCTTGCCCAAGCCTCGCTCAGTAATGTGCTGGAAGCGCAGGAGATGCGCTTTTGCGCCGTCGGCGTCGCCGAGGTGCGCCTCTGCCTGCGCGAGGTCATACTCCGCCGAGGCGTGGAATGGGTCGAGCTCGATCGCGCGCCGGAAATCCGCCGCAGCCTGCTGATAATGTTCGGCTTGCGAATCGAGGAAGCCGAGAAAATACTGGGTGCCGGCGTCGTTCGGATCGAGCGCCGCGACTTTCTGAAAGTCCGCCATCGCGGCTTCGGAATTTCCGGCGGCTCGTTCGAGCAGCGCTAAGTTGAACCAGGAGCGGGGGTTCTGCGGATCGCGCTCCGCCGATTTGGCGAGCATGTTTCGCGCGTCGTCGTAGCGGCGCATGTTGAGCAGCGCAATCCCCGCGTTGAGGCAGCCGGTGTCCGATTCAGGATCTAAGACACACGCAGTCTGGAACTTACCGAGCGCCTCCGCGAACTGGCGGCGGTTCATCAGCGCCACGCCTACGTTGTTCGCGCGGACCGCGTCGGTGTACGGGAATGGCTTTGCCGCCGCCGTCGGCTCTGCTTCCTTCGTCGGCGCGGGCGCCGACGAAGGATGGTAGCGCTTGCCGACCTGCGCTGTCGCGACGAGCGCAGACAAGAAAATCGCGGAAGTGGCGGCGAAACGATATCTTCCGGGGGGCATGTCTACGAGTGAGCGAGGTGGCCGGCCTGAAGGCGGGTTTGCAGCAGGCCGAGGATCGTGTCGCGGCCAATCATCCCGACGATGTGGCCGTCCGAGACGACCGGCATCTGGTTGATGTCGGCGGTCTGCATCCGCTCGAGGACGCTCAGCACGGGGTCATCCGGCGCGGCCGAGTGGACGCGGTCGATCGGCAGCATGACGGCCTGTATCGAAGTGTTGGCCCACTCGTCGCGCGGCACCGCGCGCGCCGCGTGCAAAGTGATGAGGCCTGAAGGTTTATCGCCGCCGGTGACGATGTGGCAGCGGCGCCCGGTCCGCAGGACTTCGTGCACGTACTCGTCGATCGAGAGGTTGCGCGCGACGGTCGGGATGTCCGAGCTCATGATGTCGCGGGCTGTCACGCCGCCGAGCGTGCTGCGGATCGCGACGTGCGCGTAGCTTTCCCTCGCCGCTTCGAGCAAGAACCAGCCGATGAATACCAGCCATAGGCCGTTGATCAGAACGCCCTGCAGCACCTGCCACGCGCCGATGATGATGAGGAAGTA
>JBEKBY010000040.1:0-22163 GCA_050015155.1 Candidatus Acidiferrales bacterium | reverse complement strand
CGTGGGACCCAGTTCTCGCCGAACGCGTAGGGACGCAAATCGGACGCGACGCGCGCGCCAAAGGTGTGCATTTTCTTCTTGGGCCCGGCCTCAATGTCTACCGCGCTCCGATGAACGGCCGGAACTTTGAATACTTCGGCGAGGATCCGTTCCTCGCGTCGCGGATCGCGGTCGGTTACATCGATGGCGTGCAGAGCCAGGGCGTCAGCGCTACGGCCAAACACTTCGCAGCGAATAACTCCGAGTTTGACCGCCACAATACGGATTCAAGAGCCTCCGCTCGTGTTGACGGACGCGATTCCTCTCGATGGGGTGAAAGGCCGCTTCGACCATTTCGCATGTGGCCGGGGCCGAGTGTTTGTTTCCGCGCTGGGCAACAACTCCGTCCATTCGGCATCGCCGCACTGGTCTGTGCGCTCGCGGGAGCCGTCGTCTCACTGCGCTTCGGAGTGCTCTGGCATGCCACGAATCAGATCATCAGTATCAGCGAGAAATATATGCCGCGAAACCTTCTCATCAATGCCCCAGCTTTTGGATTTGCCGCACAAGTCAGCTCAAGGCCAGGCCCCGCCGTCGGCTGCTGCGCCTGTCGCTTGCCGCTTCACTTTCTTGGCGCGACCACGAAGATGCCCTTCCCGGCAACTGGGACAAAGACGTGTCTGTTCCTTGCATTCACAGCAACGGAATGGCTGCCCAAGGGAATGTAAGTAAGAAACTTCTCGCTGGCGGCATTCACCACGGCCACTTCTGATTGACGCGAGAAGTAATAGTCGTTGGAACCCGAATCGTACCAGACCTCGTCCGCATCGGCCCCTTCGGGAACGATCTTTAGAGTCTTCCCGGTTGTAGGATCGATGGACGCTCCGCCCACGCTTCCACACACTGCCATCAGACGCCCTTCTGGCCCAACGGCGAGGCCGCTAACCGTGAGGCCAAGCAATCCCCCCGAGCATTCCACGGGAAAGCTCTTGACCGGCTTCGGAAGTCTGCGGGGATCGAACACATCGATGCGATTCTTCGTACCGGGAACGTTCTGGTAGAACAACCCAGTCTCGCGGACCCATGCCGGTTGCTCCATGCCGTCCTGGTCCTTCGGATAGACGAAGCGGCCTAAGACGGAGCCGTTGGAAACCGAGACAAAAACGACGTACGGCGGCGAATCACCATCGTTCTCAGCCATCAGAATCCGATCCGCCGGGTCATAAGCCAATTCATCAAGTCGGCCCTTGCCGCCGGTCGGGATCGACCGAC
The DNA here is from genome assembly GCA_050015155.1 of Candidatus Acidiferrales bacterium. Classification (GTDB taxonomy): domain Bacteria; phylum Acidobacteriota; class Terriglobia; order Acidiferrales; family UBA7541; genus Palsa-295. Next base: position 20,912 of record JBEKBY010000040.1, on the reverse strand, counting down.
GGATGTCCGTGCCCGGTTTGGTCGCGTCGGCCTCAATGATGTTGCCGTCACCGTCTCCGGCCCATACGTGGCCGAGGTCGTCCGTGACAACTCCATTTGGCCCAGCGCAAAGGCGCAGCTCTTTGGGTTGGCCAGGGCAAGGCCTGCTGCCGGTGTAATGCCCGCGCCCGATGAACCCGAGGAACGTGTCCGTGGCGGAATCAACCAGGTCGATGGCGTTGTTCGTACGGTCGGCGAGGTAGTACCTTTGCGTGGAGTTGTCGTTCCAACTGACATCGAAGGCACTGAGATTGGTAGGGGAACCTTCGACCAAAACCGGCTCGGTAAATATCCGCCCAGGTTCCAGTGGAGCAGTAGCGGCCCGTTTGTCACCTTGTTGAGTAGTGACCAGTGTCGCAAACCCGGCAGACAGTACCGCTAAAACGAGAACTCCCCAAGCCTGTTTCATGTTGTCCTCCCCCCAAATCGTTTTTGTTTGCTCGTCCAGCTCACTGGAATTCTACTCGTTGCCGAAATCTTGCCTAGGCCTTTACTGAGAACAGGTGATAGTTCGCTTCATCGCGGCAAGCGCAGCCGGTACCCGGTCCCGCGCACGGTGTGGATCAATTTCACCGCGTACGCAGAATCGATCTGCTGCCGCAGCCGGTTGCGCGAGAATATAATTCAGGCGAAATGAATGTTCGCTGAAGGAAGAATGTGATTGCGACAATACGGCAGTAGGAGGCGGGCAATGGGAGTCAATCTAGTCCTAGTCCCGCTGTGTCAGAACTGTGCCAGAATTCAGGTCGGAAATGTGTTCCTGCTAGAGCACTTTTGCAAAAGCACGTGCCCTGAGCTGTGTCAGAACTGTGCCAAAATCCTATCTGTTTTGGCCTTTGGGGTTAGCTTTTGAGCGAAAAGCAGACGCCCCAAGTAAATAAAACAAAATCGAAGGAAGCTAATAGAGGTTTGGAGTTGTCTCGCGAGCTTGCAAAGCAGGTGCTCTCCGAGTTCAGAGCGTAATTATGCGCTGTATCAAAACACATGGTTTGATACGGCAAGAATTTCGAGAATTCGGCGCCGAGTTTTCTATAACTTGCAGGCATCGAGCAAACAGCCCTTTGATACACCGGCGCCGCACACACCTTCCTGCGCTCGTTGGCCCTGGACTCTCTATAACATCCCTGCGGGCGTTCCAAAGAGCCAGAAACGGCCTTTGGAACGGCCCGTTCGCAAGGTTTAGAGTCTCCGCGACCGAAACCCCTCTCGGGCTATCGAGTAGCTGGACTACCGACGCTCGTGCCAAGAGAAGGCGGCTCGGCCGTCCACGGAAGGTCGTGAACTCCTCTAGCACGTTTGCAGAAACCCGCATAAACAGAGGCATTAACACCCCTCTGCTATTTTCAGCTACAGTCCGCTAAGTTATCTAATTCTTCGTGCGGGAAGACTTAGAACGCAAACGCTCTATCCACGTGACCCATGGGCGCGTTGATTGATTTTTACTACTGCTTACGATCGTTTCGACAGGCGTTGTCTCGGAGCGGAGGGCAAACAGGGCCCGTTCTCGCCCAGCTTCGCGACCGCCTGCTGCTTGAGCTTGTCGTTGGTATGAAGGTAACGCTCGGTCGTCTTCAGCGACGCGTGCCCAAGAATCGCCTGTACGGTTCGCACGTCCACATCGCTACGGATCAGCCGCGTCGCGGTGCTGTGGCGCAGATCGTGAAAGCGAATCTTAGGGACGGCGGCCCGCTTCACCGCGCGACTCCATTCCCGCCTGATGCGCGAGATAAGAGTTTCCCGCGGCACGTCAGGTTCAAACACGAACGCGTCCGGGGCCGGCGAGTCCGGCCGCAGGAATTCCAAGATGGCCTCCGCGCGGTCGTTCAACGGAATCTGGCGATGCTTGCATTCCTTCGTCTGGGCGAACTCGACGTAGCTCGGATGGACCGACTTCCAGGTGAGGTGCAAAAGGTCACCGCGGCGGACGCCGGTCTGCAGGTTGAACTCCGCCATAGACCGCAACCATCCCGGAAGCTCCCCCAGCAGCTTCGCCTGCTCCTCGTCCGTATCGATGGTACGGGCCGGGGGGCGCTGCCGCTCTTCGTCCAAATGGTCGAACTTCGCCGCGGGGTTCGCGTCGGCCTTGTCCCATTCGATCGCCTTATAGAAAACGTGGCGGAGGAACTTCACCTCGCCGTTTACCGTCCGGTTCTTCAGCTGTCGCCCGGCGAACCGCACGTTCTGCACGCGCAAGCGGAAGTCCGCGACGCTTACGCGCGTGATGTCCTTGAGCGGCGTCTCGCCGAAGAAGGCCACGGCGCGCTTGAGCGGAGTCTCATCGAGCGCACTTTCCTTCCCTTTGTACCGCCGCCAGCTGATGTTCGTCTCCGCCTTCCAAGCCAGGAATTGCTTGGCGAACACCGAGAAGGGTATCGTGCCCTTCTGCGCGACGGGTTCCGGCCGGGTCATGAGTTCGCGGATCCGCTCGTCCGCAATCTTCCTCGCCTCGCGCTTTTCCAGCACCTTCACGGGCCCGAGCTTCAGGCGGTGGCGCTTGCCGCGGATTCTCACATCGAGCCACCAGTTCTTGCGGTGCTCGTATACGTGACCCAAGCCGCGTTGCCCGCGCCGCTTCCTGTCCTTCCGGACATCGTCGAGTTCAGTGGCTTGTTCCATTTTTTCTCTCCTCTATGGTGAATACACTTCAACTCGGGCTGCGCGAACGCAGCTCGAGTACAGACTTCGGAATGGGAAAGGAAAACGGCGCAGGGTCGCGCCCGCAGTGGGTGCTATATTTTCGGCAGCCGTCGCGCCTCCTATTCAGGTGCGTTGGTCAGGGGCGCGCCCGGTGCTCTAACACCGGCGCGTCCCGCTTTATTACTTGCCTCTTCGTTTCTTCAAATACTCATCAATCGCGATTCTAATCTGCGCAGCCACCGGAGCGCCCGTCTTCTCGGTCAGGAGCTGAAGAGCTTTGAACTGGTCCGTAGCGACCCAGAATTCCATCCGGCGTTTCGGCCTGCGTCGCCGCACATCCGTAAGTATACGTATATTTGTGTCAACCGCAAACAGAAATTGCGATTAGTTCGGGGGCTGGTCGGACTCACTCCATAAGGTAAATGCCGCGCCCCCACGGCTGATCGGTTGGATGCGCATGGCGACGCGAGAGGTCAGTGCAGCTGGCCCCGGAGTGCCGCCTCCAGATCGGCGACACTTTCGATTTTTCCCTCCTGCGGCTCCAACCGGGCGCGCTCGCCGAGCGCCAGGAGGAGCAACTTTACTTCGAGATTGAGCAGGCTCACTTCCAGACGAACTTGCGCCCACATCAGCCGGCGCTTGGCCGATTCGGCAACTTCGTTTGCGATTTCCCCCAATTCGCGGGCGATGCGCGCATGATCTTGTGGCTGCTCCTCATTCTTCACGATGTAGCGATTCAGAACTTTGCCAACCTCGTTCATGGTTCCTCCTCAAGAATAGAATTCCTCATGCGGTGGACAGTGCGACTCCGTCCTGAGCGTTCTCGACAAATTCAAGGGCTTCGATCTCGACTCGCGGTGCGCACGGATGGTAGCCGCGTTGGCAGCCGCGCGACGTATCCACGCCGAGTTTTTGGGCCAGGCCGGAAATTCCCGGCCTCCCTCGCGCCGCTCCGGCACACCCCTTCGCCAGAGGTCAATTCAGCCGACGCCACCATGTCTCAGACCCTGAATCTTTGGGGCCTAAATTCGCGCAGCGGTTCGCCACGTGTGAAGTTGACCGGCCGGGCGTGAGCACCTCGACCCATGGCTGTCGCGCCGGCTGGCTGATGCTGCGAATCAGGATCGCCAAGCAGCATGCGTAATCGTCGTGCGCGCCGCCCGGCGCCGCGATGCGATAGCCCCCGCCGCTCAACCGCGTGGACTCCAAACTTCGCAGTTCCCGCAGCACCTCCGCGTGCTGAATCATCTCGATTTTCCCCTGTCCGAAACGCAGCTTCATGTGGAGAAAAATTTCAGGCTTGTTCCGCGCAGAAAACGCGAGCTGCTCCACCTCAATCCCCCGCTGCCGGAACAGCTCCCCAATGAAGGTGAAACTGTACTGGTCGGCCGCGATCTTGCGAATCCGATACGCCTTCGACAGCCCGGTGATCTCGTCGATCACCTGCGCCACCGGCGTGCTCCGCCATCCACGCAAACAGTCCACGATGCTGCGGCCGTTGCTCTCGTGCCCCACGCCAAAAACAAACCGGTCGCCGCCCGTCAAGCCGCTCGCGTCAATCGCTCCCGCATACTCGATACCTGGCTGCGGCTGAAGTTCTGTACGGCCGCCGACAACTGCGGAGACCAGGTCGGCGTCGTTCAAGAACTGCTCGAGGTCGCTCGTCCACGTCGCCTCAAATTCCCTCGCGAAATTCTGCGGATCGGCCCCGCGCTCCTTCTCAAGATCCTCGCGCTGTATCAGCGGGTTCATCAGCGCCGTGGGGCAGTGCAGTACCAGTTGGTCGCCGGGCTCGAAACGCCGCTCCCACGCTTCGAACAAAACGCCCGCGCGCACCCACGGCGTGCCTAGCAAAATCAGCTTCCTGCTAGGAAACTGAATCATCGCCGGCGTCAAACTTCGAATCACTTCTCGGTCCACTTCCGAGCCTTCTTGCCGCCACACTCCAATCTCGTCTCCGAGGCCCAGCGGAACGGTTATGCCCCTCGGCGCGCGATAGCTGCACGTCTGGCACGAGATCACCACGCCGCTGCGCAGCACGATCGAATCCTTCAGGTTCATCTCCACTTCGCGGCCCAAGAGCGAAGAATTCGCATAAAAGCCATCGAAATACCTCTTCACTTCACGCGCGATCGGGCGGGTCTGCAGGATGATCACTACGTGCACGCGCTCACCCTTCGGGACGAATTCGCGGAAGTCCGAAGTGTGAATCTTGTAGCAAAGGTATTTGCACGCGGTCTTGGTGCCGCCCGACCTTCGGCCTTTCACGGGGACCAGCGCGCGGTAGTCAGCGGGCGCGTAGGTATCGCGGCCCGACATGGCGCGCCACAACGGAAGTTCGGCTTTAGAAACCGGCTCGCCGTCGAGCGCTTTGTACGCCACTTCCCAAGCCGAGGAGATCGGCTCGTTGATGAGCCGTTTGTCCGAACAGAATCGCTCGAAACTGACGCCTTGGATCGTCATTCGTTCGCTTCCTCGGTCTCCTCGGCGTATTCCGCGAGAACGTTTTCGAGCGTTTCTTCTTCGCGCGGGTCGTCCGCGCCGTGCAACTCGACGCCCAAGCCCTTTAGCGCGCGCAGTAACGCCATTTGGGCGCGGACGGCCATGTCTGCTGTGGACCGAACCTCCCGCCGGAGGCGGTGCGTAGCAACGAGCTTTCTATGGGCTAGCCGAATCGTTGCGTAGCTGGTCGCGGCACTTAGCAAGAGCGCGCGCCGGGACGCACTAAGATCCCTTCCGATTTCGGCGGACAGGTCGGCCTCGAATCGCTCAACGGCCGCTTTGTGGTCCAGCGCTTCGGGCTGCGAATCTTTCCAGCGCTGGAGGTTCACAGCGCCAGCATCGCCGCAACGCAAGCGGCCGCCGGCCGAAAGCCTGCTCGTCCTTCGCTTCGCGTCTTGCACGAGTGCGCCTCCGAACTCCGAATCGGGCCAATCGGGTCGCCCCCACAGGAACCGCCATTTCAGCCTCGTCTTGCGCCCGTTCGGCCCTCGTTTACCCTCCGCTTGCCCTGCGTTCCCGCGGTTCGCCAGTGTTTTCAGCTACTTCCGCCCTCCGGTCTTCCGACTATTAGGCCGACGCTCGACTTCGGGCGGCCCCGGCGCCTACCGCCGTACTGCGCAGCTTCGGCTGCGTGTTCTTCGCGCTCCCGGCGCATTAGGGCCGTGCAGGATTCCATCCAGGCCCGTACTTCGCTGGCGAAGTAGACCGGCTTGCTCCCGGCGTAGTGAACCGGCGGCCCGGTTCCGCGCGATCTCCACACGGCCATCGTCGAACGGGTTACGCATACGAGTCGCGCCGCAGCCGCGGAGCTTATTCCAGGCTCGTTTTCGGTCATCTCTCGCCCCTGAAAACACAAAACCCCGCTGTTTAGGAGGGTTTTCGGACCTCTGGACTACGAAGGATTTTTCGAGGCCTTCGCGCGTGCGTGAACCCGGCTCAAATTCCGGGTTTCCGGATTCAAACGTAAGTCCGGGAAGTCTTCTATTGCGCTGCTCTACGCGAGACTTTACGGAATCGTACCCTCAACCCGGAAACCGGGAATTCAGCGGTCTACCAGACCGATTCCCTGGTAGAAGTTGAGGTTGGTTCTACCGTCCTTGCGGCGCTCAAACCGCCCTCCCAAAAGACGCCCGAACTTCGTCACGCTGAGGCGCTCCTTGGGCGTGAGGTGGAGGTGGTCGGCCCATTGCGCGTAGCGCTCGAAAAGCGCGGTCGCTGTAGCTTCGGCTGCGGGGTCGATTCGGCACTCTTCCTCGACGAAGCCCGCGACCGGATCGGAGTCGCGGCGATATTCGGCCGTGGCGACTTTCACGGCGGGCGCCGGGTCCAATCCGCGTTCGTAGTACAAGACGGAACCGCGAACGATCCACGCGAGCACAGCGGCTTGGTGGACGGGATCGCTCGCTAATGTGGAGCGCAAGTTGCGATCCTCGCGGCCAACAAAGGACACCGTGAACGGAATCAGGAACACGCGCTCCCAGAAGGCGGCGGTGTCATCCGTGACGTGCGGTTTCTTGTTGCACGCGAACCAGAGCTTCGCCACTGGCTTGAACTGGAACGCCTTCTCGTACTTGTCCGCGGCGCTCATGGAATCGCCGCCAGTCAATTGCTTGATCCTGTCGTGGTGTAGGCGGCGAATCGTGTCGCCCGACTCCGACGACGTGACGAAGCGCTTGCCCGGCAGGTGCGCTAGCTCGTACGCGGCTCGGTCGTGGCGAAGATCGAAGACGGCGCTCGGCAGCTCGAGGGAATAGTCGCCGAGCGCTTCTCCGACGGGTTGAGACACCGTGCCTTTGCCGTTGCGTCCGGGGCCGTAAGCCAGGAACCAGCAGTCGCGGCGGGTGTCGCCCGTCGCCGAGTAACCGACGGCGATTTGAAAGAAGTCGCGCGTCGCGTCGTCTGGGAGGATTTCGCGGAGGCTCCTCTCCCAGAGTTCCGAGCGTGCCTCGGGGCGGTATCCGACGCCCGCCACGAGGGAGATTTTGTCTTCGGGTCGCGCGGCCTGAAGTTTTCCAGTTCTCAGGTCAACCACGCCGTTCGGACAGGCGAGCAGCGCCGGGTCGGAATCCCAGCCCGCGCCGGAGTCGGCAATCGGCCGTTCGGCCTGAGCGAGGTAGAGAAGGGCCTCGATGCGCGAACGTGATTCGGACGCGATCGCCCATCGGGCCGCACGATTGCGCGCGTCTGGATCGTCGAGCGCCGCGGCGTCGCGGAACCGCCGACGCATCGCGCTTTTCGCCAGACGCCGCACCTCCGCGTCGGCGTCAGGTTGCCAGCGCGCCCCGCTCCAAAGTAGGTAGCGCCCGCGGCGGTGATCGTAGCGGAGCCGGTCCCCGTGGCGCGCGGCGAAATACTCGGCGTTGCCAGCGTCCGTGAAATTGAAAACTGCGGGCTCGTCTTTCGTGGTCGCCAGCGGCTGTGGAGATTTTCCGTCAAAAAGATCGACGAGCGCCTGATCGCCCGCGATCGCGATGAAATCGTCCACGCCATTCACGCCTTCGATAGCGGGAAGGTCGAAGACGAGCACCTTAGCGCCTTGTTCGGCGAGCTGCGCTCGGAATGCGTTGCGGGCCGCGCGGACTTTTTCGTTCGTGGCGGCGTTGGCGTCGAACAAAATCCCAACTGTGCGCCCGTCCCGGGCGAAAGCCACTTCGGGAAGCGCACCCTTCTCGCCCTCTCGCTCGCCATTTCTGTTCACCCGGATGCCGGTCTTCCCCCGCCAGCCCCAACATCCTTTTGTGCCGATCCACAGAACGCGTCCGCCCGTTCTCCGCGACCAGTCGCTCCCGGCGAGGACGGACTTTTCGGCTTCGACGAAAACAATCGGGACGCGAGGGTCGGCGAGCAGTTTTTCGTAATCGGGCGGCAGGTAGAGGTGCTGCACGTCACCCCACGCGGCAATGTACTTGTTCTGTGACTCGCCTTTCTCGTCCGTCTCGGGATGGTCCCGACGCAAGCGCGCCGTAACGCGCTTGCCGCCGACGTAATACGGAAAGACGAGGCCGTCGAGGTTGCCGTCGAAAGTGATGCCGAACCGTTCGCGAGCCGTGGCATCGTCTACGCGCTCGATTCTTGCTAGCGCGAGCGTGCCCGGAGAAATTCCCAGACGCGCAAAGGCTGCCACGTCGGCGTCTAGCAAAGAGTTTGAAGCGGTCATCATCTCTCCCGATGCCCTGACGGGCACTCTCCCGAGCCTTAAAACGAAAGGGCCGCGACCTCGGGAGAGAATCGCGGCCCTCTGTTTTTCCGTCACCGCGCGCGGCGGCGCTCGGAAAATTGTTTTATGCGGACTCGCCGTTCGCGCGCTCGTATAGCTCGGCCCCCGTTCTTACAACTTCATTTTCCGCTCGAGCTGCGCACCATTTCTGATAGTGCGGCCGCAGCACCGACATATCCGTGAGGTCCGGCGCGAGCGCCCCGCGTGCTGCACTCTCGTCCGTGAGCGCTTGAAGGAATCCGAGCACGCTGAAAATGGCCTGCTGCGCGCGAGGGGACAGACCTCGATGGGAGTTCAAGAACAGCGAGAATTGGGCGCTGTCGATTCCACCCAATCCGGACACGACTAGCTGCGTCGTGCGGAAGCGCGTAATTTCGGCGCGCACGAAGCGTGGTTCGCAGTACTGATAAACGGGTTCCATTTTTCCTCCCTCAGAAACAAAAATAGCCGCGGGAGCAACTCCGCGGCCGAAAAACCACTGCGCGATAGTGTGGCGGGTTCACGCGCCGCGCGTGTACGCGCGGATCGTCTGGTACGCGATCGCCGCGGGCAACTCTTCGGGCGGCGTCGCGCTCAAGTGCCCCATGAATCGCGCGCCCGCGTCGCGTCGATCGATGAGTCGCCCGCGCGCGTCGCGTCGATCGGAAGCGACGGCCGTGAACTGTACGAATATCTCGGGCCAGATTTCCTTCAAGATCAGCTCTGCGTTGACCCGCTCTTGCCGCAATTCGCGGACGGTTTCGCGGAGCTTCCCGATCTCGGACAAAGGCAGCTTCCCGCTGCGCGGACGCCGAGTGAGAAAACGCTCGCACCGCTCCACGATCTCCTCGCGCCGGCTTTTCAGCACGGCCCACACCGGCTTGCCCCGCGAACTGTTGAACCAGACGTCGCTATCATCGTAGGTGACGTGCTCGAGGGGACGCACTTCTGCGCCGAAATTCTCTACCAGCCTGCAAGCCCATTGCTCACCAAAAGCGGCGGCGCCGATAACTTCCGCCGACAGGCCAGGGTGCGGATCGGTGTGCGGATAAGGCTGCAAGCGTGCGCGCGCTAAACCCGCGCGGCCGCTCGCGATGAACTGATTTCCCTTCGCGTCGAAACGGATCAATTCACCTCGCGCTTCACCCGCGTGCGCTTCGGCGCGATTGATGTGACCATGACGTGTGCAGTCGGAAATTTCTTTGAGAGAGGCGTTCGGTGGGAAGACGCAAATGTTGGGCATCGAACGTGCACCGCGAAGTACCGGTCGCGGTCCTTATAGCGAAGCGATAATACTCCAAAAAACGAAAAAGCGGTTAAGCTTTTTTACGCAGCCCTGCCGGGCCCGAGCGCAAGACACCGCCGGGCTGCTCGAGCCCCGGCTCGGTGGAGGGCTAGCGGCGCCCTTTCTAAACCCGTTTCCGGGATTTCTTAGAATTTCGGAAATTTCGAGACTCACGCTAAGTAACTGAGGAGGTTGGTAATCCCAGGGCCCTCACTTGCTTCGGCAATGGCCGACTCCCGCTTAGAAGGCAGACGCTCTATCCGACTGAGCTACGGGCGCGCTGCATGCAATCGGTTCAGTTTAAGGCTCTTACTGCTTTATTCGCAACGGGCAACTGTGGAGCTGCATTTTCAGTGTGCCCAATTTTGTGCCCACCCAGCCTAGAAATCGCTCCCAAAACCGCATCCTCAGACGGGAGGACGTAGCGTGCCGAAATCGTGATGGAGCTATGCCCGGCTATCCGCGCCAGGGTCCATACGTCGCAGCCGGACTCCCCGCAAGCCCGTGGCGAACACTGGCGCTCGACAGGATAGTTAGGCGAGTCAAGGCGGGCGATAAATTGCCGAAGGGGGACATTCGCGTTATAAACCTTCTCGCTCGGAAAACGGAAGCATTAAGGGGACACTCACGCTCTATTTCAACTCGAATTATGGTGACAGACCTGACTCGGGCAGTCCCGTTTTTCTTGCGAAAGGGCATTTGGAAATTCCAGAGAGCGCCATTTTCATCCCGATTGTCTTGAGCGACGGTTTGGCTGGGCCAAAGTATGCGGTCATCACCTACTCATGCCCCAATATGGATTCGGGAGAGTGAGTGGAGTAGTCCAAAAATGTTTAGCAACCACAAAACTACGGCGATCACTACAACTGCATTCAAGATGGACTTAATCGTTCTTTGCATTGGTATGAAGCTATTGACCAGCCAAAGCAGAACGCCCACCACGACCAGAACCAACAGTATTTGAAGTAAAGGCATTGGTATCTCCTTCTATTTGCTCCACTGACAGACGGCATCTTAGAAGAGACAACGACAGGTATCTGTTCACTTGCGCCCACATTCCCGCGCCGGGTGCTACGATATCGGCCGGGAAACCGTGACAACTAGAGCTTCAACTCGTCTGAAAACCAATGCCAAGGGGGCGTTCAACGCCCAGGATTTTCTGGATTCGGCCGGTGTGGCCAGGAAGGTTGTGGAGTTCGGGAAAAAAGCAACGGTCTTCTCGCAGCGGGATCCCGGCCGGAATGTCCTGTACATTCGAAAGGGCGCGGTGAGGCTTTCGATAGTCAATGAAACCGGCAAGGAGGCCGTGGTGGCGGTTTGGGACCGGGCGATTTGTTTGGTGAGGGATGCCTCGCCGGCCAGCCGCTTCGGATCGGAACCGCGACCGCGATTGCACCAACTATGGTGCTCGTAATTGAAAAGCGCGAGATGATTCGGGTTCTTCACGCCGAACACGCCTTCTCCGACCGCTTTATCTCTTAGATGGTTTCGAGGAACATTCGGGTCGAGGAGGACTTGGTCGATCAACTCTTTAACTCCAGTGAGAAGCGGTTGGCTCGCACGTTGTTGCTGCTCGCGCGCTATGGCAGGGAAGACAAACCCCAAAAGGTGCTGCCCAAAATATCGCAAGAGATGTTGGCGGAAATGGTTGGCACAACGCGCTCACGCGTGAATTTTTTCATGAACAAATTCGGCTTCATCAAGTACAACGGCGGGCTTCACATCAAGACGTCGCTTCTGAGCGTTGTCCTGCATGACTGACGCAAGGCGCTAATCCCCTAGAGCTCGGCCAGGGCGCGGTGGACAAGGTGGATGGCAATCGCTCCTTCGCCTACGGCGGAGGCCACGCGCTTCACATTACCCGAGCGGACATCGCCAACGGCAAACACGCCGGGAAGGCTCGTTTCCAGCATTTGCGGAGAACGGGTCAGCGTCCACGCCGGGGTTCCGGTTGCGGTATCCAGATCCCGCCCGGTTAGGATGAAGCCTTTGTCATCAAGCGCCATGCATCCCCGCAGCCACTCGGTTCTCGGCGATGCTCCCGCCATAATGAACACATGGCGAATTTCATGCGTCGACGTCTCGCCGCTGGTTTTGTCCTGCCAGGCAACGCGTTCCAGATGCGTGTCGCCTTCGAGACCGACAATTTCGGTTTTGCAGTGTAATTCGATTGCCGGGTTCTCTTCGATTCGCTGGATCAAGTAGCGCGACATGGTGTCCGACAACCCACTCGAGCGCACCAGCATGTACACCTTGCGCGCGGTCTGCGAAAGGAAAACCGCCGCCTGCCCGGCGGAATTCCCCCCGCCCACTATGACAATGTCTTCTTGCTCGCACAATTGCGACTCCATGTAGGTCGCACCGTAGTAGATTCCCTGCCCCTCGAACTTCTCCAGATTGGCGATGCGCGGTTTCTTGTACTGTGCCCCGGTAGCGATGACTACGGCACGCGCCGCGAGGCTATTGCCATTGTCCAGAACGACGTTGTACGGGCGCTTTTCGCAATCCAGCCGCGCGACGCTGCGCGCCACCATCATCTTCGCTCCAAATTTTTCCGTCTGAGCGATCGCGCGCGCCGCCAGTTCGTGACCGGAGATACCGGTGGGAAAGCCCAGGTAATTCTCGATCTTGGAGCTTGATCCTGCCTGCCCTCCGGGAGAAGCCGTTTCGATTACGAGCACATCCAGACCTTCTGACGCGGCGTAAACAGCCGCTGCCAGGCCGGAGGGTCCGGCGCCGATAATGATCAAATCGCGGATCTGCGATTCGTCGACAGGGCTGTTAAGCCCCAGGCAATTGGCCAACTCCTGAATCGAGGGATTTCGCAGCACCAAGCTAGCGTTGCAAATGACCACGGGAATCTCGTCGGGCTTGACCTCAAAGCGGTCGAGAAGTTCCTGCGAAGTCTCATCCGTGTCGAGGTCGACGTACGTGTAGGGATGTTCAACCCGTGTCAGAAACTCGCGCAGGCGCAGCGTGTGGGCAGAGTGGCGCGAACCCATTAAAATCACGTCGCCCTGGCCGCGGCTGATGAGTTCCAATCGGCGCAGGATGAATGCCCTCATGAAAATTTCGCTCAGCTCGGCGTCCTTCGCAACGAGCGACCGCAAACCATCTCCGCTCAGTTCCAGAAATTCACCGGGCTCCGTGACGCGACCGCGCACAAGGCAGCGCCGTCCAGAGATCATGGTCATCTCACCGGTGAACGCGCCGGGGCCGTGTGTCGCTATCCGGCTCTCGCCGATAAGAGCCGGTTGCACGATCTCCATGCTCCCGGAAAGCAGGACGAAGAAGGGGACATTTGTGTCACCCAGCTCAAACAGGATTTCACCCTTGTTGACGTGCCGGAGCTTGCTAGAGGGGCGAACGCGACTGATTTGAGCTGCGGTCAGGACGGGGAAAGCTTGAGTACGGGCGTCGAGTGCGCTGGGTATTGGCGAAGAAGCCATTTTGCCTCCTGGGGCCCAGAAGGAGTCGCCAGTATTAGACCACGCCTGATTCAACAATGGGAGCTAACCCTGGGTCGCGCCACTTTCGGGTCGGGCCAATTTTGCTTATGCGCCGGATCCGAACTGCTATCGCTAAAGGCGATTCATTCCAAAACAAATTTGAATCGGCATGTTTTCCGAGGGTGGCTAGATCGGCGCCGGTGCCGTGGAGGCGCAGAAAGTTGCGGATGCCATGAGTTCGGCGTGGATCGCCTTTGCGCACACGGCAAGCCAGACGCCAAGAGGCTGCCTCACTGGCCGCCTTACGATACCAAGACGCGCGCGGCCATAATCTTCAATGTAACGACTGGTGGTGAACGATCCGGATTCGGAGATTCACACAAATCTGAGGGGCGCCTGATGATGGAGGTGGCGCGCAATCTATCGTCGCCTGCGATGACTTAAATTGACGTGGGCTACTATCATGTTAGAGTAGTTCTCGTAATCTGCGGCGCATGCGCCGACGCGTGCGTTACCAATTCAGGGGAGTGTCGAATCATGGCTCGTGTCCAGACCGCTCGAGACGAAGCGTCGTCGGCGCCGGCGAGAACTGTCCCGAATCGCCGCGGCTTGCCCAAGCGACGAGGCTCCGTTCAAATCAAAGAAACGGGGATCCACGCGGTGCCCGGCCTTCGCGAGCGCAAGAAGGTGCGGCTGCGCCAGGAAATCATTAAGACTGCGGTTAAGCTGTTTCGCAAGCGCGGCTACGAGAACACGCGCATCGATGATATCGTCCAACTTCTCGAAATCAGCCAGCCGACATTCTTCCGTTATTTTCCCAGCAAGGATGCGGTCCTGCGGGAGGTCGGGCGGCGCGGATTTGCGTGCATCGAGGAGCATCTCGAAACGGAACTCTCAAGCGAAGCCACGACGGCGGACCGCCTCCGGCGAATGTATCAGCATATGGCCCGCGAAGTCGAAGCAGACCGGCCGCTCTGGCGAGCGGTGGTGCTGTCGGGAGCGATGGATCCGGTGCGGTCGCCCGACATGCGCCGGCCCGAGGAAATTGCGATCAGCCTACTGAGACAGATTTTCGCTGAAGGCCAGAAGCGCGGAGAGATCACGCGAGACTTTCCGGTCCTTCACCTGGCTGAATTCATGGAAGGACTTTACAGTACGATCGTTCGGCAGTGGGCCGTGGATCTCACCGGACCCCACAGGCTGAGCGAGCGCGTGCGCAGCGCGGTGGAATTTTTTCTGCGGGCCGCGCAGCCGTGACGATCGGACCTTCGCGATGAAGGCTGCGGTCCTGCACGAATTCAAACAACCGCTCACCATTCAAGAAGTCGACCAGCCGAGGCCCGAAGCCGGGGAAGTCCTGATTGCAGTGGAAGCCTGCGGCGTGTGCCATTCCGATTTGCATGTCGCCGATGGCGATTGGACGCAGTTGGCCGGAATCGTCAAGCAGCCCCTGATTCTCGGCCACGAAATAGTCGGGCGCGTAGTCGAGAAGGGCACAGCGGTCCCCGAGTTACAAATCGGCGACAGGGTAGGCGTTCCCTGGATTCACTGGACCTGTGGAGAATGTGAATTCTGCCGGGAGGGGAATGAGAACCTCTGCGCGCGCCAGAAGATCACAGGCGTCATGGTGGATGGCGGCTACGCAGAATTTGCTAAGGCGCCAGCGAGTCACGCGCTGAAAATTCCTGATAACCTCTCATCGGCCGAAGCTGCGCCTCTTTTCTGTGCCGGCGTCACAGTGTATCGTGCGCTCAAACAAGCAAGAGTGTCGAGCGGCCAGCGCCTCGCAGTGTTTGGCATCGGAGGCCTGGGACACATCGCTGTACAGATCGGGCGCGCGTTGGGCGCGGAGATCACTGCGGTTGACATTTCCGAGGAAAAGCTTGACCTCGCCAAGTCACTTGGCGCCTCCCACACGTTCAATGCCGCTTCGACCGACGTGGTCAAAGGATTGCGCCGCAATGGCGGCGTCCACGTGGCGCTTGTGACTTCGGCAGCGAAGGCAGCCTACGACATGGCTTTCTATTGCGTGCGGCCAAGTGGAACTCTCCTCGTTGTCGGTTTGCCAGCTGAAAACATTTGCTTCCCGCCGATCCTGATGGCCGGCGGCGAAATCCACATGCAAGCTTCCGCCGTGGGCACGCGCCAGGACTTGAGAGATGTCCTAGCTATGGCCTCCGCGGGCAAGGTTCGCTGTCAAGTCGCCACTCGTCCCCTCGCTCAGGCCAACGAGGCGCTGGATCAATTGCGACATGGAAAAATCTCCGGCCGTGTCGTGCTTACGCCCCGCTGAACCGTTCTCTACGACAATCCCGCGCAACAAATAGGAGACCGCCAGAAGTTTGGCGTTCGGCTTCTGATTTTCGGGAGGGAGTTCCCAGATTTCATAGCAGTCGTGGTGACTGAAGTGCCCCGCATCATATTTCGCGTTGACGTTAGTCTCTCTAATGTGATATGCGCTATCACAATTGTGACGGGGACCCGGAGTGGATAAGCGGCCGAGATGGGGGAATGGACGTCTTTCACCTGATCAACATCATATCGAGGGAGCAGATGATGCGTGTGCCTACTCACGGACACCTTGACCATGTCTTGGCTAACGAGGAGGATCTATGAAATCTACGTTAGTAACAAGTGCCTTTCTGTGTCTGGCGTGCCTGCTGATCATGAATCCTCCTGCTGATGCGCAGGGCGTGGGCGCCTCAGGCAACATCACCGGAACGATAACCGATGCATCGGGCGCGGTCGTCCCAAACGTGGCCGTCGCCGCTGTGGAAACGGCTAGGGGAACGCGATACGCGGCTAATACTGACGACACGGGACAGTATCGGCTTACGGGGTTGTTGCCTGCCAACTACGACGTAACGGCGCAGATCGCCGGTTTCGGAACACAGCTTGAGAAGGGCGTGGTCGTCAACGTGGGGGCGACGGTCGTCCTGGACTTCCACCTGACTGTCGCAACGACAGCACAAACAGTAGAAGTAACCGCTGCGCCGCCGGTAGTGGAAACGGAACGGGGCAGCCAGGCAGATACGCTCACTCAGCAATACATTGCGGACCTCCCGATCGACCGCCGCGATTATCTCACCTTCACTTTGCTCGAGCCCGGCGTCTCGAATTCCACCAGGATCGCGGACGATCAGGACTATCGCGTCAAGCAGACCCCCCAAAGCGGCCTCTCTTTCTACGGGAGTAATGGCCGAGGAAACAGCGTGACCGTGGACGGCGGCGAGGCTCAGGACGATAGCGGCGGTGTCCGCCTGACCGTAAGCCAGGATGCGGTGCAGGAGTTCCAGGTAAATCGCAGTAACTATACAGCGGAGCTAGGCGGGGCGAGCGGCGCGACTATCAACATTGTTACGAAGTCAGGGACGAACGACGTGCATGGAAGCGTCTACAGCTATTTTCGCAACGACGCCATGGACGCGCGCGACCCGTTCGCCTTCAGCCAGGCGCTCCAGCCGAGCGAAGTGTTCAATCCTTTGGCACCCGACAGTGTTGGCACGCCCATCAAGAACTCACTCAGCCGGTATCAATACGGCGGATCGCTGGGCCTTCCCATCCAGAAGGACAAAACGTTCCTGTTTGTTGCGTTTGAAGGCTTGCTACAGGATTCGGAGAATGCGGTGCCTCTGCTGACGAACACGGACATCCTTCGTCCGACTACGGCACAGCAAGGAATTATTGGCGCGTTGTCGGCCGCAGGCGTGACTCCGGTGACGTGTTTCGCTGGTGGCGGGATGATAGCTTCGGGTCCAGTGACAACGCCGGGTACTTGTGCCTTTGACCTCGACGCTGGTTTGACGGTCAGCCAACTCACCGGCCTGTCGGCAGGTCAAAACGCGTTGAACAGCTTCCTCGTGAACCAGCTTGAAACAAACGGGGGAGTGTTTCCGTACAACACGCGCGAGTACCTGGTATCCGGACGCCTCGATCACCGGATCAACGACTCAAACCAGATTTCTTTCTCGTATCGGTTCGGACATGATCTTGAGGAAAACCCCGACGTGCAATCTCTGACCGGCTTTTCGGCGGGCAGTTCGATCCACACCTATGACAACACCCTTCAAGGGGCTTGGTTCCACGAGTTCAGCCCGAGGACTCAGAATGAATTGCACTTGCAGTATGATTACGAAGGCTTTAATGTGATTCCGAATGAGCCGGGTGAGGCAGGTCTCCAAATCCCCGGTTTCGTAAATAATCTGGGAACCAGCATCTTCCTGCCCGATTTTGTCATCCTGCGCCGCACCGAAATTGCGGACAACGTGTCGATGACCCGTGGCCACCACGAGATGAAGTTTGGCGTTTCCGAGCTGCTCCGCGGCGATCACGCGGAATCCCACACGTTTTTCCCGGGCCGCTTTGTCTTTGGGTCACTGCCCGGAGACCTGATAAGCCCAGAGCTCGCTAGCACCACCATAAACCCCCTGCAGGCCGCCTCGTTCGGGCAGCCGCAGGTCTATCAACAGGGCTTCGGCGATGCGGATTATCCCGCGTATACTCGGCCGCTGACTGGGCTGTACTGGCAGGACTCGTGGAAGGTTACGTCCAATTTCACCCTGAACTATGGCGTTCGTTACGAAATCGATTCGCAATTCCAGCCGTTGAACACGTATTACGGCGATGTGGGACCGCGTATCTCTTTTGCGTGGGATCCATTCAAAGACCACAAGACCGTGATCCGAGGAGGGTATGGGATTTTCTACGGCCCCATTGATTCCCAGATTCCGCAGGTGGACTTGAGCTTGGGAGTTTTGAACAAGAATCACAGCACGGTCGAGAACCAAAACAACCCCCAGCAGATTCCCAATCAGGTCAACAACGTGATCAACACTTGCGGGCTTGGATTTCCCGGCATCCCCGTCTTCCCCGGATCCGGGAGCAGTCCTTGCACGCGGTTCATCTCCATTTATGTAGATCCGATCACAGGGCTGGCGCCGCTCGCGCCGGGGCTTCCGGCAGTGCAAGGCGCGCCGACAGTCTTCCAGACGCTGTTTGGCGAAGGTCTGATCCAGTGCACAACTCCAGCGCCCGGAAATAACGCGTGCATCACGCCGGCTGCAGTGGCGCCGTTCAACATCTTCGTTGCGAATAAGGGGCAACTTTCGCCGCTGCAAGTGCTCTTCAGTAATCCGCCGAACTACAAGCCTCCTTACTCACAGCAGGCTTCATTTGGAATCGAGCGTGAGATCTCACCCGGCTTCTCGATTTCCGTTAGCGGAATCTATTCGCACACACTCCGGCTCCCGGTTGCGATTGACACCAACCTGTTGAAAGCGCCGTTCAGCACGGTAACCCTGGCCAATGGGAAGAATGTTTCCTACCGGAACTGGAATGGGTGTATACCGGGCGTCCTTACCTCGTGCCCCGCCGATCCGCTCGGCGGCACTGAGTTCCCGGGGGGTCTCTCTCCATGCGCAAATCCTTTCGCCTGCTTTGTGAATCCGCTGATTGTCCAAAATAACCAATACACGTCAGCGGCATCCGCTCTCTACGAGGGCGGCATCCTGGAAGTCAAGAAGACGTTCAGCAATCACTTCATGGTGTTCGGAAATTACACGTACAGCAAGGCGTTTGATACATCCACGGATTACAACAGCGACTATGGGCCGCAGGATCCTACGAACCTGGGCTTGGATCGTGGTCTTTCTGAATTCGATCAACGGAACAAGGTGGTGATCGCGGGGGTGTTCGACAGCCCGTGGAAGGAAAGCATCTTGTCGGGCTTCCAATTGGCTCCAATTTTCACATACAACAGCGGACATCCTTTCAACCTACTGGCTGGAGGAGAGGTCAATGGCGACAACCACACGACGAATGAACGCCCAATCGGAGCGCCCCGCGACACGGGTCTTGGCCCGAATCTTATCGACTTCGACATGCGCCTGAGCTGGCAGCACAAACTGAGCGAGAAGGTGAATCTGCAACTCACGGCGGAGGTATTCAACATCGCAAACCGGACAAACTTTGCCAGCGTGAACAACGAAGTCGGTCCGCTGTTCGGTTTTCAGCCCGGATTTACGACGTTTAACGTGCACGGGATCGAGCCCGGCACACCTCTTCCGGGCGGGGGAACGGCTACGTCCAGCACGCCGCTGGCTTTCACATCTGATTTCCCGAAAAGAGAGTTCCAGCTTGGCGTGCGTATGAGCTTCTGAGTTGGTTTGACATGCGGGGGAGATCCGCCCACGCCGGCCCATCGTCCTTCCGCATTCGTTCGCTTTTGCTGTTGACGTCCCCGGGAGTATCTACCTCGAATGGTCCGCCGAACGCGCAGTCTCCGAAGGATTGAAAGTCGTTTAGGGCGGCGGCCACTTCAGTAAAGTAGCGCGTAGATGGGGGTTGGGACTTCACCTCATGTTCGGCGGTTTTCGAACAGCAACCGGGAGGGAGACGAATGTCATCGCCAGTCGTGGGTGAGTTTGCGGGCACGATGGTTCTGGTTCTGTTGGGCAATGGAGTGATCGCGGACATATCGCTCGCACGCTCGAAGGCAGAAGGCGGGGGATGGATGGTTGTCTCCACCGGCTGGGCGTTCGCAGCAATGGCTGGGATTTTCACGGCCATCGCCTGCGGAAGCAGAGATGCTTACATTAATCCAGCAGTGACCTTAGGTATTGCTTTAGAGAGCGGTAATTTCTCCAAACTGGGACCGTACATCGCGGCGGAGATGCTTGGGGCGTTTGCCGGCTCGGTTCTCGTCTGGATTCATTTCCTGCCTCACTGGGCAGAAACGCCGGACCCTATCCGCAAACTGGGTGTCTTCTGCAGCCACCCGGCCTTTCCCAACAGAATAAGTAACCTGGTTGCCGAAATTATCCCAACATTCCTGCTTGTGTTCGTTGCAGGCTGCATTTTCTCGCGCGCCAACCTATCCGGCAGTTTGGCGGGAGCGTTGGGACCATTCTTGATTGGCGCATTGGTCTGGGGACTCATACTCTCGTTGGCCGGGACAACCGGCAGCAGCATGAACCCTGCGCGTGATTTAAGTTCCCGGATCGCACACGCGATTCTCCCCATCCCTGGCAAGGGCAGTTCAGACTGGGCGTATGCGCCAGTTTCAGTGGTTGGCACGCTGATCGGCGGGGCGCTCGCCGGTTTGGCAATCCGCTTTCTTCATATTTAGGAAAAACTCTGCGCGGAAAGAATCAGGAGCATCGACAATGGCGAAGGTCAGACAGCGCGAGGCTTGGTCGATTCGTCACAATTGGGCACAACGTTAATGCGTGGTCATGTTGGCGCGTGTCGCGATGCAACGCGCCCGCATCTCGATTGCGCACTTCCGATAATTGACGTTAGTCGCTAACATGTGATATGTACACACATAATTTTGCAGCGGGAAAACATCGGAGTTGCTTCATCGTGCAGGGGACCATGGGATCGGCCCACCCCGGGCCCGTGGTCCCGTGCACGCGTTCTCTTTTCTTACTGATGTTCTCAGGACGTGGCCTACCTTGGCTGGTCCACAGAACCCGGAGTGCCCGGAGGGTTGAAAGTCTTTCGGGGCGGCGGCGACTGCTGTGAAGTGGGCAGCGAGATGTTGAAGGAAGTGACCGAGGCGATGGGCGTAAAACAGCTCTTTGATCTCACAGGGCGCGTGGCCGTCGTCACCGGAGGCTCGATTGGGCTAGGGCGACAAATGGCGGAAGGCCTTGCGGAAATGGGCGCCAATCTCGTACTTTGCGCCCGCAAGAAAGAGCGCTGCGAGCAGGCTGCCAAGGAATTGCAGGCACTTGGGGTAAGAACTCTTGCGCTCGGCTGCGATGTGAAGGATCCGTTGAGCGTTCAAGGGCTTGTTGATGCA
>JBEKBY010000039.1:0-25264 GCA_050015155.1 Candidatus Acidiferrales bacterium | reverse complement strand
CGTTATGTGAACGGAACACAGCCCTGTTTAGGTTCTGATTGAGTACGACCTTAGAGATCGGTTCCCTAGAGGAAGTATTGTCAGATCAACTGATTAGATGGTGTTGCATCGACCGATTGAGCTGGCAACGTTTATCGGGCACTAGGCTTGCCGAGTTGAATTGGGCTTCATGGGTGGCGTGCTTCATCCTTCGCCGATGCACTCGTTCCAGAGTTTCGGATTCGTCCGCTGAAAATTGGCCATCATCTCAATGCACTCCGGCGAGGCCAGATCGAGAATGTCGAGTCCCTGCTGGCGTAGCCAAGCGACACCGCCCTGCGCGTTGACGCTATCGCCGACGATCACCTGTCTGAAGCGGAACTGGTAGATCAATCCCGTGCAGTACCAGCACGGAGCGAGCGTGGTCACGAGGATCAGGTCACGGTAGCTGTGCTGGCGGCCGGCGGCGCGGAAAGCGTCCGTCTCGCCGTGCATCGACGGGTCGCCATTCTGGACCAGGCGGTTGCGGCCCGCGCCCAGCAGAGCGCCATCGAGGCGGAAGATTGCTCCGCCGACCGGGATGCCGCCTTCGGCGAGTCCGATGCGCGCTTGTTCGATCGCGACGGCCAGCATGCCGTTCGCGTCCAGTGCGGGATTCATGCGCAGAGTCTAGCACCGCCAAAACGGTTGACTCAACGGCCCCGCCAAAGCAGACTGAGGGCTCCACTCAGAAATCGCATCCGGTTCGTGAGAGGGTTTGTCCATTGCCGCAGGAGACCACGCCACAAGTGCATCCGGCCGAACGCGAAACCGCGGCCGAAGCCAGCCAACCTCACTATGGATTGCAGCGGTACGTGCTTCGGCCGCTGGAAACGCTGGCGCAGTCGATCTCGACCATGGCGCCAACGTGTTCGGCGGCGCTGACGGTGCCGCTGGTGCTTGCCACGGCAGGGAATGGGACGTGGCTGGCGTATCTGCTGGCGACAGCGTGCACGCTGCTGGTGGCCCTGTGCATCGCGCGCTTCGCGCGGGAGTCGGCCTCGCCTGGATCGCTTTACTCCTACACGACGTCCTCCCTGCCGCCGGTGCTCGGCAGTGTGGCGGCCTGGGCACTTTTGTTGGCCTATGTGGCCACGGGCGCGTCGGTGGTTGGCGGATTCGTCCACTATGCGAACGTCGTATTGGGCGATTTCCTGGGGCTCTCCGCGCCGGCCGTTCCGCTGGCGATTTTCGCCGTGCTCATTTCGATTTGGATCGCGTACCGCGACGTGAAGGTCTCCGCGCGGCTGATGGTCTACGGCGAATTTTTCTCCGTGCTGCTGATCAGCATTTTGCTGGCGGTGCTGCTGTGGCGGCACGGCCTGCGCACCGATCCGGCGCAGTTCACGCTGCGCGGCGTGAATTTTTCCGGTGTGCGGTTGGGCCTGGTGCTGGCGATGTTCAGCTTTGTGGGCTTTGAAAGCGCCACGACGCTGGGCGAGGAGGCGAGGCATCCGCTACGCACCATTCCCCGCGCCGTGACCCAGAGCGCCGTGCTCTGCGGATTGTTCTTCATCGCGGCGGCCTACACGGAGGTTCTCGGCTTTCCAGCGTCCGCGGGTTCGCTGGACCAAAGCGCCGCGCCGATGAGCGTGCTTTCCACCGTGGCCGGCGTCCGGCAGCTCGGCCCGGTGATCGACATCTGCGCCATGGTCAGCATGTTCGCCTGCACGCTGGCATGCGTGACGGCCGCGGCGCGCATTCTGCTGCTGATGGCGCACAACGGAATCGCGCATCGTGCGCTGAGTAGGACACACCATCGCAATGAGACGCCGCACGCCGCCGTGCTGGCCACCGGCGCCGTCACCATGATTTTGCCGGTGGCGCTGGCGGCGGCAAGGATTGACGGCGCGACGATCTACGACTGGATGGGGTCGCTGGCCACGTATGGATTCATCACCGTCTATGCGCTGGTGGCCGTGGCACCTGCGGCGGTTAGGGAGCCTAACGTTCGGAGGGGTGCTGCTGGCGGCTTCGGCCGTCGGGGCCATGGCGATGGTGCTTGCCGGGACGCTCTATCCGGTTCCCGAGCCGCCGAAGAACTGGCTGCCGTATCTCTTCCTGCTGTATCTCGCGGGCGCGATTGGCTGGCATGCATGGCGGGCGAGGCGGACAGACGGGCGCTTGCCGTTAGAGCGGACTGGAATGGTGCCAGAAAGCAACGAAACTGTCGATAGCGAATGACAGATTAGAATCGAAGAGCTTGAAGGCGCAAGGATTTCAAATGCTGATTCGCCTGGGATACGACATTGTTTTTGAAACTACTCAGCCAGTGCCGATTGTTGCGCTGCTGAAGGTGCACTCTTCGCGGGTGAATGATCTGCGCAAACCGGACGAATTGAATCTTGAGCCGGCAAGCAAGGTCGAATGTTATTTCGACACTTTCGGAAACTACTGCTGCCGCTTTCTGGCTCCGGCGGGACAAATCCGACTAAGCAATTCGACTCTGATCCACGACACGGGCGATCCCGATCCAGTTGCGCCGCGGGCGCGGGAGATACCGGTCCAGGATTTGCCGAATAACGTGCTTCAGTACCTGATCAACAGCCGGTATTGCGAAGTCGACCGGATGTCGAACATTGCAGCGGAGCTTTTTGGCGGAATCGCGCCGGGATGGAATCGCGTGCAGGCCGTGTGCGAGTGGGTTCACGAGAAAGTGACGTTCGGATACCAATACGCGAGCGCGACGAAAACGGCGCTCGATGTTTTTGCGGACCGCTTCGGCGTTTGCCGGGATTTCCAGCACCTGGCGGTAACGATGTGCCGGGCTTTGAATATACCGGCGCGCTACGCGACGGGATACCTCGGCGACATCGGAGTCCCGGCGTCGCCCGTGCCGATGGATTTCAGCGCATGGTTCGAAGCGTATCTGGAACACCAGTGGTGGACGTTCGATGCACGTCACAACCAGCCGCGTATCGGTCGTGTGCTGATGGCGGTGGGGCGCGACGCGTCCGATGTGGCGTTCACGACATCGTTCGGCACGGCGAATTTAAGGCAATTCAGCGTGATCACGGAGGAAGTATCGGAGCACGAAGCGGCCCGGGCCTGAGCCCCGGCCCGCTTCTTCCGTTGACGGCGCGAGTCGCGCGGCCCTATAGTGACTCATTTTTATCAGGAGAGCTGCGTGCTCGAGCACCTCTTTCATCTCTCGGAGAACAAGACCACTGTTCGCACCGAACTTCTGGCCGGCCTGACGACGTTCATGACGATGGCGTACGTGGTCGTCGTTAACCCGCGCATTCTTTCCGAAACAGGCATGCCCGTCGAGGGAGTGCTTTTCGCCACGTGCATATCGGCCGCTCTGGCAACGCTCGTGATGGGCCTCTGGGCGAACTATCCCATCGCCTTGGCGCCCGGGATGTCGCTCAACGCCTATTTCACGTATTCGATTGTCATCGGCCGCGGCGTGCCCTGGCAAACTGCATTGGGAGTGGTGCTGCTTTCCGGCCTGCTCTTTCTGATCTTGACGCTTACGAACGTGCGCGAGCAGATCGTCAATGGCATTCCGGACTGCCTCAAACACGGCACAGCGGCGGGCATCGGGCTTTTCATCGCATTCGTGGGCTTCCGGAACGCCAACATCATCGTGGCGAACGCGTCCACGTTCGTCGGCCTAGGCAAGATATCCGACCGGCAAGTGATTCTGGCTTTGCTGGGCGTTCTGCTAATTGCCATTCTCATGGCGCGGCGCGTGGGCAGCGCGATTCTGATTGGCATCATCGCCATCACGATCGCGGGCATACCGCTCGGAGTCAGCCATTTGCCCGCGCATGTTTTCTCGTGGCCTCATCCCTCCGGGACGCTCTTCAAGCTCGATCTGCGGTCGGCAGCGAAGCTGGGGATGGGCGAACTTGTCTTTGTGTTCTTCTTCGTCGATCTCTTCGACAACGTGGGAACGCTCGTCGGCGTGTGCGAAGAGGGCGGCTTTCTGCGGGACGGCAAGTTGCCGCGCGCGAGCCGCGCCTTGCTGGCGGACGCCTTCGGCACAATCGTCGGCGCGCTTACAGGCACGTCCACGGTGACGAGCTACGTCGAGAGCGCAGCCGGGGTTGCCGCGGGGGCGCGAACGGGTCTTGGCAATCTGGTGATTGCGGGATTGTTTGCCGGGGCGATGTTTTGCGCGCCGCTGGTGGCTGCGATTCCGTCGTATGCCACCGCGCCAGCGCTGATTCTGGTTGGCGCGCTGATGTGTGGCGCGGTCGCCAGGGTCAAGTGGGACGACTTCACGGATGCGGTTCCTGCGTTCCTTACTCTGATCGCCACACCACTCACATTCAGCATCGCGACCGGATTGAGCCTCGGCTTGCTTTCATTTACTTTCCTGAAGTTGTGCACGGGACGACACCGGGAAATCAGTCCGCTGATCTGGGTGCTGAGCGTCTTGTTTCTCCTGCGTTACGCGTTTCTCGGCTCGGAGTAGAGGGACATCAGTAGCGCAGCTTGTTGGGTTGCTGCTCCCAGGCGCGAAAGGCCTCGAGGGCTTCATCACGCATGAGCTGAAGCATGGGGATTTTGCGCTCGGAATGCGGCTGGGGGATTTCGCTGTAGATGAGCGAGTCGTCGAAGCCGGCCTTCGACGCGTCCGAGGCCGTGCCGCCGAAATAGACGCGCGCCGGGCGCGCCCAATAGATCGCTCCAAGGCACATCGGGCAGGGCTCGCAGGACGTGTAAAGCTCACAGTCGCGAAGCTCGAAGAGGCCGAGTTTTTCGCACGCCTTGCGGATGGCGACCACTTCCGCGTGCGCGGTGGGATCGTTGGTCGAGGTGACGCAATTCGCACCCTCGGCGATGATTTTGCCGTCCTTCACGACGACGGCACCGAACGGCCCGCCACTCCCCGAGCGCACGTTCTCAATCGCGAGTTGAATCGCGCGCGCCATGAAGGGGTTGCTCACTGAGGAATTATAGACTCGAAACCGGGCAGAACCGTCCTGTGATTGGCCGAGGATGTTGAAGGATGCAAACTGCTAAGCTAGGCTGAGATGTCGCGCAAGAATTTCGCGGAGCGCGGCGCTGAATCCCATGACTCTAGAAGCTTTTATTTCGCAGCGGGTGGTGACGCCGGAGGGAGTGAGAGCGGGTGCGGTGCTCGTCGAGGGCGAGCGGATTCGCGGTGTTGTGCCCATCGGAGGGATGCCGGGCACCGCGCGAATCCATAATTTCGGCGAGGCGGCGATTTTGCCGGGACTTGTGGATTCGCACGTGCATATCAACGAGCCAGGGAGGACCGATTGGGAGGGGTTTGAAACAGGCACACGCGCTGCCGCCGCGGGCGGGTACACGATGCTGGTGGACATGCCTCTGAACTGCCTCCCGGCCACGACGACCGTGGCCGCACTCGAAGCGAAGCGCGAGGCGGCGCGCGGCAAGTGCCGAGTCGATTGGGCTACGTGGGGCGGAGTGGTCGCGGACAATCAGCGGGACATTGAACCGCTGGCGGCCGCGGGCGTGCTCGGCTTCAAATGCTTCCTCATTCATCCAGGTATCGACGGTTTTACGATGGTGACCGAGTCGGAGCTGCGTGCGGCACTGCCGCATGTGGCGCGGACGGGATTGCCGCTGCTGGTTCATGCGGAGCTTGGCGGTCCGGTGGATGCGGCGGCGGCGGCGTTGGACGGCTCCGATTGGAGTTCGTACGCAACGTATCTGAAATCGCGACCCGATGAAGCGGAACTTTCAGCCATCCGGCTGCTGCTGTCCCTGTGCCGGGAATATCGTTTCCGCCTGCACATCGTCCATCTGTCGGCGTGCGAGGGAATGTGGCCATTGCGGGTCGCGCGCGCCGAGGGACTCCCGGTCACCGTGGAGACATGTCCGCACTACCTGCACCTGACGGCCGAAACGATCGCCGACGGAGCGACGCTGTGCAAGTGCGCGCCGCCGATTCGCAGCCGCGCGAACAGCGAGAGATTGTGGCAGGGACTTCGTGACGGAACGATCGATCTCGTGGCCACGGACCATTCTCCGTGCCCGCCGTCGATGAAAAAGCTCGAAGAAGGCAACTTCAAAACTGCGTGGGGAGGCATCGCGGGCCTGTCGATGGCGCTGCCCGTGATGTGGACCGAGGCAAGCGCGCGCGGATTTGCGCTGCCAGATATCGCACGCTGGATGGCGGAAGGACCCGCGCGTCTCGCAGGGTGCCATGCGCGGAAAGGCCGGATCGCCGCGGGTTACGACGCGGATTTCGTGGTGTTTGACCCCGACGCGGAATTTGTAGTGGCGAAGGAGCGGCTGCGCCAGAGGCATCCGGCTTCGCCGTACCTGGGCGAAAAGCTGAGGGGCGTGGTAAAGGCGACGTATGTTCGAGGGAAGGCAGTTTTTGCGGAAGGGGAATTTCCGGGGGAGGCGAGGGGGAAGGAATATCAATAGACGGCGCTCCCGCGGATCTCGTCGCACACAGGCGGCGAACAAAAGACAACATTATCAGCCGCCCAATCCAGGGCGGCAACTTGGCCAGCCGGGCGCTTCGCTCTACTTCGCCGGCTCCCACAGCTCGACGAATCCGCCGACGTCCGGATCGCGCAACATCACGGCGCGGCCGTCCTTCATCTTCGCGATCCCGCCGTCGGACACGATCTTAGCGCCGGCAGCTTTCGCCTGCGCGTACACGGCGTCGATGTCGGTCACCTGGAAGCCGACGTAGTTGACGTTGATATCGGCAAAGTGCTGGTCTGGAGGTTCCTTGCCCTGGTTTTGCGGAGACCCGAGCAATTCGAGCCGCACATGTCCTTCCGTGGTGGCCTGGGGAAACCACCCATTGAGCATGGTCATTCGCGGCGCAGCACCGCCAGCGGGCGACGGGCTCCACGCCGGGTAGTCTCCGCCCAAGACGCCCTGATAAAACGAAAGCGCCTTCGCCGGATCAATAATGTTCAAGCCGATGTGGTTGAAGCCTGTCTGCTTTCCGAACCGGTCGATGTTCGCCTGGGTCGCGGTGGAATTCGAAACTTTTGGCGCCGCGGGCGGGGCTCCCGGAGCCGGGGTGGGCATCGCAAACAATTCAATGAACCAGCCATCGGGATCCTGCAAGAACACGAACCTGCGCGGCCCGTTGGTTGGGGCGCCTCCGCCGGGAAGGTTCATCTGGGGCACGCGAAGCATATTCATGGCCTTGAACTTGTCCATTATGGGGTTGCAGTCGTCTTTCACCGTCAGATCCATATGGCCGGCCCCGAGATCCGAGGAGGAAAGATTGCTCCAGTTCTTGCGGTCGATGCCCCGGTATTCCCGCAAGATCAGATTGAACGGCTTATCGGAGACGGAGCTCTGAGTCGTCATGATTGCGGTGCGGGATTCCGCGCCCTTCGTGCCGCCCAGTTGGTTCGCGACCTTATCGACTTTCCAGTCGGTCTTGCTCGACAAATGAAAATCGAGCACTTCGTAATACTTAATCGACTGGTCCAAGTTCGAGACCTGGTGGCCATCGAACGCCATGCCCAAAACCTTTCCCGATCCGCCGTCTGCTGCGGCATCCGGCGTGCCAGCCGAGGATCGCGCGAGACCCGCGGTTGCCATCGCGACCGTAAGAGCACCGGCCGCAACGATGACGCCAAGATTGCTCGACAACAAGGAATTCACTGCCTTTAGTTTTTTCATGAACACTCCTTCGGTCTCCCTCCCCGCGATCGTGCTCGCGACAGCCGCGCGGGCCGATCCGGAGGCTATCGAATGGCTCGGACAATCCTGAAGCCTGACTTCACATGGTCGATTGCTGGTCGTTTGTCCATTCCGCTGGATTCTACACCAAGTGGGCTCAGGGTCTAGAAGTTGGTTCTTGCCATTCTGAATTTCTATTCAGCCACCCGATTCAGTCGTGATTAGCGAAACTGGCCCGCTGCCCGCAGGAATCTGGCGTACA
The DNA here is from genome assembly GCA_050015155.1 of Candidatus Acidiferrales bacterium. Taxonomy (GTDB): domain Bacteria; phylum Acidobacteriota; class Terriglobia; order Acidiferrales; family UBA7541; genus Palsa-295. Next base: position 17,385 of record JBEKBY010000039.1, on the reverse strand, counting down.
AATTTCATCCGTTCTCGTTCACAATGGGGCGAGCCTGGCATGGAAAAGGATCACATCATCGGCTTGGCGGCGCCGCGCAAGGAAGGGCGCGACAAGGTCACAGGGAAAGCACGCTATATCGACGACGTCACGCTGCCGGACATGCTTTACGGCGCAACTGTGCGCAGCCGCATCCCGCGAGGCAGAATCAAGAAAATCACGTTCGGCCCCGGAATCCCCTGGGATGAGTTTGCCGTCGTATCCGCGAAGGACGTCCCGGGGAAAAATTACATCGCGCTGATCGAGAACGACCAGCCGTGCCTCGTGGATGAAATCGTCAACCATCCGGCGGAGCCGATCCTCCTGCTGGCCCATCCGGAGAAGCATCTCCTCCCTAAGGCGGTCGAAGCGGTCCACATCGAGTACGAGCCCCTGCCAGCGGTGTTCACTATTGCGGATAGCGAGCGGCGAACCGACATCATCTGGGGGAAAGACAACACCTTCAAAACGTACTTAATTCAGAAGGGCGACGTGGACGCCATCTGGGAGAAAGCCGCCTTCATCGTGGAGGGCGAGTACTACACGGGCGCGCAAGAGCAACTGTACATCGAGACAAATGGGATGATCGCGCAGTTCGATTCCAATCAGGGGATCACCGTGTGGGGTTCGCTACAGTGCCCGTATTACGTCCACAAGGCGTTGATGGCTCTCTGCGGCTTGTCGGAAGACAAGGTTCGCGTGGTGCAGGCGGAAACAGGAGGCGCGTTCGGCGGCAAGGAAGAGTATCCGTCCATGATCGCAGCGCATGCGGCGTTGCTGGCGATGAAGTCCGGGCGGCCGGTGAAAATCGTTTACGACCGCGCGGAAGACATGGTTGCCACAACGAAACGCCACCCCTCTCGAACGCGGCATCGCACAGCCGTCAGCAAGGACGGCAAGATTCTGGGCGGCGAGATCGAATTCACGATTGACGGCGGCGCGTACGTGACGCTGTCGCCGGTCGTGCTGTCGCGCGGCACGATCCACGCGGGCGGGCCGTATTACTGGCCGAACGTGCGCGTCCGCGCGAAGGCGGTGGCGACGAATGCTCCTCCGCATGGCGCGTTTCGCGGCTTCGGCGCGCCGCAGTGCCTTTTCGCCATCGAGCGCCATATGGATCGCATCGCGGAGGTTGTGAAGTTGTCGCCCACTGAGATTCGGCGACGGAATTTTCTGAAGCCGGGCGAGACAACCATCACCGAACAAATCGTGCGTGAAGAGATCGACCTGGGGAAGCTGCTCGACCGAGCGCTGACTTTGGCCGATTACGATTCCAAGCGCCAGCGTTTTGCGAAGCAGAATGAAAGCGGGAATTGCAGGAAGGGAATCGGCATCGCGGCGTTCCTGCACGGCGCCGGATTCACAGGATCGGGAGAGCGCTATCTGAGCTCCGTCGTGGGTGTGGAGGGACGCGCCGACGGTGGCGTTCGCGTTCTCGTTTCGAGCACGGAAATCGGGCAGGGAACCAACACCATTCTCTGCCAGATCGCGGCCGAGGCTTTGGGATTGCCCTACGGAGACGTGGAGATTGCGCGGCCGGACACAACGGAAGTGCCGAACAGCGGCCCGACGGTCGCGTCACGCACGGCGATGGTCGTGGGGAAATTGGTGCAGTCAGGCGCGCTGGGATTAAAGCAGACGCTCGCCGGTTGTGGAATGCTGGGCGGCAGGTACTCGCCCGAGGAATTCCGGGCCGCATGCCGGAAATACGTTTCGACGCGGGGACAACTTCGGTCCTTCGCCAAGTACGAGCAGCCCGCGGACATCTTCTGGGACGATCAGAATTACCGGGGAGAGGCGTACGCAGCGTTTGCCTGGGCCGTTTACGTTGCGGAGGTAGCCGTTGACCTGGCCACGTACGGCGTTTCGGTGGACGATTTCGTGGCATTGCAGGAAGTCGGCAGAGTGCTGAATCCCGTCCTGGCGAAGGGACAAATCGCCGGCGGCGTCGCACAGGGAATTGGATTTGCGCTGTACGAGAAAGTAGAATGGCGGGACGGACGCATGCAAAACGGCCAGATGACGAATTACATCATGCCCACTTCCGCCGACCTGCCTCCGGTCCGGATTTTCTTCGAAGAGATGGGAAATACCCACGGTGCTTACGGGGCGAAGGGAATCGGCGAACTCCCGATGGATGGCCCTGCGCCGGCGGTTGCGAACGCGGTAGTTGATGCGCTGGGAATTCCCTTTGATTCGATTCCGCTGCTTCCAGAAGACATTTTCGAGGCGGTCAGCGCCGCAGCCGCGCAGAAAAGTACTGTTCCTTCGGCGGGTCGAGAGAGATGACCCCCAAGGAGCGCGAGTTTTCTCTGGTCGTCAACGGCGAGCTGAAGACTGTGCGCGCGCATCCGATGGAAAGGCTCCTGGACGTGCTGCGGGAACATCTCGGGCTTACCGGGACGAAAGAAGGGTGCGGAGAAGGGGAGTGCGGCGCATGTGCCGTCCTGATAGATGGCGCGCTCGTCGATAGCTGCCTCATTCCCATTCTTCAAGCACAAGGGTCGAATGTTGTCACGATCGAGAAACTTGCGGGCGAGCCGCGTTTGTACGCGCTCCAGGAGGCTTTTCTCGAGTGCGGCGGAGCGCAGTGCGGCATCTGCACGCCAGGAATGATTCTCGCGGCGCAATATCTCTTGAACCGGAAGCCCAGGCCGACGATGGAAGACATCCGCGAAGGACTCTCGGGCAATCTCTGCCGCTGCACGGGCTACACTCAAATTATCGAAGCCGTGGCCGAAGCGGCGCGGCGCGGGGCCTCCACATGAGGTCCGACCCAGCTGATTACGAGCTGGTTGCGCCGGCGAACCTGCAAGCGGCCATCTCGCTTTTGGCGGGCGAGCCCGGTTCGTGGCTCCCCATTGCGGGTGGCACGGACCTAATGGTGCAATACGCGGCGGGAACGCTTCGAGTACGGAAGCTCGTCAGCATCTGGAACCTTCCCGATCTGCGCCGCGTGGAAATTCTTCCAGGCGAAATCCAGATCGGCGCGGGCTGCACGTACACTGATCTGCGCGAACACGCAGTGGTGAGGGATGAATTCCCATTATTGGCGCGTGCGGCGAGTTGGACGGGCGGAATCGCGAATCAAAATCGGGGGACGCTTGGCGGGAACATCGCCAACGCATCGCCCGCGGCCGATTCTTTGCCCGCTCTGTTGGCATACGGAGCCGATCTGATTCTGGTTTCGGTCCGAGGCGAGCGGCGCCTGCCGTATCGTGATTTTCACGCCGCCTATAAAGAGACGAAGCTCGCGCCGGATGAGCTGATCCGAGCTGTGTGCCTTCCTAGGCGTTTCGCGGGATATGTTTCGTACGCGCGCAAGGTCGGGACGCGCAACGCGCAGGCAATTTCGAAGGTCTGCATAGCGGCGCTGGCGCGGCTCGAAAGCGGAGTCGTTCACGATGTTCGCATTGCGGTCGGGAGCGTTGCTCCGGTACCGCTCCGCCTGGCCGAGACGGAGCGAATCCTCGACCGCAAGCCCGTCGAGCCGTCCATCGTGGCGCTCGCAAGGAGGACCGCCGCGGGGGAGATCCGGCCGATCGACGATATTCGATCCACAGCCCGGTATCGTGCGGCCGTGGTGAGCAATTTGGTTGCGGAATTTCTCGAAAAGCTCCGCGCGCCGGCAATGGGTCATGAGTGACGCACTGGGGAGCTGGAACCGTTTATCTGTCGAGGAGGCGGAGAAAGAGATTTTGCCTTGCTGCGGCTCAAGAACGTGGGCGTGCGGGATCGCGGGGCGCAGGCCGATCGCGGATGAGGCTGCACTTCTGGCTGCGTCCGACGAAACGTGGCGCGCCTTGAGTGAGTCCGACTGGACGGAAGCGTTCCGAAGTCACCCGCGGATCGGCGAGTCAAGCGCGGCGAACTCTTCGGAGACTCGCCCGGCGAAGTGGTCCGCGCAGGAGCAGCGGGGAGTTGCGGTTGCCGATGACGCCGTGAAGGTCGCGCTGGCGGAGGCGAATGGAGAATACGAGCGGCGTTTCCATCGTATCTTTATCGTGTGTGCCACGGGCAAGACGGCACCCGAGATTTTGCAGATCATACAGCGCCGGTTGCAGAATGACGATCGGGCGGAACTTCACGAGGCCGCGGAACAACAGCGGCAGATCACACACCTCCGGCTGAAAAAATGGCTCAGGGGATGAAACGAATTTCGACGCACGTGCTCGACACCGCCAGGGGCGTGCCCGCGAGAGGTGTGGTCGTGCATCTCGAACGGCAGGACGCGCCCGGCAATTGGAGGCTGCTGGCATCGGGCCGCACCGACGATGATGGCCGGTGCAGCCAGTTGCTGCCTGAGAATGCAGCCCTGACGGCCGGGCTTTACCGCCTCGGTTTTGACACGGCAGGGTACTACGCGGCCCAGGGAGTCGAGGGATTGTATCCGATCGTGCAGATCACATTTGCCGTGCGGGACGGCGAAACACGATTTCATATTCCGCTGCTTCTGAGCCCACACGGCTACACGACGTACAGGGGAAGCTGAACCGATGATTGCGCTGGGCGACAATCGATATGGCAAATCGCGCGTGCGATTGGTCCGTGTAAAGCGGCGTCCGGAGGGGCATGAGTTTCGCGAATGGACAGTGGAGACATTGCTCCAGGGAGATTTCACAAGCTGCTTTACAGACGGAGACAATAGCAAAATCCTGCCGACGGATACGATGAAGAACACCGTTTACTCCCTGGCGCGAAATTCATCGGCCGCCTGCATGGAGGACTTCGCGAAGGAGCTGATCGATTTCCTCTTGGTGCGCAATCCACAAGTCTCCTCGGCGGAAGTCACGATATCGGGAAAGCCCTGGGAGCATCTGGTGACAGGCGGGAAACCACACCCAACCGCGTTCGTGCAGTCGAGTGGCGAACTCCAAACAACCAAGCTGACGCGGCCGCAGGGAGGCAAATTCTCCGTTGTGTCGGGGCTTCAGAACCTCATCATCATGAAGACGGCGGGGTCTGGATTTGAAGGTTACATTCACGATTCGCTGACGACTCTGCCGGAGACACCCGACAGATTGTTCGGCACGGCCGTTCGAGCCAACTGGAAATACGCTTCGGCTGACCTCGCCTTTCTGCCATTGCGGACGAAAATCCGAGAGACGTTGCTTGCCGTTTTCGCAGGGCATGAAAGCAAGTCCGTGCAGCACACGCTCTATGCCATGGGCGAGGCCGTCCTCGAGAAAGTTGCCGAGATCGACGAAATCGAATTGACGATGCCCAACATACACTGCCTGCTTGTGGACCTCTCGAGATTCGGGCAGGACAACCCCAATGAGATCTTCGTGCCAACGGACGAGCCGCACGGCTACATCGAGGCGCGCATCCGCCGGAAGCAGTGAGATTCGGCGCGATGAGCGATCCGCAACTAGCGAGAGCGAAGGAAACGATCGATCGGTGCAACAAGCTGGCCGGTTTCAGCGAAGTGCTGGGCAGCACGCGCAGGACGTTTCTCTCCCCGCCGATGCGCGAATGCCACCGCGAAATCGCCCGGTGGCTCGAGCCGCTCGGAGTCAAGACAAGGATCGATGCGGCCGGGAATCTCCGCGGATTCTATCCCGGAGAGGAGTCTGACTCCCCGCGGCTTCTCATCGGCTCACATCTCGATACCGTTCCCGATGCGGGAGCGTATGATGGCGTGCTCGGAGTGGTTCTAGCTGTAGCTCTACTGGAAGCGCTCGGCGGCAAAAGGCTTCCTTTCGGAATCGAAGTCGTTGGCTTTTCGGAGGAGGAAGGCGTTCGCTTCAGCGCGCCCTTCATCGGCAGCCGCGCACTGGTGGGCCGGCTCGACGAAGAGCTGCTCGGACGCAGGGATGGGCATGAAGTGAGTGTGCGCGAAGCCATCGAAGTATTTGGCCTGAACCCGCGAGAAATCCCTGCGGCTGCTTTGAAGGACGACGACACTCTGGGTTACGTCGAATTTCACATCGAACAGGGGCCTGTCCTGGAGCAACTCGGGCGTCCGCTCGGCGTAGTCGAGGGCATCGCCGGCCAAAGCAGGCTGGAGTTCAAGTTCATCGGCCGCGCCAACCATGCCGGGACAACGCCCATGCACCTTCGCCATGATGCGATTGCCGGCGCTGCGGAATGGATTGTGGAAGTGGAGAAAGAAGCGCATCGAGTTCCGGGCCTCACCGCGACGGTAGGCCAATTTGAAGCGAAGCCCGGGGCGACAAACGTCATCGCCGGAGAGGCTCGGCTCACTCTCGATTTGCGGCATGGCTCGGACGACGTCCGAATCGGTGCGCTGGAGAATATGATCCGCGAAGCGGAGGAAATCGCGCAGCGCCGGGGCCTGTCTGTGCGAAACAGCACCCAATTGAACCAACGCGCCGTGGAGATGAACTCGTTTCTGGTGCACCAAGCCGAAGAGGCCGTCCGAAGAGCCGGGTGCGAGCCGCACCGGATGGTGAGCGGCGCGGGACACGATGCCATGATCCTTGCGGAGAAGGTTCCCGCCGCGCTGATTTTTTTGCGAACGCCCGGCGGAATCAGCCACAATCCCGCGGAAGCAGTAAACGTTGAGGATGTGGCGAAGGCACTCGAGAGCGGCCTGCATCTGCTCGATTTGCTCGCTTCCTCGCCCATGCCCCAAAGGAGAGCGCACAGTGCATAACCTCGGTGGAACGCGAAGCTCCCAGCAACCGAATCACCTGCTGCTGACCCCCGACACATTCGTGCGCGCCCCGCTGCCGGGAATGAGAAATTGCTCCGCCGTCGTGCACGCGGGCTCGGCAATGGGCGCGTCATTCACGCATTACACGGCTGAGTTCGAAGCCGGCGGCGAGCTGGGCGGCACAATGGTTCAGCGGTTTCTTTTTGTGCTGGAGGGTGGCGTCCAAGTGGAAGCCGAGGGGAAGAAAGCCGAACTTCGCGCGCGCGGCTACGCCTATTTGCCCCAGGGTTTACAGCACCGGGTTGTGGCCACGCAAGCTGGCCGTACTGCCGTCATAGAGAAGCCATATCAAGCGCTCGCATCGACCAAGCCGCCGAGCTTGATTCTGTCCAGCGAGGATTCGGTCGCGTCACATCCGCTTGGGGATGATCCGGACTTACAGGTCAAGTGTTTGCTTCCGGACGTGATGAGCTTCGACTTTGCGGTCAACACGATGGTGTACCAGCCGGGAGCAGCGTTGAGCATGGTCGAAATGCACGTCATGGAGCACGGGCTGCTGATGCTCGAAGGCGGCGGCATCTACCGGCTCGGCGATTCGTGGTATCCCGTTACGGCCGGCGACTTCATCTGGATGGGGCCGTGGTGTCCACAATGGTTCGGGGCTCTGGGCAAGAAGGCCGCGAAATATCTGATCTATAAGGATTGGAACAGGCATCCATTGGCAGGCGCGTAGCGATGAACCTTGCGATCGATTCGGAGCGGCTGCACGCGGAGATCGACGAACTCGCTTCCATCTCGGAAGCGGAGCCTCCTGTCGTAACAAGAATCCTTTTCACGCCGGCGGACATGCGCGCTCGCACGTGGATGATCGAGCGGTGCAAGGCCGCGGGGCTCTCGGTACGGCAAGACGCGATTGGGAACACTTTCGCGCGCTGGAATGGGTCCGACGCGAAGGCGCCTGTCGTCGGTACCGGCTCGCACATCGACGCAATTCCCAACGCGGGCAAATATGACGGCGTCGTCGGCGTCCTGGGAGGTCTCGAGGCGATACGAGCACTGCAGGCGAGCGGATTTTGCCCGAAGAACCCGGTTGAGTTGCTGGTTCTGACGGCGGAAGAGCCAACGCGCTTTGGAATCGGATGCATTGGCAGCAGGCTGCTCGCCGGGACTCTATCTCCGGACGCCGCGAGAAAACTGACCGATAAGGACGGCGAATCGGTCGAGGAAGTTCGGCGCAAAGCAGGGATGCAAGGAGAGCTCGAAGAGGTCAAGTTGCCAAGCGGCTATTACAAGGCGTTCGCGGAATTGCACATCGAACAAGGCCCGCTTCTAGAGCGCGAGCATATATCCCTTGGCGTGGTGACGAAAATCGCCGCCCCCGCGAGCGGCCACATCACGATCGAAGGCGCGGGAGGACATGCGGGCGGAGTCGTGATGTCCGATCGGCGGGACGCTCTTTGCGCGGCCGCCGAGTTGATCCTGGCAATCGAAAACGCGGCGCGGACGAGCGCATCGCCGGACAACGTCGCGACGGTCGGGATGTGCGATGTGTTTCCCGGCGCGATCAACAGCATTCCCAGCCGCGTGCGCCTCAGCTTCGATATTCGCGACACGAATCTGGCGAAGAGGGACTCCGTTGTGCGCGCCATGGAAGCTGCATCGCAGGAGATTTCCGCGCGGAGGCACGTCCAATTTCAAACCGAGATGCTCAACGCCGATGCGCCGGCGGACTGCGCCCCTGCGGTGGTCGAGACGCTGTCGCGTGCCTGCGAGAGGCACCATCTCAAGTTTCTTCCCATGATCAGCCGCGCGTACCACGATTCGCTTTTCATTTCGCGGATCGCTCCGGTCGCGATGCTCTTTATCCCCTGTCGCAACGGATACAGCCATCGCCCAGATGAGTACGCATCCATCGAGGACATCGCGCGGGGATCGCTCGTACTGGCTGAAACGCTGGCAAGCCTTTCGGAATGAATCAGGTTGCGTCTGCGGCGGGAATAATTTGGTGAACCAGCCGCCGCGGGGCTGGCGGCGAGTCTGCGATCTGATAACTTTGCTCCAGAAGTTTCTTCGCCTGAGCCGCGCGGGTTTCCGAGTTGTAGTGAATCGTGCAGAGAGATTCGCCCGCAGAGGCTTGATCGGAAACTTTCTTGTGCAGCGTGATTCCCACGGCAGGATCGACCGAATCTTCCTTCTTCTCCCGGCCGCCACCCAAGACAACGCAAGCCGTGCCCACCATCTCGCATTGAATGGTTCCGACGTAGCCGCTCTTGGGACTGGCAACATCGAGCAGGTGTTTTGCGCGAGGTAGGCGTCGCGGATCGTCGATCACGGCTGGATCGCCTCCCTGCAACTCGACCATCCGGCGGAATTTCTCGAGCGCCTGTCCCGATCGTAGGAGCTGGTCCGCGAGCTGTTTCGCTTGATCGATCGTGCCGGAGAGCCCGCCCAGGTGAAACATCCATCCTGCCAGTTCGAGGCAAAGCTGGCGCAAGTCCTCCGGACCTCGGCCGCGCAGCAAGTCGAGACATTCCTCCACCTCCAGTGCGTTGCCTACGCGCAGCCCCAATGGCTGGTCCATGTCGGTGATGAGCGCGACCATCTTTTTGCCCATTCGCTGCCCGGTTTCAACCATCAGCTCGGCCAGGAACGCCGCTTCTTCCTCCGTTTTCATGAACGCGCCGGAACCGGTCTTCACGTCCAGTACCAAGCCGTCGATGCCTTCCGCCAGCTTCTTGCTCATGATCGAAGCGCAAATCAGGTACGAGCTTTCGACCGTTCCGGTGACGTCGCGCAACGCATAGAACTTGCCATCGGCCGGCGCAATTTCGGCAGTCTGACCGATCATGGCGCAGCCGCACGCTCGAAGCACTTCGCGGAAGCGCGCAATCGCAAGGCGCACCTGGAATCCGGGGATGGATTCGAGTTTGTCGAGTGTGCCTCCGGTGTGCCCGAGTCCGCGACCGCTGATCATGGGAACCACCAGACCGCCCGCCGCGGCGAGAGGTGCGAGAACGAGCGAGGTTTTGTCGCCAACGCCGCCGGTGGAATGCTTGTCTATTTTCGGCGCTGAGAATTCCGAAAGGTCCAGCACCTGGCCGGAGTGCAGCATGGCATCTGTGAGCGCCGCGGTCTCGGCGCGGCTCAGACCTCGCACCAGGGCAGCCATCAGCCAGGCGGATATCTGGTAGTCGGGGATCGCTCCGGATGTGTAGCCGGCGACGAGGTCGTCGATTTCAGCGCGCGTGAGTTCCTGCCCGTCCCGTTTCTTGCGGATCACATCGACGGTGCGGGACGCGTGAGTGGAGGCGGGATCCGAAAGATTGGTCACTTCAGGCGAAATCCCTCCGGGAGAAGTCTTGTGATCGGCAGCCGTTTCCAACCCTTCGCGGCGCGAAAAAAAACGGTCGCCTTCGGCCCAAACTCGTAGATGACCTGGCGGCAGGCGCCACAGGGAGCGCAGGGCGCGTTCTTGTCGTTCACGATGGCGATGGCATCGATCTCGAGGCGCGGGCCAAGCTGGGAAACCGCGGAAAAAATCGCCGTGCGTTCAGCGCAGTTGGTCATTCCGTAAGAAGCGTTCTCGACATTGCAGCCGACAAACATTTCGCCTTTTGTGGTCAGCAGGGCGGCGCCCACTCTGAAGTTGGAGTAGGGAGCGTGGGCGTTCTTCGCGGCGGAGCGAGCTGTTGCAATCAGTTGCTCGCGGCTTTTGTCCCTGCCGGAAATGCGTTTTGGCATAAATTCAACCGTGAATCGAGCCGGCGAAATGCCAGCTACGAGGAACACCGTGTAGCGTAGTAACATTCATTGTGTATGTCGAGCCGAAACTCAGCTGCCGAAAACGAGCCGCTGGCCCGCGACTGGCGTAGCATCGCGGCGATCATCGACCACACAAATCTGCGCCCGGAAGCGACGCCGCCGCAGATCATCCGCCTTTGCGAAGAAGCGCGCGAGTTTGGCTTCGGCGCGGTGATGGTGAATGCGGGCCACGTGGCGCTCTGCTACTCGCGCTTGCAGGACGGCAGTGTAAAGGTTGGAGCAGTGGCGGGGTTTCCCCTGGGAGCGACGTTGACCAGTGTGAAGCGGTTCGAAGCCGCGGAAGCTTTGAAACTGGGTGCGCGCGAAATCGATATGGTCATGAATATCGGCGAGCTCAAGGCGGGTAATCGGGAAGCCGTCCTGGCCGACATTCAAGCCGTCGCGGAGACCGTGCACGCGGAGAAGGCTCTGCTGAAGGTGATCCTCGAAACGCATCTTCTCAGCAACGAAGAAAAGCTGCTGGCGTGCGAGATCAGCGAAAGGGCCAGCGCTGACTTCGTGAAGACATCCACCGGATTTCTCGGGGGCGTTGCGACGCTGGAAGACGTCAGGCTCATGCGCCGCGCTGTGACGATCGGAGTGAAGGCGTCTGGCGGAATTCGGACGGCCGGCGAAGCCAAAGCAATGGTTGAAGCCGGCGCGAACCGCCTTGGGACCAGCAGCGGAGTGAACATCATCCGCGAACTACGCAACGAGCCCGGGCGGAAAGAGTCCACCGGATAAGCGGCGTCGAAGCGGCTCTGGTCCCTCCCCAAAACTCCGTTCTCGTGGAACCGCTTGAATTTGAAAGGCATCGGCTATAAGCCTTGGTTTATCAGCATGCCCTTCAGTTGGCCGATGACGGTGCTTGCCCGTCTATCCTCTGGGTCTAACTGGCGTGAAGAGTGGCCATCTGGTTTGCCCCCGGGAAGATTTGTTGGACATATCCGTTTTTTCTATTTGCGAGTATATAGTATTTATGTTTTACTTATGCCTCATCCGCACGGGAAACCAAGTGGCTCCGGTATATGCGGCGGAGGGGAAACACGATGTCTCAAACGATGCGATCCGTGATTGATGACCTCGGTTTCGAAGCTTCCACATCCGGAACGATGGCAAAGGAAGACATTCGCTCCCGCATTGAAGAAATCGGCGTCGTTCCTGCTGTTCGCGTGACCTCTGCGGAAGATGCGCTTTTTGTGGCCGAGGCGCTCGCCCAGAGTGGCGTGCCCATCCTCGAAATTGCCATGAATGTGCCCGGGGCGATTCACGTCCTATCCCATGTGGTGAAGCGCGCTCCCAAGACGATCGTGGGTGGCGGAAGCGTCACTGACGTCACCACCGCTCGACAATGTTTGGATGCAGGCGCGAAATTCTTGACGAGCGACGGGCTGGTTCTGCCGGTTGTGGAGTTTTCCGCCAAGGAAGACGCCGTCGTTTTCCCCGGGGCATTTACGCCGACCGAGATTATTGCAGCGCGGAACGCCGGTTCGGACTTCGTGAAGGTGGTCCCGTGCGACGCGGCCGGTGGCAATAGCTATATTCGATCCTTGAAAGCTGCTTTGCCCGATGTTCCTCTCATCGCTGCCGGAGGCGTGACTCAGCTAACGGCGTTCAACCTCGTGTCGGCAGGCGCTACCGCGCTCGGTGTGGGCAGGGATCTGATCCCTGCGGAGGCTGTCCGGCTGCGCCAGGCCCAGCGGATTCAGGAGTTGGCGCGACGGTTCCTCACTTCTGTGGATAATGGCCGTCTCCAGGCGGCAGGACAGAGCTACGCGTAGCGTTCCGCTTCCGAAAGCACCAATCACCCCTTGATCTGGGAAGGCGACTCGCACCGTCCACGGGCTTGCATTGCTGAACTCAACGCTCCGACTGTCTACAAAATCATCTACAGGGCTGTAGGCAAGAAGTCAGAAGGCTCGAATCGCTTATTGAAAAGAATGGTCGGGGCGAGTGGATTTGAACCACCGACCTCCTGGTCCCGAACCAGGCGCTCTAGCCAGGCTGAGCCACGCCCCGAACTTGCCGCAGATCGTATAACAGTTTACGTTGGATCGCGCTCAACGGCAACTCCGGCTCCGGCCCTTCTCATCTAATTCTTGTTGGCAGGGAACCAGCCGCTGGTGCAAAATATTCGGTCGGCGCGGCACCAGCGCCGCGCGGTGGGCGACAGGAGGACGGATGCTGACGAAGGGAACGTTCATGCTCATAGTCGGTTCCGATTCACGCGCAATCTGTAAGGCTTCATCCGCGCGGGCGGTACGGCTTGGCACTTTCGGTGTGATTTTGGCGGCGCTGGCTCTCGTCGGTTTCGCGTCGAGCGCGCTCGCTGCTGACGACGCCGGAGAAACGGCGTACAAATCGAATTGCGTCATCTGCCATGCCGCGGACGGCAGTGGCACGCCTACCGGAAAGGCGCTGAAGGCGCCCGACCTGCGCTCGGACGCGGTCCAGAAGCTGACCGACGCGCAGATCGAAGACCAGGTCACGAACGGGAAGAACAACATGCCTCCGTTCAAGAACACCCTCAACAAGGATCAGATCAAAGCGCTGGCCGCGTACGTTCATACGCTGGGCAAGAAGCACTAACCATCGCATCGGATTGTTCCTTCGGGCACGAGTGGGCACATCCTGCTCGTGCCGAATCTTTCTTGAGCCGGCTTCGGCGCGCAAATCATGAGTTGGCGACGTGCGCCAGCAGCCGGCGCGTCCCCTCGGCGAAGTCATCGGCAGGTGCGAGCAGGCTGACGACGAGATAGCCCTCGTCCGGAAAATCGTAGAAGTGCCCGGGATGCACCAGCACCGAGTGCTCTTCGAGCAGTCGAATCGCAAGCTCTTCATCCGACCGCAGAGCCGGCACGCGCAGCACCGCGTACCACCCGCCTTCAATTTCAAGACGCGAGACCAACTTCTGTTTCCCGAGCAGTGTGTCGAGTTTCCCGAGGTTCGTTTCAATGCGCTGCATGAGCTGCGGTTGCATCGCGTGGCGCTGGGCGAGCAGAACGGGCAACGCGCATTGCAGCGGCGTGTTCAGCGACAGGTACGTGTCGGCAATCACTTCGAGCCGCGCCATCGCATCGCGCACCGCCGAATCTGGACCGCTAGCTGCAATCCATCCCACTTTCATTTGTGGCAGGGCGGAGATCTTGCTGAGGCCGCTCAACACAAAAGTGAGCGTCCGGTCGTTGGAGGCGAAGCTGCCGTGTCCTTTCTTGTGCGTCACCTTTGCGTGCATCTCGTAATCGAGAAATACTTCATCGACCACCAGCGCGAGATCGCGCTTCGCGCAGAGCGCGTTCAATTTCTCGGCTTCGTCCATGCCGATGAAATGCCCGGTCGGGTTATTCGGATGGACCAGCAGAATCGCGCGGGTTCGCGCGCCCATCGCGCGTTCGAGGCTGTGGACGTCGATCTGCCATCCGTGGTCGTAGACCAGATGAAAAGGCCGAAGCTGAACATCCTGAATCGTGGCGAGGAAATCGAACAGCGGATAGCTCGGATGCGCGATCAGGACTTCGTGGTTGGGCTCGCACAGCAAACGGAAGAGGAACGAATACGCTTCGCTCGTGCCGGTCGTCAGGACGAGATGTTCCGGATCGACGCGGGCGCCTTTCTCTCCGTAATACCGAACCACCGCTTTCCGAGCAGATCGCAAGCCCTTCGGGTCGGGATCGTATTGGAGTGCGGCGGGCGAGCGCAAAGCCGCTAGAATCGCCGGCTCGTCATATTGGAATCCGCAGGTGGTGGGATTCGACGCGGTCAGATCGAGAATCGGTTTGCCGGATTCGCGGTGACGTCGCAGCGCGCGCGTGTACGCGTTTTCTTCGAGCTTCCAGTTCGTGCGCTTTGAAAACATGATTTCTCTTTCGATGGCGCATCAGAGCACTCGATCGTGCTGATAGCCGGCCTTGTCCAGGGCCGCGGAAAGCTCCGCGCCGTGCTCGGGTCCGCGAGTTTCCATCGTGATGTCGATGACGGTATCGCCGAGCAGGACGCCGTAATACGCCCGGTTGTACTGCGTCTCGACGATGTTGGCTTTCTGGTCGGCGATCACGCCGGCGAGCCGTTGCAGCGCGCCTGGATGGTCCGGCAAGTGGATGCGCAGGCGCACCAGGCGGCCGTCCTTCACCAAGCCGCGCTCGATAATCCGCGAAAGCAGCGAGACGTCGATATTTCCGCCGCCAACGAAGACTCCAACTTTCTTTCCGCGACCCGGGATTTTATGTTGGATCACGGCGGCGGTGGCCACGGCGCCGGCGCCCTCGGCGAGCGTTTTCTCTTTTTCGAGGAGCAGGAGAATCGCGTTCGCGATCTCTTCGTCGTCCACCGTGACAATGTCGTCCACGTACTTCTTCACGAGCGGGAACGTGATCGTCCCGGCGCAGCGGACAGCGATGCCGTCCGCGATCGTCACTTTCGGGGGCAGCGTAACCGGGCCGCCGTGCTCGAGGGCGGCCTTCATCGAGGGCAGCTTCGAGGTTTGCACACCGATCACCTGAATCTTCGGGCTGATCTCTTTCGCGGCGCAGGCGATGCCGGAGATCAAGCCGCCTCCGCCAATCGGGATGACGAGGACGTCGAGATCGGGATGCTGTTCGAGCATCTCGATGCCGAGCGTGCCCTGGCCGGCGATCACGGCTTCATCGTCGAAGGGGTGAATGAAGGTGAGATGCTGCTCCGCGCAGCGGCGGAGCGCTTCCTGGCAGGTCTCGTCGTAGTTCGTTCCGGCGAGAATCACTTCGGCGCCGTATTCGCGCGTGGCCGAGACCTTGATGATCGGGGTGGTAAGCGGCATGCAGATCTGCGCCGCGATTCCGCGCTTAGTGGCGTGATAAGCGACGGCCTGGGCGTGGTTGCCGGCGGATGCGGCGATCACGCCGTGGCGCTTTTCGTCGTCCGTGAGGAGAAGAATCTTGTTGAGCGCGCCGCGCTCCTTGTAGGAGCCGGTGATCTGGAGATTTTCGAGCTTGAAGTAGATGGAGTTACCGGTCAGATTTGAAAACGTCTCCGAGCGCATGAACGGCGAAAGAAAAATCGACTCGCGGATGCGGCCCATTGCGGCGTTGATTGTCTGGAGGGTTACCATGTCTGGAGCGCCGGAACGGCCGGACGCAAGCTCGCCATTGTACACGAT
Source organism: Candidatus Acidiferrales bacterium (assembly GCA_050015155.1). GTDB lineage: Bacteria > Acidobacteriota > Terriglobia > Acidiferrales > UBA7541 > Palsa-295. The sequence goes on along the minus strand of JBEKBY010000039.1, from coordinate 1,813 downwards.
GGGACCGGCAAAGGGCGCGGTCTGCGACCCCCTCGGATTTGTGTCGATTAGAATGTATCGCCTTCCTTTCTGTGCAAGGAGTTAGAGCCATTTCTAATCGCCGTCGTGTCGATTAGGTTCCTTGGCAAGCGCGACGGGAGCGCAAACAGCGCAGGAGACAGTCCGCCACGGGCGGACGCCAGAGACGAGCCTGCGGCAGCAAGGTAGGGGCTGCCCCCCCGCAAGTCTATGTCGGAGCTGAAGCTCCGCCCCCCTACAAACCGGGGCCACGACCGTAGACGCCGCGGATGGTGCGCGGGCGGGTTTCAGTGACGGGGCGCCGGTGCGGGGCACGGCTCGCGGCTGCCTCCGGCTTTCTCTCGTTCATCGTCGTCTTCACTCTCTTCGGCCTCGCGAAGAGGCCTCAGGACAAGCTAGCAGATTGGGGAATTTTGCGACCTGTACGAAAGTACAGAAGAACAACAAGGCATAGAACCACGTACTTGGAGCCTGCCCCTTGGCGACGCGGGAGGGAAAGGGGTGCCCGGCGTTCGTGCTCGAAATCTACAGTTTTCGTCATCACGGAAATAGGCTAACAAGAAGAAGCGAGGGTGCAGGTGAAAAGGCCTGTGGACTTTTGCAAAGAAGGGGAGTCATGATTCTTCGCATGGGCGGACGGATTTATGTTGCGGCGATGGGAGTTTTTTTACTCGCGGCTGTTCTATTTACCGCGCCAGGGGCGAAGGCATGGGGCTGCGAGGGGCATCAGACCGTCGCGCTGATCGCGAAGAAGTATCTGAATCCAAGCGCGCTGGCGATGGTGGAGAAGATTCTCACGGACAATCCCATCGATCCGGCGCTGAAGCGCTATTGCCCGAGCGAGGGGCTCGACCCCATAGCGGACGCGGCCACCTGGGCGGACGACTACCGGACAATCGATCCGACTACGGGAGGCTGGCATTTCTTCGATATTCCGCGCGGCGCTTCGCGGCGCGACATCGACCAGTATTGTTCTCCCGCCGGGTGCGTAGTTTCCGCGCTCGAGGATCAGATCCAGATCCTGCGGACGCCGGGCGCCGATCCGAAAAAACAGGCGGACGCGCTGCGGTACTTGATTCACTTTGCCGGGGACATTCACCAGCCGCTGCACTGCACGACGAACAACGACAGGGGAGGGAACTGCGTCCCGGTGGATTACTTTGAGAAGCACACGCAGTTGATGAATCCGGAGACGGGTTCCTATTCGCCGAACCTGCACTCGGTGTGGGACACGAATATCGTGGAGACGATTGCGAGGGGCGAGACAGTGGACCAATTCGCGGCGGAATTGGACGGGCAGTTCCAATCGCGAGTGGTATCGTGGCAAAAAGCGGGGATGAATTTTGACGATTGGGCGTGGGAAAGCTACGAGAAGGCGGAACAGATAACCTACGGCCGCCTTCCGCAGCAGATCAAAGTGGAATCGCCCGTCCCAGTGAATACGTGCCTAGACGACAACAACATCTCGGCTCGGATGCTGGCGCTACACGAGGATTTGGAGCAGCCGTATCAGGATGCAGCCGCGCCGGTGGTTCGCGAGCAGCTGGCAAAGGCCGGCGTGCGCCTTGCGATGATTTTGAATGGGATTTGGAAGTGAAAGGAATTGCGGCAGGGGGTGGCGGTGGCTGCCGCGAAGAGAGATTCCTCGCGACGCTCGGAACGACAAACAAAAACTTGAGCCTTACGCGGCGGGCGGAGCGAACGGCTTGCGGAGACCGGCCCGCTCGAGAAGAGGCAGTACTTCGCGGGTGAACCGCTTCAAGCCATCGATGTAATCGAGCCAGGTCATGATGAC
>JBEKBY010000038.1:0-26787 GCA_050015155.1 Candidatus Acidiferrales bacterium | reverse complement strand
GGCAATCCGTTAGTCCACAAGCTCGTCAAGCCAATCAAGGTCGCTCGCTCCCGGCCGACGGATCAGGTTCGTGTCAATCAGTTGCTGGTTATCAAGACAGAGGCCCAGATGAGGGCAGCTCACACAGCCGTTCTGAGGGAAGCGGATCCCGCTGTGCGGGGAGAAATGCCCCGATTCCAGCTGATGGATGGTCGTCTCCACCAGACGACCAAAATCGTTGCGTTGTTCCTCTGAGATGGTGGTCTTCCGGTATTGGATCTCGGGTAGCTGTTTGCGGACGAATACGACGAGAGCCACATCGGGGATGCCGCTGACCCATGAATAGCAAGTGAGCTGAGGATCGAGGGACAGAAGCCCTTCCGGTTCCTCTGAATAGCGGCTGGTCGTAGTCTTCCAGTCGATCAGGCAACGCTTGCCATCGAGTTCACCGATCGCGTCAATATAGGAAACGAACCCATTGCCTCGCTCGAGGGTCCGAGTGATCTTAAGCTGCAGGTTCTCCTTAGGGCACGGGACACAAACCCGATCCTCCCGTACGAACTTCTCTAGAAGATGGACTCCTTGATGAAGGAGCCGATCCCAGGATTCTCCCTTCCGGTATTCGAACGGAGTGTCACGGAAAGCTTCCCATTCCTTGAACAATGCCGCCGTACAGTCTCGTTGCTCGAAGTAGGCGCCGAGTGCCTTCTCAAAGCAGCGGCCAAAGACCATGGCTGCCCGGGTGTCTTTTTCACGCCAGCCATCCAGATAGCGGTATCGATAGCTGCGGGGGCAGCGCAGGTACTGGCTGATCTGGGTATAGCTATAGATCATCGACGTTCCTGTGCGTGAGTCTCGCTGGCCTCTGAATGGGAGAGTTCTTCCCACTCCGCTTCGGGGGCGAAGGCTTCGAGGTTCTGGAAGGTGTGGCCGTTCAGGGTCACGTGTGTAGTCCTGACGACACCGCGAAGGTTGAGCAAGGCCTTCTCATCCATCTGATCCTGGCTGAGTAATTCCATGTCATAGCCGAAATCGCGCAGGAACCAATTGAGCTTCCAGAGGGCTCGTTCGGTCGAGTAGAGACGGCCGGAGAAGAATCGGCGCTCGAAGGACTCAGGTGCCAGCACAACGAATCGGAGCATCAGGAAAGCCTTTTGAGGGTGCCAGCGGTAGGAGGCCCATTCGACACGGACCAGGAACAGGCCTTCCAGGGGACGGTCGCCATCCAACTGACGAGAATGAAGACCTGGGATATGGCGTTTCATTGCTTCACCTCCAGAGGCTGGGAATAGGAGTTGAGTTTGCAGATCAGGCCGTCGAGGTCTTCTTTTGCTGACGACACGTGAGAGATGAAGGACTCGACCAAGTCGCGGCTGGCTTCCCTGAGAGTTTGAGTACCGCAGAAATCCGCTGCATAAGCCTTGACGAGTGTCGGATCGAGGTTGTACTGGCGGATCAGGAGGCAGAGTTGGTCGCGAAGCCGAGTCGGACTACCATTTGAACCGTTGGAAGTGTGAAAACCATTCGAGTTTCGTTGACTGCCTCCAGTGCTCGATGGCTCGGGACGCGCCCCCAGTTCTTCGACCGAGCAGAGGCCGATTCCATAGGCCTTACGGAGCGCGCGGTTGACAGCCCGAGTCTCAGCCACGCGCATCTCTGCGCCGCGGACAAGAGGCGAAACGTTTGAGGGATCGGCATCGCCATAGCCAACGAAGCCCTTCGAGTCAACGGTCTTATAAACTGTCGCTCGGAAAACCCAGCGATTAAGAGTGGGGTTGCTTAGACGGTCCACTAAGGTCGTTCTTATTCCAATGCAATTTCGACGTGTCGAGAGACGAAGTAGTCCGGAGTGTGTGACGTACCACCGTCCATCAAGGAACTGGAGATCGGCAGCAGCAATTGAGAAGCTGTATCTCTCGCTTAGTACTCTTAGATGGCTGCCAGCGACATTGGAGCAGGAAACTTCATGCCATAAGCTTCGAGCTAATTTGAAATTGAGCCGAAACGAGGCTCTTGCTTTATCGATTTTGCGGTTACGTCGACTTTTCTGGTTCAGTACGCTCATTTCGTTTCTCCATCTTATCTACAGGCCGTCCGGAACGTATTGCCGTCCCGTGATACCTCTTCTTAGGAATTCATTGCTCCCGGTAATTGCATGGGATATATAAAGGACTCGGCGCACAGAGCGAGCGCCAAATCTATACCCCTACAACGCATAATATACCACTTATATGGGTACGCGTCAAGGGAATAACAAGGCAGTGCAAAAGAAAGTTGTAATCGACCTTAAACGTATAGGCCGACGCATCCGCGAAATCCGTGGATTTGACCTTACCCAAGCAGATTTCGCCCGTATTCTAGGAATCGGACAGACCCAACTCTCAAAGTACGAGCTAGGCCAGAGCACTCCCACCCTCGAAATCCTTCTGAAGCTCAAGGCCTATGGTGGTAGGACCATAGATTGGCTCGTGACAGGAGAGGACGAGAGCAATAAGTGTTGAAGGGCTGCCAAGAATGACTACGGAGCAGGGCCGAGAAATTGCAAGCGACGTAGTAAATGCCCGACGGGCCGAGGCAAGAATGCGGACGTTGCATTTCGACTGCAGTCGAGCACGGGCGCAATGGCTACTCAGGGGCGAGGAATAGGTCGATTTGGATTCTGTGCTGAATCGAGAGCGTCGCGTCAGGAAGCGCCCAGCCGAATCGAATTCAGAGCTTTGCTGTAGCTAGGCAAGCACCTTAGCAAGATGGGACCAACGGATCAAACAGGCACAAACTGGTCTCGCCGCAACCCTGGGAATAGCAGCCGAATGAATCTCCTCAGGCTTATCACGCCTTCGCCGCCTTCAGAGAGCAGGTGTCCTCCGAGCGTACTGCCGTGAAAGCTGCAAAGGTTGTCGGCGTGTCAACCCGATTGGCACACCGCTGGTCGAGGCGGCACTCGTGGCTCGAACGCGCTTCTCGATATGATTCCCACATAGACCAGCTTCAGTTGGAGCAGGGAATTGAGGCGCGTTTGGAAATCTCCCCAGAAGTCCCGTCGTGGGACCTTGGAAGCTCCGTTGGGAGCTTACCGATTACGGGCGGATGACGGCGCACTCGGCAGTAATCCGAAAGCGTTGTGCGCCGCGCGGCGGTTCGTCTAGGGGGCCTTGCAAACAAAGTTCGCCGCATCGTCAATGCTCGCGGCGCCTTTGTAGGCAGCGACCTGCGGATATGCGCATATCGGACGCGTGCGATCTACGACTCTATTGGCACGATGAGAAGCGAGGAGTTGACTGGGCGCCTGTCCCTTCTCGAACCACTGCGCGAGCGTGCCGATGGCGTCAAAGGTGTTGGGGCCGTCTCCACCGCCACAATGTTCCATCCCCGGAAACATGAAGAGGCGGATCGAATCAGCTGCCGCCCCGCCCATCGCCTTCAGAACACTTTGGTAATAGTTGATGGTGTTGAGAGGCGCGATATTTGGATCGCTCCATCCGTGATACATCAGCAGCTTTCCGCCTCGGCCGAAGAATTCCGTCAGATTCGGATCCATGGCGCTAGTCGTGCCATTGTCCACCTTGTCGGCAAAGGCCACGTCGCTATCGAGATTCAGAGTGCGAAAGTCCCAGTCCGGATTATTGAACGTGACGTATTTGAAGCCGTCGGTGGCGTAGGAAAGGGGTTGCGGCCCTGCGTGGATCGCCCAGCCAAGTTCACTCCCGGGCTCCAATCCTGGGTAGATCTCCTGGCCAGTGCGCGGATTTGTCGCAGCGGCGTAAAGCCTCCGGGCTGTTTCCACCTGCGGCGCCGTCAGGCAAGACGGCTCATCGTTGCCTTTGCAAGCGAGCACCTTCGGATCGAAATGGCAGCGCGTGGGATCGTCGATCAGTCCGTCCTTGAGACCGTCCAGCGTGTCACAGGCGTCCAGGACGGCTCTGTGGATCACAGCATATTTGCTCGGCGGGATGTAGCTGGCTTCATCTCTGTGCACTGTCTGTGCAACCGACAGGGACCAGGTATAAAGGTGTATCCGATTGTTCGCGGGCGCGCCTGCGATGATGGCGTTGTAATCGGAGGGATAGCGCTGCGCTTCTGTGAGCCCCTGCCGGCCGCCGGTTGAGCATCCGTTCCAGTAAGAGATATCGGGCCCATGCCCATAAAAGGCTGCGATAATCGCTTTCGCTGCGAGGGTCATTGCATGCACCGAGCGATACGCAAAATCAATCATCTTCTCGGGGTGCCCGAAGGCAAAGCTTCCGCCGTTGCCCGTATGCCCGGTATCGGTGCTGGCTGTGGCGTAGCCGCCCGCCAGAGCACGCGCTAGCGCGCTGTAACTGATGACCCCAGCCCAACCACCGTTGCCGACAGACTGGAGCTTGCCATTCCATCCTGACGCGGGCAGCCATACTTCGATTTTGATATCGGAGTCGCTCGAAGGCGTTAAAGTCGCCGCTACCCGGCAGAACGCAGGCAGACGGCCGAATTGCGCAGCGGAAGGCTGTCCGCCTGCGCCGGCCCCGCCGGGCGTAGGTGGCGCAAAAGCCCCAGCGGCTACACTCGTCGCCGATGTAATCTTCGTGTCCTGCGGTGAAAGATTGACCAGGCTCTCGCACGACGCGGCGGCTGCTGTTGAAGCGCTGAATGTCGCAAGCAGGACTAAGAAGAGAGGGAGAACAATCGGGCGATACGCCGCGCTCCTAGCAAACACGGCTACCTCCTCCCGGCAATTTCATGCCATCCAGCCACAGACGAGAGAGCGTCGGCAGAGAGAACTCGTCCGGAATTCCCGATTTGGACCTCTATCTCGCGCATCGTATGCTGCCGCGGAGAAAAGTTCACGCGCGAACTGCGGTCCCGCGCATTGCTTAGCGGCGAAAGTGATTTGCGAACTCGACGACCTGGCGACCGACGGTGGCGAGTTGCATCGCGGCCTTCTGATCCGTGCATCCGCCGGCCGTGTCGAAGATCGGTTCGGCGGTGTTCAATGCTGCGCCGAGCGGCGTCGGCCAGCCACGCAGAGCATGGATGATCGCGCGCAGCGCCATGAGGGTGCTCCCGCACGTCTGCCAGCCAAACGCGGTAACGATGCATCCCACCGCACGCCCGTCCAGGTAAGCCCTCTTGTCTTCCCGGAGATCGTCGAGTAGATCAATCGCGTTCTTCACCAGCCCGGAGACGCCGCCGTGGTAGCCCGGAGTTGCGACGATCAGGCCGTCCGCCGCCCGGACGGCTTCCACGAGTTGCTGCTCCTCGGGTGTGCGTTTTTGCTTCTCCGGTGAATACGTGGGGAGTCTGCATAGAAATGGTCCGCCAAAGCAGGCCGTGTGCGCGCCGGCTTCCTCCGCGGCCTTCAGGGCTAACTGAAGAGCGCGTTCCGTCGTGGAAGCGGTTCGCGTGCTGCCACCGATGCCGACCACGAGAGGCTTCCCGGAAGAGTCGTCACCAGTCTTTTTTGTCACGAAACCTCACAGCCGGCCTTTGTCAAGAGCTTCCGCGTATCCAACCGAAATAGAGCGCGGCCTCGGTGCCCGCAAAGCCCGCGAATTCCGATTCCAGTTCTTCCCATTCGCGCGCATTCCCGGATAGCAGACGCGAGCCGGTCGATCCGACAGATTCCGTGTGTGCGACCGCTTCCATTAGCGCTCGCTTGAGTCGCGGGTCGGTCGCTAGTCCTAGGTAGTCATTCGAACTGAGGTTGATGCCGCCCGAGGCGCGGTCGATTGTCTCGAGCGTGCGAAACTGCGATTGCTCTTGCAACGACTCGAGTTCCGCCGCGATGCGTTTCTGAATCGCGCCCTCGCTCATCTCATGCACCCTGCATCGCCTTCATTCCGAGACTCTCGAGAAGCTGATGGTCCGCATCCGCCGCCGGATTCGGAGTGGTCAGCAACTTTTCGCCCGTGAAGATCGAATTCGCGCCGGCGAGAAAACAGAGCGTCGCCGCCTCGGGCGACATCTGGCGCCTGCCGGCCGCGAGCCGCACCCTCGATGCCGGCATCAGGATGCGCGCAGTCGCGATCGCGCGGACCATGATCAGCGGGTCAAGTTCCTCCGCGTGCGCAAGAGGGGTTCCTTCGTTTCGCACCAGCATGTTGATCGGCACGCTTTCCGGATGCGGATCGAGGCGCGACAGCTCATGCAGTAAGCCCACGCGATCTTCGTCGGATTCGCCCATTCCCAGAATTCCGCCGCAGCACACCGTGATGCCCGCCTTCCGCACGTGGGCTATCGTCTGCAATCGGTCCTCATAGATGCGCGTCGTGACGACGTTCCCGTAAAATTCGGGCGACGTATCAAGGTTGTGGTTGTATGCGGTGAGACCCGCGGCCTTCAGCTGTTTGGCCTGCGATTCGGTGAGCATTCCGAGCGTGCAGCAGACCTCCATCCCGAGCGCTGCCACTCCGCGCACCATTTCGAGCACGCGATCGAAGTCTTTGCCGTCCGCAACCTGTCGCCACGCGGCTCCCATGCAAAAGCGTGACGCCCCTTCGTCCTTCGCCCGGTTGGCCGCCTCGAAAACCTCGGCCGGCTCTATCAGCGGTTCCCGCGCCACGCCGGTTTTGTAGTGCGCGCTTTGCGAGCAGTACGCGCAATCCTCGGGGCAGCCGCCCGTCTTGATAGAGAGCAGCCGGCAGAGCTGGACTTCGTCGGGCTTGTGAAAAGCGCGATGCGCGAGTTGAGCCTGAAAAATCAGGTCCGGAAGCGGGAGATGGTAGATGCGCCGGATTTCGTCCCGCGTCCAGTCGTGGCGGCTTCGTGTGGGCAAAAGGACCTCGCTTCGGTTTTCAAAGATATCAAAGTCGGAACCCAGCGCGGCGAGAAAACTGAAAGCTGTGAGCGCGGTCGCTGCAAACTGTTTTACCATGTTGCGCATGGACGACCTGACTCGCAGACCCAAAACCGATCCGAAGGAGATTTTCGGCCACCGCGATGGGATCTACGCGCCGGAGCTTGTGGCCGCCGCGATCGCTGGCCTCGACTTCTTTTCGTGGCTCGCGAAATCGCCTGCAGACACCCAAGCGATCTGCGCCTCGCTCGGCCTCGCCAAAAGGCCCGTGGACGTGATGCTTACGCTCTTTTGCGCGATGGGCTACATCGAAAAGAAGGCCGGCGCATTTCATCTCACGGAAATCTCGCGCGAGTTTCTGGTGCGAGACTCGCCGTGGTTCGTCGGTCCGTACTTCGTTCATTTTGTCGACCGTCCCATTTACCGGGCGCTGCTCGAAACCCTACGCACGGACAAACCCGGCTGGTCCGGCGCTCCGGCCCGAAAGCCCTGGGCGGACGCGATGGCAGACGACGCGTTTGCCGAGCAGTTCACGGGAACGATGGATTCCCGCGGCATGTACGTCGGCCCGGTGCTGGCCGCGCAGCTCGATCTGAAAGCGCATCGCCGCCTGCTTGACATCGCCGGCGGGTCGGGCATTTACGCCTGCTGCATTGCCGCCGCGCATCCTCATTTGAAAGCCACTGTCTTCGAGAGGCCGCCGGTCGACCGCGTCACGCAGAAATGCATTGCCAAACGCGGCTTCACCGAGCGTGTCGGCGTTGCTTCCGGCGACATGTTTCGTGACCCGCTGCCCGCGGGATACGACGTTCATCTGTGGTCGAACGCCTTGCACGATTGGGACGCGCCGACGGTGAAGCTGCTCCTCGAAAAATCGTTTGCGGCGCTTCCTTCGGGCGGGCTCGTCGTGATCCACGACCGCCATCTCAATCGTGAGAAGACCGGCCCGCTGCGGATCGCCGCACATTCGGTGTTTTTGATGGCGGGAACAGAAGGCAGGTATTATTCGATCGCCGAGATAGAGGGCTTCCTCAGCGCCGTCGGCTTCGCGCCCCCCGAGTATCGCGACATCATCTTGGACTACAGCATCATTACCGCGCGCAAACCCCGCTGAACAAGCTTAGGGCTGCTCCCACTTGCCCGATTCGGCGGAGCGGAAAATCGCATCGATCGCTCTCATGTTGTGGATCGAGTCTTCGAGCGGAACGGGAACTTCGCCGCCCTCGCGTATCGCCCGTGAGAAAAGATCGCCCTGGATCGTGAACTGATCACAGGTGCCGATGCTTTCGGCCGTGATGCCCGCTCCGGTCGGATCGCTCGGATTGTCGTCGATCAGAATCCGCGTCGGCTGGTCGTTCGGAGGGTTGATTGGTCTGTCGATCTCGATTCGCCGCGTGGTTCCCGTCAAATCCATTCGCTGGTGATACGCAAGCTGCGTGCTGCACGTGAAGACCGCCTGCCCGGAAGGGAATTCGAGGATCGCCGACGTCAGCCTGTCGGTCTTCGCATCCGGGTCGCGCTCGACGAGTCCCATCACGCGCGACGGCTCCTCTCCGAACATGAACCGCGACAGCGTCACAGGATAGCAGCCAAGGTCCAGCAGCGCCCCTCCGCCGTATTCAGCCATATTGCGTATGTTCCTGGTATCGCGATTGAAGTAGCTGAACGAACCCGAAATCACGCGCAACTGCCCGATTCGTCCCGCGCGGACGAGTTCGCGCGCCCGCAGCCACCTCGGGTGCGTTCGCACCATGAACGCCTCGCCGATCTTCACTCCCGTTCGGTCGCGCGCCCCAAGCAGGCTCTTTGCTTCCTCTGCCGTGATGCCCAGCGGCTTTTCGCACAGGATGTGCTTTCCCGCCTCGGCCGCGCGAATCGACCAGGGCACATGCAGGTGATTCGGGAGCGGATTATAGATCGCTTCGATCGTAAGATCGGTGAGCAGCTCCTCATACGATCCGTAGGCCTTCGGAATTCCGAGCGCTTGCGCCGCCCGCTCTGCCTTGGACAGCTCGCGCGAGGCAATCGCCGCGATTTCGCTCCGCTCGCCCTTCTGCATCGCCGGGATCACGCGCCGGACGGCGATTGAGGCCACGCCCAGCACTCCCCATCGAACTTTGCGCGATGCCACAGTCTTCGGCTCCAATAGCTGCGGCATTCTATCGTAGGCCGGGGGAAACCCTCAGGACTCTGAGTTCTATTGGATTCGAGTGGAAAGAAGGTGTTTCAGCTTCAGGGCACGGCGTCTGTCCCCGTCTTTTAGGATGCCGTGCCCGTTTCTATTTGGGATGTGGTTCGCGCCAGACTACCGGGCCGACGCACCAACCGGCTTGCGCGCGGCCTGCGCGCGCTCGAGTTCGGTGAGCCCTTCGAGCAGATCCTCGACAAGGTCTTCCGAGTTCTCGCATCCAGGCGAGAGGCGCAGCAGCGTGTCGGTGAGGCCCAGTTGCGCGCGCGCGTCGGCGGGAATCGAGGCATGGGTCATCGTCGCCGGATGGCAGATCAGCGCTTTTACTCCGCCCAGGCTCTCGCCGAGCGTGAAGTAGCGCCGAGACGACGCGAAGGCCGAAACGTCCTCGACGGTGCCATTCAGGTCGATCGAAACCATGCCGCCAAAGCCGGTCATCTGCCGTCGCGCGATGTCGTGGCCCGGATGGCTCGGGAGGCCGGGGAAGTAAACCTGGCGGACGAGCGGATGGCCGTGCAAAGCATTGGCGACCGCGGCAGCGTTTTCTTCGTGCCGCTGCATTCTCAATTCTAGCGTTTTCAAACCTCGCATCGTGAGCCAACAGTCGAAGGGAGAAGGAACCGCGCCAGTAGCGTTTTGCAAGAACTTGATCGGCTCGAAAACAGCCGCTTCCTTGGCGAGCGCGGCGCCCTGGACCGTGTCGGAATGGCCGGCGAGATACTTCGTCACGCTGTGGACCACGATGTCGGCTCCCAACTCGAAGGGCTGTTGGAAGTAGGGAGTCGCAAAGGTATTGTCGACCACGACGAGCGCACCCTGTGCGTGCGCCAGCTTGCTCGCTGCTTTGATGTCCGTGATCAGGAGGCGCGGATTTGTGGGCGACTCGATCCAGAGAAAGCGCGTTTTCTTCGTGAGCGCCTTCTCAATTGCCGTCAGGTCGCTCGTGTCGATCTGCTTCACGACCACGCCGATGGGCTGGTAGACCTTGTTCAATATCCGGTAGGTGCCACCGTACACGTCGAGAGGAATCACGACCTCGTCGCCGGGGCGAAGATACGCTTGCAGCACGGCGTTCTCGGCCGCCAGACCCGACGCAAACGCGGCTGCGTATTCGACGCCTTCGAGCGCCGCGAGCACCCCCTCGAGCCGCTGGCGCGTGGGATTATTGGTGCGCGAGTACGAGAAACCCTTGTCCTGCCCGGGCGCGTCCTGTTCGTAGGTCGAGGTCTGGAAGATCGGGGCGACGAGCGCGCCTGTTCCCGGCTCCGAAGGCTGGCCCACGTGGATCGTCTTCGTTGCGAACTTCATGTGTCACTCCCTTTTCGCCCGGCGTCAGCGGGGGTTTTAATGATGTAGCAAAGCCATCGCAGGCGCGCGATGCGCCATAGGATATAGAAAACGCATGGGACCCGGAAAACGGCGTGCCCGCGCTCTCTTGGACTTCAGTTTGGGAGTTGAATCTTCAATCGACCGGGGTTCCGGTCAGTTGAGGATCTTATCTCTCCCCACTGGGCAGGAATTAGCACCTTGGCAGTAGCACCAGGTTGCTGTGGCTTCCTAGGGCCTGTCCCCTCAGCCACTCTGGATAAGCGCTGCCAGTTAAGCAGCACCGAAATCGTAACAAAAGCCGCGTATTTCCGTCAATAGCAAGCCCAGCGCAAATCGCGGGCCCCGCCGTCCAATTTGTCTCGAAATGCCGGCGCCACCGGACGACCCGCCGGGCTATTGCAAAAGCGATGAAGCGATGGGCCAAAGCCGTGCTGGGCCCTGGGTCGTACACGCTCGCGCTCGATCAGCCGACCCGAACAATCATCATTCGCGATGCATCCATCGGCAAGATCGTCGCTCGCGAGTCTGCCCGGCCCGGCGATAACACGGACAACGACGACAGCCAACTGCTCATCACCGTCCGCGGAAACCAGCGCGCGGTGTACTCCGTGCGGTTGGCCGGCCTGGGAGAGGTCTTCCAAGAGGCGCATCCGTTCGCGGAAAGCGGAAGAGCTGCCGAAGAAGCACGCAACGCGGAGGCGATTCCGGTTGAGGTTGCCAAGAAGTAAGGGCGCATGGTGACTCGCGCGATTTGGGGGCCAGCCTTTCACCCTCACCTTCTGGCCCCCAACATTCTTTTGTTCCCATTTCAGCGGCAGTCAACGGGATGTTCTCGTCTGGGCGGTTCTTCCGTGTTTCCTGTGCTAGGGGCCAGTAATTCCCTCGCGTCCGACCCCGCCAAATAGATAGACAGTTAATTGCCGCGCCGGTTCTAATGAAGGAGTCAGGCACCGGCAGAGGGGGCAAGCCATGAGGCACATTGCGGTCGTATGCGGGGCCCTTTTCATCTTTGCGTGTGGCGCCGGGGCACAGATAGCCCCGGAAAGCGCAGTGCAGTGGGACACCGCTACTACGAATCTGGTCGCCGCCGAGTTGGGCGCGCCCTGGGCGTTCGCGCCTGTCGCGAGGGCAGCCGCCCCTGCGCCTATGCCCGACCCGGCCGCTTCGGCTGCCCCCGCCCAACAGGGCCAAGGCGTCTTCGCGGTTTTCCCGGAATACCAGACCGAGTTGTACGCCGGCTATACGTACTTTCGCTTTTATGAAATTCCCCACTTTAGCGAAAACATGAACGGCCTTAATCTTTCGCTCGCCTACTATCTGCGGGACTGGGTCGCTGTTGACGGCGAGCTTGTTGCAACTTTCGGTTCTCAAGCGGGTGTCAGTTCAAAATTCGTGATGGGAATGGGAGGCGCGAGGCTCCGGTGGATGGGGCCGCGCGGGCTTGCATTGTGGGCGCACGGCATGGCGGGCGGGTCACACTTCCTTCCCCAGACGGCCTTCGGCGGCCAGGATGCGTTCGGCTTCGAGGCCGGCGGCGGAGTCGATCTCATCCCGCCTCACAAGCGGCTCGGATTTCGCTTGCAGGTGGATATGGTCGGAACACACTACTTCGGCACCTACCAGTACAGCCCAAAGGTTTCTGCGGGCGTCGTTTACAAGTTCTAGCGAGCTCACAAGTCCGATTCGACCGCAGCAAACCCTGGTTGCCGCGGCCGCAGCCTAAAGTTTCGGCCGACTCCGGCCGAAATGTAGGTCGAAATGCACTCAATGCACGTCGAGTTCGGGCGTTGGACCCCGAATCAGAGCTTGTATCCGATCTTGCGGACGAATTCGCGGCGGTGCTTCACGTCTTCGGGGCCTTCGACGCCCTTGGGCGAACCGCCATCCACGACGCCGAGGACGCCTCGGCCCTGCTCCGTCTTGGCGAGAATTACTTCGACCGGGTTCGCAGTGGCGCAGAAGATCGTGCAGACCTCGAAGCAGTCACGCACGCGGCTCAGCAAGTTGATGGGATAGGCCTGGCGGATGAGAAGCACGAACGTGTGCCCGGCGCCGATCGATTGGGCGTTGGCGATTGCCGCGCGGCGCAACTCGTCGTCGTTTGATTCGACGCGCACGAGGCACGGTCCCGAAGCTTCGTTGAACGCGACCGCGAATTTCGCGCCCGGGACGGTGTTGACCACGACTTCGTATAGGTCCTCCGCCGTTTTGATGAAGTGCGAATGTCCCAAAATCAGATTTGCGCCATCGGGAATTTGCATGCGCACGCTCATTAGCTCCATTTTTTCATCCTCGCTGAGTAGAAATTTTCCACATTTGGAATGTGGCGAAACTTTTTCGAACACCGCTGCAAGCGAAGTCCATTATCAGCAGCACGAACGCGTTCGGCAAGCGGCCGATGAATTGGCACGACGCGTGCTGTCAATATTTTGGAAGTGTGCGCCGTGGCGAGTGCATCAAACACAGTAGCTGACGCGATCGCGGATCAGAAGAGTGATCGAATCAGAGAGGAAGTCGAAGAAGAGATGATCATCAAGACGCTCCAACAGGCCAAGCGGATCCTCCGAATCGTCTTCGGCTTCACGCTGCTTGGGCTTGGCATCATCATGATCTTTACCCCATTCCCCGGTTGGCTGACGATTCTTCTGGCCCTTGGCGTTCTGGCCGCCGAGTTCGTGTGGGCGCGGCGACTCCTCGACCGGTTGAAGGAGCAGGGCACGCGCATCCGTGACACGGTCTTTCCCCGGACCGATCGCGTTGCCTGATTCGCGCCCGTCGCCTGTCTTAGATCTCCGTTTTCCTGCTTCCGAAGCATCCCCAAGTGTGATTTGATTCCTTTTCGCCGAGAGGAGGCATCCGTGTCTGACAATTCGTACAACCGATGGGCCGGGAAGTGGGCATTGGTGACGGGCGCCAGCGCTGGAATCGGCTGGGCGCTGGCCGAGCAGTTGGCGGCGGCACGGGCAAACCTGGTCCTGACGGCCCGGCGCACGGACCGTCTCGCCAAACTGGCAGCCGATCTCTCCTCAAAGCACGGCGTCCGAGCAGAAGTCTTCGCGGCCGACCTGATTCAGCCTGGAGCGGCGCGCGAGATTCACGCGTTCACGACCGGGAAGGGCATCGACGTGGAGCTGCTGGTCAACAACGCCGGGTTTGGGGCGTTCGGCTACACCCACGAAATCGAGGAATCGCGC
The DNA here is from genome assembly GCA_050015155.1 of Candidatus Acidiferrales bacterium. Taxonomy (GTDB): domain Bacteria; phylum Acidobacteriota; class Terriglobia; order Acidiferrales; family UBA7541; genus Palsa-295. The sequence continues at coordinate 13,325 of JBEKBY010000038.1, read as the reverse complement.
CTGCTCGAAATGGTCCAGGTCAACTGCTCCGCCGTCGTCCATCTGACGCGGCTGTACATTCCGGCGATGATCGAGCGGGGGCACGGCGACATCCTGATCCTGGCGTCGACGGCGGCATTTCAAGCTGTGCCGTTCATTGCGGCGTATGCGGCGACCAAGGCGTTCGATCTAATCTTCGCCGAGGGAATCGCCGAGGAAGTCCGCCAATTCGGCGTGCGCGTCTGCGCGCTATGCCCCGGCTCGACGAACACGGAGTTCCAGCAGGTCGCGCGGCAGCCCGATCGCATGTTCCGGGTGGCAGAAACGGCCGAGAAAGTCGCCCGCGTGGGGCTCGAAGGGCTTCTGGAAGGCAAGAGTTGCGTCATTTCTGGCACCAGGAACCGGCTGATGGTCGAGGGGGAACGCCTCGCGCCGCGACGCTTCATCGCGAAAATGGCCGCGAAGATGATGCGACCCCAAAGTTCGAACGTCAAATAGATACGAGCGGCGCGATACTGGGGTGCGACGTCCTAGCGGTTCGGTCTACCGAGCTTCAAGACCAAGCGGTCGAGGAAGCCCAGTTGGCCTTTCAGGAGTTTTGTCCGGGCCACGTCGATCGGGAACCAATCGGCGCGGTCGACTTCGGGGAACTCACGGGTCTGGCTGGACCTGGGCGGCCATTCGATTGAAAACGTGTTGCTGCGCAGGTCGGCCGGATCGCAGTCGCCTTCGAACGCCCACACGCTCACGATCTTTCCGCCGGGCTGCCGGATTTCGCCGAGAGGAATCACGTCAGTTCCGTGGTCGAATCCGGTTTCCTCGCGGAATTCCCGGCGGGCCGCTTCAAGGGGATCTTCTCCCTGTGAATGCTCGCCTTTGGGAATCGACCATGCGCCGTCGTCTTTGTTCTTCCAGAACGGGCCGCCGGGATGGACGAGAAGAACCTCGAGCGCCTGGTCCCGTCTCCGGAACATAAGCAAACCCGCGCTCAACGTCGCCATGTCTTGGTTTCGGGCAAACTATCCCTTGGAGAGCAGGATTCCGTAGCCAGGGGCGCGTCCGCTCAGCCCGAGCAGCCGAACGCCCGCCCGGAGCGCGTGCGGCAAGCTGGAAACGACGGGCACCTTGCAGCGCTGCTCGAGGGGTGCGAGAAGCTCGAGCGTTTTCAGGGCTCCGCAAGAGATCACGATTGCGTCCGCCTTCGGAGCCGACTTCCACACGCCGACGCTGAACGTCAGCAGTTCATCCTGCGTCACAGGGGCCCTGTCCTCAAATCTCTCGATGCCGAGGCCCTTCACCACGAGCACCTCGAAGCCCGACTCTTCCAGAAACACGCGCAGGCGCCGGCTTACCTCTTCATTGTAGGCGGTGGCAACGGCCAAGCGGTGCCCGCCGACCGCCTTCAGGCCGTCGATGATGGCGGTGCTCATGGTGGTCGAGGGCAAACCGGTGGCTTTCGTGATGCTTTCCTTCAATTGCTGATTGAACGCCGCGCCCTTGTAGAACGTCAACGATGTGCCCATCACCGCGATGGCGTTTGCGCCATCGGTAGCCAGCTTCTTCGCGGCGGGCACGATGCGGCCTACGACTTGATCGTAGCCTTCCGGCGTCATCCGCTCGAGGCCGACGCCGAGCGAAAGGAATTGCACGCCCGACGGGTACATCAGGTAGGCCTCCGGCGGGACGGGAGTATTCGCCGGAGGAAATATCAATCCGAGCACCGGATCACCCGAAACGCCCAGGGCAGTGAACGCGGCGCCGACCGATGCGATCTTCAAGAAGCGGCGGCGCGAACGATCCGTCATCGCCGGCGGTCACATGGATGGGTCACACGCGCCTCCACACAATTAAGTTTCTTGGGCAGGTCACTCAGGGGGCAGGGCGAACACGACCAGACCCTGGTCCGTGCCCCCGCCGCCTCCGGCGGCCATGATAGCGACGTACTGTTTGCCGTCTTTGCCTTGATAGGTCATCGGCACAGCGCTGGCTGTGTATTCGAGCTTGGTCGACCAAAGTTCCTTGCCCGTCTTCGAATCAAAGGCGCGGAAGCGGTTGTCGTTGGTTGCGCCGATGAAGATCAGTCCGCCCGCCGTCGCGATGGGACCGGCAAAGGCGCCGGGCCTGCCGGTGTGCTGCTTCGACTCGGGCAGCTCTTCCGTGATCCCGAGCGGGACGCTCCACGCGATGTCCCCCGTATTCGCGTCAACTGCGACCAGGGTTTCCCACGGCGGTTTCTGGCATGGCCAGGTGCCAAGAACCTTGCCGTCCGGGCCCTTTGCCGGAGCGCTGAACGAGCCGAACTGGCTGCCGGCGCCGCTACCCCGGTGATAGGCGACCTCCTTGTTCGCCGTATCTGGGCTGTATCTCGGATTCTTCTCGAGCCAGCCGCTCGATCCCTGGTTCTGGACATTCACGAAGACGTAGTTCAATTTGAGGTCGGACGCCGTGCCGCCCCAGTTCGCTCCGCCGGTGGCGCCGGGGAAAATCAGCGTTGTCTTGGTGTCTTTCGGGTCGGTTCGAACGACCCACGGGGTGAACGGGCCTTCGGTGAGGTAGTTGCTCTTCTCCCAAAGCTCATGACAAGCCTTGGCGTGATCGGCAGTCGTATCGTCGGCTGTGACGATATCCACCGGGCTGATCGACACTCGCGCCAGCGGCGGCGGCTTCACCGGAAACGGCTGCGTGGGCGAATACGCCTCGTCGGGAGCATCACCCTTGGGAACCGGTCGCTCTTCGACGCCGAACACCGGCTTGCCGGTGACGCGATCCAGAATGAACATGTAGCCCGACTTGCCCGCCTGCGCGACCGCAGGAATCTTTTTGCCGTCGTGCACGATGTCGATCAGCGCTGGCTCCGGCGGCAGGTCGAAATCCCATAGTTCGTGGTGAACGGTCTGGAAATACCATTTCAACTTTCCTGTATTGACATCGACGGCGACCAGCGTGTTGGAGAACAGGTTGTCGCCGGGCCGGTCGCCCCCGTAGTAATTCGCCGCCGGTCCGCCGACGGGCATGTAGGCGGTGCCGCGCTTCTCGTCCACGGTCATGGTGATGGACCAGACGTTCGTGCCGCCGCGGCCCTTCCATCCGTTCTGCGGCCAGGTGTTGTGGCCGACCTCGCCCGGCCAGGGGATCGTGTGGAAGGTCCAAAGCTTCTTGCCCGTGCGGGCATCGTATGCCCGCGAGTCGCCCGGAATCCCCGCCCACACCTCGTCCTGGGGATGGAGGTTTGTCTCGCCGGGCCCGTACACGTTGGCTCCGATCAGGATGACGTTCTTGTAGATCGTCGGGACCTCGGCGAAGGGCACGTCCATGGTGACTTCGCCGTCGTCGCCAAACTTGGGGTCGAGCTTGCCGGTCGTAGCATCGAGAGCGACAAGTTTGTGGAGGCTTGTGAAGATGATTCGCGGGGGATTGTTGGCGTCGCCCGGCCAGTACGCGACGCCGCGCTGCGGGACTAGACCCGTCTTCACTTCGTAACGCCAGATCTCCTTGCCGGTTTCCGGTTGAAGCGCGACGACTCGGTTTCCCGCGGCTAGGTACATCACGTCGCGCACGACAATCGGCGTCACCTGGTTAAAGCTGGCGGCCGATGGAGCGGCGTCCTCAGCCCGCGGGCGATAGGCCCAGACCTGCGTGAGCTTCGCCACATTCCCGGTGTTGATTTGCGCGAGCGGCGAATAGCGCGTGCCGGCGAGGTCGCGGTTGTACATCGGCCAATCGGCAGCTGTTTGAGCTCTAGTCGCCGGCGCCAACAGCAAGGCGAGCAACGTGCCACTAGCCAAGACACTGATCCCTGAAAAGCGCATTGAGCGGGTTCCCCCGATGGTCCCCAAACCATTTACCCGGCGATCGTCAAACAGTCGCGGCGTTCTTGGCACCGCAGCCGCGAACCGGTGCAGTATAATAGCCGCAACAGGCGCCTGCAAACTGGATTCCCCGTCCATTTCGCGGTCAGGCCAGCCCACAGGAAGCCGATCGTCGGCTCGGGCCTCGTCGTGCGCACCCTGGGTGAAAACCGAATGGGGATTCAACTCAACCAATTGTCGATGGTGGAGAGTGAGCGATTGCAGGAGTTCCCGTTGCCGCTAATGATGCGTGAAAGTGTCGAGGCGCACGCCGTCAGGACCTGACGCTTCCCGTTTCGGAAGCGCCCCTACTCCTCTTCCTTGCCCTGAGCCGCAGCGAGCCGCTCGATCACAGCCATATCTTCGAGTGTGGTCGTATCGCCGGAGATGCCGCCTTTGTGCGCGAGCTCGCGCAGCAGTCGGCGCATGATCTTGCCGCTGCGAGTCTTCGGGAGCACATCGCAGAAGCGGACATCGGCGGGGCGCGCGATGGTCCCGATGGACATGGAAACATGTTCCATCAACGCCGCGCGAAGCTCGCCAGAGGGCGACAGTCCCGAGCGCAGCGTGACGAAGCAGACAATGGCCTCGCCCTTGATCTCATCTGGCCGCGCAACGACCGCCGCTTCGGCCACCGACGTATGGCTGACGAGAACGCTCTCGATCTCCATCGAGCTGAGCCGGTGCCCGGCGACCTTGATGACGTCGTCCACGCGGCCGAGCACCCAGATGTAGCCGTCCTTGTCGCACTGCGCGGCATCGCCGGCGAAATAGACTCCGGGAATCCTCTGCCAGTACTCGCGGACGTAGCGCTCGTCGTCGCCGGAGATAGTCCGCAGCATCGAAGGCCAGGGCTTCTGGATTGTGAGATAACCGGTCTCGCCGGGCGCTACCGGTTCGTTCTTCATGTTGACTACCTTCGCGATTACACCCGGCAGCGGCAGCGTGGCGGAGCCGGGCTTGGTAGGTGTGGCGCCTGGCAGCGGCGCAATCATCATCGCGCCGGTCTCGGTCTGCCACCAGGTATCCACGATCGGGCAGCGGTTCTTGCCGATGGCCTCGAAGTACCACTTCCACGCCGCGGGGTTGATCGGCTCGCCGACGGTGCCGAGGATGCGAAGGCTCGAAAGGTCGTGCTTCTCGAGCCACTCCGTTCCCCAGGCCATGAACGCGCGCACGGCCGTCGCGGAGCTGTAAAATATGCTGACCTTGTAACGCTCGACGATTTCCCAGAAGCGATCTTTCCGCGGGTGGTCGGGCGCGCCCTCATACATCACGATGCTCGCACCGTTCGCGAGCGGGCCATACACGATGTAGCTGTGGCCGGTGACCCAGCCGATGTCGGCCGTGCACCAGTAGATGTCGTCGTCCTTCAGGTCGAACACGAGCCGGGCGGTCCACATGCATTGCAGCAGGTAGCCGGCCGAGGTATGCAGTACGCCCTTCGGTTTCCCCGTCGTGCCGCTCGTGTAAAGGATATAGAGGGGCTGCTCGGAATCGAAAGGCGCGGCGGGGCAATCCTTCGAAGCTGCCTTCTCCAGATCGTGCCACCATAGGTCACGACCTTCTTGCCATCCGACTTTTTCGGCAGTGCGCCGAACGACGATCGATTTCTCGATGGTCGGGCAATTCTTCAGTGCCGCGTCAGCCGTGTGCTTGAGCGGAACGACCTTGCCGCGCCGATATCCGCCGTCGGCCGTGATTAGAATCTTCGACTTTGCATCGGCAATGCGGTCGGCGAGCGCCGTGGCGCTGAATCCGCCGAAGACGACCGAATGCACCGCGCCGATCCGCGCGCAGGCGAGCATCGCGATGGGCAGTTCTGGAATCATCGGCAGGTAGATGGCAACGCAATCGCCCGTTTTGACTCCGAGGCTTAACATCGCGTTAGCGAACCGGCACACACGCTCTTGCAGTTCGGTGTAAGTGAATTCCTGCGTCTTGCCATCCTCGGCCTCCCAGAAGAGCGCGGGCTTGTTTGGGTTCTCCGCGAGGTGCCGATCGAGACAGTTGTAGGAGACGTTCAGTTTTCCGCCGACGAACCACTTGGCGTGAGGGAAGTCCCATTCGAGGACCCGCGTGGGCTGTGTGAACCAGTCGATCATCTTTGCCTGGTCGCCCCAGAAGCCTTCGGGGTCGCGTTCCGCGCGGTCGTATATCTCGCGGTACTCTTCGAGCGACTTGACATGCGCGCGCTTGCTGAACTCTGACGGCGGCGGAATCGGCTTTTCTTCGAGAACGTGCGGATCGAACTCCTGCATCGGTCCTCCTCTTGGGGTCCGGATCTCTGCCGCGCGCCGCCCGCTGCGGGCTCGGCTGGCGTTTTCCGTGTCCTTGCCGGACCATACGTTATTGGAGCGGGGCGCGTTGGTCAAGAACCCGCCTTCGGCGCGGTCCCTGGATCCCGCATCCAAGTTTCTGGAACCAAAGGGGACTATCCTTGGAATTATGTAACGAGAGCCGGGACAGGCCGTCGAAATACTCAAGATGACCAAGGCCACCGAATTGACCGACGACGGCCTGCTTGGCCGGATGATCGCCGGCGATGAAGAAGCGTTTACGCTGCTCTACCGCCGTAGGTATCCACCCATCTACCGCTTTGCGCTGCACATGAGCGGCAACCCGGCGGTGGCCGAAGACGTGGCGCAAGAGGTCTTCATGACGCTGATCCGCGACGCCAAACGATTCGATCCGGCGCGGGGAACCCTCGGCGGGTTCTTGTTCGGCATCGCGCGGAATTTCCTGCGAAAACGCTGGGAGCAGGACCGTCGCCTGGTGGCGTTCGTGGGCGATGCGGACGATCTCAGCGAATCCGCGGCAGGCAACAAGCCTGCGTCTCGCAACGGTTCGTACGGCGGCGGCAACGCCCACGGCGCACACCTGGCCGGCCGGGATGAATTCACCACGATCGAGACAATCGGCCGCGTGCGCCAGGCAATCTCCACGCTGCCGGAAAACTACCGCGAGGTCGTGATCCTGTGCGAGCTCGAAGAAATGAGTTACGAAGAGGCGGCATCCGCGCTCGCTTGCCCAGTGGGAACTGTCCGTTCGCGATTGCACCGGGCCAGAGGGATATTGCTCGAGAAACTTCGCGACGCGCGCGCGGCGCGCCGCGCTCCGGCGGTGGGCGCATGAGCGAACGAATGAATAGACCGATGAGCGGGCCGACGGGCAGTGAGGCGAAACCTATGGACTGCGCACGATTCGATGAAGTGGTTCACGATCTCGACCGCCCGGGAACAGATGCGGCGCTGCGCGAAAGCGCGCTCGCCCATGCGGAGTCGTGCGCGCGCTGCGCGCGAATCGTCACCGAAGTGGAGTCCCTCGATCTCGCGTTGCGCGCCGTCGCAACCGAGGAAACCGAACAGCAGGCCCCTCCGGCGATGGAAGCGGCGCTGCTTCGAGCGTTTCGCCGTGAAAAAGCTGCTTCATCGCCTCACGCGACGCGATGGCGAATTGCGGCGATCGGAATCGCCGCGGCGGTTCTTGTAGTCGTGGGGCTCTCCTTGTACCAGTTCCGACGGTCTGGCCCCGCACCGCAGGGAACGGGAGTCAGTCCGGCATCAGGCTCGGACGGGTTGCAGGCGAATCGGTCTCCTGTAACGGCTGCAAATCCGGACCAAGCCGGAACAACTCAATCCGCGCCGCAGGTTCAACAAGAGGATTCGGATACCAGCGCTCGGTTCATTGCCCTGCCTTACGCGGACGATCCTCAGGGGCTCGAGGGCGGAGCCGTGGTGCGCGTCGAGCTTTCGGGACCGGCGCTCGCGTCGCTCGGAATGCCGGTGAGCTTGGCGGGATCGTCGGGCAGCGTTCCGGCGGACCTGCTGGTAAGCGACGACGGAACGCCGCAGGCGATCCGCCTGGTCTCCCAGGAGAACGCGAGCCAGGAGTTTTAGCCGTCTCAGAAATTGATGAGGGAGTGAGATATGAGGAGCGGGAGAAAGTGGATTGGACTTCTTGCGATGGCAGTGCTCGTTGCCCCAAGCCTGACGCAGGCGCAACAGGGACCTCCACCGCCACCGGGTCCTGAAGTTGCCTACGGGCCAGGACCCGGCATGGGTCCGGATGACGCCATCTGGTTCGTCGGTTTCGAGGGCGGCGTCGGCGGCAAGACGGTGACGGGCGCAGCGTTCAGCGCGACGTTTTCCACGCAGACCACGCAGACCCTCGCTGACGGCAACCAGATCCAGCGCAGCACGACGGGCTCGTTTGCGCGCGATAGCCAGGGCCGCACGCGCCGCGATATGACGTTGCCCGGGATCGGGCCGTGGGCCGCATCGGGCAAGACCGCGCCGCATGTGATCTTCATCAACGATGCCGTTGCGGGCACCCAGTACATCCTGGAGCCGGATCGGAAGATCGCGCGCACGGTGCAGGGACCCCATCGCGGACACCGCCACGGCGGGCCGGCGTCTTCCGGCCCGGCTGCGCAGGGCGGGCCGTGGAACCATCAGAAGGACGTCGTCACCACGTCTCTCGGCACGCAGACGATCAATGGCGTGGCGGCGGAGGGTACGCGCTACACGCGCACGATTCCTGCGGGAGCCATCGGAAACCAGAACCCCATCGTGATCACCACCGAGCGGTGGTACTCGTCCGATCTGCAAATGGTGGTCCTGAGCAAGCGCAGCGACCCGCGCACCGGCGCGACGGTCACGCAGTTGACGAACATTCAGCGCAGCGAGCCGGAAGCGAGCCTTTTCCAGGTCCCGTCCAATTACACGGTGAAGCAGGGCGGGCCGAACGTCGCCTACAGGGCGGGCCGGCTCGAGCAGTAGCGATCGCGCGGCACGATCGAGTTTCTTCCGCACAACGAGAGCTTGCGGGCGGTATCCCCCACCACGCCCGCCCGCAAGCTCCCTCCCTCGAAAAGCCTCCTGTTATACTCAGCGGATGGCACAGCTGAACGAAAGCGACCTTCGCAAGCAGCTCGAGTCGGAGGGCTTTTCGCACACGTTCGTCTGGCAGGATGGCCCGCGCGCCTTCTATTCCGATCACACACACGCGGGACTCACCGCGCACATCGTCCTCGACGGCGAAATGACGCTCACCATGAAAGGAGCGTCGCAGACGTATCGCGCGGGTGACCGCTGCGATGTTCCCGCCGGCGCCGTGCACTCCGCACAGATGGGGCCGCGCGGCTGCCGCTACCTCGTCGGCGAGAAATAGAGCCGAACGGACAATCAGGCCAGAGCGCGGTCGAGAAGCTCGACCACATGCAGGACTTCGTGGCCGGTGCGATGAATGGCGGCGCCGGCGCGTAGCTGCAGGATGCAGCCGGGGTTCGCTGTCACGATCGCCTGGGATTTCGTTGCGCCCACCGATTCCATCTTCAGCGCCAGCAATTCGAGAGATGTGTCCGTCTGCGTGACGTTGTAAACGCCCGCCGAGCCGCAGCACTGTTCCGCGAGCGGCATCTCGACCAATTCCACTCCCGGCACGGCGCGAATCAGCTTGCGCGGGGCTTCGCGGACTTTCTGCCCGTGGGCCAGATGGCACGAGTCCTGATACGTCACGCGGATAGGCAGCGACCGCATGGGCGCAGCCAGGCCCAGCTCGGCGAGAAACTCCGTCACGTCGCGCACTTTGGCGGCAAACTGCGCGGCCTGCTCGCGCGCCGGATCGTCTGCCGCAAACAGGTGCGTGTACTCCTTGAGGGTCGATCCGCATCCGGCGGCGTTGGTGACAATCGCGTCGAAATCTTCGACGGGAAATGCGGCGAGATTTGCGCGGGCCAGGTTGCGCGCCACGTCTCGCACGCCCGCGTGTGCCGGAAGCGCTCCGCAGCAGACCTGCGCCACAGGAACGACCACTTCGCAGCCGTTCGCTTGCAGCACTCGAATCGTCGCGCGGTTGAGCTCGCTGAAAGTGACCTGCGCAACGCAGCCCGCGCAGAACGCCACCCGCGCGCGCCGCGCGCCCTGCGCCGGGAATGTCCGCCCGAGCTCCGCGAAGAAAAACTCTCGATCGATTTTCGGAAGTAGCCGCTCGCGATCGTCCAGTCCGAGCAATTTCAAAATGCCCGCCCCGCGAGCGAGCGCGGCCAGGCCTGACCGCTGATAGATCCGCAACAGGCGCGCGGCCCTCGCGATGCGCCGTGGGTAGGGAAGCAACCGCCGGTAGACGAAATCGCGCGTCACGCGCGAAGCGAGCGGCCGAGTGTATCGCTGCTCGATTTGCGCTCGCGCAGTCTCGACGAGTTTGCCGTACTCGACGCCCGAGGGGCACGCCGTCTCGCACGCGCGGCAATCGAGGCAGCGATCGATGTGCGTGACGAATCCGTCGCCCAGTTCCAGCCGCCCTTCGTCCACGAGCTGCATTTGGCGAATTCGCCCGCGCGGCGAATCGGCTTCCTGATGCCATAGCCGATACGTGGGGCAATGGTTCAGGCAAAGGCCGCAGTGAACGCAGCGCGAATAGTCCGCGTACTCGGGCTTGTCCACGCCGGTGAATCCGCTGAGCCCGGAAGCCACGCGCTATATTCCTCCCGCGAATCGCCCCGGCGCGAGAATCCCATGGGGGTCGAAGACTCTTTTCAGCTTGCGCATCTGCTCGAAATCGCCGCGGTCGAGACCCCATACCGGCAGGGCGCTCTTCCACGCGGCAGGGCACCAGGGAATCGCAGCGTTTCCGCCGAGCGCCGCGCACTCGGTAAGAATGTCGTTCGCGGCGAGAAGCGCGCGGCCCAGCGCCTCTTCGCTCGGGAACAGCGCGAAATAGATCACACCAAGCCCGCGCGCGAGCGCTGCCCAGCGCAGTTCGGCCGCGTCAGCCGCCTTTGCTGCGGCATCCAGGACTTGCCGCATCCGCGTGGGCAGGACGCCCAGTTTCAGGATCGTCGTCGCCGCTGAAGATTCCAGCGCGATGGGAATGAACTCGCGCGTGCGTCCGAACGCGCCCGGCCCCTTGTCATCGCCAAGGGCAGCGATCCCCGCGGCGCCGGCCTCTTCCGCCATCCGGCGCACTTCGAGTTCGCTCCGCTCGAGAATTTTCCCGGTCCCCCCGAAGCTTGCCATGACGGCCCACTGTTCCTTGGAAAGCTCGCCGGGCGGCATCGGGCCGGGCTCGATGCCCGCAGCGACGTCGCTCGAAAGCAACTCGGCGGCGCGCGGGCTGAGAATCTCCACGGTCAGCGGCCTCAGCGGCGAGCTCGCCACGCTGTGGCGCAAATCGAGCGCTCGCTCGCTGCTCGAGAAGCCGGCCACGAACGTCCGCGTGGCTCCCGGCAGAGGGAACGTCCTGAAATTGATCTTCGTGATGACGCCGAGCGTCCCGAGCGCGCCGATCATCACCTTGTGCAGATCGTAACCCGAGACGTTCTTCACCACACGCCCGCCGCTCTTGGCCGCCGTTCCATCGCCCGTGACGAATTCCATCCCGAGAACGTAATCGCGCGCCGTGCCGTAGAACTGCCGCAGTGGCGAATCCACACCCGAAGCGATCGTGCCGCCCACGGTCGCGCGATTCGCGAACGGCGCGTCGAGCGGCAGAAATTGCCGGTGCCCCGCGAGCACGCCCTCGAGCCTGCGCAGCGGAGTTCCCGGCTCGACGCTGAGAGTCAGATCGCCCGGATCGTACGCGATCACGCGATCGAGCCGCGTCATGTCCAGCGCCAGGTCGTATTGCCGCGGCGGCAGGCCCATCCCGAGCTTCGTCCGCGCGCCCATCGGAACGATGGCGAGCTTTTCCGCCGCCGCGAATTTGACGATCTCAGCGGCCTCTTCGCTCGACCCGGGACGCACTGCCGCGCCGGGAGTCTTGCCGCAGATTTCATACGCTTCGAGCTGCGCGGGATCGGCGCTGACGTTCGAAGGGCCGGCAATTTCGGCGAGCCGCGAGGAAATCGTTGCGCTCGCTGCGTTCATGCCGGGGCCGGGCCGGAAGCCCGTGCCGGTTCGGGCGCGGGCCGCACGTGGATTTCACCGCAGCCTTTCGGCGTCGGTAGGATTTTCCCAGGGTTGAGCAAGCCCGCCGGATTGAACACGTCGCGGACGCTTCGCATCAGGTCCAGATCGGCCTCGCTGAAGAGCAGCGGCATCAGCCGGTCCTTCTCCATTCCCACGCCGTGCTCGCCGGTGATCGCCCCGCCCACCTCGATGCAGAACTGGATGATTTCATCCGACGCCGCGACGGCATTGCGGAATTGCTGCTGGTCGCGCGCGTCGAACAGGATAATCGGGTGCAGGTTGCCGTCGCCCGCGTGAAAGATATTGCCGATGGCGAAGCCGTACTTTTGGCCGATCTCGCTGATTCGCCTCAGGGTCGCAGGAAGTTTCGTGCGCGGGATGACGCCGTCCTGCGTGTAGTACGTTGGCGAAAGGCGCCCGACGGCGCCGAACGCGTTCTTGCGGCCCTTCCAGAGCAGGTCGCGCTCGCACGCATCGCGGGCCACGCGAACCTCGCGCGCGCGGTGCAGCCGGCAAACTTCCGCCACCTCGGCGCCCTCGTATTCGGCCGCTTCGCGCAATCCATCGACTTCGATCAGCAGGATCGCCGCGCAATCGAGCGGAAACCCCGCGTGGACGTAATCCTCGACCGCGCGGATCGTCCACCCGTCGAGCATTTCGCACGCAGCCGGCGTGATCCCCCGTGCGGTGATCTCGACCACCGTCTCGGTCGCGTCGTCCACGGATTCGTAGACCGCGAGCAGCGTTTTCGTCGCTTCCGGCAGGCGCGTGAGCTTCACCGTGATTTCCGTGACGAGGCCGAAGGTGCCTTCCGAGCCTACGAATAAGCCGGTGAGGTCGTAGCCGGACGCGTCGAGCGCCGAATTCCCGAGATGCAGCAGTTCGCCCGTCGGGAGAACCACTTCCAGCGCCAGCACGTGGTTCGTCGTCACGCCGTAGGCGAGCGTATGCGGCCCGCCGGAGTTTTCGGAGACGTTGCCTCCGATCGTGCACGCCTTCTGACTCGAAGGATCGGGCGCGAAATGCAGCCCGAGGTGCTCGGTGGCTACGCTCAGGTCGGAATTCACCACGCCCGGCTGCACGCGCGCGCGCTGATTCTCCGCGTCGATTTCGAGGATGCGATTCATGCGCGCAAAAGAGGTGATGATGCCACCTTGCCGCGCGATCGCGCCTCCCGATAGGCCGGTGCCCGCGCCGCGGCCGACGAGCGGCATCAGGTAGCGGTTCGCCAGCCGCACGATTTCCACGACCTCCGCCGCCGTGCGCGGAAACACGACGCAATTCGGCCGGGCCGTTTCGACCGAGCCGTCGTACTCGTAGAGCATCAAATCCTCCGGCTCGTACAGGACGCCGTCCCGGCCGAGCAGCTTTTTCAGATTGTGGAGGAGTCGAGAGTTCATGCTGGTGGGCGGCGTGAGCCGTCTCGCGGCCACTATAGCCGTTCGCGCGAGTGGCCGTCAACGAGATGTACTCGTCCACATGATTAGTGACACTCGGCTTTCTTTCGTTGAGATTTCCAGCGCTCGAGGAACTCGAGCGGGGTGAGATAGCGGAGCGCCTGATGAGGACGCACCGTGTTGTAGATGTG
>JBEKBY010000037.1:0-32139 GCA_050015155.1 Candidatus Acidiferrales bacterium | reverse complement strand
GTCCGGAAGCCTCAAGAAACACAGATCTTCGGATCGGGCGAGGTGCATGCGCTCTTACAAGGCGGGCAGAAAGGGTAAAGCCAATGATTCCCCCAGCACCTGATTATCGCGAAATTCGGCAACGGCTGCACGCACAGTCCTGTATAGGTTCCGAGCAACCATCATCTAGGCGGCCAAACATCTTGCTGGCGACGACAGATCCGGAGATCCGTCGTAGCATGAACGAGCTTTTGCAAAGCTACACAATCAACACCCTGTGGGCGAGTGGAATGGAAGAAATCAAGTCTGCGCTTGCCAAGCAGGACGTCACGGCCTGTTTCTGCGGTTTCTGGCTCGTCGATGGCACGTATCGGGACGTCGTAAGGCACCTGAAGCGTCAGCGCGCTGAAATTCCAGTGATCATTGTTTGCGCACCCACATGTCCCCACGAATACCGGGATTACCTGGCAGCCTTGAACATCCGTGCTTTCGATTTCATTTGCCATCCGTATCGGCGAAGCGATTTGGAAAGAATACTCCAAACAGCGATCGCGTTGCGCAATCAGCCCACCCAGATGCCGACATCAAAAGTTTGGCGTGCGGAGCGGACGCCGTTGGATTCGCGCGTTTTGCTGGGGATGCCGGATTCAATCGCGCGTGACCTCCGGGGAGGAGAGTCACACCCGTCGTGCATTCAAGCGACGATGTGAACGGGCGGGCATTGCGGTAACATGATCAGGCTGTGATGGAGGAGGTACTCCTAGGAAGCGATGCCTTCTGCGCCACCCATAAGCGTCTTCGCCGAGATCGAAGAGCCTATTCTGGGCGAGCTGTTTAGCGTCGATCGCCTGGAACAGCATGCAGAGAGTCTTGCTGCAGCGCAGGCGATTTCCGCCGACTCGAGCCCGGGCAAGCCCTTGATTCCCCGTGTCGCGGAAAACGGCCGCTTGTTACTCGAATACTACCGCGCTACCGCTCGCGCTATCCAACGAGAACAAGCCATCACGCCCGCCGCAGAGTGGCTCGTTGACAATTTTTACGTTGTTGAGGAGCAGCTTCGCGAGATCCGGGATGACTTGCCTGTCGGTTACTATCGTAAGTTACCCAAACTTGCTTCGGGTCATCTGGAAGGCTATCCACGAGTTTACGGCGTTGCGTGGGCTTTCGTGGCGCACACGGACAGCCGTTTCGACCCGGATGTCTTGCGCCGCTTTGTCACCGCCTACCAGCGCGTGCAACCGCTCACGATCGGCGAACTCTGGGCCGTTGCCATCACGTTACGAATTGTGCTGATTGAAAACCTGCGCCGGCTTTCCGCACGCATGGTATTGAGTCGCGATGCGAGCGAAGAAGCTGATGTTCTAGCTGATGGGCTTCTTGGCACGGGGGGCCAGTCACTTGTTTCCCCGGCGGCCGTCCTCCGCCAGTTCGAAAAGAAGCCTTTGGACCGAGCATTTGCGGTCCAGCTGATCCAACGCTTGCGCGATTTGGATCCGAAGGTGGGCCCGATCCTGCTATGGCTCGACGAGCGCCTGGCAGCGCAGGGAACGAGCGCCGACGAAATCGTGCGCGCCGAACATCAACAGCAGGCAGCAATGAGCGTGACCGTGCGCAACATCATCACGAGCATGCGCCTGACCTCTGAATTCGACTGGCAAGCATTTTTTGAGAGTGTCAGTTTCGTCGATCAGGTTCTGCGTGACGGAAGTAATTTCGGTGCCATGGACTTTGCGACGCGCGATGCCTATCGGCACGCTATCGAGGATCTTTCCCAAGGATCAGGCTATTCCGAGGTCGAAGTTGCGGAGCGCGCTGTGGACTGCGCCAAGCAGGCTGCCAGCAGTTCTTCGTCCAACTCCGGGCACCGAGAGCGAAGCCGCTCGGACCCCGGGTACTACCTGATCTCCCACGGACGTCTGGCTTTCGAGCACGAAATCGGTTTTCACGTTCCATGGAGGCGTTGGCTTCTGCGGTTTTACGTTCGTGCCGCTGTGCCAGGTTATCTCGGTACGATTGCCCTACTGACCACGATTATTCTTGCGTTACCTCTGGCGCGTTCGTGGGAATTAGGAGCGAGCATCCCGCACCTTGTGTTGTTTGGCCTCCTGGCAGCGATTCCGGCATCGGAGCTCGCGATTGCTCTCATCAACCGTGGTGTCACGGACCTGCTCGGCCCGCGCCCCCTTCCGCGACTCGAAATCCGCGGCGTTCCTGAGGGTCTGCGAACAATCGTCGTGGTTCCCACCTTACTGATCTCAGAGGATGAAATCAGCAAACAAGTAGAACGGCTCGAAATTCATTACTTGGCAAATTCTGACGGCGATCTGCGGTTTGCATTGCTCTCCGATTGGGTAGACGCGACAACGGAAACGCTGCCGAACGATGATGATTTGTTGGCCGCTGCCGCGCATGGCATCGCCGAGTTGAACAGACGTCACGGGCCTGCGCCCGGAGGCGGCAACCGCTTCCTTCTCTTTCACCGAAAGCGCGTTTGGAATAAATCGGAGGAAAAGTGGATGGGGTGGGAGCGGAAGCGCGGCAAGCTCCACGAACTGAACTGGCTACTTCGCGGCTCTGCAGACACGACATTCATCACACCCACCGGGCGCTCCCCGGAGTCAGTTCCCGACGTTCGCTACGTCATCACCCTAGATGCGGACACCCGCTTACCCCGCGGAGCGGTAGCCCGTCTTGTAGGCACGATGGCTCACCCGCTGAATCAACCCAGATTTGATGCAGATGAAGGGCGCGTGGTGGATGGCTACAGCATCGTTCAACCCCGGATTACGCCATCATTGCCGGGGGATCGGGAGGGATCAGTCTTTCAAAGAATTTTTTCTGGCCCCAGTGGAATCGATGTTTATTCTTCGGCTGTTTCGGACGTGTACCAGGATCTCTTCCGCGAAGGCTCCTACACCGGTAAAGGGATTTACGACCTCGATGTTTTCGAAGCTGCTCTGGTTGGTAAAGTGCCTGAAAACATTCTGCTAAGTCACGATCTGTTTGAGGGAATCTTCGCGCGCACAGCGCTTGCCACCGACATTGAGCTCTTCGATGAGTTCCCTTCTCACTACGAAGCCGCCGCTGCGCGCCAACAGCGCTGGGCGCGCGGGGATTGGCAACTCCTGCCATGGATCGCCTCGGGAAGTGCCGGACCCCAGCGTGGCCGGAAATTCAGGATTCCCATAGTCGGTCGCTGGAAGATGCTGGACAACCTCCGCCGGTCCCTTTCGGCACCCTGCATGTTTCTAACGCTCGTAGCAGGATGGCTGACACCGGAGCTCCCTCCCTGGCTGTGGGCACGATTCGCGCTCGCAACGATTGCGATTCCGGCGCTCATTCCTTTCTTGGCTGGAATGAATGCGAGTCTGGGGGGAATTTCAAAGCGGAGTCATTTTCGCGGCGTGGCTTCGGATTTGTCGCTGGGCCTATCGCAGGCGGCTTTGACGGTTGTGTTTCTTGCTTACCAGGCATGGCTGATGTCCGACGCAATTGCGCGAACGCTTGGTCGATTGTTTGTCACCCATAAACACATGTTGGAATGGATCACTGCCGCGCAAGCCACATATAGGGTCGACCTGAATCTCTACAGCGTCTTCAGGCGGATGGTTGGCGGTGTGGTGTTGGCAATCACAGCGCTCGCAGCCGTGTGGGCAGGACATCGTCATGCCTTATTCGCCGCCTTCCCTTTCATTCTTCTGTGGGTATCAGCACCCGGAGTGGCGCATTGGATCAGCCTTCCGCCTCCACACACCGACCGGGAGCTGTTGGCTCCGGCGCACGCTCGGGCTCTACGCGCAGCTTCACGGCGCGCATGGCGCTTCTTCGAGACGTTTGTTACGACCGAGGACCATTCCTTGCCGCCGGACAATTTTCAGGAAGATCCCAAACCCGCGGTCGCTCATCGAACTTCACCGACGAACATCGGGCTTTATCTGCTCTCCACGCTTGCTGCGCGCGATTTCGGTTGGCTGGGAACGCATGATACCTTGGAGCGTGTTGAGGCCACGTTCGAGACCATCAGCAAGCTCGAACAATTCCGCGGCCATTTGTACAACTGGTACGACACGCGTGATCTCCGCCCGCTAGATCCCCAATACATATCCACGGTCGATAGCGGAAACATTGCAGGACATCTGTTGGCGCTTGCCAGTGGTTGCCGCGAGCTGATTCAGAGATCGTCCGTAGAACCGCGCATGTTTGCCGGGATCGAAGACGTGATCGGGCTGCTGCGCGAGGCGCTGACCGAGGTTTCCGATGCGCAGCGTGTCCACTCCGTGACGCGGAAGCAACTCAGCAATGCCGTCGATCTTTTGGCTGCGTCGGTTCGTTCCATACCCAGCCATGCCCCAGGATGGGGGGTAAAAATTGTGGAGGTGTACGGACGGGCTCGCACAGTTGCCGACATTGCCCAGACTCTAGCGCAAGAACTGGGAAATGCCGCAAATGCGGAAGTGCGCGCTTGGTCCGAGGCCCTTGAGGTCTGCATCAGTTGCCATTTGCGGGATGCGAAGACCCTCCTCCCCTGGCTCAGGCTGAGTTCTGAGGGAGCGGCGGCGATTGCTGAAAGTCGCGCAGCGAAGGCCCCAGAATGGACGGCGATTGAGCCTTTCTTCCCCAACGACGCCACGCTCGCCGACGCCCCCGATAGGTGCGATGGCGCCATCCGCCAATTGACGGCTTTGCGTGCGCGTTTGGCCGGCGATTCCGTTTCGCGGGGAGACCAGCTCGAGCGGATCGACGCGCTGATTCAATCGATGCAGCAGTCGGCCGCAGAGGCAGCGTCTCTGCACCGCCGGTTGCTTGCAATTGCGAAACGTTCGGAAGAGATGTTTGAGGCAATGGATTTCAGTTTTCTGTTCGACGCTACTCGCAAGCTGTTTTCAATTGGATATCGCAGCGCAGACGGAGAGTTGGATCCCAACTGCTACGATCTCCTCGCCTCCGAGGCGCGTCTTGCAAGCTTCGTTGCGATTGCGAAAGGCGACGTGCCCTCATCGCACTGGTTTCGGCTGGGCCGCGCCTTGACGCCCGCGGGGCGCGGCTCGGCGCTCGTCTCATGGTCGGGCTCGATGTTTGAGTACTTGATGCCGGTGCTCGTCATGCGCTCTCCCACGAACAGTTTGTTGAGTCAGACATATCAGCAGGTCGTGACGCGCCAGATCGAATACGGAGAGGAACGCGGTGTGCCGTGGGGAATCTCGGAATCGGCCTACGCGGTTCGCGACATTAATTTCGTCTATCAGTACTCTAGTTTTGGCGTGCCGGGCCTGGGACTCAAGCGAGGACTGAGCGAAGATCTGGTCGTCGCACCATACGCCACCGCCCTTGCCGCAATGGTTGACCCATCTGCGGCGCTCCAAAACCTCGACCGCCTCACCCGAGAAGGCGGCCGAGGAACCTATGGCTTTTATGAGGCACTCGATTACACGAGTTCCCGGTTGCCCGAAGGACAGAACGTCGCAATCGTGCGCGCCTATATGGCGCACCATCAGGGCATGTTTCTGGTCGCGCTCGCCAACACCCTCAACGATGGCGCAATGTGCAATCGGTTTCATGCGGTGCCAATGGTGCAAGCCACTGAACTTCTTATGCAAGAGCGCACCCCGAGGGACGTATTGGTGGCGCGACCCAGAGCCGAGGAGGTATCCGCGGCATCTCATGTGCGTGAACTTGTTCCTCCCGCCGTACGTCAGTTCACGACCCCTCACGATGCCACGCCACGCACCGAACTCCTTTCCAATGGCCGCTACGCGGTGATGCTGACGTCGGCTGGCTCCGGCTACAGTCGTTGGGGCGATATTGCCGTTACGCGCTGGCGCGAAGATCTGACTACGGACTGCTGGGGTGCGTACATTTTTCTCCGCGATGAACAGACCGGTAACGTGTGGTCGGCTGGTTTTCAACCGACCGGCATCGAGCCGGATTCCTATGAGGTGTCTTTTTATGAAGACCATGCGGAGATCGTCCGCCGCGACCGTTCATTGACAACGGCGCTCGAAGTCGTTGTTTCATCAGAAGATGACGCGGAAATGCGCCGAGTCTCAATCACAAACACAGGAATGCGCGCGCGGGATATCCAGGTGACTTCTTACGCAGAGCTCTCACTCAGTACTCAAGCCACCGACACGGCGCATCCGGCCTTTTCGAACCTCTTCGTTGAGACGGAGTTCGTTCCTGGCGTAGGAGCACTCCTTGCGACACGCCGGAAGCGGTCGGACGACGAAGCCTCCATTTGGGCCGCGCACGTGCTTGTCGTGGAAGGCGATTCAGCCGGCGAGCTGCAATATGAGACGGATCGGGCGCGATTCATCGGACGCACGCAGAACCTCCGAAATGCGGTCTCGATCGTCGATGGGATGCCGCTTTCCAACACAGTGGGCGCCGTGCTCGACCCGATAATGAGCCTCCGTCGCACGGTGCATGTTCCACCAGGGCACACTACACACCTGGTTTTTTCTACAGTTGTAGCCTCTATGCGAGAAGAGGTGCTGAACCTCACCGACAAATACCGCGATGCCAGAACCTTTGAGCGCAGTCGAACGCTTGCATGGACCCAGGCACAAGTGCAGTTGCGCCACCTCGGCGTCAGTCCCGAAGAGGCGCATCTCTTCCAGCGGCTCGCGAATGCCATAATCTATTCCGACGCGACGCTGCGACCGAGCTCGGATGTTCTCAGCGCCACCGCTCTCGATCGATCGGCTTTCTGGGGACAGGGAATCTCGGGTGACCTCCCTGTTGTCGTAGCACGGATCGATGATGCTGACGATGTCGACACGATCCGACAGTTGCTCCGGGCACATGAATACTGGCGCGTGAAACAGCTTTCTGCCGATGTGGTGATTATCAACGAGAAGCCCACATCCTACGTGCAGGAGCTCCAAAGCTCCCTTGAAACGCTCGTCCGCGGGAGTCAATTGAGGCTCTCGCCAGACACGAGCGCCGCGAGCGGAAAGATTTTCCTGCTTCGCGCAGATCTCTTGTCGCCGCAGACGCGAGCTCAGCTCCAAGCGCTGGCGCGAGTGGTGCTGCTCAGCCGACGGGGCACACTTTCGGACCAGATCGCACGATCGCAGCATCGGGAGGCCGCCGCCCCTCCTCCCGGAGTCCGGCCAAATCGTACGACCCGACGTCTAGACGTGCCGGTGCCGCAAGAAAAGCTTCAGTATTTCAATGGCCTTGGCGGCTTTGCCGAAAATGGTCGCGAATATGCAGTCCTGCTGGGGGAAGGGCTGCGAACGCCGGAGCCCTGGATTAATGTGATTGCGAACCCGAACTTTGGGTTCCTGGTCTCGGAGTCAGGATCAAGCTTCACTTGGTCGCTCGACAGTCATGAGAATCAAATTACACCGTGGTCCAACGATCATGTCGTCGATCCCCCAGGCGAGGCAATCTATCTGCGCGACGAAAGCACCGGCGAAATATGGACTCCCACAGCCCTTCCCATACGCTATGAAGACGGCACCTACATAGCCCGCCACGGTCAGGGCTACAGCCGTTTTAGCCACGCGTCGCATGGTATCTCGGTCGACCTCGTTCAATTCGTTCCTGTGAACGACTCCATAAAGATTTCCCGGCTGACGTTGCAAAATGAATCTGGAAGTGTCCGGCGGATCTCGGTCACGGGATACGTCGAATGGCTTTTGGGTAGTTCGCGCACCGCCTCGATTCCTTATATAGTCACGGAGGTCGATCCACGCACGGGAGCTATTCTGGCCCGAAGCACGTGGAATGGAGAATTCGGAGGACGCATCAGCTTTGCCGACATTGGCAGACGCCCGAGTTCCTTCACTTGCGATCGCACGGAATTTCTCGGCCGGAACGGCACACTTGAGCGGCCTGCGGCATTGGAAAGTGGGCGCCCACTTTCCGGAAGGTTTGGCGCTGCCCTCGATCCGTGCGCCGCGTTGCAGACGGTAATCGAACTGCGTCCTGGCGCGCGCGTAGAAATCCCATTCTTCCTCGGCCAGGCGGAAAGCAGGGAAAAGGCGCGCGAACTCCTCACTCGCTATCGCGCCACGGATCTGGATGAGGCGCTGAATGAGGTGACACGCCAATGGGATGATATCCTTGGCGCCGTGCAGGTCACGACCCCCGATCGGGAGATGGACTTGCTGCTCAATCGATGGCTGCTCTACCAGACGCTCGCCTGTCGCGTCTGGGCGCGAGCGGCATTCTATCAGTTGAGCGGAGCGTACGGTTTCCGCGATCAATTGCAAGATGTCATGGCTTTGACGGTTGCGAAACGAGCGGTGGCTCACGAGCACTTGTTGCGCGCAGCGGCCCGCCAGTTTGTCGAGGGCGACGTCCAGCATTGGTGGCACGCGCCTTCCGGTCGTGGCATACGCACGCGAATGTCCGACGATCTTTTGTGGCTGCCCTATGCCCTCATTCACTTCATTGAAGCCACGGGCGACATGGCTATCCTGGAAGAAGCAGTACCATTTCTCGAAGGCGATGCGCTGTCCGAGGGCCAAAACGAGTCCTATTTCGATCCACGCGTCTCGGAAACTCGCGCAACATTGTTCGAGCATTGCGCGCGTGCTCTAGACCGCAGCCTTAAGGTCGGCGAACACGGCCTGCCGCTGATGGGCACCGGCGATTGGAATGACGGCATGAACCGCGTCGGCCAACAAGGCAAAGGCGAAAGCATATGGCTCGGTTGGTTTCTGCACGCGATCCTCTGGGAGTTTGCCAAGATTGCGGATGCGCGCGGTGAACGCAACCGCGCGGAAAGTTGGCGGATTCATGTTAGCGCCCTGAAGGCGGCACTCGAGCGGGCAGGGTGGGACGGTGAGTGGTACCGCCGGGCGTACTACGATGATGGCACCCCCTTGGGCTCTTTCTTGGACTCCGAATGCCGCATTGACTCTATCGCTCAATCCTGGGGAATCATCAGTGGTGCAGCAGAACCGGCACGCGGAGCACGCGCAATGGCGGCCGTCGACCAGCATCTCATTCGTCGTCCCGACGGTTTGGTCTTGCTCTTGACGCCTCCCTTCGATCACACGCCACGCGATCCTGGATACATCAAAGGCTATGTACCGGGAATTCGCGAGAATGGCGGACAATATACGCATGCCGCGGTTTGGACACTCATAGCCTTCGCAGCAATGGGGGACGGCGACAGGGCGAGCGAGATCTTTCGGATGCTGAATCCGATCAACCGCTCCAACTCACGCGCCAGCGCCCAGCGGTACAAAGTAGAGCCATATGTCGTTGCAGGCGATATTTACGCGGAAGCTCCGCACGTGGGGCGCGGTGGATGGACGTGGTATACGGGTTCAGCAGGTTGGCTCTATCGAGCTGGCATGGAATGGATTCTGGGATTCCGCGTGCGCGGCATGACCCTCAGCGTTGACCCTTGCATTCCCCGAAACTGGCCCAAGTATTCCCTGAGATTCCGCTACCACTCTTCGATATACGATGTCCAGGTCGAAAACCCTTCAAATGTCGCTCACGGGGTTGCTCTCATGGAGCTGGATGGCAAGATATTGCCTGGCCCGGCGAATATTCCGTTGTCAGACGATGGCGCCGTGCATGTGATCCGAGTCGTGTTGGGATAAGCGCTGTGAAGGCCTACTCGACGCCACGCTTAGGCGGGCGATTTTCAGGCTTCAATGATCTGATTGCGGATGGCGTACCGCACTAACTCACTCACTGTATGCAGTTCCAGTTTTCGCATGATGTTGGCTCGGGGGGGTTCCACCGTTTTCACGCGATGTGACCAGCGTCCTGGGTTTCTTCAAGTCCGCACCAGTGTCTTCGCGCAGCGGATTCGCGATAACATCCGATATGCGGCTCGAGTAAGAAGGTTTGTGGGTCGCTAGGTTCTCAAGCGCTATCGAGAGACCGCGGCCCGAATCCGATTTGACGACATACCCGGGTATGCCTGCATCGATCACATCGCGGTGTGGCCCTTCTGAGGTTGTTCACTAGGTTCAGAGCCGGTTGGACCTAAGTCGCGCAGCGTGAGCGGAGGTGGGAGCAGAACCACTCAAGGCGAATACCAGGCCGAGGATGCACATCACCGCTGTCCCTCGGTAGTCATCTCCCGGGCTGAAGCCATCGTCTGTGGCAATGAAGCAGCATAAGTGAGTTCGCCGATTTGATATTTCACGTCCTGCGAAACCATGCTGGATCGGCCGAGTATTCGAACGTTGGCTGTAGCTTCCGAGGACGTTTGCAGCCACATAGGGCCGACATAGCCATAGAGGAGGACAATGCGCACATCCCTCAACCACCATGAGGGACTGTTTGCAGGTTCGCCCTCGACGCGGAGAGGTAAGTAGGTGTTAGCATCCACCCAAATAATCCCGCGGAGCAAGTTCTTAGATTTTCGCCTGGGAAGTAGCTCGAGCACATAGCAGCGTTGACCGCTCAACTCGCCCTCGCGGACGAGCAGGAAATCATAGTTGTCGCCCGTAATGTCGGTCGAGCCGGGATCTTTCGCGAAAGCCACCTCGCCGTCCAGCATTTTGCGAACGATTTTTTCTCCCAATCCAGATCCGTCGCGATTTTCGATGGTGTATTTCTTGGAGTCGGGAGGCCCGACGGTTATCTCAGCAATAACGCGGGACTTCAACTCAAGATGGGTCTCCTGGCCAAACAGTGTGTAGTCGCGCGTGACGATATATGGGCGAAAGTGAGTGCGGTTTTCGGCCTGAGCCTGCGCCATCTGAGCAACGATAGATTCATCTGTTGGAACTGTGCTCTGTGTCTGAGCCGAAACACATGGCCCAGCTGCGAAATAGATAAGAATTGAGCACGCGAATTGGGCCCTGGAAATCACGTTGAAACTCCGCCGTTCAATGCCATCCTAGGGTCTGCGAAAATCTGTCGTTTAGACGAGAGCGAGCCTTATCCTAGTCTCCGAAGTCAGCAAGAAAAGTGGCGGATTGGCGGCGCAAAGTTTGCCTGCCCACTTACAGAGGGCACCCACGACTGTCCTCCCTAATCCAGACGAGACACCGCCATAGCTGAGGCTGACGCCTGTCCGCGCGTTTCGGCCAAAGCGAAACACCACGCCAATTCCGTCGAGGCCGAACGAACTCGCTAATCCCGCCTGATCGTGACTCGGAGGCGGACCGCCAGAGCCTGACGGACCGAGTTGTATGTTTTGCATGTGAAGCGTGCCCTCGATGCCGTCCAGCTACATGATAGATGTGTCGAGTACGGATATCTGTTCCATTCTGCACACATTCGTAATCGGTGTTCCTACAACCCCGCTTGTATTGTAGCCAGTGTGTTCCACGCGCTGTGCGCATGCAGCCGGTCTAATCCGTCCGCACACCCTGAGAATTGGTGGCTCAGGGTGGGGGAGGTTCAGGAATGTTTAGCTGAGGGGTATTTTGTTGCCCTACTAAATACCCGCTGCGGACTGACGCGTCTGTACTGAATTGAACACTTCGCAGCCCGTAGTATGATCGAACCCTGACGGAACCTTTCCGGTCACCCGAGATGGGACTTCTTTAGGTATGGCGGAGAGGGTGGGATTCGAACCCACGGTTGAGTTTCCCCAACACACGCTTTCCAAGCGTGCTCCTTAAACCGCTCGGACACCTCTCCGCGTTCAAAGGCTTGAGAAGCCTAACAAATTGGCGGCAGTGCAGCAAACGAGAGAACTTGAACAGCGGGGCGAATAAAACAAATCGAGAAAATGTCTGCTACACTTTCTTGCACTACTCCGGGGTAGTGCAATTGGTAGCACGCCAGCCTTTGGAGCTGGTTATCCTGGTTCGAGTCCAGGCCCCGGAGCCACTTAGGCGGAACCTGCACAGGATCCCCGGCGACAATTCTCCGGAAGCAGTGATCTTCCCGGAAGTAACTGAAGGTAGCTAGGCCGCCGAACGAGGGGTCTTACGGCTCGGGCGACCACTCCTCACCGGGTGAGGCTGACGAACCGCGAGGCATTTGGAGGCGCGGCGCAGCAGGACTTCGAAATCTCGGTCGGAAGCCGACCTTTCCCCGACCGGGCCCTTGTGTTTCAAGGCCATGCTGCCTCCGCACAGGTTACACAAGTAGTAAGACTGCGGAGGGTAGTCCCCGCGTCGCACCCTGTCAAGTGGTTTCGCATTCGTGCGCGGCGCGAATGGACTTGCCAGTTTTCGATGGGGTCAGTGCGATTGCTGATTACTGGGCAGACTCTGAATGTGGATGGCGCAATGGCCTTTTGCTGATTTCCTCGAGAGCACTGTAGCCGCGCCGCGCTGAACTCAAGGCCACGCGAGCACCTGCTTCGGTCAATTCGAGGCCCCGCTCGCCAAGCGTGCCGACGAGATAAAAGATTCCAACCAGGACCAACACCACTGCGAATCCGACCCCGAAAATCAACTCCGCCGCGAGGAGTTCGCGCACAAAATAGAGCTGAAAGACGACGAACGCCGCGAGGATCGACAACAACCCCTTGCGGACCTTTGTCTTCTGAATGAGGACGCCTGCAACAGCCTTGAGCCGGGTCAAAACAGTCTTCATCGACTCTCCACATGCCTCCAGCTACTTAGATGCAAAGCAGAGTCCACAAGAAACAGAGACTAACCGATGGAGATTCAATGATCTCGGCGAATTCTCGAACCACCTCGATGGAAATCTGTTTCCCGAATATGGAAAGTGGGATGGGTCTTTAAGCGGCTTTGGTACGACAGTTTGCGGCGACAGTCTGCGTCCGAGAAGAGCCGAGATCCGCTTTTGTTTCGCGCCGGGCGATCAGCGCCCTTCGAAGGGATACCGATCCTGTGCGAGCACGGCGTCTGCGAGGCGCCGGCGAAGAGCGATCGTATCCAATGGCGCATGCTTCGCAAAACGTCTCAGCGCGGCAAGCTGCGTGACCAGCGTGTCGCCTTCGACGGTCGCGGCGAGTGCGGTGCGCGCTTCCTTCTCGATGCGGTCCATGGCGTCGCAGGTGAAGGCGCGTGTGGCGTCGGCCATCAGAGCTGCCGCCTGGCCGTGCGCCCCGGCAGCCTTCTGCGCGCGTCGCAGGGAAGATTCCACGGCGTACACGTCCATCACGATATTCGCGAGCGAACCGACGATTTCCTGCTGGTTGGCCAGTTGATCGCGGAATTTCTGCACGGCCGCCCCCGCGGCGAGCAGGAAGATCTTTTTCGCCTGCGAGAGCGATCGCTCCTCTTCGGCGAACGCACCCGCAGGGGCCTCTTCGAGGGACGGCCCCGCGAGGAGTTCTTCGCCGAGCTTCATGGCCGCCGGGATCAAAGGCAGGATGCCCCCCATGGCGCGTTTCATCAGCATCTGAATGATTACGAGGCGATTGATCTCGTTCGTACCTTCGAAGATGCGGTTGATACGGCTATCGCGGTAGGCGCGCGCCACGGGATAGTCTTCGTGAAAACCGTAGCCCCCGAAAATCTGCACGGCCTCGTCCACACAATAGTCCAGCGTCTCGCTGCCGACCACCTTGCTGATCGAGCTTTCGATGGCGTATTCCTCGAGAACCTCCATAGCTTGCTGAACTTTGTCCTTGCCAGCGGTGGAGACGGCTGCCTCGATCGTCCCGGCGGTCCGGTAGATCATCGATTCGAGCGCGTAGGTGCGGATGGCCATTTCACCGAGCTTTGCCTTGATCAAGCCAAACTCGCAGATGGATTTGCCGAAGGCGGTGCGCTCCTTCGAGTACTTCGATGCGATGGCGAGGACTTGCTTGGCGCCGCCCACGCAACTGGCGCCCAGCGAAAAGCGCCCGGCGTTGAGGGTGTTGAACGCGACGATATGGCCACGCCCGATCTCGTGCAGCAGATTCTCCTTCGGGATCGCCGCGTTTTCAAAGAATAACGGGACCGTCGAGCTCCCGTGAATTCCCATCTTGTTCTCTTCGGCCCCGACCGAGAAACCCGGCGTGCCGCGCTCGACGATGAAGCACGAAAATTTTTCGCCGTCCACTTTCGCGAAGACAATATAGACGTCGGAAAATCCGCCGCTCGAAATCCACATCTTCTGCCCGTTCAGGATCCAGCTCTTTCCGTCGGGTGAAAGGACCGCGCGCGTGCGCGCAGCGAGCGCGTCCGAACCTGCCTGCGACTCGGAAAGCGCGTAACAGGAGAGCCACTCGCCGGAAGCGATTTTCGGAAGATACTTTTGCTTCTGCGCCTCGGTACCGAAGTAAACGATGGGGACCGTGCCGATTCCCGTGTGGGCGCCGAACGCAACCACGAACGAGGCGTATGCGCTCAGTTTTTCCGAGACGACGATCATGGAGACCTTGTCGAGCGCCGCTCCGCCGTAAGCTTCCGGGATGCCGGCCCCCAGGAGGCCGATCTCGCCGGCCTTGCGGACCATTTGCGGCATCAGGCCTTCCTTATGTTTCTCGAGCTCGGGGATGTTCGGGACGACCTCTTTGGCGACGAACTCCTCGACGGTTTTCCCAAGCAGGCGCTGATCGTCGTTGAGATCGGCGGGTGTGAAAACGTCCTCAGGGGCCGTGGACGCAACTAAGAATGCACCGCCGCGATTCAGCGATCGCGAAACTGTTGTGGTCGCCATGCTATCCCTTCGCTTTCGCTACTTGATTGCCTAGATTGTCTCGCCCAGAGACGTCGAACGCAATGGCCGGCCTACGCGGCTCGCTCGAAAATCCCCGCCGCTCCCATGCCGCCCCCGATGCACATGGTTACCAGGCCGTAGCGCGCCTGGCGGCGTTCAAGCTCGCGCAGAATCGTGGCCGTGAGCTTCGCGCCCGTGCATCCGAGCGGATGGCCGAGCGCGATCGCGCCGCCGTTGACGTTCACGCGGGCCGGGTCGAGCCCGACGAGCTTGATCACCGCCAGAGACTGTGCGGCAAACGCCTCGTTCAGTTCGATCACGTCGATCTGATCCAGGTCCAGTCCCGCGAACTTCAAAGCCTTGGGAATCGCGTAGATGGGTCCGATGCCCATTTCTTCGGGCGGGCAACCGGCAGTAGCAAAAGCCACAAATCGCGCCAGCGGCTTCAAATCCAGTTCGCTCGCCCGTTCGGCGCTCGTGAGAACCGAAGCAGCCGCGGCATCGCTCGTCTGCGAGCTGTTCCCCGCCGTCACTGAGCCGCGCGCGTGAAACACGGGCTTGAGCTTTGCAAGGGCTTCGAGCGACGAGTCCGCTCGCGGGCCCTCATCCGTGTCGAATCGAATCTTGTGCACTTTCGGCCGGGCGCCATTGGAAGAACCCTTGGAGCCACCTTCCACAGCTGTATAGCTTACATCGACGGGCACGATTTCGTCCTTGAACTTGCCCGCCGAAATGGCGGCCAGCGCCTTCTGGTGGCTCGCGAACGAAAATTCGTCGGCCTGCTCGCGCGTGATGCCGTACTTTTTCGCGACGTTTTCGGCCGTCAGGCCCATGTTGAGATACGTGTCCGGGTAGCTGTCCATCAGCCAGGGATTCGGCGAGACTTTGTGCCCTCCCATCGGAACCATGCTCATGGACTCCGCGCCGCCCGCGATCAAGACATCTCCCTGTCCCGCCATGATTCGTTGCGCTGCGATGGCGATCGCCTGCAAACCCGAAGAGCAGAAGCGATTGACGGTCATGGCCGCAGTGGTCACTGGCAGCCCGGCGCGCAGCGACGCGATCCGCGCGACGTTCATTCCCTGTTCCGCCTCGGGCATGGCGCAGCCGATGATGACGTCCTCGACATCCTTGGATTCGAGGCCCTTCGCCCGCCCAAGTGCTTCCTGGATGGTGATCGCGGCCAGGTCATCTGGCCGCGTCGCGCGCAACGTCCCCTTCGGCGCCTTGCCCACCGCTGTCCGCACCGAGCTCACAATCACCGCTTCTCGCATGGCTCACCTCAGCCTAAGAAGACACTCCGTCCCGGGAAACTACTCCATTGGATGACAGCGCGGACAAAAAAGCAACCGTGCGGGATGAGTTTGACGTCGATATCATGCGGAAGACGTGTTTCAGCGCACAGCTGCTGAGCGCTCTAAACCGTCGGAGCGCGGCTACCGATGAAATTGAATCGTCACCAGCATCTCGATCGATATGGGCTGGCCGTTCAACCTCGACGGCTCATACTTCCGCTGGCGCAGTGCGTCCACGGCTGCCTGGCGGAGGAGCGGAGGGCCGGAAATGGCGTGCACATCAGACACATTGCCCGCTTTGTCGATCACCACTCGGACGACTACGTTTCCCTCGACGTTCGCTTGCCGAGCAATCGCCGGGTAGACAGGCAACGCCGCCGAAACCACTTTCGGGGGCTTTACTTCGCCGCCGACAGAGACGGGCCCATCAGGGACAGGTTGTGCCGGCGGAGCCAAAGTCACCGAAGAAGCGCCCAGTGCCGGGAGCGCGCTAGTCTCGCTGCCGGCTGCCATGCCGGGGTCGATCGAAGGCGCCGCTTCGCGCGGCCCCTCAGTCGCTCGCGCGGAGGACACCGGGTGGGCGTTCAGAGCGCCAAACATGTCGGGTACCGCAGGCGCTGCGCTCGGAGCTTTCTCCTTGGTCGAAGCGTTCGGTTTATTTTCGCTAGGGATAGACTTGCCGGGCCTTGATGGCACCACTTCGGTCGTATGAACCGCGATCGCGGGTGCTGGGCTCGGCGTGCTCACACGTTGGCTCGCGGATTCGCTCGCAGGCGAGGGAGCCGAAACAAGACTCTCCACGGCGTTTGTGCGGCCAGGCAGCTCGGGCGCCGCAGGTGCAGGGGTTGCGAGCCGCGTGGCAGGTCGTGCGTAGAAGTAGAAGGCCCCCCCTCCCACCGCCGCGAACAACACCACCGAAGCCGCAATCAGGAACCAGTTTCGGCCTGCGTCCTGATGGGTTTCTGCGGCCGGGCTTGCGGCTCCCAGCGTCCCGTAGTCCAGACGCGAGCCGAACTCGCGCGATGCTGCGCGCGGAGCGCCAAGGCCGGAGCTGGCCGCAAACCGCCCGAACGTGGCGGATTCTTTGTCCGACGACGATTCCCCGATAACCTGCGATCTGGCGTCCAATTCTTCTGCCACGTTAGCGCCCGAAGAAGGCTTCGCAGACACTGCCGAGGCGTCTCCGCGCAATTCTGTCAGCGAAAGAGCGGGCGGTGAAGCCGGAGGGGCCACCGTCGGACGCTCGAAACTCGTTCTCTTGCTTGGCGCTTCGAAGGGGTGAATCTGTTTTTCGCTCTCGACGGTCGCGTCGCGAGGACCCGCGAGCGGCGTGTGTGGCACTGGCTCAAGCGGCGCGGGAGCCTCGAGGACCAACTTGTCCTTCGCAACGACTTGAGTCTTCGGCACCACAAGAGGAATGACGGGCGCTGCTGGAATCGACGCAGCGGGCGGGACCGGAGGCGCAGTTTTCTTCGCCAGCTCAGGTCCATCCGATGGGAAATAAACGCCCCAATATCCCGGCTGGGGGTGGGTGAATTCGATCTCGACGTAGGAATGCAGGTTCGGGTTCGTGCGAACCTTCACGACCCGGCAAATAGCGTCTTGCCGCGACTTCAGGTTCGTCAGAACCACCGCTTGCCCCGCGCTGACCACCGTGGACATCCTCAGAACACCGCCTTGAGGAAACACGATCAGCGTGGTCGTCTCCTCTTCGAAGGGATCGGTGTGGGGTGTAGTCCCGCGCACGACTTCGGTCACACGCGACCCATGCACCCTTACGGGAACGTCCAAAGAGACTGCGTCGGAACGGAGATGGCCTGACTCTGGGCGGCTGTTTCCCTGTGAAACAGGGGACTCGCCGACCTCCAGCGTTTCCTTCAATGTTGTCATCGTCGGTAGTACGAACGGCGGTGCGCCGCTCCCCCCGGAAGACATTGATTCTGTTTCGCTATTACGATTTTCGGTCGTGGCCGGGGATACGGCAATAGTACGTTCGTACTTGGGGGTCTTCCCTTATGACAACGCAGGAATCTCGCGCAGGAACCTTAGAACTGTCGCACAGCGATGCCCGCCGCCACGCGCTGCCCATCAATTTCAATCGCGAGCGCGGCGCCGTTGCTCACCACGTAATACGCCAGCGAGTAATTCGCCGAGTGCGTTTCGAGCATCGTCGTCCCGCGCCCGTTCGAGTCGGGTGCCCCAATCGTGCTCGTGGTCTCGATCGGCGCTCCCGTTGTCACCGTGCCCTTGTCGTCGATATCGATATTCCCCTGTGGGACGACCACGCCGCCCGGCACTGCAACCTGGCCGATCACGTCTTCTTCCGTGAACCCGCTTGTGTTCGCATTGCTCGTCAAATTCAGCGCGAAGCTCCCCTCCGGGATCCCCGTGCTCGTCTGCAAATACGCCGTGCCGTTTGCCAGGATGTCCGTATCGAGCTCGATGATCTCGACCGATCCGCTCGAAGTCGCGTACCCGGCGAAGTTGCGCGTCGTCGACCCATTGGTCAGCGTGAAGGTAATTCGCCCCAGGCTGGAGGCGACCGAGTACGACGACGTGACGCTGGTATCCGCCGTCACCGACCCGCCCGAATTCACATCGAACACTCCCCCGCTGATGCTGCCGGTTCCGTTCGTCACAAGAACGCCGCCGATGGCATACGACGCCGTGCCGCCCACATTCGCGCCGCCGAGCGTGAACGCATAACTCCCCTTCAGAATCGACGTCGAGAACGATCCATCTGTGTTCGGCGCACTGAAGAGATCGCCCGAAAGTTGCGCCGTCGCCTTCGCGTCCGTTTCGACCACCTTCAGGTGCGTGTTATCGACGATATAGAACGCAAACGTATACGTGCCGGCGATCTCAGTGCTGGTGTTGGTCAACGTGAGCGTGCCGCGCCCGTTTGCGCCCAAATTCGCGCTTCCGACGAAAGTCCCGTGCAGCGACAGGTCGGCCCCATCTTCGGTGTTCGTGCCTGCGTCGTTAATGTCTTCCTCGGCAAAATTCACCGGGATCGTTCCGAAGCCGTCGGCCTGGAGCATCCCCGTGATCTGTAGCGGCTTGCCGCTCCCGTTGTTGCCCGAGAGATTGAACGCGTAATTCCCGTCGAACGCCGAAAGCGCGAACTTTGTGGTGTTTTGCAGGTCGGCCTCGCCGCTGCCTGTTGCCGTCTTGTCGAATCGGACCA
Organism: Candidatus Acidiferrales bacterium; assembly: GCA_050015155.1. GTDB lineage: Bacteria > Acidobacteriota > Terriglobia > Acidiferrales > UBA7541 > Palsa-295. The sequence goes on along the minus strand of JBEKBY010000037.1, from coordinate 13,182 downwards.
GCAGCGCGCGCGGCGACGCCTGTCCTTGCGGGCTCGCCACCAGTGCGAGATCCCAGGTCTCCGAGCCGCCGGCCGCGGTATCGGTCAACGTAGCGGTCGCGCTGCCATCCGGGTTCACGGAAAAAGTTCCGCTCACCGGCGACGCCTGCGCCGGAGCCTGCTCTGTGCTGTTGTAGTCCTCGATCCCGCTGATCGATGCCGCCGACGAATTCGCCGTGAAGCTGCCGGCGACGAGCAACGGACCTTTGCTATCCTGTCCGGAATACGAGAAAGCGTACTGTCCGCTCAGCGACGCATTCGAGAACACCACGACCACGGTCGCCGTCGCCGAATTACCCCCGCTCTCGGCGGTGACGATGGTCGACCCGCCCGACGGCGGTGTGAATGGAGCCGTGTAGACGCCGCTCGCGCTGATGAGTCCGTTGGCGGAATCGCCGCCCGTGATGGCATTGACTTGCCAAGTCGGTGTCACGGGGTTGCCGTTCGCGGTCGCGGAGAACGTGAACGTTTGGCCCGCTGGCACCACCACCACAGAGGGATCGATCGCCAGACCTCCGCTGGGCGCAGCCACGATGTTGATCGTCGCCGTGCCCGTCGCGCCCGAGCTGGTAGCCGTGATGGTCACGGCTGCGGGGCTGGGTATCGACGACGGAGCGGCGTAGACGCCGTTGCTGTCGATCGTTCCGTTGCCCGACCCAGATGAAACGCTCCACGTGAATGTCGCTGTCGGCGCGCTCGCAAGGAATGCCTGGAAGTGCGCGGTGCCATTCACCGGCACGGTCGCTGTCCCCGGAAAGATCGTCACGGGGCCCGACGCGCTCGGAGGAGGAGGTGGTGTTGGTGTCGTACTGCTACCGCCTCCACAGGCGGCCAAAACGAGCAGTGCCGCGGCGGCAATCGTCGCGAGTGAAAGAAGCTCGATCCTTTGTCGCGTCATCATGTCAGTAACCCCGAAATTCAGAATGAGTTCACCGCTTGTGCGATCGGTGAAGTTTATGGAGCGGCTTCTGAGTTCATCGCCCAGTCACGAGAACCGCGAATGGCTATCCCCGAACCTGCCACGCGGACTCCCAGCATACACATCCCCGGCGCGGGATTCACCCGCTACCTAAGAACGCGTCGAGAATGAAAGAGTTGCCTGGGAGAACATCGGTCAATTCCGGAGAGGTTTGCCGGTCTTGAGTGTGTGCGCGATGCGCTCCTGCGTCTTGCGCTCGCCGCAGAGGCTCACGAAGGCCTCTCTTTCGAGGTCGAGGACGTATTGCTCGGGGACCGCCTGCGGCGACGTGATGCCTCCGCCGGCCATGGCGTACGCCAGCTTCCGCGCCACCACGCCGTCGTATTCGGTCGCGTATTCGCCACGGATCAGCATGTGGATGCCGAGCTTCGCGACCGCGAGAAACTCCTCGCCGAGCACGCGGATCTCCGCCGGAGCCGGTGCGTGATATCCGGCGCGCACCAACGCGAGCGCGGTCTGCTTCGCGTCGGCAACCTGACGGTCGCGGTTCATGGCGATCAGGTCCGCCGGGCGCAGGTACCCGAGCGAGCGCGCCTCTTCTGCGCTCGTTGAGACCTTTGCCATCGCGATATTCTCGAAGACCCGCCGGAACGCGTGCATCAGGTCCAAGCTGTCGCCGCCGGCCGCCTGTTCGTTTGCGCGAATCAGCATCTCCTTAGTTCCGCCGCCCGCCGGGATCAATCCCACTCCGGCCTCGACCAGCCCGATGTAGGCCTCGGCCGCGGCATGAATCCGGGCGGAGTGCAGGTTGATTTCGCAGCCGCCTCCGAGCGCCATCCCCTGCGGCGCGGCCACCACCGGCCTCGGCGCGTACTTGAGCGCCATGTTCGCGCGCTGGAATTGGCGCACGGCGAGGTGAATGTCATCCCACTCGCCTTCTTGCGCGGTCATGAGCAGGAGCATCAGGTTTGCGCCCGCGGAAAAGTTCGGCGCCTGGTTCGCGATCACCATGGCTTCGAATTCGGTCTCGAGGCGCGCGACGCCCGCTGGCAGCATCGCGACGATGTCGCCGCCGATGGCGTTCATTTTCGCGTGAAACTCGCAGCACAGCACGCCGTCGCCGAGGTCGATCAGGCTGGCGCCGGGATTTTCCTGCACCACCGGCGTGCGGTCCTTGAGCGATTTCAGAAGGATGATTCCGGTGGGCTCTTCGAGCGGTGCGAGCGCGGCCGACGCGAAATCGAAATACCGCATGCTCCCCTTTTCCGTTTCGTAGAATGATTTCTTCGTTGAGGCGAGTACCTTCGCGACGAGCGGCGGCATCTGCTTCCCTTCCTGTTCGGGCGCCTTCGCCATCCGCTCTGCGCCGATCGCGTCCCAAATCTCGAACGGCCCGAGCTCCCAACCAAATCCCCAGCGCATCGCGCGGTCTAGGTCCACCACGCTGTTTGCAATTTCCGGAATGCGCCGCGCAGCATAGAGGCATGTGTCCCCCACGCACGCCCAAAGGAAGCGGTTCGCCTTGTCGCCGCCTTTGCCTTCAAGCGCCGGCCCGACGAGCATCCGCAGTCGCTCTCGCGTGTCCTCGATGGTTTTGCCGGCTTCAATCGAGCCGAGTCTTGTTTTCTCTCGCGGGCGGTATTCCATCTTGTGCCAGTCGAGCGTCAGGATTTCCGAGTCGCCGCCCTTCTTGACGCGCTGATAGAAGCCGCTGCCGGTCTTCTCGCCGAGCCACCCGCGTTTCATCATTTCTTCGACGAGCGCGGGAACGCGAAATATTTCGCGCGACTCGTCATCAGGAATGCTCTCGTAAATGTTGCGGATCACGTGGACGAGCACGTCCAGCCCGACGATGTCGGCCGTGCGGAACGTGGCCGAATTCGGCCAGCCGACAGCCGGCCCCGTGCACGCATCCACTTCCTCGACCGTCATGTCGAGCGACTGCATCTCGTGGATGGCCTTCAGCATCGAGAACGTGCCGATGCGGTTGGCGATGAAGTTCGGCGTGTCCTTCGCGACCACGACGCCCTTGCCTAGCCGCAGGTCGCAAATCTTCTCGAGTGCCCCGAGCACCTCGGGCGACGTCCTCGGCCCCGGAATCAGCTCGACCAATTTCATGTAGCGCGGCGGATTGAAGAAATGCGTTCCCGCAAAGTGTTTCTGAAAATCCTCGGAGCGTCCCTGTGCGATCAAACGGATGGGCAGGCCCGAGGTGTTCGTCGATACCATCGTTCCGGGCTTGCGCGCGGCCTCGACGCGCTCGAAAAGCCTGCGTTTGATTTCGAGATTCTCGGCGACCGCTTCGATGATCCAGTCCGCGTCGCCGCACCACGCCAGGTTGTCGTCGAAATTCCCCGGCGTGATCAGCCGCGCCACCTCCGGCGTGAAGAACGCAGCCGGCCGCGCTTTCTTCGCGGCTTCAAGCCCGGCGAGCACGATCCGGTTGCGCACCGTGGGGCTTTCGAGTGTGAGGCCCTTGCGCTTTTCCTCGGCTTTTAATTCCGGCGGGACGATATCGAGCAGATAACAAGGGATGCCGGCATTGGCGAGGTGAGCGGCGATTCGCGCGCCCATCGTCCCTGCTCCGAGCACCGCTGCTTTTTCGATTGGGCGTCTCATCGTGATGGCTCTCGGCGCGGCGGCATTTCCGGCTCACATGGTTGCAAAAGCGCCAACGCGGGTCAACCGGAAATGCCCCTTCTGTGCGTGAAGTGCTAAAGTTGCAGTAGACACAGAGGCGCTTCATGAGTCCGGCATCCACATGGTTGACGAAGGCTGTCCAGGGCTTGCGCTCGTTCGCCTATGGCGGGGAGCGTCCGAAGGTGGGCCTTGCTCTCGGAGGCGGATTCGCCCGCGGGATCGCGCACATCGGCGTTCTGCGCGCCTTCGAGGAGCACGAAATCCCGATCGATTTTATCGCCGGGACCAGCGTCGGCGCTCTGGTTGCCGCCACGTACGCCAGCGGAACTTCCCTCGCAGACATGGAACGCCAGGGCAGAGAAACTCACTTCCGCGATTTCGGCCGCTGGACGCTCTCGCGCTACGGCATGGCCTCGAACGAGCGCCTCGAGGAGTTCCTGCACAAATTCACCCCCGCGCGCTACTTCAGCGACATGAAAATTCCGCTCAGCATCGTTGCAACCGATCTTCTCAGCGGGAAGTCGGTCCACTTCACCGATGGCGAGATCGCGCCGCCGTTGCGCGCTTCTTGCGCTTATCCGGGGCTTTTCATGCCTGTCGAGTATCGCGGCTACATCCTCGCGGACGGATTCCTGACGGAGGCGTCTCCCGCGGAGGCCGTTCGGGAACTCGGTGCGGAGCTCGTGATCTCGGTCTACCTCGATCCCGGTCTGCTCGACGATCAACCACGCAACACGATCGAGATCATCAGCCGCTCGTTCTCGATCATGCAGACGAACGTCATTCAGCCGTGGCGGACGATGACCGACGTCCTGATTGAGCCGGACGTCCATCACGTCTTGTGGTATGAATTCGCGAAGACGCCGCTGCTCGTATCCGCCGGAGAAGAGGCCGCGCGCGCGGCGCTGCCGAAAATCAAGGGCCTCCTCAGCGGGCGACTCGAACCTACCTACTCCGGTCCTGAGAGACGCGCCGCGCGTTCCGGGAGATTTGGAGACCGCTGAGAAAATCCGCGCCGTGCGGGTTTGCCGGCTGACTGCTAACCATCTCCGGCGGCGGGCGTCGAACATCTGTGAGGAGCCGGACTCCCGGCGATGACCGCTGCAACGCCCCAAATCATCCGCGGGCGGATTCGGCTCCTTTCTTTCCCAAGGGCTCGTGCAGACTTTCAATCGGTCTCGCGCAGTTCTACCACGACAGGCTGGCCGTTCCCCTTGCCTCTTTTTGTGAACCACTCGCTCATCGCAGCCGCCAGCCGCCCCGGATCGACGCGCAGTCCGGCTTCGAGGCGCCCTTCTTCGGTCGGCAACGTATCGACGAAGTCGGCTGACCCGGTGAAACTCCGCATGCAGAAACTATCGAGCCATTCGAGGGGTACAAGCCGCCGTTCGGCGCCGATCGTCATCTCCGCGTGCAGTTTCCGCGCGTACATTCCGGCCGAGTATAACATCAGGCACTTCCGCGGCGTTTAGGGCGGGCGCTCGCCTTGCATTTCGAGGCGGCGTGTCCTAGAATTTTTCTTCATAGAATGAGTTTATTTTCTCTAACGTAACTCGGCTGCACAAAAACAAGGCGGTATCCCCGCGCGCAATTGTCGGAGGCTAGGTGTCCACACCGCTGGAGCGATGGGTAGACGAATCGGCGCGCCTGACGAAGCCCTCGAAGATTGTCTGGTGCGACGGCTCCGAAGCCGAGAACCAGCGCTTGACCGAGGAAATGCTCGGCGACGGCACGTTCCTCGAGCTCAACCAGAAAACTTACCCTCGCTGTTACCTCCACCGCAGTAACCCCAATGATGTGGCCCGCACCGAAGGCCTCACTTTCATCTGCACTCGCAAGAAGGATGACGCCGGCCCTACCAACAACTGGATGGCCCCGTCCGAAGCCAAGGGCAAAGTTTGGGCGCTCTTCGATGGCGCCATGAAGGGCCGCACGATGTATGTGGTGCCCTACATCATGGGGCCGGCGAAGTCTCCGTACAGCAAGATTGGCGTCGAGATCACAGACAGCGCCTACGTGGCCGCGAGCATGCGCATCATGTCGCGCATGGGCAAGGTCGCGCTGGATCGGCTCGGCGGTTCGGACGACTTTGTCCCAGGCCTGCACTCGCTCGGAAACCTGAGCCCCGATCGCCGCTTCATCCTTCACTTCCCCGAAGAAAAACTAATCTGGAGCGTCGGCTCGGGCTACGGCGGCAACGCGTTGCTCGGGAAAAAGTGCTTCGCCCTGCGGATCGCGAGCTGGATGGCCCGCGAACAGGGCTGGATGGCCGACCACATGCTGATCCTCGGCCTCGAAGATCCTTCGGGCAACGTCACGTACATGGCGGCCGCGTTTCCGAGCGCCTGCGGCAAGACCAATCTCGCGATGATGGTCTCGGCTCTCGAATCCCAGGGCTACCGCGTCTGGACCGTCGGCGATGACATCGCGTGGATGCACGTTGCATCGGACGGCACGCTGCGCGCGATCAATCCCGAGGCGGGATTCTTCGGTGTCGCGCCGGGAACAAACGGCAAGACAAATCCCAACGTCATGGCGGCCCTCCATCACGACACGATTTTTACCAACGTCGCCCTGACCGAATCCCGCGAGCCCTGGTGGGAGGGCATGGACAGCGCGCCGCCCGCCGGTCTTATCGACTGGCACGGCAAACCCTGGTCCGCGCAAAACGGCGCCGCGGCGCATCCGAATTCGCGCTATACCGTCTCCGCTTCGCAATCGCCCTCACTTTCCTCACACTGGGAGGACCCCGAGGGCTTGCCAATATCAGCGATTCTATTCGGCGGCCGTCGTGCGCGCCTCGCACCGCTCGTCTATGAGTCGCACGACTGGCAGCACGGCGTTTTCGTGGGCGCCACGATGGCATCGGAAACCACTGCTGCGGCTACGGGAGCCGTCGGCGTCACGCGCCGCGACCCTATGGCGATGTTGCCGTTCTGCGGGTACAACATGGCCGATTACTTTGCCCACTGGCTCGAGATGGGCCCGAAACTCAAAAAGCCACCGAAGATTTTTCATGTGAACTGGTTCCGCCGCGATGCCGCTGGAAAATTCCTCTGGCCGGGCTACGGCGAGAACGTGCGCGTGTTGAAGTGGATGCTCGATCGCATCGAAGGCTGCGCCGGCGCCACCGATACCCCGATCGGCTGCGTTCCCGCGCCGGGTTCGCTTACGCTCGACGGGCTTTCGATTTCGCGCGACGCGCTCGACGAATTGCTCTGCGTGAATCCTGCCGATTGGATCGAAGAAGAACAGGCCGTCGGAAAGTTTTTCCAGAAGTTCGGTGATCGCCTCCCCGACGCCATTCGCCAGGAACACAAGGCCCTCGCCGCCCGTCTCTTTGCCCTCAGCTCGCGGTAGCCGCGCAATCGACAAGGCACAAACGACAGGCTACAATCGACGCATGCGCGTCAGGAAAACATTGGCGGCGCTGCTCTCTGCCTTGTTGCTCTGGATGTCGTCCGGAGCTTTCGCCGGCGACGTGTCTTGCTCCTCACAGCATTGCTGTCCCTGCTGCCGGAGCGAGGGCACGAAGATGCCGGAAAACTCGAATGGCATGTCCGCCCGCGCGAACATACAAGCCCGGCGCAGACGTTGCCAACCCCTCGGCCAGCTTCCGCCGAAAACCGATTCTCTGCTCCCATGCAAACGCGAGGCTGGGCGTCAAATCGCAGCCGTGGCGGGCGGCCCGGAGCGTCCTTGGCTCGGCGACGATCGCGGTTTGGCGGTTGCTGCCGCCCGACCTCTCCAGTCCATCGTGCGCCCGTCTGGCACAGACGAAGAAACTCCGTCATCCCGGAACAAAGCCACGAATCCCCTCTTTGTGAGTCTCAGAATCTAGCCGCCTTTCCAACCGTCCGTACCCGGCCCGTACCGGCGCCGGCGTCTCCGTTTGCTCAGTATTTGAGCGCGATTGCGTGCGTCCAGGCAGCAGTCGTTCATGAATCTCGATCGGGGGATAGTGTTATGAGGCTATTGTGCGTAGCCTTGCTGTTGTTACTTCTGTTTCCCGCGGTGTCCGCGGCCCAGCAGAATCCGAATCAGAAATCTACTCCTCCGGCGCCGCAAAGCGACATGCAGAACATGCCCGGCATGAACATGAGCCAGATGCCGGGCATGCAAATGGGCCGGAACGGCCAAATGAACATGCGTCCGGAAACTTTCGTGCAGGAAATCCTCGCCCACAATACTTCTGGCACCAGCGCCGAGCCGGACTCCACTCCGGTGCCGATGCTTATGAAAACCTCCCACAATTGGACGCTCATGTTTCACGCAAACGTCTTCATTCTCGACGAACAGCAATCCAGCCCGCGCGGTGGCGACAAATTCTTCTCCACAAATTGGTTCATGAGCATGGCGCAGCACGCCCTCGGCCCCGGCGTCTTCACCATTCGAAACATGCTCACGCTCGAGCCTGCGACGATCACGGATCGCCGTTACCCGCTCCTCTTTCAGCAGGGCGAGACCGCGTACGGCGTCCCCATTGCGGACGGCCAGCACCCGCACAATTTCGTCATGGAGCTTGCAGCGCTCTACGATCTCAAGCTTGGCGATAAAGGACTCCTCTCCTTCTATGCCGCTCCGACCGGTGACCCCGCGCTCGGCCCTACCGCGTATCCTCATCGCGCCTCCGCCGCGGAGGACCCGGTTGCCGCCCTCGGCCATCATCAAGAAGATTCCACACACATCGCTGCGGATGTTGTTACGGCAGGTTTGACCTACGGCATCGTCCGCATCGAAGCGTCCGGCTTCCACGGTCGCGAGCCGGATGAATTCCGCTGGGACATCGACCAGGGAAAAATCGATTCGTGGTCCACGCGCCTCACCATCCAACCAGAAAAGAATTGGAGCGGGCAGTATTCCTACGGGCGCATCACGAGTCCGGAAGCCCTGTTCCCCGCCGAAGATCAGGAACGCATGACGGCGTCAGCCCTGTACAACCGCCCGCTCCATGACGGAAATTGGGCCAACACTCTGCTCTGGGGACGCACGCGCTCGCTTCAGGGCTATGCAATCTTCAACAGCTACCTCTTCGAATCTCTCGTGCGTTTCCGCGCGCGCAATTACGCCTGGACGCGCATCGAGAGTGCCGAAAGATCGAACGAGCTCATCGTGGGCGAGAATCCGTTGCCGCCCGGTTTCGTCGAAAAACCGATTGGGCATGTGCAGGCCTACACTTTCGGGTACGACCACGACTTCGATTGGATTCCTGACCTGGGCTCGGCCCTCGGCGCGCAGGTCACCACGTACGGCGTCCCGGACATACTAAAGCCGATCTACGGCTCGCATCCCGTCGGGGCCGCTGTTTTTTTGAGATTGCGTCCGTTTTCGGGGAAGGATCGGTAGGAGCGATCGCAATTGGAAACGCCCGCTCGGGCGGTGCTTAGGATGGGCACGCTACGGCGTGCAGTTCGCAGGTTCACAGCGTGTAGGGCGATCTTGTCAGGACAAACTCAGAAGCTTTTGAAGTAAGACGCTTCCCTCCGCCTCGTTCAGCACTGACTTTTGCACCAGCATCAGAATCAGGTACTTCATGATCTCGGTCGGTTCCCGATCGAAGGCCGCCTCTATGCCATCTTGCTTCTGCTCGCGACGGGCTCCGCCGGGCGCTCTTCCCGACGAATCTCATCGACCCATTTCTTGGCGACCCAAAGTTGCTCGGGTTCGGTCGAGACGAACGCCAGGTCCGCCTTAGTCAGACGCAGCCAGACGGCGCTCCCGGCCGGGAAGCAGATGACGGCATCAATGCGGCAGCCACCCAGATTCAAGTCGGATGCGCGCGAAATCACTCGTGCGTTCGATTGTGCATCCACCACGTAGGCGGCGGCCTTGAGCGGGTAGCGCAACACGCCCCGCCTTTCCTTGGGATTGGAGCCAGCCTGACCAGACTCTTTCCGCCATCCTCGAATCATTTGCTCCCCCCGGATGCCTCGTCCTGACGTACTGGCAATCTCCTTACCATCCCCGCCGGTGCACGTCGACGGAAGGTACGATCTAGAGGCTGTGTTATCTAGGGTCTGCGGTCGGTTCTACGGGTTTTCCGGAACGGCCTAGAACCAGCCAGGGCACCGACGGGGACCTTTCGAAGATGCCTCCAGAAAAGTGCACGCTTGCACTTCCGCCCTTCTGCACTAAGATGGCGGCATGAAATTCAAACCGCAGCGGCAAGGCCTGCTCTTGGTGGCAGGTGGACTGATTCTCTTCACCGGGATGAGCGCGTGGCCGCAGACCACATCGTCGCAACTCGCCGTGGCTCCGGACCTCGCGCAGCGCATCGCGAAATTCAAGCCCGTGAAGATGCCTTTCGATTCCAAGGGTCTTACGGCGCGCGAAAAGAAAATGGTCGATAAGCTCGTGGACGCCGCGGGTCTGCTTGACTGCGTCTACTGGCGCCAGAGCGATCCTGCAGGTCTAAAACTCTACCTCTCGCTCGCGAATAGCAAAGACCCGCGAGATCGAATGCTGCGCGAATATCTGAAAATCAATGGCGGCCGCTTCGATCTGATCGACGACAACAAGCCTTTCGTCGGCACGAAGCGGGCACCGCCCGGAGTTGAATTCTTTCCCCAGGATTTGACAAAGGTTCAATTCGACGCGTACGTCGCCGCTCACCCCGCTCAAAAAGCTGCGCTTTACGCTCCCCAGACAATCGTTCGCCGCAAGGGCGACGCGCTCGAAGCCATTCCCTACCACGTCGCATACCGAACCTTTGTCGTGCCGATGGCGCGGGACTTGCGTGACGCAGCCGACTTAAGCGGCGAACCCGCATTCGCGAAATTCCTGCGCCTGCGCGCCGACGCACTCCTCACCGACGACTACTACCAGAGCGACATCACCTGGCTCGATCTCGGAAACCCAAAATTCGATGTCATCTTCGCGCCCTATGAGACCTATCTCGACGGCCTGCTCGGCGTGAAAACCTCCTACGGCGCGTCCATCATGATCCGCGATGAGGAAGAGAGTAAGAAGCTTGCTGTCTTCCAGAAATATGTACCCGACTTGCAGGAATCGCTTCCTCTCTCCGCCGCCGACCTGCCCTCGAAGCGCGGCAAGCAATCGCCGATGGAAGTGGTGGATGCAATTTATCGGGCAGGCGACTTGCTTCATGGCTATCAAGCCGTCGCGGACAATCTTCCGAACGATCCCCGCGTCCACGAGGAAAAAGGCTCGAAGAAAATCTTCTGGAAGAACTTCATGGACGCGCGCGTCAACTACATCATCTTGCCGCTCGCTCAGCAATTGATGCGTTCCGACCAGGCGTCGCTTGCCAGTGGCGAAGGTCTCATGGATTTCGTGATCCTGCACGAAATCTCGCACGGCCTCGGCCCAGCCTACGCCCGCACTGCCGCCGGTAAGACCGATGTTCGTGAGGCAATCGGGCCGCAATACTCCTCGCTCGAAGAAGCCAAAGCCGACGTCACCGGAATGTTCTGCGTGAAGTGGCTCGTCGACCACAGCGCCGTGCCCAAAGACAAGCTGAACGGGATTTACAGCTCCTACCTGGCGGAAACCTTCCGCACCATCCGCTTCGGCATCGCCGAGGCGCACGGCCAGGCGGCGATGATGGAGTTGGGCTATCTCGCCGAGCAGGGCGCGATCCGGCGGAACCCTTCGACGGCGCGCTACGACGTCGACTTCGACCGCATACCCGCGGCCTTCGCGTCGCTCACCAAGGAATTGCTCGAGCAGGAAGCCACCGGCGACCGCGACCGCGCCGAAAAGTGGTTCGCTAAATACGCCGTGATGCCGCCCGATCTGACCGCCGCGCTCGCCAAGGGGTCTGACATCCCCGTCGACATCGACCCGGAATTTTCGTTTTCCCCGCCCGTGCGGTAAAGCCAGAAACTAGAGGATGCTCTGAATCTCGGCGTCGATGGAAACGTGCGTCTGCGGAAACCCGTTGATCTGATAGTTCGCGCCGGCGGCGCTCTGGAAGTGAAAGAACCGGCTAATGTGGTAATCCTCGTCGTATAGGCTGAGCACGCGTTCCGTGTCCTCGCGCGACAGCCCGAGCGACGCCAGCGCGACCGACTTTCCGTAACCGCCCGCCGCCGCCAGGTACTTTTCGACCACTTCGCGCAGAGTCATCGTCCGATCCCAATTCCAAGACCGGGTGTATGGTAGCAAATCGCGCTTCCGGTTGCCGCGCAGGTCGGTTCCGGGCCTCCTCTGAGCCGGTCTTGCGTTTCCGGGGCGACGCAGACTATACTGGGTTGCTTCCAGAATGGGTCGCACAAACCAGTGGGCGCGAGCCCACTTTTTTGTTGGGCGCGACAAGCGGCGCGGGCGCAGGCATCCCTACGGGGGATAAATGCCGCCCTTAGAAGAGCATGGACCTGGACAGGATTCGAGAGGCTGCGGAGCGGGTGGCTCGCTCGGAGGGCCTCGATGTATTCGACGTGGAATGGAAGGTAGGCAAGCAGCGGTTGCTGCGGGTCTACATCGACCGGTTGCCGGGCCCGTCAAACCCGGGAAACCTTGGCATCAGCCACAAGGATTGCGAGCGGGTAAGCGAGCAGTTGAGCGTGATCCTGGACGTCGAGGATCTGGTGCCGGGACCGGGCTACGTTCTCGAGGTGAGCTCGCCCGGGCTCGATCGCAAGTTGATCAAGCCGGCGGATTACGAACGGTTCGCTGGGCGCCTGGCGCGCATCTGGCTCAGCGAGCCGGTCGAGAACCAGAAGTACCTCGAGGGGCGCCTGGCGGGGTACGCGGATGGGATCGTGAAGCTCGGCGTGAAAGATCGCGAGATTTCCGTGCCGTACGCGGGGATCCGAAAAGCGAATCTGATGGTTGAACTGTAGTGGGGGGAGTTAGGAGAAGCGGGCATGGCGAGTCTGCTGTACCAGACAATCGAGCAGATCAGCCGGGAAAAGCACATCGAACCGGAGATCATCGTCGCGGCCATCGAGGACGCGATGGTGGTGGCGGCGCGGAAATACTACCGCACCGAGGAGGATCTCCGCTCGAAGTTCAATCCCGAAACCGGCCACGTGGACGTGTATTCCGTCCACACCGTAGTCGACGAGGTCGCCGACCCATTGCGCGAAATCTCCCTCGCGGACGCCCGGAAACAACAGCCCGGCATTGACGTGGGCGGCGAAATCACGCAGGCGAAGCCGACCGACGTGCTCGGCAGAATTGCGGCGCAAACCGCCAAGCAGGTGATCCTGCAAAAGGTGCGCGAAGCCGAGCGCGACACCATCTACAACGAATTCCACACGCGCGTCGGCGAACTGATCAATAGCGTCGTCAAGCGCATGGAAGGCCCGGACATCATCGTCGATCTCGGCCGGACCGAAGCGCGCCTGCCCAAGCGCGAACAGTCGCGCCTCGAGGCCTACAACGTGGGCGACCGCCTCCGCGTTACGATTCGCGCCGTCGAGCGCGCCTCCAAGGGCCCGCAGGTGATCGTTTCGCGCGCCGATCCCACGCTCGTGCAGCGGCTTTTCGAAATGGAGGTGCCCGAAATCTACGACGGCACCGTCCAGATTCGCGCCGTGGCGCGCGAAGCCGGCGAGCGCACAAAGATCGCCGTCGAAAGCCGCGACAAGGACGTCGACCCGGTGGGAGCCTGCGTCGGA
>JBEKBY010000036.1:0-32982 GCA_050015155.1 Candidatus Acidiferrales bacterium | reverse complement strand
ACAACTTCGATCCAGCCCATGTTGCCCTTCACAATGTCCATGGTTTGTAACCTAACACGATCTCCTGTGGAAAAAATGGGGTATGATCGGCGCCGCACGCGGTACTTTGCCGGGCAAATCAATCATGAGGAAGCTACAACTCTCCATCGCATGTTCCAATTACGACCGCACGCGCGCCTTACTCGAGGGCCGTATCCCCGTGGACGGCGTCGAGCTGACCTGCCTTGACCTGCCGATCGAAGAAACTTTCTTTCGCATGTTGCGCCACTACGAATTTCACGTGGCCGAGATGTCGCTGTCGTCCTATGTGCTGTCGCTTTTCGCCGAAAAACCCCGGCTGATTGCGATCCCGGTCTTCCCCTCGCGGTTCTTCCGGCACTCCTGCATTTTCATCAACCGCGACAGTGGAATTCGCGAGCCGAAGGATCTGATCGGAAAGCGCGTGGGAACGCCGGAATACCAGATGACGGCGGGCGTCTGGATCCGCGGCATCCTGAGCGAGGAGTACAAAGTTCCGGTGTCCGGCGTCACCTACTTTCGCGGCGGAGAAGAGGAGCCGGGACGCCCGGAGAAGCTCCGGCTGTCGCTGCCTCCCGAAATCCGGCTCGAATCGATTCCTCCGAAGAAAACGCTGTCGGCGATGCTTGAGGCGGGCGAAATCGACGCCCTCTATACGGCTCGCATGCCGTCCGCATTCGTGCGCGGCTCGGGAAGCGTGCGCCGGCTGTTCGAGAACTATCAGGCGGTTGAGCGGGACTACTATTCGAAGACGAAGATTTTCCCGATCATGCACACGGTTGTGATTCGCCGCGACGTCTACCAAAAATCGCCGTGGGTTGCGCAGTCGCTCTACAAGGCCTTCGCCCGAGCTCAGCAGGAGGCTTATAAAGAGTTGTACGAGACCGGCGCGCTGAATTTCATGCTTCCGTGGCTCGTGCCGCATGTGGAGGAAACGCGCGCGCTGATGGGGACGGATTTTTGGCCCTACGGCATGGGACCGAACACGCATACGCTCGCGACGTTTCTTCGTTACTCGTTCGAGCAAGGTCTCGCGAAGCGCCTGCTGAAGCCGGAAGAGATTTTTGCGCCGGAGACTTTGGAGTCATTCAAAGTCTGAGCGCGGCAGCGATTCGCTGGCGGATCGAAGGAGACATCTCTGGCAGCCGAGCAGAATGCAGTTTCGCAAAAGTGGTGGACGCTAGGCCGCGGCGACATCGACGCGACCATCACGCAGGTCGGCGCCATCATCGCCCAGCTTTTCATTCCCGTCCTTTTGCTCGCGCCCTTGGGCATTTCTCCTCAGTTCAGCCTGTCGCACCTCGTGCCCGGCTATGCGCTGGGATTTCTCGTCGGCTCCGCGGGTTTGACGTATCTCGGCGTGGCGCTGAGCAAGCGCGAAGCGCGTCTGGACGTGACGGCCCACGTCTACGGCAACAATGTCCCCGCGATCATTGCCTATACGATGTCGATTTTCCTTCCCGTGTATTTGGAAACGCACGACGTGAATCGCGCGTGGCAGGTCGGAGCTGCGGCCGTGGTCTGGACCGGAATCATCAAGCTTGTCGCGGCGCCGTTTGCCGGCGCGTTCCGGCGCTACATCCCGCTGCCCGCCTCGATGACGGTGTTTGGCGCGGCCATGTACAGCTATCTCGCCCTGGTTGTGCTTCAGCGCGTTTTCGATCAGCCGCTGGTGGGAATCGTCGCGCTCGCCATCGTGTGCATAACGGTGTTCGCGAACGTGCCGATTACGCGCTATCGCATCCCGCCATTTCTGCTCGGGTGGATCATCCCGCTCACTCTGGGCGTCGCGGTGGGCTACGTGCACCCGGTTTGGCAGGGCGTGTCGTTTGTGTCGCCGTTCGTTCCGACGGCGGGCCCGTTGAATGCGATGGCGCACGCGATGGCGCTTGCCGTGCCGTACATGTCCGTTATCGCGCCGATGGCGATTTATCACGTACTGCAAGACATCGCCACGGTCGAGGGCGCCGCGGCGGCGGGCGACATCTACGACGCGCGAAGCGTCGTCACGTGCGACGCCGTCGGCACGTTGCTATGTGGCATGGCGGGCAGCATCGTCACGCCCGTGATCTACGCGCTGCACCCGCCGTACAAGGCGCTCGGAGCGCGCATCGGTTTCGCGTTCTGGACTCCGGTGATCTTGATGCTCGTCGTCGCGAGCGGCCTCACCTCGTTTATGGCCGCGCTATTCCCCTGGCCGATCCTCGCCGCTCTGATCGCTTACGTCGCGGTCGGAGTCGGCACCGCAACGCTGCGCCGAGTCGATCGAAAGTATCTCAGCGTCGTCCTCTTGGGTTTCGTTCTTCCCGTGGGCGCTGTCGTATCGGCGGTCGTGAATTCGGCGCTGCCGGCTTTGCAGCTTTCGGCGGCGAATCTCAGCGTTCAGGCAGCCTTGAATGAGTCGATTTACTGGTCGTCGGTGCGCGGGCTGGGAAGCGGATTCCTTTTCCTCGTGCTCGTGGTCGCGTCCCTGGTCACCGAGGCAATCGACCGGAACTTTGGGCGCGCGGCAATTTGGTGTCTGATCGCGTCCGCATTCTCGTGGGTCGGGTTGATGCACTCGGCGGTTCTTCGTTGGCGCGCGGAGCCAATGTATGCCGCCGGCTGGCTCGTGGCTGCGGCGGTCGTCTATTCCGCGCGGTGGTGGCGCGGCGACGCGGCGAAACCGCAGTAACAGACAGTGTCGGTGATCGAGAAGAAATGGTGGAGGCGGGGGGAGTCGAACCCCCGTCCGAGAAGCCTTGCAACTCGAAGACTACATGCTTATCCCGTTCCGAAGGTTTCGCCCGAGGAACTCAGAGCGGGCAAGACGCGCCCCCGGCTAGTCCGATGATCTCGCCGCCGCATTACGGACCGAAACGCGACGGCCAGCCTACTGTGTGACGCCTCATCTCAACCGCGTAGGCGACGCTTGAGGAGACGCGCTACCTACTTTTGGTTAGGCAGCGAGAGCCAACTGTGAGTTGCCAGTTGTTTTGTTTCACCCGATTACGGGCAGGTGACGCCCGGCATGCCTTCGAGCCGCGGCAGCTTCCGTCGAAACCGTGTCGCCCCCGTCGGTACTTCTATGATAGCACTCGCATGGTGCGTCGCCAAATTCGCGCGTGCCTAGCGGGTCAGCCAGATAATGAGCGCTGAATACTGAGGGTACTCCGCGATCAATTCGGCGCGCTTGCCGGGCTCGTAATCCTCCGGATCGAACCCGGGTGCCATGGTAGTTCCCATCAACGCGAACTTGCCGCCGGGCGCGAGGCGCGAGCCCTGCCACGTCCCTCCCGGCACCACGTGTTGCAGACGCATCCCCGATGCGATGTTCTGGCCGAGCAGCACGGCCTCGCCCGTTCCATTCGGTTTCAACTGAAGCATCTCAACTGGGTCGCCCAAATAGAAGTGGTACACCTCATCCCCGCGCAAGCGGTGCAGGGCGGAAAACGTGTCCGGCGTCAGCATGTAGTAGATCGCCGTGGAAATGGCCCGCTCGCCCGGATAGCACGCGGGAAGCGCCTCCTTCGGCACCACATCTTTCGACCGGTAGTGCCCCGCAAAGAATCCGCCTTCGACGGGAAGCGGCTGCAACTTCAGCAATTCACGCAACTGTTCGGCTGTGAGCATGGGGTCGAAGATACGAATCGGGGATGGGGAAGGCAAGCGAAACCTCCAAGTCCGCACGCCTGCCATGGCATGGCCGCTACACAACCCAGGAACGCGGGTGCGGAATGTCAGTTGACACTCCAGTTTACGGTTTCCATAATCCACAAGGCGGGGAATCTCTTGAAAGAACGCCAAAAATCGCTCGAACAGGCGCTGGAAGACGCTGTTTCCAGGGCTTTGCGCGACAATCTGGCGCCCCTTCAGCGCACCGCGGACGAACTGCATCAGGCCTACGCCGATCTCGTCGCGGCGTGCTCGTCCAGCCGCCCGAGCAACGCTCTGCCTGCCATGCTCCGCGCGCAGACAGCGGCTTCCGCGCTTGCCGCAGGGCTATCCGTGCTCTCGAACTTCGTGGCCGTCGCTCTAAACCCGCGCGAACGCAGCGCCGCGGACGAGCAAGCCGCCGCAATGGCGTCCGCCGTGGCGGAGGCGGAAGCGGAGATTGACGCACAAGAACAGGAACCTGTCGGGGCGGCTGTTGAGGCACCTGTCGAGTTGCCCCTGGCCCCGGATCTGGAAACGCCCGCCGAAGTCGCCGTTGAGGAAGCGGCTGCTCAGGATGTGGCCGCTGCGGAAGCATCCGCGTTCGACCTCGCAAGCCTCCCGACCGAGCTCCGGGACTTGCATCGCCGGGCGAACCGGGTAGCCAAAGTCGCCATGCAAGACATCAAACTTTTGCGGCCCAAGGATGTACAATTGGGACGCGAACACAAAGACCTTTGTCATCGGTTGCGAAGTGATCTCGATAAAGCCCGCAAGGAATACGACCGCCGCTTCCGCGCGATTCAGGATCATCCGGTGGATTACTTCCATCACTGGATGGTGGAAATTCTCGCCGAAGGTGATGGCAGGGCCCTCGGTGAATATCCGTACCCCTCGCCCGTTCTGCGGCACTAGAAAAGTCGCGATGCGACTCTCCCGCCGCTTCGTTTGTGCGGCTGGCGCGCTTCTGGTCGTGTGCTCGGTTTCGTTCGCGGCGCCGGGAGTCGAATCGGCGTCCGCGAAGAAGGCCGCCGCACTCAAGGAAAAGCAGCTCGAGAAGCTGGCGCGCGTGCTCAAGGACAAGAATTCTTCCTGGGCCTACGGCCAGATGAGCTCGATCGCCACGGACAAGTCTTCCGGCGTCCTTGGGATGCGCGAGGCGCTGGCGCTCGGCTACCTCGACTACACCAAGGAGCGCTTCGCGCAGGCAGAGAAATGGCTCGCGCGCGCCAAGAGCGATCCGCTCCTGGGCGACTATGCGCTTTACTGGAGCGCCGAGACCCATCTCGCCCAGAATGACGGCGCCGATGCGCTCGCCGAACTCCGACTGCTTCGCAAGAATTTCCCCGACTCCGTGATGACCGAGCAGGCGCTCGAGTCGCTCGGCGCGGCGGCGTTCGCGTCGAAACGGCCCGCCGAAGCCGTGGCTGCTCTCGATGCTTACACGCTTACTCCGCAGACCCCGGCGCTGCTTCTCCTGCGCGGTCAGGCGCACGAGCAGGCTGGCGACACACTCGAAGCCGCCGCCGACTACCAGGCTGTTTACACGCGTTTCTCTACGAGCGAACAGGCGCGGCAGGCGGCCCAGAAGCTCAGGTTCTTGCGCACCGGTTCCGGCGCCAACATCCCGCCGCTGCCGCTCGACGTCCGGCTCGCTCGCGCGAACGCCCTTTTCGAGGCGGAGAATTGGAGCGACGCGCGCGACGAGTATGCCGACATTTTGCAGGCGCTTTCAGGCCCGTCCGCGGAGAGCGCCCAACTGCGCATTCTCGAGTGCGGACTGTCGCTTGGAGCCGGCCCGACCGAGGTGACCGCGCTTCAGATCACGGACCCCGACGTGGATGCAGAGCGTTCCTACGCGCTCGCCGACTTTTATCGTAGCCGGCAGCAAGAGGCGCAGATGACCGCCGCCGTCGAAGCCGCGGTAGCGCGCGCGCCTTCCAGCCAGTGGGCGGAAGCGGCGCTCTTTCTGGCGGGAAATTACTACTGGGTGCAGCTCGACCGCGACGGCGCCGCCGGCTATTACCAGCGGCTCGACGAGAAATTTCCGACGTCGGCCGACGCGACGGCCGCGCAGTGGCGCGTTGCCTGGACAGCGGTTCTGAAGCGCCAGCCCGAGGCAGCGGAACTCTTGCAAGAGCATCTGAAGCGTTTCTCCGGGTCGCCCTACACGCCAGACGCGCTCTACTGGCTTGGTCGCCTGGCGGAAGAGGCGGGCGTCGCGCCGCTCGCGCGCAGCTATTATGAAAAACTGACCGACCGCTTCCCGCAGAACTATTTCGCTTACCTGGGCTCGACGCGGCTTCAGGCACTCGGCGCCGGGGCGACGCAAGATTCTGTCGTGCTGGCGTCCATTCCCGCCCTGCCGGACCCGCCCAGCCTGGACAAGAAAGTCCCCGCATCCGCGGCGGGGAGGCAGGCGCGCGCCGACGCCCTGCGGTCGATCGCCTTCGACTCTTCGGCGCAGCTCGAACTCGAGGCGGGCTATGCGGCCACGGGCGAGCCGAGGTTGCTGCTCGAAGCCGCGCAGGCGGCCATCGCCGCCGATCAGTACGGCGCCGCGATCGTCCTCATCCGCCAGATCTTTCCGCAGCTTGGATCCCAGTCGTTCTCCGATGTGCCGTCCGAGGTTTGGCGGATCGCGTACGCGTTGCCGTATGCGTCTTCCATTCGTCGCTGGTCGCGCACGCGGGGGCTCGACCCGATGCTCGTCGCCGGCTTGATCCATCAGGAGTCCGCGTTTCAGCCGAATGCTCGTTCCGTCTCCGACGCGATTGGCTTGATGCAGCTTCTCCCCGGCACGGCCCGGGATGTGGCCAAGAAGGCGCGGACGCGCTATTCGCGCGCGCGGCTGGTCGATCCGGATTACAATGTGAAGCTCGGCACGGCCTACTTGGCGGCTCTGCGCAAGCAGTTCGACACCGTGGAAGAAGCGGTTGCGGCGTACAATGCCGGCGAAAACCGCGTGGTGGCGTGGACGACCGGGCAGACCTACCGCGAGACGGCGGAGTTTGTCGAGTCGATTCCTTTTACCCAGACGCGGCAATACGTGCAGATCGTGACCCGCAACGCCAACATCTATCGCCGGCTCTATGGAGCGCAGAACCAGAATGAATCCCGCACACACCGAACGGGCCACGGCGGCTAGGCCGAAACTTTCCTCCAAAGCCGAGCGCTTCACCGAGTCTGTGATCCGCGAAATGACGCGCCTAGCCTTGCGCTACGGCGCCGTGAATCTCTCCCAGGGTTTTCCGGATTTTCCCGCACCCGCTGAAATCAAGCGCGCCGCACAGGAAGCAATCGCTGCGGACATCAACCAGTACGCCATCACCTGGGGCGCGAAACGATTCCGCGACGCGATCGCGCAAAAGTTTGAACGCACGCAGGGAGTCGCGGTCGATCCGGAACGCGAGATTACGGTTTGCTGCGGTTCGACCGAAGCGATGATGTCCGCCATGATGGCGATCATCAATCCGGGCGATGAGGTGGTGGTATTCGAGCCGTTCTATGAGAACTATGGGCCGGACGCCATTCTCTCCGGCGCGACGCCGCGCTTTGTGAAACTCCACCCGCCCGATTGGACGTTCGATCCCGACGAGCTGGCGGCGGCGTTCGGGCAGGCGACGAAGGCGATCATCCTCAACACACCGAACAACCCGACGGGAAAAGTGTTCGAGCCCGCCGAATTCGAATGCATTCGCGACCTCTGCGTGCGATGGAACGCTTTCGCCATCGCCGACGAGATTTACGAGCACATGCTCTACGACGGCGCGCAGCACATATCGCTCGCGACTCTGGACGGCATGCGCGACCGCACGATTACGATTAATGCGCTGTCCAAGACCTACAGCGTCACGGGATGGCGCGTGGGCTGGGCGATTGCGCCAGCGGACGTCACAGCCGCGATCCGCAAGGTCCACGATTTCCTCACCGTCGGCGCCGCCGCGCCGTTGCAGGAGGCCGGGGCCGTTGCGATGCAGCTGCGGCCGAGCTACTACGAAACGCTCGCCCATGAATACACGGCGCGCCGCGACCGCATGCTGGGCATTCTCACCGGCGCGGGCTTCCGCTGCTTCAAACCGCGCGGCGCGTACTACATCATGACGGATATTTCGGCGTTCGGTTTCCCAGACGACGTTTCCTTCGCGCAGTATCTCGTGAAGGAAATCGGCGTCGCCGCCGTGCCGGGGTCGAGCTTCTACCGCGATCCGGCAGACGGCCGGACGCATCTCCGCTTCACGTTCTGCAAGAAGGAATCCACGTTTCAGGCCGCCACCGAGCGCCTGGCGAAGCTCAAAGCCGCGAGGTAGTCGAAGTGGGCGGCGTCCACAAGTCTTCAAACGCATCCCACCGCACAACTTGTCATTCCGAGGACCGAGCAGCCCGATTTTCGCGCCTGTGTCCTCATCTCGCGACGGAAATCGCGCGCTGTGACGCTAGACATTCAAATCGAAGGACTGCTTATAGGCGGGAATCGTCACTTCCGGCCAGTGGAACTGCTGCGCGATCGCGTCGCGCAGCCCGTTGAGCCCGCTGGGTTCGCCATGGACTAGGAACGTCCTCTTCGGAGGCGTTTGAATCCCCGAAAGCCATCGCAATAGCTCGCTCTCTCCGGCGTGAGCGGAGAGCTGGCCGATTTCGATGATCTGCGCGCGCACCGGGATCTGTTCGTGGTGGATGCGAAGAAACTTCGCGCCATCGAGCAGCGCGCGCCCGCCGGAGCCTTTGGCCTGATAACCCACGAGCAGGACCGTGCTGCGCGAATCGGGCAGCCTTCGCGCCAAGTGGTGCTTGACGCGCCCTCCAGTGATCATCCCGCTCGCCGAAATGATGATGCAGGGTAAAACCACGTCGTTGATCTTCTTCGAATCTTCCACCGTGCGAGTCATGTGGACTTCGTGAGCGTTCAGCGGATCAGGGTCGGCCTGTGGTTTCAGGTCATGGTCTCCGCCGTGGCGGATGTATATGTCGGTTATGTTGATGGCCATCGGGCTATCCAGATACACGGGCAGATGCGGAATCCGCTCCTGCTCTTCGAGTACGCGCATGTAGTACAGCAGCAATTGCGTTCGATCGACCGCGAACGCGGGGATCACCACGGCGCCCCCGCGTTTCGCCGTGCTGTTGATAACGTCAGCGAGTTCATCCGCGACGGAGCCGGCAGGATGATCGCGATCGCCGTACGTCGATTCGCAGAGCAGAAAATCCGCACGCGTGGGCGGCTCGGGATCTTTCAGTATGGGCTGATCGTAGCGCCCAACGTCCCCTGAGAAGACGACCAGTGTTTGCTTCCCGTTTTCAGTGATCGTCAATTCCAGCCATGTTGCGCCCAGGATGTGCCCAACATCGTGTGGACGAACCGAAAACTGTGGGCTGATTGTGAAGGCATCGTTGCTCGGAATTTCGCGGAACTGCTCCAGTGCCGTTTGCGATTCCGCGACGGTATAGAGCGCAGTGGGGGTTTGTGAGCGCTGTAGCCTTTCTTCGCGGCGTACTCCGCGTCTTCTTCCTGAAGGTGAGCCGAATCGGGGAGAAGCATCCCGCAGAGTTCCTGCGTCGCGGCATTTGAATAGATGGGTCCCCGAAAACCGTCCCGCACGAGCCGCGGCAGATACCCCGTGTGATCGATGTGCGCGTGTGTCAGGAGCACCCAGTCGATGGTGGCCGTGTCGATCGGAAAGCGCTCCCAGTTGCGCTGCTTCAACTCCTTCGAGCCTTCGAACAGCCCGCAGTCCACCAGCAGCCGCTTGCCCTCGGCCTCAATCAGATACTTCGAGCCGGTTACAGTTCCCGCCGCGCCGAGAAAAGTGATTTTCGCCATAGGGGGCGGTATTCTAAGAACGAGCCAGCACCTTTCCGCGCGATTCGCAATCTAACTGGCAGGAGGATATCAGATGCCAAAGAAAAAAGGTTCTAGAAGGAAATACGGTAAAGCAGCGAGCAAGAGCGTCGAAAGCGCCCTGCATCGAGAAAAGCTCGGCACGCTCCATTCCGGCAAAGGCGGAAAAGGCGGGGCGGTCACCTCTCGAAAGCAAGCAATCGCTATCGGCCTTTCGGAAGCGCGCAAAGCGGGCGCCAAGGTACCGAGAAAATCCAGCTAACGGTAACGCCCCGTCGATTGGCTTTGCAGGATAAAAACGAAAAACATGGTAAGCTTTCTGGTGATTTTCTACAGCGTGGGGCCGTGGCGCAGTTGGGAGCGCGCCTCGATGGCATCGAGGAGGTCGAGGGTTCGAATCCCTTCGGCTCCACCAGATTTTCGTCGGCTTTGTCAGCAGCAAACTACTGGAAACACGCCTGTTGGTTGGTAGTGCGCGGGTTCTTCTCCCCTAGTACGACCGGGGCATCTCCCACGCCCGGCTTTTCTGCTATCCTTGCAACATAGTGGGGCAGCCCGGTGTCTAAAGACGCAGGGAGATGCCCCGGAAAGCGCGGCGCAAGGCATGTCCGAACTGGCACAAGGTCTGCCGTGGGCACACGACGAGGCCCACTTGGTGACGGAGCTTCAAGCGGGCTCTGATGCTGCATTCGACTACCTTGTCACTTACTACCACGCGAACGTGTACAACCTGGTCTACGGAATCCTGTCCGATGGTGCCGACGCTGCTGATGTCACTCAGGAAGTTTTTCTCCGCGTGTTTCGCGGGATTCGGGGTTTCCGCCGCGGCAGTTCTTTGAAGACGTGGCTCTACCGCGTGTCAGTCCGCCAGGCGTTGAACCATCGCCGCTGGTGTTGGCGCCATCACGGGCAACAGGTTTCGATCGACGCCGAAGAGCAGGGGAAGAGTTTCATGCTCGAACTAAGCGATGACGAAGCCACGCCGTTCGAGCAATTGGCCGAGAAGGAAGTGCAGGCGACGGTGCGGCGTGCGCTTGCGGCGGTGCCGGCTCTTTTTCGGAGTGCAGTGATCTTGAGAGATCTCGAGGGACTTTCTTACGAAGAGATTGCTGAAGTTCTGGAAGTCTCGGCGGGAACTGTGAAGTCTCGCATTCTGCGCGGCAGACGAATGCTAAAGGAGATTCTCGATCCGCTTTTGCGCGCACCTCAGACGGAGGTCGCCGAAGCGTCCAGCCACACGGCTGCGCCGAGCTGCCGCGCGCGCACCCATTTCATGCCGGATCCCGAGACGCGAAGGCTGCCGCACGCGGCGGCTCGCGCTCTCGGCGGAATGCACGGGGCTAGGGAATGAACTGCAAACAAGCGCAACGACGCCTGCCCGGTTATCTTGACGGGGCGATTCGCGCTCAGGATCACGCCGGCCTGCGCCAACATCTGGCTTCATGCGCCGATTGCCGGCAGCACCTCGAGCGTTATCGCCTGCTGGCAAGCCGTCTGGCGAATGTCGAACTTGTCGCGGCGCCGGCCGATCTGGCGGTGCGCATTCGGATGCAAGCTTCGCACGAGCGATCTCCCTGGGCCGGCGTGGCGCGGGCATGGTCCCGGGCGGTACTGGTCTGCGAGAATATTCTCGGGCCGCTCGCGGTTCCTGCAACGGGCGGCGTTCTGACGACCCTGGGCGTTTTTATCCTGTTTGTGCACGGGATGCTGGGGGGCGTTCCGTTGGGCGGTGTCGTGCCGAACGATCTTCCGCTCAATCTGGTTCAGCCTGCGCAGATTGAAAGTTTGGCTCCCTTTCCTGTGGTCGTTGAGGCAAACGGGGGGCCAGACTCCGGCGGCCTGCTGTTGGAGGCGACGCTCGACGCGCAGGGCGAGGTCGTTTTCTACAAGATTCTTTCCGGCCCGAGCGATGCTACCGTCCAGCGGCAGATCGATCAGCTTTTGATGTTCTCCCGGTTCCGCCCGCAGCTGAGCTTCGGGCGTCCGATGGGGGGCGGGCGTGTCCTCTTGAGCTTCAGCGAGGTCCACGTCCGCGGGTAATTTCTCTCAGCCGCCTTTCGTGTGGTTCCTGCGATTCTTGACTCTGATCAGCCCGCCCGCTAAAGTCTCAGAGTAGCTGTGTCTGCGGGTTCAACGGGCGCTGCGAGCACATCGGGGAAGGTGCCCGTCCAGCGAGGGGAAGCCCACGAGATCGATGCGTTGAGGAGTCTGCACATCCGACAGTCCACCCGAGAATTCGTACGGATATTTCCCGCGCTTGCCGTTGCGGTCCTTTTGGGAACGAGTGCTTCGGCTCCGAAAGCGCAGCAGGTTGGGGAGAGCGCCTACACCGGCATCAGCGTGGAGGCCAGCCCGCAAATCTTCGCGACCATGTGCGCCCTTGACGCAGCGGGGTTCGGCGAGGATGAGAGCACCCTCGCGCAGCCCGCGCGGCTCGCGCTTCGCGGGGACCTGCTCAAGATGCAGGGTCCCGCCACCGATGCCCTGCGCCAGTTTTACCGGGACCACGCCTTGGCAGGTTCGGGTGAAACACTTTCCCGCTACATCACCTTCGCTCTCGTCGTCGGCCCGCCGCCGCAATTTCAGCTTGAGGGCAATCGCGACTTGCTTCCTCCGGACGTGCTCACGCTCGACGGATTCCAGGAGATCCTCGCCAGCTTCTATCGAGAAGGGCACCTCGACCTGCGCTGGGCCCGGATCGAGCCGGAGTACGAGCCGACCGTCGAGCGCTACCGAGACGCGGTGCGCCGGACTGTCACCGTTTCCAACGCGTATCTCCGCGAGATCGTCAAGCCGTCGACGGGACGCACATTCACCGTTTACGTCGAGCCGCTCGTGGGCACGCGCATCAATTTCCGAAACTATGGCGATCAGTACGCCGTCGTGGTCGGAACGGCTTCCGAGATGCCGGTGGACGCCATTCAGCACGCCTATCTGCATTTCATGCTCGACCCGATCGTCTTGCGCAACCGTTCAGCGGTGGACAAGAAACGATCCTTGCTCGGCGTTGCGGCTCGTGCTCCGCAGCTGCCGGCGGAATATCACGACGATTTCGTCTCCTTCACGGATGAATGTTTGATCAAGGCGGTTGAGCTGCGTCTGCGGCATCTTTCGGCGGATCAGCTGGCGGCGGCCTTGCAGGACGCGGATCAGTCCGGCTTCATTCTCGTGCGGCCCCTGGTGGCGCAGTTGCAAAAGTTCGAGAAGGCTGAACCCGCGATGACCTACTATTTCCCGGACATGATAGCGGGCATCGATGTCGACGCCGAGCAGAAACGTTTGCAAGGCGTCACCTTCGCCGCTGCGGGGACGGCGCCTCCGGCAGACGAGCACGGCGGCTCATTCGAGAGCGCTCCAGCCTCGGAGCTCGATCGCTGGATCGCCCAGGGGAATCTTGCCATTGCGCGAAAGGACGCTCCGGCCGCCGCCGCCGTATTTCAAATGGCGCTGGCAAAGTATCCGGATGATTCTAGGACGCTCTACGGCCTCGCCGTCGCATCGGTGCTTTC
Source organism: Candidatus Acidiferrales bacterium (assembly GCA_050015155.1). GTDB lineage: Bacteria > Acidobacteriota > Terriglobia > Acidiferrales > UBA7541 > Palsa-295. The sequence goes on along the minus strand of JBEKBY010000036.1, from coordinate 19,983 downwards.
CGGCGACGCGGATCGCGCGAGGGAGCTGTTCGAACGAATCGTTTCCCCGCCAAATTCGAACGCGGACGGGGCCGGAAACTCCGCGCAGCCTGCGAATCCGTCGATTGTGGCATGGTCGCACGTCTATCTCGGACGCATCCACGATCTCGGGGACGAGCGCGATCTGGCCGTGAGCGAATACCGGGCGGCCTTGGCGGTGGACGGCGCGCCTGAAGCTGCGCGCGTCGCAGCGCAAAGCGGCGTGGAAACCGCCTACCAACCCCCGAGGCGTCCGGCAGAAAGCGAGCAACCACATCCCTGACCGAACCGTCTCATGCGAAGGCTCGCTCAGACAATATTCCGGAGGAGGATCAATCATGAAGACTTCGTCGATCTCAACTAAGGCATCAACTGCCGACAGTGGAGGGAAGAAGGCAAAGCTATGAGATTCTCAATCGCACGCGCCGGAATTCAAATCTTGGCGGCTGTACTCGGATCGAGTCTTTTCTTTGCGGCGGTCTGCCGCGCGCAGGGAACCAGTCCGAACCTCCAGCCGGCAAAAGAAGCGCAGCAGGACCAGGAGCAGCAACTCAAGCAACGGCAGATGAGCCAAGGCCCTCCGGTCGATCCGAAGGAAGAGGCTGCTTACAAAGCCTTCTTCGACGCAGGCCCGCAGGATCCGGACAAGCGGATTCAGCTCGGCCAGGATTTCATCCAGAAGTATCCGTCGAGCGTGTATGCGGAGGCCGTCCATGCTGGCTTGGTGCAGGCCTACTATACGAAACAGGACTGGAAGAATTTCTATGCTGAGGCGGACAAGGCCTTGGCACTTAAGCCCGACGATGTGGCCCTCCTCGCGATGGTCGGCTGGGTCATCCCGCACATCGTTACCGGGAGCGAACCTGATGCGGGCGAGCAGCTCGACAAGGCCGAAACCTACGAGAAACGCGCCCTGCAAGTCATCCCCACCTTGGCAAAGCCCGCGAACATGACGGACGACCAGTTCACCGCCGTGAAGGCTGACCAACTGGTTGAAGCGCATAGCGGTCTGGGCCTCGTCTACTTCCGCCGCCAGGATCCCGACAACGCGGTGAAAGAGCTTCAGCAGGCGACTCAGGACAACTCGAAGCCCGATCCAGCCGATTTCTTTGTCCTGGGAGCAAGCCTGCAAAGCTTGGGCCGGTACACCGAGGCCGCGGACGCATTCATTCGTTGCAGCCAGATTGCGGGAAGCCTGCAGGATCGGTGCAAGCAGAACGCGGACAACGTCAAGAAACTGGCTCCGCAGAAGAAGTAGCCGGCGAGGCAATCCCAGCTATGACCGAAGAGGAGCGCGCGGAACTCGAGGCGATCCTCGGTCATCGCTTCGAGCACTTGGAACGCCTCGAGCGCGCGCTCACTCACCGTTCGCACAGGCAGGATTCCGCAGGCATCGACAACGAGCGCCTCGAGTTTCTTGGCGACCGGGTTCTCGGCCTCGTCGCGAGCGAGCGGCTCGTCGATCTCTTTCCTCAATGGGACGCAGGCAAACTCTCGAAGGGACTGGCCCGGCTCGTCAGCGCCTCCTCGATTCACGCGGCGGCGCGCCGGTTGCGGCTCGGTCCTTACTTGCGCCTCGGGCCGGGCGAGGAAAAAACGGGTGGGCGCGAAAAGAAGAGACTCCTCGCCGACGCCTACGAAGCGATTGTTGGCGCCATTTATCTCGACGCCGGCCTCGCGGCTGCGGCGGCCTTTCTGCGCCGCTCTTTGCTCGATCCTGCGCTCCAGGGCGAAGTCGAAGGTCTCGAACGGCCCGACCACAAGTCGGCATTGCAGGAGTGGCTTCAGGAACGCGGCCTCGGCATCGTTGAGTACCGCCTTCGCAACTCGTCCGGACCAGAGCATCAGAAGACGTTCGAGGTCGAGGTCTGGCACAAAGGCCGTAGGCTTTCCGCTTCCGAGGGTCGCAGCAAGAAAGAGGCCGAGCAGGCCGCCGCAAGGCTCGCTCTGGGAATTCTGGAGAAAACCGCGGGATTGCCTGAATAGATCGTCCTCCGGCTGGGGTATATTCGGCTCTATCCACTGTGTCCAACGCCTACTCAGAACCCGTCACGCGCGCTGAGCCCTTCGAAGTGGCTCCCTCGAAGGTTCGCCTCTGGAATCGCTGGACGAAGGGAATTCTTCTTCTGGTGATCGTCCTCTGGGTTGTTTCGGAAGGCATTTCGTTGGCGGCCCAACACAGCCGCCTGCGAAGGAAACTCTCGGCGCATCTCGAAGCGGCCTTCGGGCGTCCCGTTGAGGTTGGCAGCTACGATTTTAGTTTCTGGGGTGGGCCTTCCCTCGAAGCTCGGTCGGTCACCATCGCGGAGGATCCGCGCTTCGGCCACGAGTATTTCCTGAGGGTCGATTCGATGGCCGTGCGGCTCCGCTGGCAAAGCTTGCTGCGCGGCCACATCGAGTTCGGAACTCTTTCGCTGACGCGTCCCAGCCTGAATCTGGTCCGTAACGCCGCCGGCGACTGGAACCTTGCCGAGTGGCTGCCCCGTCCGGTCGGGACTTCCTCGGCGAGTGTGCCGGTGGGTCCGCTATTGCCGTCCTCGGCGTTGCGCTTCCGCAGGATCGAGGTGGCCGACGGACGAATCAACTTCAAACGCGCCGACGAGAAGCTTCCGATCGCATTTGTCGGCGTCAGCGGAACGGTTGAGACGGACATGCCCGGGCGCTGGCAAATGAACCTTGAGGCGACCCCATGGCGGTCCGCCGTCGTCGTACAGCAGGCGGGCACCATTCGCGTTTCGGGTTACGTCGGCGGGACCTCTTCACGACTTCACCCCGCGGTGCTCGATCTCTCATGGACGGACGCCTCGGTCTCGGATGTGCTCCGTCTTGCCCAGGGCGATGATTACGGCGTCCGCGGCACACTTGCTCTCGCGCTCAGCGCCCGCACGCACGACCACGACGATGGCTGGTCCGTTCAGGGGCGCACCGAACTCCGTCAACTACATCGCTGGGACTTGGCCTCGCGTCCGGACAATCCGTCCCTCAATCTGATCGCCCAAGCCGAATGGCGCCCCGCCGCGGCGGATGTCGAGTTGAGCCGAATCGCGCTTGAAGCTCCCCATTCGAACGCCCTCGCCAGCGCCCACATCTTCTGGAATCGCGCGGAGAAGCTCAAAGCGCAGGAATTTTCACCCGTCCAGCTAGCCGTGTCTTCTTCGCAGATCGACCTCGGCGATCTGCTCGCCTGGGTGCGGGCCTTCCACTCGAATGTTGGGGATGACGTCTCTGTTCGCGGCTTTGCCGGCGCTAGCGCCACTCTTTCTGGTTGGCCGCTGAATTGGGTGAACGCGACAGTGTCCGGCGAGGGAGCCGATCTATCCGGCGCCAGCCTTCGCGTTCTGGCTCACCTGGGGCGAGTTCAGTTTCGGTACGACCACGGAATCGTTTCTCTTCTTCCAGTGACGCTCTCGTTCGGCACGCCTCATGGCCCGCCGGACGGTTCGTTCCAGTTGAGTGTCTCGACGAGCCCGCGGCGCGGTGCATTGCCGGACTGGCGCCTAACTGGGAGCACCAGCCAGATGCGCGACTTGATTGCAACAGCGAATGCGCTCGGCTGGAACACGTCTCGCGGCTGGGATCTTTCGGGACCGCTTGCATGCGACCTGCTCCGGCGCGAAGCGCGCGATCCGTGGAAGGCGCAGCCGACCGGCTGGATCGAATTCGGCGTGCCGGGACCCCGGGGCGGCGCCGCTCTTCGGTTGCCCTTCTTGAATCAACCAGTTGACGGTGTTCTGGTGCGTGTGGAGCTGAAAGCGGGCGCGCCTCACGTTGTGGTGTCATCCGCGCAGGCATTTGGCGCGCGCTGGACCGGAACCTTCGACCGCAGCGGCCCGAACGCCGAATGGCAATTCGCGCTGTCGGCCAACCGCCTTGCTGCGGCGGACCTTGACCGCTGGCTGAACCCTCGTTGGCGCCAAAGCTTTCTCGGGCGCATGCTGCCTTTTCTCAGCCCGCGCTCGCCCGCGATCGCCGTGCCGGAAGACCTGCAGGCCAGAGGACGTATCAGCCTCGACCAGTTCATCCTCGCGCCTCTTGCCGTGCACCGCTTGGAGGGTGATTTGAAGATCGCCGGCCGCCACGTGGAGCTCGCGAATGCAACGGGTCAGTTTTATGGCGGGGCGCTTCACGGAATGTTCGACGCGGACGTCGTGACCGCGCCATCTTACGGCGCGAGCTTCGACTTCTCCCGGGTCGATCTTTCGGCGCTCTCCGCGGCTTCGCCGGAGGTCGCCAATCTGTTCGCCGGCACGGCTTCCGGCGAGGCTTCATTTCATGCGCGCGGCGCCAGCGGCTCGGACCTTCTTGCCTCGCTCGAATGCCGTGGGACGGCGCAGGTGGCGGATGCTCAACTCCGAAACATGAATCTTCTCGAATCGCTGCGCTCGTCGGTCCACCGCCCGGGCACGAGCGCCTTTCGGCAGGCGTCCGCCGCTTTCAGTTGCGCCGCTGGCAGGATTCGGTTTCAGGATCTCCTGCTGTTGAGTCCGGACGCCAGAATCGACGGCTCGGGAACCATCGATTTTGAACGCAATCTCGACTTGCAGGTGCGCATCCTTCCGGCCGGTTCTGCGGCGCCCGGCGTCAGTTCGAATTCGCCTCAAGCTGTGTACCGCCTCACCGGCCCGCTCGCGACTCCGACGATTGGGCGTGCGCAGCTGCCGCGCCGCAATCGCTAGCGACACTCGCCTGCGAAACGAAGGAACGGAGCTCCGTTTGCCTCCCTCCGAACCGTGTGCTAGCGTTCCTTCGATGCGCGGGATCGCTGGTCTTCAAGCGCGAATGCATGGACTTCGTCTCTTCGTTCCCGCAACCTTGGCCGTAATTGCGCTCGCCTTCGCCGCCACCGCCGGACAAAAGCTGCGCTTCGCACCGAAGTACCTGCCGGGCGCAATATTCTACTATCAGATCGAATCGCGCACCACGACGACCGGCAAGACCACGACTCCCATCACGAATCCCGAGGGCCGCTCGAAGGCAAGCCAGGTGATCGATCTGCTCGTGCGCATAGATGTACTCGACGAGCCGCCGCGTCTTGAATCAGGTTCAGGTGCCGCGCGGCTCCGCGTCATGTACGAAAAATCTCAAGCCCAATCCGAAAGCGATGCCTTTGATCCCCGAGGTTCCTCGCTCGAAGACCAATATCGCCGCATCCAGGGCCGTTCCATCGAGTTCACCATCGAGCCCAGCGGCCAGCTCGCTGACTTCAAGGGTTTGGACCAGCTTTTTCCCGATCGCTCCGCCGCCGCGCCCGCGATTTCTTGGCTCGACGGGCTTTCGTCTGGCAGCGCGTTTCCAAAGAACGGCATCTCCATCGGCCAGAAATGGCGCGGTAAGCGGCCGGTCCCAGGCACGCCGCTCTCCGGTCTCACTTGGTTGACCGAATCCACCTATCTTCGCAACGAGCCCTGCGATCCACGCGGCAGCGCGCCGCGTGCAGGGGCGAGCCCGGGCGCATGCGCCGTGATCCTCACTCGCTTCGAAATCTCCCGCCACGGCTCGCCCCATTCCGACGCGACGCCCGAGGACTACCGCCGCAACGGCCTGCGCACTTCGGGTGCTTGGACGGGTTCGGGCGAAAGCCTCGATTCCATCTCGCTCGCCGACGGCCTCCTCGTGAGCTCCACTCAAACCAGCACGCAGGAGATGGACTACGAAATCGTCAGCGCTAGCACCGGTTCGAGCATCCATCGCACCGGCCGCATCCAGAGCCAGTCCGTAATCACCCTCGCCCCGAATTCGCCGTGACTCGGTAAACTTTGTCATTCCGAGCGGAGTCCCGCTCGCCCTGAGGAACGAAGGGCGCTTTCCGTTTTCCCCTCGGTGCTTGAGGGCGCGGGACGCAGAGAGGAATCTGCTTTTTGCTTTAGAATGGCGCCGCGCTAGCGACTGGCAATTTAGGGGGTCGGACCTTCAGGTCCGACAAAATGGATCGGCGCAAAGCGCCGCACCAATGCGCAGCTACACCCGCAGCAAGTACTCCCTATATTCGGCGGCGCGCTCCGGCTGAAGCCCCCGGCGCAGCTGCGCTATAATCAAATTTTTACGCAGTACCCATTGTGCGCCCTGAGGCGTTCTGACCATGAAATTCAAGCTTGCGAGCGACTACGAACCCCGCGGCGATCAGCCCGAAGCGATCTCACAGCTCGTCCGAGCCGCGACCGACGGCGAACGCCACCAGGTTCTCCTCGGCGTCACCGGCTCCGGGAAAACCTTCACGATGGCCAAGGTCATCGAGCAGATCAACCGTCCCGCGATCGTCCTCGCGCACAATAAGACGCTCGCCGCGCAGCTCTATCACGAATTCAAGGGCTTCTTCCCGCAGAACGCGGTCGAGTACTTCGTCAGCTACTACGACTACTACCAGCCCGAGGCCTACGTTCCCGCGAGCGACACCTTCATCGAAAAGGAAGCCACGATCAACGACGAGCTCGACAAGCTCCGCATGAGCGCCACTCGCTCGCTCTTCGAGCGCCGCGACGTCGTGGTCGTCGCCTCGGTGTCCTGCATCTACGGCATCGGCTCGCCCGAAGCGTACTACGGCATGTTATTGATGCTCGAGAAGGGCCAGTCGATCGCGCGCGAGTCCATCCTCCGCAAGCTCGTCGAAATCCAGTACGATCGCGCCGAAGATCTCCGCCGCGGCACCTTCCGCGTGCGCGGCGATACGATCGAAATCTATCCGCCGTACGACGATCTCGCCGTGCGCGTCGAGCTTTGGGGCAGCCAGATCGAGGCCATCCGCAAGATCGATCCGCTCGCGGGCGAAATCCGCTCGCGCGAAGGCGAAATCGCACGCATGCCCATCTATCCGAAGACCCACTACGTCCTCCCCGCCGAACAAAGGGAGCGCGCGATTCAAACCATCTACGAAGAGCTCGATTGGTGGAAGAAGGAGCTCGAGCGCCAGGGTAAGATCGTCGAAGCCCAGCGCGTCGTGCAGCGCACGCTTTTCGATATCGAAATGATGCGCACGATCGGTTATTGCCACGGCATTGAAAACTACTCGCGGCATCTCTCCGGGCGTCTGCCGGGCGAAGCGCCGCCGACTCTGCTCGATTACGTCCCCTCGGACTATCTGCTCTTTATCGACGAATCGCACCAGACCGTCCCGCAGCTTCGCGGCATGTACCATGGCGACCGTTCGCGCAAGCAGACCCTCGTCGAGTACGGCTTCCGCATGCCTTCGGCGCTCGACAATCGCCCGCTCACGTTCGAGGAGTTCGAGCACCGCGTGAATCAGGCCGTCTACGTTTCCGCCACGCCCGGCCCCTACGAGCTGACGAAATCTGGCGGCGTTGTGGTCGAGCAGGTGATCCGGCCGACGGGACTCGTGGACCCCGAGACCGAAGTGCGGCCCGTAAAAGGCCAGGTGGACGATCTGCTGGAAGAGATTCGCGTGCGTGCCGCGCGCAACGAGCGCGTGCTCGTCACCACGCTCACCAAGCGCATGTCCGAAGACCTCGCCGAATATTTCGCCGAGGTCGGCGTGCGCTGCCGCTACCTCCACTCCGAAATCGAGACGCTCGAGCGCGTCCGCATTCTCCGCGACCTGCGCCGCGGCGAATTCGACGTCCTCATCGGCATCAATCTTCTCCGCGAGGGCCTCGATCTCCCCGAAGTCTCGCTCGTCGCGATTCTCGACGCCGATAAGGAAGGCTACCTCCGCAGCGCGACCTCGTTGATTCAGACGATGGGCCGTTGCGCCCGCCATCTCGAAGGTCGCGCGATCCTCTATGCCGACCGTATCACGGACTCCATGCGCCAGGCCATCGGCGAAACCAACCGCCGCCGCGCGAAACAGCAGGCCTACAACCGTGAGCACAACATCACGCCGCAATCGATCGTGAAGTCGGTCGATATGCAGCTCGCCCGCATCATCGAAGCGGATTACGTTACGGTTCCGGCGGACGATTCAGCCATCGGCGAGATTGCGAACGAGGAACAGTTGCTGCAAGCCATCACGCAGCTCGATGAGCAGATGCGCGACGCCGCTAAGAACTTTGACTTCGAGCGCGCCGCCTCACTTCGCGACCGCATCCGCGCCCTCAAACAGCGTGACCTTGGCGTCATCTCCTCTACGGAATTGCCCGCGCCATTGCCGCCGCGAGCCGCCGCGCCGCAGCCTGCTGAATCACCTGCGCCCGAGGCCCGCCCCAAAGCCCGCGCCCGCCACAAATAACAACGGCACCACGCTGTCATCCCGAGCGAAGGCCCGCGCACATTCGCCTTTCCCGCAGTTTCTGCGGGTGCGGGGCGCAGTCCGAGGGATCTGCTTTTGCCTTTTTTCAATTCTCGCCGCAGCTAGACCACTCCCGCTTCAACTCCTCCAACGGGTAAAACGTCCCGCGCCACACGATCCCGCCCTGCCACAGCGTGACGATCGCCGACCGCGCCATCATCCACGCGAAAATCAACGCGCCGATCGGATACGTCACTGCGTACAGCACGGGCTCCTCGAATTGCAGCGCCGCGCCGCCCGCAATGTTCAGCGGCAACACGACCGCGATCGTGTCAAACAGCCGCCCCCACCCGTGCGTGAACACGAAGGCCGCTACCGGGAACGCGCACGTCAGCAACACCCCGAAAATCTGTACGCATGCCACCCACAGGTTGAATCCCGAGACCGCGAAAAGGTTCTTCGTTGTCCCGCGAATCATGTTGCCTACTCCGGCGTGCCAATGAACGCTCACCGCGTCCCCCGCTCGGGCCGCACCCGAGCGGAATCCGCCGTCCTTGACCAGCTTCCCGAGCTTCATGTCGTCCACGACTTCCATCGCCAGCCGCCTGTGTGTTCCGATCGCCTCGTACGTGTCGCGGCGGATCAGTTGAAATGCGCCCACACCGTTGTATGCGCGCGATTTCGGATTGCTCGCCGCCCAGGGCCGCGTCCCGATCGCAAACGCCATCGCGAAGAATGTCATCGCGATCTTTTCGCCGACGCTGAACATTTCCACGCGGCCTATTAGCGTCAGATGCTCCCAGCCCTGCCGTTCGGCCAACGCGATCGAGCGGCGCAGCAAGTCCGGCGCGAAATACACGTCCGCATCGGTGAAAACGAGCCATTCGCCGGTCGAACGTTCATACGCCTGCCGCAAAGCGTGCGGCTTTCCCAGCCAGCCCGAGGGCAGGGAATCGATGCGTACCGGCTTCAGCCGCGCTTCCCTTTGCGCCGCAGCTTCGAGAATCGCGCCCGTGCCGTCTTCAGACCGGTCATCGACGGCGATCACTTCGTAGCGCGGATAATCGAGCGCGAGAAATGTTTCGAGCGCGCCGGCCAACTTTTCGGCTTCGTTTCGCGCTGCAAAGAGAATCGAGACCGGCGGGCACTGCGCGTCCGGTAACGGGTTGGCATCCGCCAGCGACGGCATGGACGGCACTCCTCGCAGCAGGTCAATCGATGCAGCGATCCACAGGAAGGCGACGGCGCCCAGCAGCGCGGTCCAAAAAGTGTGCAAAGCAATTTCCCCCCCGCATGAAGATTGAACACGCTATGCTAGCATGCTGCATGGCACGCACTATTTCCATCGTCGGCGCGGGGCGCGTGGGCAAAACGCTCGGCAAGCGTCTGCGGAAGCTGGGCTGGTGCATCGGCGCCGTCGTCACGAAATCGAAAGCGACCTCGGGCGCCGCCGTCCAGGCGATCGGCGCTGGCCTGGCGCGCAGCCGTGTCACGATCGACGCCGCTGCCGCCGATGTAATCCTTGTGGCCACGCCGGATGACGCGCTTGCGGGCGTTGCGAGCGCACTGGCGGAAATCAGTGGCAAGGATTGGCGAGGCAAAATCGTCCTGCACACGAGCGGCACGCTCGACTGCGGCGTCCTCGCGCCGCTTGCGCGCCGCGGCGCTGCGACGGGCTCGCTCCATCCCATGCAGACTTTCAGCGGCCGGGGCGTGCCCAACCTCGCTGGCGTCATTTTCGCCGTGGAGGGTGATCCGAAGGCGCGCCGCGTGGCGCTGGGAATCGTGCGGGCTCTGGGCGGCGTGCCCATCTCAATCGACAGCCGCGACAAGCCCGTGTATCACGCGGCGGCAGTGCTCGCCGCTGGCAGCGGGTTTCCTTTGATCGAATCGGGCGTGCAGATGCTCATGCGCATCGGCTTCACTCGTCGCCGCGCCATGCAGACGCTGCTACCCTTGATCCGCCAAATGCTCGATAATATCGAACGGATCGGGCCGCGCGCTGCGTGGACCGGACCGCTTTCGCGCGACGACTACACCATCATCGCCAAACACGCGCAGGCGCTTCGAGGCTATCCGCGCGAAGTACAGCAAGCCTACGTGACGCTCGCGCATCTCGCCGCGCACGTCTTGTCCAAGAAACCGGCGTCGGCGACAAAACGGCTCAAGCGCGCGCTCGCGGGTCGCTGAGGGTTTAGATGTAGCGCCGCGGTCTCCAGCGCGGCATTGGCAACTGACAATATCTCTAGGAGGCATCGTTGAATCCATCGCCCCAGAAGCTCCATATTCCCGTCGAGCACACCAAGCTCGCGAACGGCCTGCGCGTGGTCGCGTCGCCGGACCGTTCGGCGCCGGTCGTCACCGTCGGCGTCTACTATCAGATCGGCTTTCGTCTCGAGCCCCGCGGCCGCAGCGGCTTCGCGCATCTCTTCGAGCACATGATGTTCCAGGGCTCGGAAAACGCCGGGAAGATGGAGCACATCCGCCTGATCAATTCATCCGGCGGCCTGCTCAACGGCACGACCAACTACGACATCACGAATTACTTCGAAGCCGTGCCTTCGAACGCGCTCGAGCGCGTCCTCTGGCTCGAAGCCGACCGCATGCGCGCGCTCAAGGTCGACGACGAAAATCTTCGCAACCAGCGCGACGTGGTGAAAGAAGAAGTCCGCGTCAACGTGATGAACCAGCCCTATGGGGGCTTCCCGTGGCTCGATCTGCCGCCCGTCGCGTTCCGCAATTGGCCCAACGCCCACAATTTCTACGGCGATTTCGCCGACCTCGACGCCGCTACTCTCGCCGACGTGCAGCAATTCTTCCGCACCTATTACGCGCCGAATAACGCCGTACTCCTGATGCTTGGCGATCTCGATCCAAGCGAGGCTTTCAGCTTCGCCAAGCGCTATTTTGAGGACATTCCGCCCGGAGCGCCTCCGCCGCGCGCGGACGTGAGCGAGCGGCCCCAGACCGAAGAGCGCCGTGGAGAAGTCGAAGAGAGGCTCGGCCCGCTCCCGGCCATCGCCATCGGCTACACGCTGCCCAGGCGAGAAACGGAAGACTGGTACGCCGCGGGCATTCTCGACCGCGTTCTGCATGGCGGGCGCGCTGGACGCGTGTACCGCAAGCTTGTACTCGAAGAGCAGATCGCCGTCGACGCCGACGGGCATGCCGAAATTTTCGACACGAACGGTCCCACGCAGATGGTCACGCGCATCTTCCACAAGCCTGAGTTCACTTCGGAAGGCACGGTCGCCGTTTATGACGAAGTCATCGAAGAAATTCAGCGGAAAGGCGTCGCGCCGGAAGAGCTCGACCCCGTGAAAGTGAAGTTCCGCTCGGATTACTACTCGATGCTGGAAGGCGGCATGGGCTCCTACATGCCGCGTTTCGGCCTGATGCACTATCTCGCGTGCTTCACGCTTTTCGACGGCGATCCCGACCGCGTGAACACGATTCTCGACGGTTTTCTTGCTGTGACTCCGAAGCAGGTGCAGGCAGCCGCGCAGAAATATCTGGCGCCTCACAACCGGGCGGTGCTCGTGCGGCGCCCGGTGAAACTCGGAGTCGCGGTCGGAGCTGCGAAATGACAATGACCTCCGCGACATCCGTTTCGCACCGCAGCGCGCCGCCGGCTCTCACGGCGGAGCGCCCTGTCGCCTGGCCGAAGCGCACCGTCCACACGCTCCCGAACGGCATGCAGCTCGTGCTGGCCGAATCGCGCACGTTTCCAAGGATTTCGGCGCAGCTCTACTTCCGCAGCGGGAATGCGGTCGTCGCGCACACTGCGCCCGGCCTCGCCGAAATGACGTCCGCCGTGATCCGCACGGGCACGGCCTCGCGTTCGAGCCGCCAAATCGAGGAGGATTTGCGCCGCATGGGCGCGGCCCTCGGCACGTCTGCGGGCGCGGATACGAGCGCGATTTCCTCGGCGGGCCTTGCCGAATTCTCCGGCGGCATCCTCGAGTTGCTGGTCGACCTCGCGCGCAACGCCTCGTTTCCCGAGGACGAATTCGAGCGCGAGCGCCGCCAGCGTTATGAAGAGCTTCGCATCGAGCGCACCACTCCCAGCTTCCTCGCGAGCGAACGCCTGCGCCGCGTCCTCTTCGGGCCGCATCCGTACGCCATTGTCGCTCCGACGACGGAGCAGGTGGCCGCCTACCAGCGCGGCGAGCTCGTCGAGTATTACCGCCGCCACTACGTCCCCGCGGACGCGCTGCTGATCGTCGTCGGCGATTTTTCCGCCGGCTCGATGCTCGGCCAGATCGAAAAAATCTTCGGAGATTGGAAAGCCCCGCAGCCCGAGCCTCCCGAGTCACCGGCGCCGCCGAAGCCTTCCGGCCGCCGCGTTCATCTCGTTCGGATGCCGGGCAACGTGCAGACGCAGGTGCTCGTCGGCAATCTCGCCATCACGCGGCGCGACCACGATTGGTACCGCATGGTCCTCGCGAACTCGATCTACGGCGGCGCGTTTCATTCGCGCATCGTGATGAATATCCGCGAGCAGAAGGGCTACACGTACAGCCCTCGCAGCGGCATCAACGCGCTCCGGCAATACGGATATTTCACCGTCAGCGCCGCCGTGCGCAACGAAGTCGTTGCCGCCACGCTCACCGAAATATTCTACGAGATGGACCGCATGCGCTCGATTCCCGTCACCGCCGAAGAGCTCGATAGCGCCCGCAACTACCTGACCGGCGTATTCTCCCTCGGCGTTGCGACGCAGGAAGGCCTGCTCGGCCAGCTTTCCACCGTGTATCTCGATCGGCTCCCGGAAAGCTATCTCGAGACGTACCGCGAGCGCATCCGCGCATTGACGGCCGACGATGTCCTCGCCGCCGCGCGCCGCCACTTCGATTCCGCCAACGCCCAGATCGTCGTCGTCGGCGATCGCGAGCAGGTCGCCGATCAGGCCGCGCTTTTCGGCCCCGTCACGGAGTATGATGCGCAGGGATCGGTCGCAAGCTGACGAGCAGGAACGAGCATGTGGCGTCGCAGAATGTGGCCGTTGATTCTGGGCCTCCTCGCCATGTGGCTGGTCCTTGCCGTCCCGGCATTCGCGAAGAAAACTCCGCCGGCAGCGTATTCGGTCGATCTCAACACCGCCACCGTGAAGGAACTCGAGCAGCTTGCCGGCGTCGGCCCCACGACCGCGAAAGCAATCGTAGAGTTCCGCACGAAGAGCGGGCGCTTTCGCCGCGTCAATGACCTGCTTGTGATTCGCGTCGGAAGCGAAGCTGGCTAAGATGCGCCCCTACATCACGATCGGCCCGCCCGCGAAGAAGTCACCCTAGCGCGGCTCCGCAGGCAACCAGGCGCGGGCCGAGTGATTAAGGCATTTTAATCCTCGGTTCATTTGACCCTTTCAGGCCACAAAGCATACGATATCGGCGCCGAAAATCGCTGGCGACGCGCCATCAGAGGAGATCCGAGTGTCATCCCAACGCTTCCCTTGGTCCGTAACTGTCGCAATTCTAGTGGCTGTTCTCGCTGCATTGGTCGGTAGCGGCGCCGCCAGATCATTGTCGAGCAAAGCGCAAGCCGCCGCGCCCGCGCCGGGCCCGTCCGGCTATCATCTGATCAAAACGATTAAGGTCGGGGGTGAAGGTTTCTGGGACTACCTCGCGTTCGATTCGCCCACGCGCCGTCTTTTCATCTCGCGCGGGACGAAAGTCGTCGTCCTCGACGTGGATTCGGAGAAAGTCGTCGGCGAAATTCCCAATACCACCGGCGTGCACGGCATCGCGCTTGCGCCGGACCTCGGCGACGGCTACACGTCCAACGGCGGCGCCGGCACCATCAGCATCTTCGACATGAAAACCCTGCAAGTGATCGGCCAGGCTCAGGCGGAGAAGAATCCGGACGCGATCGTCTACGACCCGGCTTCGAAGCGCGTCTTCGCGATGAACGGCCTCAGCGGCAGCGCCACCGCAATCGACGCGAAAACGGGAATGGCTGCGGGGACGATCGCCCTCAATGGCAAGCCGGAATTTGCCGTGGCCGATGGCGCTGGGCATGTTTACGTCAACATCGAGAACAAGAGCGAGGAAGTGCAGATCGACTCCAAGAATCTCGTCGTCACCGCGCGCTGGCCGCTCGCCCCCTGCGAAGGACCTTCTGGCCTCGCGATCGATCGTGAGCACCATCGCCTCTTCGCTGGCTGCCACAATAAGGTGATGGCCGTCGTGGACGCCGATTCCGGCAAGGTTATCGCGTCCCCCCCAATCGGCATCGGCGTCGATGCGAACCAGTTCGATCCGGGCACCGGCCTCGCCTTCGCGTCAAACGGTGGCGGCACGCTCACCGTCGTGCACGAAGACTCGCCCGACAAATTCACCGTGGTCGAGGACGTGCCGACACAGCAGGGTGCCCGGACGATGGCGCTCGACCGCAAAACTCACCAGGTTTTTCTGGTCACGGCGCAATTCGCTCCGCCGCCCGCGCCAACGCCGGAAAATCCTCATCCGCGCGGCGGTATGGTTCCAGATTCGTTTGTCGTCTTGCTTTTCGGCCGGTAAGCGCAAGTTTGCAAACTCAACGCGCGTTTCTTAGGGGGTCGGACATTCATGCCCGACATAAAAGACTGCGCGCGGAGCGCGCACCTTTGCGCAGCCTTTCTCGCAGAATGTATTCGAGGTGAGAGGTGAATTGACGAAGAGAGACTGCGGCCCTCCGGGCTCGCGCTATAGCACTTGGTGACGCCGCTTCGTGGAATCGATCGCGAGCGGCACCTGGTCCGCAATTTCGAGGCCGTAGCCTTCCAAGGCCACAACCTTGCGGGGATGATTGGTGAGGACGCGGATGCGCCGCAGGCCGAGGTCCGTCAAAATCTGTGCGCCGATTCCGCTTTCGTGCTGGATCAGCTTCTGCACGCGCGTGTCGCGGTCGAGCTGCTCGCGCTCGTGGTAGATGATCCGCGGCAGCGCGGCGCCCTCTTCGGTCCGCGTATCGATCTGAAATCCCAGACCGGTGTGATGGAGGTAGACGAAGACGCCCCGATTCTCGCGGTCGATGGCTTCGAGCGACCCTTCCATGATTTCGCGGCAATCGCAGCTCGTCGAGCCCAGCACGTCGCCCGTGAGGCAGTGCGAATGGACGCGGACGAGCCAGGACTCTTCTTTTGCCGCGGGGTTCGGCAAGTCCGCCGGGATTTCTCCGCGCACGAGCGCCACGTGGAGATGATGATCGATCTCGCTGGAATAAGCGATCATCCGGAAATTTCCGTGCTTCGTCGCCAGCACCGACTCCGCAACGCGCCGCACGTACCGCTCGTGCTTCATGCGGTACCGGATCAGGTCCGCGACGGTCACCATCTTCATCTCGTGGATGCGGCAGAACTCGGTGAGCTGCGGGACGCGCGCCATCGTCCCGTCGTCGTTCATGATTTCGCAGATCACGCCGGAGGGATCAAGCCCCGCGATCCGTGCAAGATCGACCGAGGCCTCGGTCTGCCCCGCGCGCACGAGCACTCCTCCGTTCCGCGCGCGCAACGTGTAGACGTGCCCCGGCCGCGCGAGATCTTCGGGACGCGTGTGTGGATCGGTCGCCGTCAGGATCGTGGTCGCGCGGTCCCACGCGCTGGTTCCCGTGGTGGTGCCGCGGCGCGCGTCCACCGGCTCGCAGAACGGCGTGCCGAACGCGGACGTATTGCGCGGTGAAATCGGCTTCAGGTCGAGCGCGTCGCAGCGCTGCTCGGTCAGCGAGAGGCAGATCAGCCCTCGTCCGTACTTGGTCATGAAGTTGATGGCGTCGGGCGTGATTTTTTCGGCGGCGATGGTCAGGTCGCCTTCGTTTTCGCGGTCTTCGTCGTCCACCAGGACGATCATGCGGCCCTGGCGTATATCCTCGATGGCCTCTTCGATCGTTGCGAACGGATGTTTGCCTTCAGTCATGTCATCGCACCCAATTTAGAAGCGGAATGAAAAGCGCCGCGTGCCGCCCCCGCCCGCGGAACCTTGCATCCACTATACCGAAAATCCGATGCACGGGACAAGGAACGCCGGCCCGTTTCGTCGGTGGGCTGTGCTCTTGCTGCGGGTTTACATCTCTGAGGCCAGGCGCAGTCTGCGAAGGATTGCCTCGCCTTCGTCCTCGGTGATGACGTACTTTTGGACCAACAGGACGACCGGATCTTCGACGGCGTAATGTTCTTCGCTCTTTGGAACGCTTGGCTCGGAGACAGGGTTCGGATGGCTGGCAACGGCGGGGCTCTCGGGCGGCGACTCCCGCCGTAAACCGGCTTCGGGCGCTGCGGCGGCGCTCGCGTACTTCCGGCGCGGTCGAATCTGGCGCATTCTTGTTTCGCGCCTCCTGATCCTTCTCCGGCGGTTTGGACCAACGATGGTTTTCGCCATTTTCGAAACTCCTGCTGTCCATATTCTACGACGGTTTAGGTTAGACCCATCAGGCCGCTCAAGTCTGTGCCCCCATCACGGGCCCTGGCACTAGGGGTTCCGAGTGCTAAGACATTGTTCTACTTGGAGTTAGATCTGAGGCTGAAGCTATCCCACTGCTTAAGTCGGGCACGTGCGGTTCGTGTGTTTATCGCAACGAGCAACGCCGCTGGCTGTTTGAGATTTCTGGCGGAAGCGGTAACTTGATTGTTGGCGCAGTTAAGTGGGGCTGAAACCTGGCTCTTGTTCGCAGACGGAGCGGATGATCGCGATGCGAAAAGCCAAACTCATCCTCGGATTAGCGGTTCTTGCGTTGGCGGTCATCGTGGGCTGGCCGATCGCTTCGTCCGAGCTTGCCAACTTTGAGCTGCGCGAGGATTTGCGGGACCTCGCCGCGCAAAACGGCGCCGGAATCGGATTAACTGCCCCGAGCACGGATGAGGATCTCCGCAGCACCGTCGTCCGCGAAGCCAGGGAACGCGAGATTCAGCTTGAGCCTGAGCACGTGACAATGGTTCGCACCGGCGGCGCCGAGGCGCCGAGCTTATACCTGGCGGCGGACTACAGAGCCCGCGTCAAGCTGCCCGGATATTCGTTCACTCTCCACTTCACTCCGTCGAGCGCGAGATGAACCGCTACGTCGCCGGGCGCCCGCGCCCGCTTCAGGACGCGTGCGCCTTCCGAACCGCAGGCTTCGGTGGTTCTTCTTGATGCTGCTCGGTGCGTCCCGCCTCGAAGAGAAACCAGATACGCCGCTGGCCTTCGTCGATCCAAGTTTCGAGGAGGCTCGCCGTTGCGACGTCGTTCTCTTCGCTGCACAGTTCATGTGCTTCGAACATGCTCGCGACCAGCGCCCTGTTGTCCTCGCGCACTTCGCTGAGCATATCCTGCGCATCGACGTAGTCGGCGTCGTTATCCGCCAGGCGTTGCAGCCGGGCCACATGCCCGATGGAGCGTATCGTCGTGCCGCCGAGTTTGCGCACGCGTTCGGCTATGTCATCGGTAATCGCGAATATCTGCCCGGCCTGTTCGTCGAGCAGGAGGTGGTAGTCCCGGAAGTGCGGTCCGCTCATGTGCCAGTGGAAATTCTTCGTTTTGAGATAGAGGGCAAAGACGTCCGCCAATAGCGCGTTGAGCGCGCCCGTGATGTTCTTGACGGCTTCTTGTCCAAGGTCCGTGGGTGTCGTGAGCGGCGACTTGCGCCGTTCTTTCAGTTCAGTTCTATCCGCCATGGTAGCTCCTTTCGGTCCCCTCCGATTCGCCGTCCGATCATGCCACGAAACCGGCCGGTCGCGCAGCACTGATTGGATGATCGAGACGGGGGCTTGGCTCCTCATTGTGGGGGAAAAATAGGGCGGCGGATGCACTAAGTCAAGCCCCGAACTGGCGCAGGTGATGATCCATGTGCAGATGTCCCCAGCGCATCCAGTCGCGCTCGGACATTGGGCCGAAGATCGGATGAGGCCGCCAGGAAAAATCGCGAGGGTTTCGGGTGAAGCGCTCGAACAGCCGCTGCAACTCGCGCAGATCCGCGGCAAATTCGGCGGGCGGCGTGCCACCCTGTTCCTGATCCATCTCCGGGCGCGTCTGAATTCCCCTGGGCCAGGCGAGCGGAACGTCGAGCGCGATCCACTTGATGAGTTTTCGCGGCATGCGGCTGGGCGCTTCGCTCAGCGGCTTCTCGCCCATCACGCCGCGAAACGAGTCCGCGAGGTGACAGATCATCTGGTGGGGCGACATCCGGCCCCACTTCCGCACACTCTCCGGACGGACCGACTGCAAACGCCGGAGGATTTCCTCTTTGTCTCTTGCATCGGCGAGGGTTTTCATGATGCTCCCGGCGCGACAAGCATAGCGCAAGGTCCTGCCGCAAGCCTTCGCCCGAACCACGTCAAGCCGAGACGACTCCCGCAGGCTTAGTTCTCTTCACCAGCAAAGCTAACCTCTGTTCGTGATTCATGGGCTCCCACGGGACAAGTTTCTCGGCAAGCACATCCATTCTGCGAAGGAGAGTCAACTCGAGGAAAAGCTCCATAAAATCCAGATCCCGGAAGACCAGGGAGCCGGACTCTCTCACCTTGTCGCGAATCCGCTCCAGATGGGCCGGCATCTCGGTCCAGTGAAGGCCGGCGCGGTGGTGATGACAGAGGTGGTATCCCTCGTTCATGAAGTTCACTTCATCATAGACAGTCACGGTATTCGCAAAATAATCCTCGGGCCGTTCCGCGTCATAGAAAGCGTGCTGGACCCATGCGGTCATGGCCGTGATGAAGTTCATGCAGAGAACAGGAACCAGCACGAACACGATCCCGATTCTCCAGTCGTAAATCCAGTCGTAAATAAAGATCCCTCCGAACTAAACGTAGTACCGTGCCATTCCCAATAACATTCGTCTTCGGTTCGTTTCATCGCCTCTCGCTTTGAAGTAGGCATAAGGGGCAATCCCCAGGACCGTCCAAATGTTGTCCGAAAGATACCTCAGGAAATCGAGCCGGCTCGTTCGATCGTACTCCCCGGGGTAGGTAGTGTCGTCGGGTCCGCCGTTCGCTCGATGGTGGAGACGGACATGACCGTTCGATCCAGTTCTGGAATGTTGCCATACAAATATCCGAGGAAGAATTCGACGTAGCGGCCGAAGACCTTATCGTATTTCTCCGAGAAGTAACCTTGGCGCCGGTGCGCCTCCACGTGTTTGGCGTTGAACATTCTCACAAACCGCTGAAACTTGAGACCGTACAGGGAAAGATAGAAAGCGATCGCGAGCAGGAATCGAGGTTTCCCTAAAACGCGTTGGATTAGGAAAATTGGCACGGCGCTAAGGCTGAGGGACACCATCAGTCGCAACGCGGGGGTGTCTCGGAAGTCCCGCAGAACTTCTTGGCCGAGCCGTTCGAGGAACCGGTCGTAAGCCCGGGAGAGAAATTGATACGCATCGCGTAAGGGACGAACCCTCCCGAGAGGCATGGCCGCACCATAGCATCCGACGGAAAGCACGCCCACGAGCGATAGGGCACCCGTGCTTGCCAAGGCCATGAGTACTGCCCACCACCGAATTGCGAGTTTGGATTGGGCTCCAAGGCTCATCGCAGGCAATGCGTCTTTGAGCGAGTGTTTTTTCGCACGTCGTTTAAATCCGCTTCTGTTAACTTGCCTGCGTATTGCATGTTCGTCGTTATGCCAATTGACGGGCCTCGTCCAGTGTCGTACAAAAAAGCCTCTACGCTCAAGGACAGCAAAGTTCCAGCGTAGAACGGTTGTGCCTGATAACCGCTGCCAGCTCAACCGGTCGACGCAACACTTTCTTGAAGTCTACTCGCAGGAGTCTGAAATCCTAAAGTCTTTCTTGGGCGTTGATTTAGGCGCAGCGCCACTTTGTCCAGATCCGCTTGCGTATAG
>JBEKBY010000035.1:0-35779 GCA_050015155.1 Candidatus Acidiferrales bacterium | reverse complement strand
GGAACACATCTACAACACGGTGCGTCCTCATCAGGCGCTCCGCTATCTCACCCCGCTCGAGTTCCTCGAGCGCTGGAAATCTCAACGAAAGAAAGCCGAGTGTCACTAATCATGTGGACGAGTACATTTGCTTGTAACCGCGGCGCGGGATTGCATACAATCACGGACGCTTCCTGCGACAACGGAGAGACGGATGAGCCGGCGAATCGCCGCAAAAATCACGGGAGTGGCCGGGTACGCTCCGCCGCGCATCGTCACGAATGCCGACCTCGAGAAGATCGTAGACACGAACGACGAATGGATTCGCACCCGCACGGGAATCCGCGAGCGGCACTACGCCGAGCCCGGCGTCGGGGCGTCGCATCTCGGGACGGAGGCCGCACGAAAGCTCCTCGCGGCCAAAGGGGTGCACCCAGACGAGATCGAACTGATCATCGTGGCCACCGTCACGCCGGACATGCTGTTTCCCGCCACGGCTTGCCTGATTCAAGAGCGCCTGGGCGCGGAGAACGCCTGGGGGTTCGATCTATCGGCCGCATGTTCGGGTTTTCCTTACGCGGTGACGGTGGGAGCCCAGTTCGTGGCTTCCGGGGCCCACAAGAAAGTTCTCGTCATCGGCAGCGACGTGATGACCTCGATCCTGGATTTCAAGGACCGCGCGACGTGCGTGCTGTTCGGCGATGCCGCAGGCGCCGTCTTGCTCGAGCCCGCCGAGTCCGGCGCGGAAGGAATTATCGACTTCGCGCACGACGTCGACGGCTCAGGCGGCTGCAATCTCTACATGCCCGCGGGCGGTTCGCTCCATCCCGCGTCGCACGAAACCGTCGAGAAACGAATGCACTACGTGCATCAGGAAGGCCAGCAGGTCTTCAAATACGCGGTGCGGAGGATGAGCGAGCTTGCCTGTCAGGTGCTCGAGCGCAACGGCTTATCGAGCCGCGACCTCGCGCTGGTCGTGCCCCATCAGGCGAATCTGCGCATCATCCGCGCGATGCAGGAGCGGCTCGGCGTGGACGATTCGAAGGTCATGGTCAATATCGATCGGTACGGAAATACAACGGCTGCCACGATTCCGCTGGGCTTGATGGACGCCGTGGAACAGAAGCGTCTGCGCAAGGGCGATCTCGCCCTGTTGATCGCCGTGGGCGCGGGCTATACGACCGGCGCCGTCCTGATGCGCTGGGCTTATTGAGGCGCAGGCAGCTTCGGTGGCACGGTGCGTAAGGCGGCTTCAGTTCACACCGAAACTATCCGTTTGATCGCCCAAGACAACTATCACCGGATTCGGGTCGGCGGGCACCGTGGTCGTTGAAACCATTACGATCTTCGCCGGCGAAACCGCGAAGAACGATCCCGTGAACGTGGCCGGTAAGGTCAGCCCGACATTTCCAGCTCCCGTCGCGGCCACGAAACCGGCATACGTCCCCGTGACCGCTTGTCCCGTCGTGTTTGCGACCGACGTGCTTGTATCTTGCGTGCCAGTGATCGTGCCGCTGGTCTCGGTTGTGTTTGCAAGAAGCGTGACGAAGCCGGAGAAATCCGGCTCGGCGGCCGCAGCGGGAGCGGAAGTGCCTTCAACGAATGTCGCGTTAAGCGCAGAGGCGGCGGCGAAGGGCGTCCCCGATTGCGGCTCGAAGATTCCGAATAGAGGCTCGTTGACGTTCGCGCCGATGCAGAGGACTTCGTTGGGAGCAATCACGTAGAAAGTGGGGCCAAGCGGGGACACAATATTGGTTTGGAGGCGGCCGTAGATGTCGGCTTCCAAGAAATTCCCGTTAAATGGGCCGCCACTCGCGGGGGTCCCACCCTGGTTTTCGACGACCGATAGGGAGAATGTTGTCCCGGCCGACCATGTGACGCTCGCGACGGCAACATCGGGAATGTATGTGACTCCTCCATTCGAGGTGATATTCCCGGTGACTGCGCCGACGCTTGTCCCGGTAAGCGAAGCTTCAGCGTTGCCAGGAAACGGATAGCCCGTCTGGTGAATCATCTTCCCTACGGTGAGATACGGCGTCGTCGAGCTCACTAGGTCCGTTTCGACAATGAAGGCCTCGGTTACAATCCCGCTAGACCCCAAGACCGGATACACGTCGTAGGTTTCGGTCGCGAGCGTTGGTGGCTCGATGGTCATCGTGCACCGCGCGGCCTGGGAGGTCGTCTGGAAGGTGCCGGAGAGAGGAATCATCGGGTTGACCGTCAAACTCTGAGGAATGTTGGCGTCCGCTTCACCCGTGTCGATATTTCCCGGCGTGCTCGAATTCGGGGGGACTTCGGCTGTGAAGCGACCGGCGATCACCATAGGGCCGGGGGTCCCGCCGCCCACCGCCGATACTGTGCCTGTAACTCCGAAAACGTAGTCCGTGCCGCTCGTGCCGGAGAGCGTGTTCGACCCACAGGTCGAGACACTCTGCTGGGCAAGTTCGCCCGATCCGCGATTCCCGCTGGCGTCGAATTCGATGAGGCGGCCGTGAACGCCGGTCGCGTCGAGCGCGAAATCGAAGGTGGGGGGAACGGTGAGGCTGCTGAAAATCAATTGGCCGCGATTGTCGCTTCCGATCGTGTAGGTGCCGGTGAATGTCTGGTTTTTCGGCGTTCCTTGGATGGAATTCACGTCCACCACACCGTTTATCTTGCTGTTTCCATCCGATGTGAAGCTACCGGCCATCACGAAGGCGCCTTGCAAATTGAACCCGCTAAGTTCAAATGCATAGTTCCCATTCAGCAGGTTAGCCACCGTGATGCTCAGACTGGCAGTGGCGGTCATCGCGGTCGCTTCGGAATCGGTGACCTGAACGGTGAAATTCGCCGTCCCCGGAGACGTCGGGCTGCCCGTAATACTTCCGTTTGAATTGAGCGTCAGCCCTGCCGGCAAAATGCCCAAGGTAACCTTCCAAGTATACGGGGTAACGCCGCCCGAAGCCTTAAGAGTCGTGGCGGGATAGGCGATATTGACAACGCCGTTTGGCAAAGTGGTCGTCGTAACTTCTAGCTTTTGTGGCGGCTGAATCTTGATTGTGACCGAGGCCGATTCGCTGGGAAACGCGATGGACGTGGCTGTAATAGTCACCGTGAACGCGCTCGGAACGTTAGGCGGGGCTGTGTAGGAGCCCTGCGTCGTAGTCGAAACGAAGGTTCCGGGATTTGCCGGGGCCCCCACACCGGGAGTAAATACCCAGGTTACACCGGCGTTTGTGGTGTCTTTGGGGACGGTCGCCTTAATCGTGACCATACCACCGGCGGTTACCTGGCGCGCGCTCAGAGCCAAGACGACGGAGTTGAAGTCTGCCGGAGTGCCGGCACAGCCCGCGATCTGAAAACAAGCAATGATGACGAGACTGCGTACGAAAAGGACTCCGGCGCGCCTGGCCATGGCGCCTCCTTCAATGAATATGCCGTCGGTATTCCTAAGAATTGCCCACATCCTTTAGACCACAAAACGGCGCGCCGGAGCCGAAGAATGACCGAAGGCAATAGCGTATCAGGTAACGGAGCGGGGCAAACGGAGCACGGCTCTTGCAGCACATGATCCTTGCTGAATTCTTCTCCTCAAAGATGTTTTCAGGGATAATGAATCGAAGAAGTCGCAAGCGAATGCGCTGACGGGGGGACAAGCATTTGCGCGTCGTGCTAACGGGCGGAGCGGGTTTTCTCGGGTCGCATCTGTGCGATGTGCTGATCGCAAAGGGTTGGGAGGTTCTCTGTCTTGATAATCTCATCACGGGCTCCGAAGCGAACGTCGCTCACCTGCGCTCGAATCCACGATTCCGCTTCGTCAAACAGGATGTGTCGAGCCCCATGGAAGTCGCAGGCTCGGTGGATGCAGTGATGCACTTTGCTTCGCCCGCCAGCCCTCCCGATTACATGAAGCACCCGATTGAGACCTTGAAGGTGGGTTCCTTTGGAACCCACAATGCGCTCGAATTGGCGCTTGCAAAGAAGGCGAAATTCGTCATGGCCTCCACGTCGGAGTGTTACGGCGACCCGGACATCAGCCCGCAGCCCGAAAGCTACTGGGGACACGTGAATTCAACCGGCCCCCGGTCCGTCTACGACGAAGCCAAGCGATACTCGGAAGCCGCTACGATGGCGTACCACCGGCACCACGGGCTGGATACCCGCATCGTTCGGATTTTCAACACCTACGGACCCCGGATGCGCCTCAACGACGGGCGCGCGCTTCCCAATTTCTTGTATCAGGCGCTCGTCGGCGAGCCGATCACGGTGTACGGCGACGGCAAGCAGACGCGCAGCTTCTGCTACGTTTCGGACTTGATCGAAGGAATTTACCGGCTGTTCGAATCGAGCGAGCATTTGCCGGTCAATATCGGCAATCCGCACGAAATCACGATCCTGGAATTCGCGGAGCGCGTGCGGGCACTTGTGGGCGCCAAGGTTCCGATCATATTCCGGCCACTGCCCCAGGACGATCCCAAGCAGCGCTGCCCGGACATCACGAAAGCCCGCCGCATCCTGAATTGGGAGCCAAAGATAGACCTGGAAGAAGGCCTACAGAGAACGTACGCTTTCTTCCGGGAACAGGTCGCGTCCCCAGGTCCGGCCCCCGCCCGCTAAGACCGCTGTTTACCTGGCAGGAGAATCAATCCGGCCGGCCAAAGCAATGATACTCGAACCCGCGTTTCTTCATTTCACGCGGCGAGAGCAGGTTGCGACCGTCAAGAATGAGTGGCCGGGCCATGGCGTCGCGCACGCGGTCCCAGTCGAGCTTGCGGAACTCGTCCCATTCGGTAGCGATAAGCAGCGCTTCCGAATTCTGCACGGCGTCGTAAGCGGACTTCGCGTATTCGATCTGCGGCAGGACCGCGCGCGCCCTTTCCATGGCTTCGGGATCGTAAGCGCGCACGCGCGCCCCCTCCGCCAGCAACTGGTTTACAAGCTCGATGGCCGGCGCGAAGCGAATATCATCCGTGTTGGGCTTGAAGGCGAGTCCCAGCACACTGACCTGCTTTTCGCGAATCACCCACAGCGCCTCGCGAATCTTCGCCATAAATCGGTCGATGCGGCTCTTGTTGATTTTCTCCGCTTCCTTCAACATCGAAAAGTCCACGCCCGAGCGTTCCGCGAGATAAACGAACGCCTGTAAGTCCTTCGGGAAGCAGAAACCTCCAAAGCCCAACCCGGCGGACAGGA
Source organism: Candidatus Acidiferrales bacterium (assembly GCA_050015155.1). Classification (GTDB taxonomy): domain Bacteria; phylum Acidobacteriota; class Terriglobia; order Acidiferrales; family UBA7541; genus Palsa-295. The sequence goes on along the minus strand of JBEKBY010000035.1, from coordinate 30,628 downwards.
AACTCCCTCCGATGCGCGGGTCCAAACCCATCGCGCGGACGACTTCTTCGATGTCTGCGCCAAGGCGCTCGGCAAGATCTGCCACCATGTTGGCGTAGGAGATTTTCATCGCGAGGAATGAATTCGACGCATGCTTGATCAGTTCCGCGCTGTTAATCGTCGTGACAACCCACACAGGATCCGGGCCTTTCGGGCAAGCGGGCGCATGGACGGGACAATTGAATTTCCCTTCCAGCACGGGACGATAGATGTCCTTGAGCTGCCTCTCTGCCGTTTCGTCCTCTACCCCCACGACGACGCGATCGGGATGAAGGAAGTCCGCCACGGCGGTGCCTTCACGTAGAAATTCCGGATTCGAAGCCACGCGGAACGTGACCCCGGTCTTGCGGCTGTAGACGGAAAGAGCGCGCTTCAGCTCCTGTCCCGTTCGCGCGGGGACCGTGCTTTTCTCGACCACGAGCTTGGGAGACTTCGCTTCAGTGGCGACCACGCGCGCCACGTGATCGATCGCGCTCAGGTCCGCATCGCCATTCGGCAGCGGCGGCGTTCCCACGCAGATGAAGATTGCGTCGCCAGCCGCGACCGCTTCGGCCGGATTCTCACAAAAGCTGAGGCGCTTCTCCTTTCGCGCCTTGGCAATCACTTTCTCGAGTCCCGGCTCGTAGATGGGCAGCCCGCCGGATTCGAGCGTCCGAATCTTAGCGGTGTCGTTATCCGTGCATACGACTTCGTGCCCTATTTCCGCAAAGCAGGCACCGGTCACCAGACCCACATAGCCGGTACCGATAACAGAGATTTTCAACACGGTCTCCCGATCACAAGGAATGACGTAAGCCGCGCAACCCAGTCCTTCATTTTGATATAGAGACCTTTGCGCGCCAACACAATTTTGGGACGCCGTTTCTCAGTCCCGAATGGTGGCGGCGGGCACGCAAATGCTTCCGGTCGTGAGCCGATTCAACGCACGCGAGCTTCTCGGCGTCGTCTATCTCACGGGTATCCTGAATGCCTACCGCGTCGCGATGCAGCCTTCGCCGAGCACACCCGCTGCGGCCGATAGGCAGAGGTGAGCGGTCAATCTTTGGTTTTCAGCTTGAGCCTGTGCTTGTTTTCCTCAAGGAAGGCGCGCAGATTGTCGGCAGCATCAAGCAGCCGGACCCACTGCTCATAGTAGAGTGTCACCGGGAAACGTCCGAGGCCGTACACGCTGACGCCTCCCTTTTCGCCGACGCGGAACTCGAGGCTGCCTCGCGGTCTTGTACCCGTCTGCTTTTCGAGTTCTGCAATGCGAGCCATCAATTCTTCTCTGGTGGGTTCGGACATGAGATCGCTCCGTGTGAAACTTCCGTAGACCGAATGATACCACTTGCTGGAGGCTTCAGGTTTCGGCGCTGGCGCGAATCTCCTGCCAGCGCTTGGGGCGCCTCTTGGCGTCGAGAACTTTCTTGCGCAACCGGATGGACTTGGGCGTGACCTCGACGTACTCGTCGTCGGCGATGAATTCGATGGCCTTCTCGAGCGTCATGTCGCGCGGCGGAATCAGCCGGATCGCCTCGTCGGCGGAGGACGAACGCATATTCGTCTGCTTTTTTTCTTTGGTGATGTTCACGTTCATGTCGTCTTCTCGCGCGTTTTCGCCGACGATCATTCCCTCGTAGACTTCGACGCCCGGTCCCACGAACATCTCGCCGCGTTCCTGGATTCCCCAAATCGCGTACGCAACCGAGACCCCAGGCCTGTCCGCGACCAGCGCGCCCGTGAGCCGCATGGCCATATCGCCGGCGTACTCCGTCCAGCCTTCGAGCAATGAATGAATCAGCGCCGTGCCGCGCGTGTCCGTGAGCAATTGGCCGCGCAGGCCGATCAGTCCGCGCGAGGGAATACTGAACTCCATCCGCACGCGGCCCGAATGATGGTTCACCATCTTCTTCATTTCGCCGCGGCGGGCCCCGAGCGACTCCATGACGATGCCGATAAACGATTCCGGACAATCCACGACCAGTAACTCGAGCGGCTCCACGCGGCGTCCATTTTCCGTACGCACGACGATTTCCGGCTTGCCAACCATCAACTCGTATCCTTCGCGGCGCATGGTCTCGATCAGGATCGCGAGCTGCAACTCTCCGCGGCCCAGCACGCGAAATGCATCGGTCGTACCGGCATCTTCCACGCGCAGCGAAACGTTCGTGAGCAACTCCTTTTCAAGCCGCGCACGCAAGTCTCGCGAAGTCACAAACTGCCCTTCGCGCCCGGCGAATGGGGAAGTGTTGATCGTGAAAACCATCGCCAGGGTCGGTTCATCGATCGTCAGCGGCTCAAATGGCGCAGGATGCTCGAGATCCGTGATGCTTTCGCCGATCTGAATGCCTTCGACGCCGGCGATCGCGACGATTTCGCCGGCCGCAACTTCCTCGGCTTCATCCCGTTCCAGACCCCGGAACGTAAAGAGCTTCGTGATCTTCGTGAGCTGAATCGTTCCGTCCAGCTTCGATATCCCCACTTCCGTCCCGCGCTTGAGGGTCCCGTTGAAAACGCGGGCAATCGCCAGGCGGCCCAGAAAGTCGCTGTAGTCGAGGTTCGTCACCTGAATTTGTAGCGTGCTCCCTGGATCACCGGATGGCGCAGGAATGGAAGCGACGATTTGCTCGAAAAGCGGCTGGAGCGTCGTCGAATCGTCATCGACTTGTCGGTGCGCCACTCCGGCTTTGGCATTCGTGTAAATCACCGGAAAGTCTAGCTGGTCTTCCGCAGCGTCGAGATCGATGAAAAGATCGTAGATCGCGTCGAGAACTGCGGCAGGCCGCGCGTCGGGCCGATCGATCTTATTGAGCACCATGATCGGCGGCAGCTTCGCGGCCAGGGCCTTCTGCAGGACATAGCGCGTCTGCGGCAGCGGGCCTTCGCTCGCGTCCACAAGGACCAGGACACCGTCCACCATGCGCAGCGCGCGCTCGACTTCGCCGCCGAAATCGCTGTGACCAGGCGTGTCCACGATATTGATTTTCGTGCCGCGATACGTGATCGCCGTGTTCTTCGCCAGAATTGTGATGCCACGCTCGCGCTCCAGCTCGTTCGAATCCATCACGCGCGTGACCACTTCCTGGTTTTCGCGGAAGATGCCGCTTTGCCGCAGCATGGCGTCGACGAGCGTCGTCTTGCCATGGTCCACATGGGCGATGATGGCGATATTGCGAATCGGCATTGTCATGCGAGCGGTCAAAGAAAAAGGGCTGCAAGCGCTGTCTTGCAGCCCCGATCCATTCTCTAGAATTTCTGGAGCAACAAACGCACGTTCATTTTAGCATGTGCGGTGAGGGCGTGCTCGATCTATCCGCGGGAATCGAACGCGATTCGATGCGCCTCCGGCCCGGCGGCGATCACGAACGTCCCTACCACAAGCACGATTCCTGCGAACGTTCCCATCGCCTGTCCGTAGCTCAGGTGATTGGTCATTCTCGCCTCAATGTAGGGAGCCGTCGAAGCGATAAGGACTCCGAGCTGGTAGGCGAAACCCGGGAAAAATCCCCGAAGCAGTCCCGGCGAAAGCTCGTTGAGATGCGCGGGGATCACACCCCACGCTCCCTGCACCATGAACTGCATCAGAAAGGCGCCCGCGGCAACGAGGCCTATGACCGGCGGCGAGAACACCCACACGGGAATGAGCAAAACGCCCAGAAGAACCGACGTCACCATGGCGCGGCGGCGTCCGTGGCGGTCCGAGTAAAAGCCTATGAGTATGCCACCCGAAATCGCCCCGAGCATCGAGATGGCGCTGACGATCGCCGTCGCGCGCGTGTTGAAATGGAGTTGGCGCTGCAAGAACGTCGGGTAGAGATCCTGCGTGCCGTGCGAGATGAAGTTCATCATCGCCATTAACAGGACCAGATAGACGAAGCGCTTCCAATCCGCGGTGAGAGCGCGGAAGTACTCGCTCCAGCTCTTCCTGGCGGCTGCATGGGCCTTCCACGCATCGCTTTCCTTTACCTTCGCGCGAATGAAGAACGTCAGCAGCGCGGGCAGGCCGCCGATGAAAAACATCGGGCGCCAGCCCCAGTGCGGGAAGACGGTCCAAAATGCAATGGCCGCGAGCAGATTGCCCAGCGCGTAGCCTTCTTGCAAGATGCCGGAGAGAACTCCGCGCCACTTTACAGGCACCGATTCCATCGCGAGCGAAGCGCCCACGCCCCACTCGCCGCCCATGCCAATGCCGTAGAGTAGGCGCAGAACGAGGAACGCCGTGTAGTTCGGTGCGAACCCGGAAAGGACCTCGACGACCGAATAGAACAGCACATCGAGCATCAGCGGCAGCCGCCGGCCGTAGCGGTCCGCCATCAGACCGAAGAGCAGGGCTCCCACCGGGCGCATCATCAGGCTCGCCGTCAGCGTAAACGCCATTTCGGTTACGGATTTGTGGAAGTCCGCGGCGACCTGCGAAAGAACGTACGTCAGAATGAAGAAGTCGAACGCGTCGAGAGTCCAGCCCAGGAAGCCGGCGAGGAGAGCGTTACGGGAATTGGCGCGCTGGTCAGACAAAATCGTTGCATTCATGATGCGCTGTGGGCCGGCCTCAGGCCCGGATGCAAAACGGCATCCGCGACGCGCGCGACCTGAACCATCTCAGCCACGTCGTGCACACGCACGATGTGCGCGCCGCCGAGAATGCTCGCGGTGACAGTCGCCGCCGTGCCCCACATGCGCTCGCTTGGCACCACGTCGCCGAGAACCTTTCCGATGAATCCCTTTCGGGACGTGCCTACCATCAGCGGAAAGCCAAGGCGTGCGAGTTCAGGCAGACGCGCCAGCAATTCGAAGTTCTGCGCGGCGCTCTTGCCGAATCCGACGCCGGGGTCGAGGACGATTTGAGACTTGGCCACGCCGGCGCGGCGCGCCACAGCAACTGCGCGGCGCAGGCTGGCCGCGACGTCGCGAATCACTTCACGCGCGAACGGCCGTTTCTGCATGGTGCGCGGCTCGCCTCGCATGTGCATTAGGATCACAGGCAGCCCGCGCCGGTGAGCGACTTCGGCGAGGCGGGGATCGGCGCGCAGCGCCGTCACGTCATTCAGGATTTCGACCCCGGAGTCGGCAGCGGCATCGGCAACCTCGGACTTGCTGGTGTCGAGGGAGACTGGAATCGTGAGCTGCCCGCGAAGCTTGCCAAGCACGGGCAAAATCCGTTGAAGCTCCTCCGCCGCCGAGATACCTTCCGAGCCGGGCCTGGTTGATTCTCCGCCAATGTCGAGGATGTCCGCGCCCGCGCGTTCGATCTCGAGAGCGCGCGCCACCGCCGCGTGCGTGCCGAGAAACAGGCCGCCATCCGAAAAACTGTCCGGAGTGACGTTGAGCACACCCATCACGAGCGTGCGCTCGCCGAGCACGAGCGTGCGCGACGGCAGCCGCAGCCTGAACTTCCTGCGCCGAAGCATGAGCCGCTATTGAATCACGGTTTTCGCGAAACGATAAGGAGGAAGCAATGGTTAAAGAAGACGTGGACTATTACGTCGCCGGAACGTAATAAGCGGCGCGGTGAGTGACGCGTGCACCCGGCTGCCTCGGCACTTTCACGCGTAACGTGTGCCATCCGGCGTGGACCGGCGGCCCGTCATAGCCGGGGGCGGGAGCAAAACCAAGCGTATATTCCGCACGAATTCTCTGCGCAATCTTGCGGAATGTGTCGGCCATCGTCTCGGCTTCGCGAAGGAAATAAAGCTGGCCGCCCGCGCGGCGGACGAGCTCGGCGAGATACAGCGTGTAGGGCGGAATGCCGGATGTGCGCGCCGCAGGCGTCACCAGCGTGGCGGCCTGATGCGCCGCCAGCCACTCCGGCGTCATCACCTTCGGACGATTCTCCGTCGAGACCGCGAAGATCTGGATGTCTTGAGCCGCAAGCAGGCGTGCCACATCGTCGAACGTCAGCCGGTCGTCGGGCCAGCCGGGTTGAGGGACACTGCTGGCGAAATTGAGCGTAAGTCCCAGTCCGCTGTCTTGCCCATCGGTCAGCAGGACGATTGCCTTTCGTCCTGTGCGGTCGGGGAAAAGTTCTTTGGCCGCGAGATACACGGCTTCGTAGATATTTGAACCTCCGGTGTCGCCGAGCAACGCACGGACGTCCACGCGCGCGACGGCGTGGCGAATCTGCTCGCGCACATCCGAAAACGGAAGCTGTAAATACGTATGCGCCGAAAAATCGACCACGGCCGCTTGATCGAGCGGTGCAAGCGCATCGATCAGCGCGTCGGCCGCCCGCTTCATTTCCTGCGCATCGGGCAAGATGCTTGGACTCGCGTCGATCACCAGCGCGACGCTCGCGGGCTGCGTCGAAGCATCGAAATAGGAAATCGGCCGCTCGATGCCATCTTCGAAGACCCGAAAGTCCGTGCGTTGTAGTCCTGGAACGGGCGTGCCGTCTTCGGTCGAGACGGTGCAGGTGACGGGAACCATTTCCGTCCGGACTGCGAGTACGTCGGGACCCGAGCGCAGACCGCCCGATGTTTCGTCTCCCGGGTTTGGCGCGGCGGTCGTGCGCAGTTCTCCGGTGGCCATGTCGCGCTTCCACGTAATTCCTTTGTCGAGCTGCTGTGGCCGGTTTGTTTTTTTCTGCTGCGCTCGGGAAGGCCCGGCAAGCATCAAGCTAAAGGTGAGGGCAAGGCACAGGAACAGAACTCGATGCTGCGGACGACGCTGCCCCGCCGCTTCACCCTGATTCAGCAAGCAGAAGAGCCGCGCTCGCATGGAGACATTCAGTCGAGATCGAAATCGCGAAGGGGCTTCTCGATCGGTGCGTCCTTGGCCTTCTTGAGGCCCTCGGCGAACTTTCGCGCAAGGACGTCCTCTTTCATCTTCTCGGCTTCGACCGAGGCCCGGAATTTCGCCTCGACGGCATCGGTGTGCTCTCGCAGCAGCCGTGCCGTGTCGTCGAGGTCAATGGAAGGTGCTTTCGGCGGCGGAACGTGTGACAGCACGACGCCCAGCGATCGATCGATCGTCAGCTTCGCCTGGCAGCACGGGCAATCGGCTTCGAATGTATCCGTGGGCTTTTTCGCCATGCCGGTATTCTACGCCACTTTTTGTCTGGTAAGAGAACGCTCCCCGAAACCCCAGTCGAGAGATTGCCCTGTCAAGCCAGGATGCTGGTGTGTCAGCGGTGCCGTGTTCCAAACTCGTGAGGGTTCTGGGCGTTGAATCCGATCCGGCCGCAGCTTCCCAAATGCGCGACCTGCTCGAGCACGATGGCTATCAGGTGGTATTGTATTTGTCTCCACGGCGTAGGACGCCGTGATTGTTCTCATGGATGAAATGCCTGATGTCGTGGTCGCAGAAACCGAGGGAATCGGCATGCAGCATATTCCTGTCATCTTGCTCACAAACTCGGCGCTGCCATCCGATTATTCCGCAAACTACAGAGTTGGCGCAATCGTGTCCATGAAAAAGCCTTGCGAACCTGAAAGGGTGCAACACGCAGTGCACCTGGTGGCGCCACCTCCGGCCGCACAGAGCACGGTCTATAGCGCGCGTTTGAATATGGCTGCGTTCGCGCGCACGTAAGCACACAAATACGAAAATCCCATAGCTCTGTCCTCGGATGTAAGGGTTCTCTAGGCCGGGGCCGGCTTTTCGCCCTTGGCGAGGCCGGGGAGCGGTCGAGGCTCGGGACGCAACGCGAGCTGCGGCTCCTTGGTCGGCACAGGCGGCGCGGCGGGGGGGGGCGGCGGTATTTTCTCTGGCAGTGGCTTGCCTTCCATCAAGAGCTTCAACTCCGTCGCGTCGAGGACTTCCCGGTCGAGCAGCGCCTGCGCAACGCGTTCGAGCGCGTCGCGATAGGTCTCCAGGATGTTCCGGGCGCGCGAGTAGCCAGTATTGACGATGGTGCGCACCTCGGCGTCGATCTTGATCGCCGTGTCCTCGGAATAATCGCGGTGCTGCGCGATCTCACGGCCGAGGAAAATCGCCTCTTCCTTCTTACCGAACGTGAGCGGCCCCAGCGGGCTCATACCCCATTCGCAGACCATCTGCCGGGCGATTTCCGTGGCTCGCTCGATGTCGTTGCCCGCGCCGGTCGTGATGTGGTTCAGGAAAATCTCCTCGGCGGCGCGCCCGCCCATCAGGACGGCGAGCTGCGACTCGAGAAATTCCTTCGTATATGTGTGCTTGTCGTCGATGGGCAATTGCATCGTGACGCCCAGCGCCATGCCGCGCGGGATGATCGTGACTTTGTGCAACGGGTCGGCGCCAGGCGTCATCGCCGCGACGAGCGCGTGGCCTGCCTCGTGGTACGCCGTGTTCTTCTTCTCTTCATCCGAAAGGATCATGGACTTCCGCTCGACGCCCATCAGGACTTTGTCCTTGGACATCTCGAAGTCCGCCATGGTGACGAATTTCCGATTCTGGCGCGCCGCCCACAACGCCGCCTCGTTCACAAGGTTCGCCACGTCGGCGCCCGAAAACCCAGGCGTGCCGCGCGCGATGACGGAGAGATCCACGTCTTCTGCAAGAGGCACCTTCCGCGTGTGGACACGCAGGATTTCTTCGCGGCCCCTGACGTCCGGCCGCGGCACGACGACGCGCCGGTCGAAGCGGCCCGGCCGCAAGAGCGCCGGGTCGAGCACGTCCGGCCGGTTCGTGGCGGCAATCAGGATCACGCCTTCATTCGATTCAAAGCCGTCCATTTCGACAAGCAGCGCGTTCAGCGTCTGCTCGCGTTCGTCATGCCCACCACCGAGGCCCGCGCCGCGGTGACGCCCGACGGCGTCGATTTCATCGATGAAGATGATGCAGGGCGCGTTCTTCTTGCCTTGTTCGAAGAGGTCGCGGACCCGGCTCGCGCCGACGCCGACGAACATCTCGACGAAATCCGACCCCGATATCGAGAAGAACGGCACGTTTGCTTCGCCGGCAATCGCGCGAGCGAGCAAAGTCTTGCCCGTGCCCGGAGGTCCGACGAGCAACACACCCTTGGGAATGCGCCCGCCAAGCTTCTGGAATTTCTGCGGATCCTTCAGAAAATCGATGATTTCGTAAAGCTCTTCCTTAGCCTCGTCGATTCCTGCAACGTCCTTGAACGTCGCTTTCTTCTGTTGCGCGGTCAGCAGTCGGGCCCGCGACTTGCCGAAGCTGAGCGCTTTATTCCCGCCGGCTTGCATCTGCCTCATCATGAAAATCCAGATGGCCAGGATTACGATAAACGGAGATAGATTGAGGATCAGATTGAGCCAGTTGGCATCCTTCACTTCCTTATAGTTGAAGAGCACGCCCTTGTCTTGTAGAGCCTTCGTGATGTCGGGAATCGCGGTGTTGGCGATCGTCACGCCACGGAACTTGCCGCCGTCGCGGTACTCGCCCTCGAGTTCGGCGCTGTTGGGGGAGAGCAAGATCGTCACATTCTTCACGTTCCCGCTCTCAACCTTGGCCAGAAAATTCGTATAGCCTGGCTCGTCCTCATGCGCTGTAGGCCCGCCCTTCGACGCCATTTGCCACAAAACCACCGCGAGCGCGACCATTAAAACCCAGAATAGAATCGTGCGTACTGTTGAGTTCACCGTATTACCTCACCCTTTGGTTGCTTTCCTGCGGGCGCCTGCGTGTCGCCTCCGGCCGCCTGCCCGCGGGCCCCTCGCTGCGACGTAAGGCAGATTTCGGTAGAGCCCTCGGTCGCCGCTCAGCCCGTAGCCTACCCACCGTTTAGATGCTGCGGCGAAGCCAGTGTATTCAGCCCGCAAGTCCACTTTGCGGGCTTCCGGCTTGTCGAACAGCACCGCCAGCCGCAACGAGCGCGGGCGGTGCTCTTCGAGCCGCCTCAGCAAGAAATCCTGCGTGACGCCGGTATTCAGCACGGCGTCCACTACGAGAACATCGCGGCCACGGAGCGCCGGCGGCGCGCTGAAAAATATTTCGCGGTAATCGTGTCCCGCCAGACGAACGTCGCGCATGGCCGAGCGCACGAAGTGGCAGACCACGGGCCTCGAAATCTCGCGAACCAGGTCGGCCGCAAACAGAAACGAGTTTTCGAGCACGATGACGACATCAAGCGTCCGCCCCGCATAGTCTCGCGAGACAGCTCGGCCCAACTGACCGAGTCTTGTCGCCAGTCGCCGCCGCGTAAACGCGACTTTCATCGCAACCTCAAAGACGCTGTTCCTCGATCACGACCCCGGCCCGCGTGCCTTCTCGGGCGCAACAATCGTCCGCCGGGGGCATCCCTCGAGCCCAAACCACGCGCCCGGCGCTTTCCAGCACCGGCCAGTAGGCGCGTTCGCGGCTCGGAATACGTCCCGCGAGAAACATCCTCTTCAGTTTCTGCGCCTGGCGACGGCCCCGAGGCCGATAAGCATCTCCCGGCCGCCAGTTCCGCAAGATCAAAGGGGCTCGGAGCAGATCAGCATCGAGGGCCGCGATACCTCTTTTAGTGTCGCGCTCCCTCGCAGACCAGTCAATCACTTTCAGGCAGAAGCGGCTTTGTAGTTCCGGAACGGAAACAGTCGCCGCTCCGTTCGCCGGCAGCTCCACAAAATACTGATACGCATCTGACTGCGCGCCGGTTTCCCGTGCGCGCGTGGTGCGCTTCTCTTGGAGCGTGCGCGAAAAGATCAGTTCATCGAAACTACGCTCGACGCGGATCCCGCCGGGCAGCTCGACGCTGCGGCCGCTCGTGGATTCGGAAGCAAGATGAATCACCTGTTCCACGCGCTCGGCCGTGAGGCCGCGGCGGTCTCCGCGCAGATCCCGGTAAAGCTGGCGAATTAAGCGCTCGGTCAGCGCGCGCAGCGCCGCGGGCCGCTCGCTGCCGCGCGCCGATTCTTCGCCAAGCGCTCCGGCGGAAAAGTCGAGCGGCGCCAGCAAGTCGCGAATGCGAATCGCGAATGTTCCGTCTGCGGTGCGGACAAGCAGGCGAAAACGATCTTCCACGAGCGCAGTCCAGAATCGTTCTTCCTCGCGCGAAAGCCGGGCCAGCCTCGCGAGACGGCTCACGACGAACGGAGAAAAATCCCGCTCGAGCAAAGGCAGTAGTTGCTCGCGAATCTTAGCGCGCGAGCGGCGTAGGTCGAGGTTCGTCGCGTCCTCGCGCCAGGTCTGCCCGAGTTCGCGGAGATATTTCCGGAGATCGTCCCGGCGATGGCCCAGAAGCGGCCGCACGACCGTCCCTGCGATCGGATAAATTCCCGCAAGGCCCGCCGGACCTGTCCCGCGCAGCAAATGAGCGAGAACCGTTTCGGCCTGATCGTCCGCCGTGTGTGCGACCGCAACGCGCGTGGCCCGGCCCTCGCTGACGATGCGCTCGAAAAACGCGTAGCGGAGACGCCGGGCTGCCTCTTCGAGATTCCATTTGTGACTCGCGGCTGCCGCCGCGACATCCGCGCATTCGAGGATGAGCTCCAAGCCGCGCTCGCGCGCCAGCTCCGCAACAAACTGCGCGTCGGCTTCGGATTCCGCGCCGCGCAGACCATGGTCGAAATGAACGACGACCAGTGTGATCCCCAGCGCATCGCGCAGGCTCTCGAGCATCCGCAGCAGCGCCACCGAATCCCCGCCGCCCGAAACCGCGACGCCCATGCGGTCGCCGGGCGCGAGCATGCGCATGCCCTGAATGCTCTTCAATGCGAGTTGTTCGAGCGGCGTCACGGGTGGCAATCTACCGGGTTTCGGGATGACTTCATGGTAGCAGCCGGCTTGGAAAGGGTCGAGAGTCGCGCGGAATCGGTGGCCGGGCGATTACGGCCGGCTGCTCGCCTGCTGCACGAACAAGTCGCGGCTGAAAGAGATGCGGCGATCGAGAGCCACCGCGGCAAAGTGGGAGCAGCCTTGCCGCTCCCTTTCCGCCCACGCGGCGACGCTCGGAACCGTCGTTTGGGACAGACGAGCAAGAACGTGCAGCAAGCTATAGTAAGTGCCTACGGCGCGGATACCAGCCCGATCGGCGCTATTCTCTGGACAGAGACGCACCAATTCCAGGAATCGTTCGAAGTCGTCTGCCGCAACGCTGTCGCCGCCCACTCCCGCCGCGTCCCGCACACGCGCCGAGAGCGCGACCTTCCTGCTCGAAGCCAGGGCCGACCGGCAGTAGTACACGAAAAACTGGATGAGGACCACGAGCGAAACGACGTAGATCAATGCTGCAATCATTGGGCCTTCACCGCAATGCGAGATGTCACGAACAGTGGTTTTTCAGGAGTCGCGAGAAACGTATATGTCCAGGCCACTGGCAGCCAAAGTCCGGCGATCGGCGAAACCCAAATCAGACTAGACCCTCGCCACGCCGGAGACAAATCCCGCAACGCATACGTGCCGGCCGTCGCGCTGAAATAGATACCGAGAGCCAAAACCAACTGCATCAGCCACGCGGGCCTTTCGCGCAGCTTCATCATCGCTCCCCAGAGGATATACGTCAATACAGTTCCTACAAAGTAAAGGTCCTGGCCCAGTTCGACGACGAAGCCCTCGGTCAAGTGAGCTTTGTGCTGGCGAACGACAATGTAGGAGAGAATCATGGTGAGGACAAGCAACAGAAAGGCGCCGCCGCGGATGTATCGGCTCGCTCCCATGGCAGCAAAAGCGTGCTGATAGAGCTGAATCACGACAAAGAAAAGCACGACGGTCCGCAAGGCGTCGGAATAGTAATAGAAATGGAAGTACTGCCGCGAGCTTACCCCGAATTTCAGGGAACACACGTACTGCGCACACTGCGCCGCAAACGTGCAGGCCATGTCGACTGCGATCGAGAAGTAGCGGGCGAGGGCTCCGCGATAGAACATGGACACTACCACAGCCGCTTCCAGAACGAAGCCCGCCACCCACAATGCGTAATCAACGGGACCAAGCAATTGAGCTGACTCGTGAGCGTGGCCCGTTTTAGTCTCGACTATGCCGAAACGGGAATTAGTCTTAGCGTGCCGGAGTTGCTGTCACGCATCCAGGACCACCCGGACCACGCGGCATAGGCGATGTCGTGTCTGCCAGCATCGTGTGGCTCGTGAAAGACTTAAGCCACATAGCACGGTCAGGACCGACAGCGCGAACAACACAACTGCAAGTCACTTTTTCATAGGACTCCTCCGTGCGCCGAACTGCGCGGCGGAGTCTGAAAAGCGCGTTTGTTGACGTCCCGGTGCTATTTCATGGGTGCCGGCTCACATCGCAGGACGCTTGGCCGTGTTGTCGTGCAGAGCCTCGCCCAATTGTCGCAGGTAAAATAGCCCGTCGGCGGCGTCAGGTCAACGCAGCCGCCCACCACACAAGGTCGCCTCGGACTGAGCGACCGAAGAACAGTTGCCACATCGCGAGCCTCGCGGCACAATGGCTTGCGTCGCTCGGGAGAGCGATGGCACCTCGGGCGGCCAAGAAACTTTCGCGGACATTCAATGAAGGGTCGAACTCTGTTGGTTCGGGCGGCGCTTGTGCTCGCGGTTTTGGGCGCGCGGCCGCTCCCATCCGGGACGCAAGCCGGTGGGAACGCTTCCAATTCATCCGAAGCGCCAAAGACGGCGCCCTGGAAATTCGCCGTCTCCGGTGATTCGCGCAACTGCGGCGACGTCGTGATGCCAGCGATAGCGGCGGGCGTCAAGAAGACGAAACCTCTGTTCTACTGGCACCTCGGTGATTTCCGGAAGATTGCAGGAATCGATGAGGACATCCAGCACCAGCCCGAGCATCTCGGGAAGCCGCTGAGCGTTTCTGAATACTACGATATTGCCTGGAGGGATTTCGTCAGGAGTCAGATCGCTCCCTTCGGCACGCTCCCGGTTCGGCTCGCCATCGGCAACCACGAAACGGTTGAGCCAAAAACGCGGGCGGAATTTTCCGTTCAGTTCCGCCGCTGGCTCGACGCGCCGCGGCTGCGCGCCCAGCGGCTGCACGACGATCCGCGCGATCTCACGCCGAAAACCTACTACCACTGGATCGAGCGCGGCGTGGACTTCATCGATCTCGACAATGCCACCGCCGATCAGTTCGACGCGGGCCAGATCTCCTGGTTTGAAAAAAGGCTTCTCTCCGATTCATCGAATTCCGCGGTTCGCACGATCGTCGTCGGGATGCACGAAGCCCTTCCCGAAAGTATTTCGAAGGGCCATAGCATGAATGAGTCGGAACCAGGCACGGAAAGTGGCCGCCGTGTCTACGGCGATCTACTCAAGTCGCAGAATGACGATCACAAGCGCGTCTATGTCCTGGCCAGCCATTCGCACTATTTCATGGACGGCATTTTCAACACGGAATATTGGCGCGAGCATGGCGGCGTCCTGCCCGGCTGGATTGTCGGGACTGCGGGCGCGCAGCGGTATGCTTTGCCGCCGGACGCCGCAGACGCGCACGCGGCGGAAACGGACGTCTATGGTTTCTTGCTCGCCACCGTGAGCCCCGACGGCCAGATTCAATTTGATTTTCAGCGCCTGAGCGAGCAGGATACCCCCGCTGCCGTCACCCGGCGGTACACCCCGGCATTCGTTCACTGGTGCTTTGCCGAAAATTCGTCCGCGCACTGACGCGGAATTGTTCCGCACCGAAAGGAAGCATCATGGCCTCGCAAACCGCCAAGCCGCAGCGCAATCCCGAATTAATCTTCGACACGCTGAACGCCTACCAGCAGACGGCGGCGCTCAAAGCCGCGATCCAACTCGACATCTTCACGGCCATCGGCGAAGGGGCTGACACGGTTCCCGCTCTTGCGAAGCGCTGCCAGGCCACCGAGCGCGGCGTGCGGATTCTCTGCAACTATCTCGTGGTCTATAAGTTCCTCACGAAACAGGGCCAGAAGTATGGGCTGACCGACGACTCCGCCACGTTCCTCGACCGGCACTCGCCCGCTTGCATTGGGTCGATGGCGGGCTTTCTCACACTGCCCCAGACGATCAACGCCTATCACGAGTTGGCGAACACGATTCGAACCGGGCGCCCGGCCATGGCGGGGGGCGAGGGTTCGATCTCGACCGAGAATCCCATCTGGGTCGAATTTGCGCGCTCCATGGCGTCGATGGTTGCCCCGATCGCCGAAGAGATGGCGCGAAACCTTAACGCCGGGGCCGGGAAGAAATGGAAAGTCCTCGATATAGCCGCTGGGCACGGCAAGTTTGGCATCGCGGTTGCGAAACAGAATCCGAATGCCGAAATCTTCGCGCAGGACTGGGCGCCGGTTCTCGAGGTCGCCGCGGAGAATGCGCGCGCGGCCGGGATCGAGCAGCGCTTTCATCGTCTGCCGGGCAGCGCCTTCGACGTGGACTTTGGCTCGGATTACGACTTCGTTCTGATAACGAACTTCCTGCATCACTTCGATGCGGCCGCGATCGAAACCTTGATGCGCAAGATTCGCGTCGCACTCGCGTCGGGCGGCGTTGCCGTCACACTCGATTTCGTGCCCAACGAAGACCGCGTCTCGCCGCCGCGCGCAGCAGGCTTCGGCATGATGATGCTTGGCATGACCCCGGCAGGAGACTCCTACACGTTCTCCGAATACGAGCGGATGTTCCGGAATGCGGGCTTTTCGTCAAACGAGCTGCGCCCCTTGCAGGCCGGCTTTACTTGTCTGATCCTCTCGCGCGTCTGAAAGCGAGGGTTGGGAGTGGAAAGTACTTTGGGGGCAGCCTTCTTGCTTAGATCCCAAGGGCCAGGGCAAGCAGGGTCTTTTGCTCCATCTCGTGCGCCTTCCCCGACCCGGTCGCCGGGCTCGCGCTCATGGAGCGGTTGACCGATAGCACCGACCGGCCGCGCGCCAGCCGCTCGAGCTCCGGAATCACGAACGCGTGTGCGCCCATGTTGCCAGGCTCTTCCTGCACCCACACGAATTCGCGCGTCTTCGCGTGGCGATCCATCTCCGCGGCGATCTCGTCGTCGGGAAATGGATAGAGCTGCTCCACAAACACGATCGCCGGCGCGCCCTCCGGATGGCGTTTCCGTTCCGCCTGAAGTTCGTGGCCGATTTTCCCCGTGCAGAGCAGGACGCGCTCGGCCGATCCATCGCCTCCATCCGGAATCACGTTGCGGAAACGCCCGCCCGCAAGCTCGGAAAGCGGCGACGCCGCCGCCGGATGCCGCAGCATGCCCTTCGGCGTGAATACGACGAGCGGTTTGCGCCAGCTTCGCAGGGCTTGGCGCCGCAACAGATGAAAATACTGCCCGGCCGTTGAAGGCTGGCAGACTTGAATGTTGTCGCGCGCGGCAAGCTGGAGGAATCGCTCGATCCGCGCGCTCGAATGTTCCGGCCCCTGTCCCTCGTAGCCGTGCGGGAGTAACAGCACGACGCCGGAAAGCAGATTCCATTTGTCCTCGCTCGCCGCGATGAACTGGTCGATCACGATCTGCGCGCCGTTCGCGAAATCTCCAAACTGTGCCTCCCACAAGATGAGCGCTTCGGGAAAATCGCGGCTGAAGCCATACTCGAAGCCCAGCACCGCGGCCTCCGAAAGCGGCGAGTTGTAGATCTCGCACCACGCCTTTTCTGGCGCCAGATGCGCGAGCGGTACGTACTCTTCTTCGTTCTCGATGTCGATCAGCGCGGCGTGCCGCTGGTTGAACGTGCCGCGGCGCGAATCCTGCCCGGAAAGCCGGACGGGAACTCCCTGCTTCAGCAACGACCCGAAGGCCAGTGCCTCGGCCATCCCGAAATCGACCGCGCGTTTGCCGCGCGCCATCTCGAGCCGCTGCTCGAGAAGCTTCTTCACTTTGGGATGGATGTGGAATCCGTCGGGATACCTCGCCAGAGCTTCTCCGACTGCGGTCAGCGATTCCTGCCCGACAGCCGTATCCACTTCGAGCGAAGCGTCGTAACGCCCGCCGCGGAACTTGCCCCAGTAGCGCGGCAGCCGCCGCATCATCGGGCGCTTCTCGATTTCCTTGGCTTCTTCCTGCGCGGCGTCCAGCTCTTCGCGCACGCGACGGACGATCGGTTCCGGATCAGCGCCGATGTTCCGGGCGTAGATTTGCCAGACCGGCGGATGCGCCTCGATCTTCCGGTAGCGCAGGGGCTGCGTGATTGTGGGGTCATCTACTTCGCTGTGGCCGTGCCTTCGATATCCGATCAGGTCGACGACCACCGGCGCGCCGAACGCGTACCGGTAATCGAGCGCGATACGGCCCACACGCACCACCGCCTCCGGATCCTCCGCGTTGACGTGAAAAATCGGCACGGGCTGTCGCTTGGCCAGGTCCGAAGCAAAATGCGAAGAGACCTCGTCTCGCGGCACGGTCGTGAACCCGATCAGGTTGTTGACGATGATGTGCACCGAGCCGCCCACCGTGAAGCCTTCGAGCCCCGACATGTTCAGCGTTTCGGCCCAGATGCCCTGGCCCGCGAACGCCGCATCGCCGTGCATCACGATCGGGACCACCAATTGCCGCCCCTGGTCGCCCCGGCGCATCTGCTTCGCGCGCGTCCGACCCATCACGACGGGATCGACGGCCTCGAGATGGCTCGGATTCGAAACCAGGTGCATCTCGACGACCCGGCCGCTCGCGGCGTGAAAGTCCCCGGTCGCGCCCATGTGGTATTTCACGTCGCCGCTGCCCAGCGTGCTGCGCGGGTCCACGTCCTCAAACCCCGCGAATAGCTCGGCCGCCGCTCGGCCTACGATGTTCACCATCACATTGAGCCGGCCACGATGGCTCATCGCCACCATGGCTTTTTCGGCGTCCTGCTCGGAGGCCGCGTTCAGGATCGCGTCGAGCAGCGGCAGCAGCGCCGCTTCGCCTTCGAGCGAATAGCGCTTCGTGCCGAGATAGCGGGTTTGCAGGACGTGCTCGAAAATCTCCGCGCAGATCAGCAGCTCGAGAATCCGGGCTCGATCGGGCTCTGGCCCTTCCGACTCCATCCGTTCCTGTACCCATAGCCGCCGCCCGCGCTCCGGAATGTGCATGAACTCCGCGCCAATGCTCCCGCAATAGACCCGGCGCGGCGCTTCCGCATCGGCGCCGGTGACGTCTAGCTCGGGCATCGGGACCGGCGCGAGATCGCCCAGCGGATCAAGATTCGCCTGAAGATATCCCCATCGCCGGAACGACTCCCAGATGCGCTCCTGCGCGTCTTTCGACAGCGTCGATTCCGCGATGGCGTGTTCCCTGCTCATCTACACGCCTCCTGAATGTGCGCACAACATTCCCATCATAAGATGCCAACGGGCTCGCGAAGGCCGCGAAAGGCGGATCAGGTTTCCGGCCAACAACCCAACAGCCGGCGTACGAGAACGAGCTGGCCCAGATGGTACGCATTGTGGTCCGCGATCAGCAGCGCTTCTCGCAGGACGGTCTGGCCCGATCCGTGCGGGATTTTCTCGAAGAGGTCCGTCTTCGGATCGGCCACGAACTTTCCCATCGTTTCCAGATCTTGTTCGAGCGATTTCACGCTCTTGTCCCACGCAGTCGCACTCGGCGGCGCGGGCTTCTTCGGCCAGTAACCCGCGGGCCAGTCCGGCGACACGTGCTTTGCGTCCCGGGAAAATTCGAGAATATCGTGTGTCGCGATGCGCATGTGCTCGAGCAGTTCCCAGGCCGAATACGGCGCGCCGGGAGGCCGGGTTCCACGAAGCTCAGCTGGGAAATCCTTCAGCGCCGCTTTCCAGTCGGCATGAGCCTCGTGCCAACTGAGGAAGCGCCGCAGATAGTCGCGGAGTGTCTTTTCATCCATGGAGTCTCGCGCACCTTGTCCCGGAATCATCTTAAGCTGTGGGTTTGACCGGGTCAATCGGAGGGCGCGCAGCAACGGCCGCGCGGAACAAAAGGGAGTCTAGGAAAGCACAAACGAACGGAGGAATGGCGGGACCCTTCCCATCGCAACGGCGATTGCGCTGAGATGGACCAGGACACCTTGTTCCCTTTTGCCCGAACCCCTGCCACCAGCCCGCTCTGCTGCCGCGTGCTTCTTTCCGGCGGAGGAATTATCCGCTGCAACTAGAACGGCGGCGATCGTCGCCGTCCTATGCCGTCGCGGTCGAAGCCCCCATCGATCGTCGCTGTTGAAAGCATTCGCGGCAATACACGGGGCGTCCTTGTGTCGGCTTGAAAGGAACCGTAGTTTCTTTCCCGCACTGCGAGCAAACTGTCTTGGTCTCGACCCGCTGGACGTTTACCGAGCCAGACTCGCCATTGCCTTGCGCGCGATTTGCTTTACACGCCTTGCACCGCTTGGGCTCGTTCTTGAAGCCCTTGTCGGCGAAAAACATCTGCTCGCCGGCGGTGAAGACGAATTCAGCACCACAATCGGCGCACTTAAGCACCTTGTCATGGTATTCCATACGCTGCTCCGGGACCGTGCTCGTGCAGGAGTAGGCAGCGGTGCAGTCGGTGCCGGGAGTGAGTGCCGCGATCGATCTGCGGCTCTCACCTGTCCGCTGGCACGAAACTGCTTGTTAGGAATCAGACGATCCAGACGCCTAGTCTTGCTCACGCCGCTGCTTTTTCCGGAGACGCTTACGCGAGAGGGCCTCTTTGGCTCGACGCTTCTCACCCGGTTTCATGTAGTAGCTGTGCTTCTTGATCTCCTTGATGATGTCCTCCGACTGGACCTTGCGCTTGAACCGCCGGAGGGCGTTCTCCAAAGACTCGCCCTCTTGAATGACGACTTCCGCCACGCGTATTCACCCCCGTTCCCCTGTTTTGAGTTTGAACTGATGGATACAATCTACTAGCTAGCGTAACCGGGACCGCTCGAACCGGCTATTGCCTGCTGTTTCTATCGGAGGCCACTCCACAAGTCAAGGCCAAAATTATTACCAAGGAGTAAGCCACGCTCGTAACGGCGCGTCATCTCGGCTTTCTCCCTCCCGTCTGGCCAAACTCCCCTCGGGCACCTGTGGAGCCGACCGACATAACTGTTAGAATGGTGCGCGCGGGAGAATTCATCCCCGGAGAAAATCTGCGCTGTGCCATTGATGCGCAATGCGATCGGCGTACTTCTAGCGGGCGGCCAGGGCGAGAGGCTCTGGCCGTTGACGCGCGACCGCGCCAAGCCCGCGGTTCCGTTCGGCGGCGTTTACAGGATCATCGATCTGACCCTTTCGAACTGCTTGAATAGCGAGCTCCGACGTGTCTTCGTTCTCACGCAGTACAAAGCCCTCAGCCTCAACCGCCACGTCCGCCGCGGGTGGTCTTCGCTCATGGGACATGGCGATTTCATCGAAGTCCTGCCTCCGCAGATGCGCGTCTCACAGCACTGGTATCAGGGCACGGCCGACGCGGTCTACCAGAACATCTATTCGGTCGGCAGCGAGCAGTCGAATTACGTCTTCATCCTCTCGGGCGACCACATCTACAAGATGAACTACCAGAAGATGCTCGAGCAGCACGCCGATTTCGGTGCGGACGTCACCGTCGCAACCCTTCAGATGGACCCCGCCGCGGCCGCGGGGAAATTCGGCGTCCTCGAAACCGATGAGACCTGGCGCATCGTCGGCTTTCAGGAAAAACCCGCGAATCCGAAGACCTCGCTCGTTCATACCGGCAAGGTGAACGCTTCGATGGGCGTCTATCTCTTCAACACGCAGCTTCTTGTGCCGATCTTGATCGACGACGCCGAAGATGCCACCTCGTCCCACGACTTCGGCAAGGATATTCTTCCGCGCATCATCGGGAAATACCGCGTTTTCGCCTACAACTTCCGCGACGAAAACAAGAAAGAGACGGCCTACTGGCGCGACGTCGGTACCATCGACGCCTATCACGAAGCCAATATGGACCTCGTGGCCGTCTCGCCGATTTTCAATCTCTACGACAAGAGCTGGCCGCTCCATAGCTGGCAACAGCAGTACCCGCCGGCGAAATTCGTCTTCGCCGATCCGGAACGCATGGGTGTGGCGCTTGATTCCGTTGTAGCCGGCGGGTCCATCATCTCGGGAGGCCGCGTTCGGCGATCGGTCGTCGGCTACGATGTGCGCGTCAATAGTTACAGCGAAGTCGAGGAGTCGATCATCTTCAACCACGTCAACATCGGCCGGCACTGCCGCATCCGCCGCGCGATCATCGACCGCCACGTGGAGCTGCCCGAAGGCACCGTCATCGGCCATGACCTCGAAGCCGACCGCGCCCGCTATTCCGTTTCCGAAAGCGGCATCGTCGTCGTCGTCCGTCCCGAATCCCTGATCGAGGAACCCGAGTAGCGTCTACCGTGTCGTCTTCATTTCAGTCTCGCTTCGGCCAGGCTGTGGACGCTTATGTTGCGTTCTGTCCCGAATATCCGCATGAGCTCTTCGAGCGCATCCTGGCCGCCGTGTCACTCGATCATCGCGACCGCGCCATGGACCTCGGCGCGGCCACGGGAAAGTCGGCGCGCGCGCTCCTCGACCATTTTTCCGAGGTCGTTGCCGTCGAACCCGATGCGCTGATGGCCCTATACACGTTCACTCGTCGATCCCGAGCCCTTTGGAGCGATCTCGAATCCCGCTACGAGCGCTCTTGGCCCGGAGAAAAGATTCCCGTAGACTTCTCTCCTTGGCTGTTGCTCGCGCGAAAGGATTAGACTCACAACACTATGTCCACGAAGATCGTTGCCGTTCACGGCCGCCAGATTCTCGATTCCCGCGGCAATCCCACGGTCGAAGCCGATGTTCGTCTCGAAGATGGAGCGGTCGGCCGCGCCGCCGTTCCTTCCGGCGCCTCGACCGGCGAGCACGAAGCCATCGAATTGCGCGATGGCGACAACCACCACTATCTCGGCAAGGGCGTCCTGAAAGCCGTCGCGCACATCAACTCGGCCATCGCCGACGCCGTCACCGGAATGGAAGCGGGCGATCAACGCGCGCTCGACCGCCGCATGATCGAAACCGACGGCACACCGAACAAATCGAAATTGGGCGCGAACGCCATTCTCGCCGTCTCGATGGCTGCGGCCCGCGCAGCCGCGCTAGCTTCCGGCCAACTGCTCTACACGTATCTCGCGCGCTATTCGGGCGATTCCTCCGCTCGCACCCTTCCCGTCCCCATGATGAATATCCTCAATGGCGGCGCGCACGCCGACAACTCCGTGGACGCGCAGGAATTCATGGTTATGCCGCTCGGCGCTCCCAGTTTTCACGAGGCCCTCCGCTGGGGCGTGGAAGTCTTTCACAGCTTGAAAGCCGTGCTGAAAAAGAACGGCTACTCCACCGCGGTCGGCGACGAAGGCGGCTTCGCGCCCAACCTGAAATCGAACGAGGAAGCACTCGAACGCGTCCTCGAAGCCATCACCGCCGCCGGCTACAAGCCCGGCGAGCAGATTTCCATCGCCATCGATCCCGCCGCCAGCGAGTTCTACGACCGCGCGTCGAAGAAATACGTGTTCAAGAAATCGGACAAATCCGCCCGCACCTCCGAGCAGATGATCGATTTCTGGGCGAATTGGGTTCGCCAATATCCGATCGTCTCGATCGAAGACGGCCTCGCCGAAGACGACTGGGAAGGCTGGAAGCTGCTCACGCAGCAGCTCGGCAAGAAAATCCAACTCGTCGGCGACGACATCTTCGTCACAAATCCGGAGATCTTCGCCCGCGGCATCTCGGAAGGCATCGCCAACGCGATCCTGATCAAGCTCAACCAGATCGGCAGCGTCACGGAAACGATCGAGGCCGTCGAGATGGCGCGCAAAGCGAAGTACGCCGCGATCATCTCGCACCGCTCCGGTGAGACCGAAGACGCCTTCATCGCCGATTTCGCCGTTGCGATGGGCACGGGCCAGATCAAGACCGGTTCCGCGTCCCGCACCGACCGCATCGCGAAATACAACCAGCTCCTCCGCATCGAGGAAGAACTCGGCTCCGCCGCACGCTTTCCCGGCCGCTCCGCTCTCGCGGCAAATTGACTTTCAGTTCTTCGCCTTGCGAACCATTAGCAGTGCGAGAACGACCGCGGGCGCCAAGATGTTGAAATAAAGGATGGCCCCGGCGTTTTCTGGCGCGTATGGTCGGCCGATGTGAATCTGGTGCAGGTGAACTCCCGCGGCGCCGAGGATGAAAACACTCCAGCCAATGGCGGTCGCGGTCCAAAAGTCGTCGCGAAGCCGCAAGCAGAGAATTCCCAGTATCCCGAACGACAGATTCGCCACGGCAACCTCATATTGAGAGGGATTCCCCGCCGGCCAGCTGATCGACGCCGCAACCGGACCGGCTCGCATCGTGTGCCCGATAAAGCCGACCAGTCCGCCTAGCCCGATCGGGAACGTGAAGAGGTAGAGCAGCAGCACGTCGGCGGTTCGCTGCTTCGTCCGCGGCTGCTTTTGAATTGCAACCTGAAGGAGACCCAGAATCAATCCGATCACAGCAAGAACGACAAAGACCATCGCTTGGCCGCCTTTCTCCCGTCACACCTGCGAATACGTGTGTGGCCTCTTGCTGAAAGGTATTACGTCTCCGGCGCCGGCCTTATTTCGCTCCGCCCTTGGCCGGTGTATCTTGACACGCTTTTCTCTTCACGCTACAACCACCTTCGCGAGGCGATGTGAAATCCTTCCGAAAATTCCTTCAGGGCATGCCGTTCTACACCGCGTATAAATCGCTCAGCCACTATCCCGACTACTGGTATTGGAAGCTTCGCCCTCATCCCGTGCGCTCTCCTCATCTCCTGAAGCAGCGCACCGTACTCGAATACGCCGAGAAATTCGGCTTGCGCGTCCTCGTCGAGACCGGCACCTACTACGGCGAAATGATCGCCGCCGTGAAAGATCACTTTGATCGCATCTACTCGATCGAATGCATCCCCGACCTTGCCCGGCAGGCCACGCGCAGCTTCGAGCGCGATCCGCGCATCCGCATCCTCGAAGGCGATAGCGCCATCATGCTTCCCGAACTCCTAAAGTCCCTCGCCGAGCCCGCCCTCTTCTGGCTCGACGCCGGCTATTGGGGCTGGGACGACCTGCAGCGCGACCCCGAGCGCCTCTCCGCCGAAGTCGAAGCCATCCTCGGCCACCCCGTGAAAAGCCACGTGGTCCTCGTGGACGATGCGCGCATGCTCAACGGCCAAAACGGCGCCCTCACCTTCACCGAGTTCCAATCTCGCGTCGCCAGCCGATTTCCCGACCGCGCCGTCGAAGTACTGCACGACATCATCCGCATCACCCCGCGCACGCTTCCTTCTTCCTGACCGTAACGCCGTTGTGACCTAAGTCACATCCACGGGTGACACTTGTCACGGTAGGCAAATCATGTTCGGTGCACCCTGAATCCCGCAATACAACATAGGTATCGCAGGAGGGAGCTCCAGCATGAGCCAAACAACGCGGGCAACGATGGACATCGAAGCGCAAATCCCCGGCACCTACATGTTCGATGGACACGCGGCCATGAAAGGATACGCCCTCAACAAAATGTGCTTCTCGTTCAACAAGGCCGAGAATCGCGCGGAGTTCCTGAAAGACGAAGACGCCTACTGCACCAAGTACGGCCTCAACGACGAACAGCGCAAGGCCATCCACGACCGCAACGTCCTGGCCATGATTCACGCCGGCGGATGCATCTACTACCTCGCGAAGTTTGCGGGGATCTTCCACCTGACGGTGCAGGACGTGGGCGCGCAACAGACCGGTATGACCGTCGACGAATTCAAGAAGATGATCAAGGCTCAAGGAGAATAACCATGGCACGCGTCGTTGGTGGACTCACCACATCGCACATTCCCGCAATCGGCAACGCAGTACCCAGAGAGAAGGAACTGCTCAACGACCCCTACTGGAAGCCTTTCTTTGACGCCTATCCGCCGGCCCGGGCATGGCTGCAGAAGGTAAAGCCGGACGTGGCCGTCGTCATCTACAACGACCACGGCTTGAACTTCTTCCTCGACAAGATGCCTACCTTCGCGGTTGGGGCGGCCTTCAAGTACCAGCATGCCGATGAGGGCTGGGGGATTCCCACGATTCCGCCGTTCGAGGGCGATCCTGAACTCTCCTGGCACATCATCGAGTCCCTGGTGCACGACGAATTCGACATCGTCTCCTGCCAGGAGATGCTTGTGGACCACGGTTTCACGGTTCCCATGTCGCTGTTCTGGCCGAACAACTCCTACGGCGGCGTCAAGACGATTCCAGTGTGCATCAACACCGTGCAGCACCCGCTGCCTTCGCCGCTCCGCTGTTTCAAGCTCGGGCAGGCGATCGGCCGCGCCATCGAGTCCTATCCCAAGGATCTCAAGGTCGTGGTGCTGGGCACCGGCGGCATGTCTCACCAGCTCGACGGCGAGCGCGCCGGCTTCATCAACAAGGAATTCGACCTGCTCTGCCTCGACAAGATCGTGAACGAGCCGGAAGTCCTGACCCGTTATTCGATCCACGAGCTGGTGCGCGAGGCGGGAGCGCAGGGCGCGGAATTCATTCTCTGGCTGGCAATGCGCGGCGTACTCCACGGCAAGGTGACCAAGATCCACAGCAGCTACCACGTTGCCGTCTCCAACACGGCGACGGGGCTTCTAGTCCTGGAGAACGCGGCATAGCAAGCGGGGGTGATGCGGGGGATTCGCGGTAAACAGTAGCTCCTTCAGCACCGCGAATCCCCTTCCTTCTTGTCACACACCAATTCTCGATTTCTTCCTGCCCCCTTACCCTTGCACCCTTTCCCGTACAAGACTGCGGACGGCATCACACCAGACTGGCGTTCCGGCGCGCGCAATTCGGGTCTATAATCCGCAGGGCTGCAAGGTCAAAACGAACTTTCCGGCTTCGGCCGGGTCATAAGGAGAAACTGCGATGAAACTCTGCGCCGTCATCATGGTAGGAATTGTTGGGCTTTTCGCTTCGCCGCTCTTTGGCCAGGCGCCGGCTCAAGCGCCCAGCCAGGCGCCGGGCATCAGCGACGCGATTCGGCAGCAGTACAACACCGTAAAGAACAACCTCCTGAAGGCGGCGGACAAAATGCCCGACGACGGCTACGCTTTCCAGCCCACTCCCGCAGAGCGCACCTTCGGAGGATGGATCGCACACGTCGCCGACGCTCAGACTGCCGGCTGCTCGCGAGCCCTCGGCACACCGAAGACTCCCAGCGCCGGATCGAAAACCACGAAGGCTGATCTCGTCGCCGCGCTCAAGGATTCGTTCGACACCTGCGATGCCGCCTACGCTGCGCTGACCGACGCGAACGCCAACGACCCCATACAGAGCTTCCGCGGACCGATGCCGCGCCTCGCCGCGCTCGCGGGCAATGTCGAGCACGACAACGAGTGCTACGGCAGCATCGCCGTCTACTTGCGCCTCAAGGGTATCGTCCCGCCCTCCAGCGAAAACGTGCGCCAGCCGGGCCAGCCCAGCCGCTAGCGCCGCCACGCGCGCAAGTGTAGCTCACCCCGGCTTGCCGGGGTGAGGCTCTCTCGCCGGGCTCTGCGGCCGTCTGCAACCGCGCGGCGACGTTGACGCCATCTCCCATAAGATCCTGGCCCTGCTCCATGACGTCACCCAGGTTGATCCCGATTCGGAATCTCACCTGCCGGGAGGGCGCCAACTGTTCGTTGCGAGTACGCAACGCAGCCTGGATGTCGGTCGCGCACCGCACCGCTTCCACCGCGCTGCCGAACTCCGCCAGAATCGCATCCCCGGCCGTATTGAAAATGCGTCCGCGATGCATCGCTACCAGGGACTCGAATACTTTTTTGTGGCCTCGAAATGTCCTCAGCGTCTGCTCTTCATCCTCGCCCATCAGACGGCTGAATTCGGCGACATCCGCCGAAAGAATTGTCGCTAGCTTGCGCACAAGGATCTGCGAACTTGATTTATCACCTTCGCTGGGCATGTGGGTCGCTCCAGAATCAGATTTGCCGCGTATCATAGCATCGCCGTTATCCATCATGAAACGCAGCCAGCTGCCTGGAGCTTTTCCGTAGCTCTCGGTTCGCCGCTCTTTGGCCAGGCACCCGCTCCGCCAGCTCAAGCACCACGCCAGGCGCCGGGCATCAGCGACGCGATTCGGCAGCAGTACATTCGTCAAACCTCTGGCAGACGGCCTGCAGAAGCAAAACGTTAAGGTATGGCGAATTTGAACTGAAGGTAGGAGACAGCCTGCGCCGCCCCATAGACCGGGGCTTGCGGGATGCCCGCTTCGGCATCGTCATTCTTAGCCACGCCTTCTTCACCAAAGAGTGGTCGCAAAAGGAGCTTGATGGTCTGGCCGCGAAGGAAGTCGACGGGCGTAAGGTGATACTGCCGGTCTGGCATGGCCTTTCGAAAGAGGCTGTGTTGCGATACTCCCCGATGCTTGCCGATCGTTATGCTTCCTCATCTTCGAAAGGAATCGAACAGGTTATCCGCGACATCCTAGCTGCAATCTCCTGATTCCTTACACCAACAACCACTTGCAACGCCTGTCCCTTCTGCTAACGTAATTCATGATGATGGAATGCTCAAAACTCGGACGGGCCGAAGCGAGAAGGCGGAAGGACGCTTTCCTCCCAAGCGCAGGCGCCCTACCCTTCTTCCCCGCGACCGATACCCAGTTCTCTAATCGCAAAATCCAAGAATTAGAATCCAGCCTAACTGACTGAAAACAAAGGAGAGCGATGGCTTCTAATCGCCAATTTTTGAGAGGTCGCGAATCCTTCCCGATGGGGCTTTCGCGCGGCCTATGAGCAGGCGCCCGCGACCGATCATCCTCACCGTCCTCGACGGCTGGGGCTACCGTGCCGAGACCAAGGGCAACGCCATCGCCCTCGCACGGAAGCCCAACTACGACCGCCTGCTGAAGGAATTCCCGAACACGCTGATCCACACCTCCGGTCCATACGTCGGCCTGCCCGAAGGGCAGATGGGCAATAGCGAAGTCGGCCACCTCAATATCGGCGCCGGCCGCATCGTGCAGATGGACATCACGCGCGTCGATCAGCTCATCGCGAGCGGCGAATTCTTCCGCCAACCGCTGCTTCTCGAAGCCATGGAGCGCGGCCGCTCGCGCCAGTTGCATCTTCTCGGCCTCGTCAGCGACGGCGGCGTCCATTCTCACCTCCAGCATCTCCTCGCGCTGCTGCGCATGGCGCGCGAAAACAAAGTCCAGAACGTCTTCGTCCACTGCTTCATGGACGGCCGCGACACGCCGCCAAAAAGCGGCATCGACTTCCTCCGGGCGCTCGAGCAGAAGATGCGCGAATACGGTGTGGGGCAGATCGCGAGCGTCAGCGGCCGCTACTACGCCATGGACCGCGACAACCGCTGGGAGCGCATCGAGAAGGCCTATCGCACCGTGGTCGACGGCGATTCCGAAGTGAAGTCGAGCGACCCGATCGCGGTGATGCGCGCAAGCTACGAAAAAGGCGTCACGGATGAATTCGTCATTCCCGCTGTTGTCACCACGCAGGCCGCGCCAGGAAAACCCGCCGTGCCGCGCGGCCTGATTCGCGACGACGATGCCGCGATCTTCTTCAACTTCCGCGCCGACCGTGCCCGCCAGATGACGCGCGCGCTCGTCGAGCCCGGCTTCAAGGAGTTTTCGGATCCGTCGCGGCCGAAAAATCTCGTCTACGTCGCGATGACGCAGTACGAAAAGACCTGGCCATGGCTGCGCTACATTCTCGCGCCCCAAAAGCTCGAGCACATCCTCGCCAACGTCTTCGCCGAGCTCGATTTCAAAAACCTGCGCGTGGCCGAGACGGAGAAATACGCGCACGTCACCTACTTTTTCAATGGAGGTGTCGAAAAACCGTTCCCGGGCGAGGAGCGCATCCTCGTGCCTTCACCGAAAGTCCCGACATACGACCTGAAGCCCGAAATGTCCGCCGCGGGCGTCGCGAACGCCGTGATTCACGCCGTCGAGAAGGGCACCTTCGACGCCATCATCATGAACTTCGCGAATGCGGACATGGTTGGGCATTCGGGCAAGCTTGAAGCAACGATCAAGGCCTGCGAGACCGTGGACGAATGCCTCGGCAGAATCTTTCAGACTTTGCGTCCTCGCGGCGGCGCTTGGATCATCACCGCCGACCACGGCAACGCCGAAACGATAATCGATCCCGTCACCGGCGGCCCGCACACCTATCACACGACGAATCCGGTGCCGTTCATCCTCATCACCGATGATGGCCGCGTGCAGTTGCAGCCCGGCGGCTCGCTGCGTGATATTGCCCCCACGCTGCTCGGCGTCCTCGGCGTCCCCGAGCCGCGCGAGATGACCGGCCACGATTTACGAAAGGGCGCTAAATGAACGCCTCCCACCCGGCCCGGCGTTCGGTAAAATACGTCTGGGGGGAATGCATATGCCTGTAGAAACGCCCGTCATTACGCAGGATGAACTGAACGTCTACGAATCGGCCGAAGCTCGCTTCGAAACTGCGGCTCAGAAACTTAACCTCGAACAGGGCCTTTACCGCTACCTCAAATATCCCGAGAAGGAAATCACCGTGTATATACCGGTGGCGCTCGATAGCGGCCACATCGAGGTATTCACCGGATACAGAGTGTTGCACTCTACCGTGCGCGGGCCGGGCAAGGGCGGCATCCGCTTCGCCCCGGACGTATCGCTCGACGAAGTTCGCGCCCTTGCTGCGTGGATGACCTGGAAATGCGCCGTCGTCAACATTCCTTTCGGCGGCGCGAAGGGAGGCGTGATCTGCGACCCGGCGAAGCTCTCGAAGGCCGAACTCGAACGTGTGACGCGTCGCTACACCGCCTCGCTGTGCGACTGGTTCGGGCCCGAACGCGATATTCCCGCGCCCGATATCGGCACGAACGAGCAGATCATGGCCTGGGTGATGGATACCTATTCGATGCACGTGCGCCAGGCCACCACCGCGGTCGTCACAGGCAAGCCTCTTGATTTGGGCGGCTCGCAAGGACGCAGGGAGGCGACCGGGCGCGGGCTGATGATCTGCTGCAACAAGGCGATCGAGAAACTCAAGATGAAGCGCGACGCCTGCCGCGTCATCATTCAGGGCTTCGGCAACGTCGGCTCGCAAAGCGCTCTCCTGATGCACGAAGCCGGCTACAAGATCATCGGTGTCTCCGACGTGCACGGCGGGCTCTACGACGAAAAGGGCCTCGACATCTCAAAACTCTATGAATGGGTTTACGCGAAGCGGAAGCCGTTGCCGGAATTTGCCGGCGGCGAGAAAGTGTCGTCGCAGGAAATCCTCTTCCGCCCGTGCGACATTCTCGTCCCAGCGGCGACCGAGAATCAGATCACATCGCGGAACGCGCATCGCGTGAATTGCCGCATTCTGTGCGAAGGCGCGAACGGCCCCACCACGGCTCACGCCGACGCGATCATCGAGCAGAAAGACATCTTCATCGTTCCGGACATTCTCGGAAACGCCGGCGG
The DNA here is from genome assembly GCA_050015155.1 of Candidatus Acidiferrales bacterium. GTDB lineage: Bacteria > Acidobacteriota > Terriglobia > Acidiferrales > UBA7541 > Palsa-295. The sequence goes on along the minus strand of JBEKBY010000035.1, from coordinate 464 downwards.
CGTCACAGTCAGCTATTTCGAATGGGTGCAGGACCGCCAGGGATTCTTCTGGCGCGAAAGTGAGGTGAACGAACGTCTTCAGGACGTCATGGAGCACAGCTTCGACCAGGTCGTGTTTTACGCCCAGGCGCACGGTGTGAACAATCGCATCGCCGCCTACATCGTCGCCATTGATCGCGTAGCTCGGGCCTTGAAATTGCGGGGCTTCTACGCGTAAACTACGCCGCGCTCCAGTCCCCAACGCGGAGGCGAACGTGGTTCCTGACTCGATAAAGCACGGGGCTGTTAAGACGGAAGAAGAACATCGCAGCGATCTCTGCGCCGTCGGACGCTGGACCCACGCGCGCGGCTACGTGGCCTCGACCGACGGGAATATGTCGGTGCGGCTCGGCCCGGACCGCATCCTCACGACTCCCACCTGCATAGGCAAAGGCATGATGGCGCCGGAAGATATGGTCATCACC
>JBEKBY010000034.1:0-37298 GCA_050015155.1 Candidatus Acidiferrales bacterium | reverse complement strand
GTTGATCACGCCGGTGGCGCTGGAGAAGGGGCTGCGGTTCGCGATCCGTGAAGGCGGCCACACGGTGGGCGCTGGCGCCGTCACCGAGATTATCGAGTAGACCATGCCCAACGGAGAAAAAATTCGAATTCGTCTGAAAGCGTACGATCACCGCATCCTCGATCAATCGACGAAGGAGATTGTCGACACGGCGAAGCGCACCGGCGCGGACGTTGCCGGTCCGATTCCGCTGCCCACGGTGATCAACCGCTGGACGGTTCTGCGGTCGCCGCACGTGGACAAGAAATCGCGCGAGCAGTTCGAAATGCGCACGCACAAGCGGCTGATCGACATCCTCGAACCCACGCCGGATACGGTCGACGCGCTGATGAAGCTCGACCTGCCGCCGGGCGTGGACGTCGAGATCAAAGCGTTCGGGCGCGAACACACAACGAAGTAGGAGTCAGGGAAGAGCGAAATGGGAGTCAACGGCATACTCGGAATCAAGCTGGGGATGACGCAAGTCTTCGCCGACGATGGTACGGCTGTGCCCTGCACGGTGCTTCAGGCGGGCCCTTGCGTCGTCGTTGAGCGGCGGACAAAGGACAAGCACGGCTACGACGCGGTGCAACTGGGCCTGGTCGAATTCATCAAGCCGCAACGCGTGAACAAGGCGATGACCGGGCACTTCAAGAAAGCGAGCGTCGCGCCGATGCGGTATCTCGGCGAAGTGCGAATCGATGATTCGAAGGACGAAACGAAGCCGGGCGACCGCGTCCTGGTCGACGGATTCAAGGTCGGCGAGTTCGTGGACGTGAGCGGCGTGAGCAAGGGCAAGGGATTTCAGGGCGGCGTGAAGCGCTGGCACTACCGCGGCGGCGACGCCAGTCACGGGTCGATGTTTCACCGCGCCCCTGGCGGCATCGGCGCGAGTTCGTTTCCATCGCGCGTCTGGAAGGGCCAGCATTTTCCGGGGCACATGGGGAACGAGCGCAAGACGTCGAAGAACCTGCGCGTGGTGCGGATTGATACGGAAGAGAATCTGCTGCTCGTGCGCGGCGCCGTGCCCGGGTCGGCCGGCAGCTACATTTTGATTCGCAAGGCCAAACCGGCCCTTTAGCGAGACGAGAGACGACAATGCCCGTTGTGGACGTGCTGAATCTAGAAGGCAAGACGGTGGGCAAAGTGGAACTCGCCGACGACGTGTTTGCGGCCCAGGTCAACGCGAACCTATTGCACGAGGCGGTGCGGCACCAGCTTGCAGGTGAGCGCGCCGGAACGCACAAGACGAAGGACAAGAGCGAAGTGAGTGGCGCCGGCAGGAAGCTCTGGCGGCAAAAAGGCACCGGCCGCGCGCGTATCGGCTCGATCCGTTCACCGCTCTGGCGCCACGGCGGCACAGTGCACGGGCCCGTCCCGCGGAGCTACGAATATGCGCTGCCGAAGAAGATGATTCTCGGCGCGCTGCGCTCGGCGCTCTCCGCGAAGCTCGCGCAGCAGAAATTGACGGTCGTGGACGGCTGGAAGCTCGACTCGCACAAGACTAAGCCGTTCCGCCAGGCGCTTTCGAAGCTCGACGGCGAAACGCGGACGATGCTGCTGGTTGAAAACGGCGAGAACGTGAACCTCGAACGCGCGAGCCGCAACATCGACGGCGTCACGCTCGTGCCGTCCACGGCGCTGGGCGCCTACGATCTGATGCGGCACGACCGGTTGGTGCTTTCGCGCGAGGCGGCAGTGAAGCTGAGCCGCGCGCTTTCGGCGACGAAGTCCGGCGAGGTTCCTGTGACCGAATCGGCTCCGGCTGCACCGGCCAAGCCGGTCGAGAAGGCCGCGCCGACGAAGGCGGCTGCCAAGAAGGCAGAGGCGCCCAAAGCCAAGGCAGTGAAGAAGCCTGCGGCGGAAAGGAAGCCGAAAGCTAAGCCCAAGGCGAAAAAGGATTAGTCCATGGCGACGAGACTCTATCAAGTGATCCGGCGGCCGATCATCACCGAAAAGGGACTCGGCGTGAAGGAGACGCAACACACGGTCGTGTTCGAAGTCGCCAAGGATGCGACGAAGACCGAAATCAAGGAAGCCGTGCAGCGCGTCTTCAAGGTGAAGGTCGATCACGTGCGCACCGCGATCTACCACGGAAAGTTTCGCCGTCGCGGGCGCGCGGAAGGTTTTCGCAGCGATTGGAAGAAGGCGTACGTCCGGCTGGCGCCTGGCGAAAAGATGATCGAATACGCGGAGAATCTGTAGGCTCTGTTCGGAGCAAGAGGAAACGATGGCACTGAAAACATTTAGACCATACACACCGTCACGGCGGTTCCTGACAATGCTCGACAAGAGCGAGATCACGAAGGAAACGCCGGAGAAGTCGTTGAGCGAATCGAAGAAGCGCACCGGCGGCCGCAACTCTCATGGCGAGGTGACTTCCTGGCACCGCGGGGGTGGGCACGCGCGAAGGTATCGCTCGATCGATTTTCGCCGCGAGAAAACCGGAATCCCGGCGAAGGTCGCCGCCATCGAATACGATCCGAACCGGTCCTCGCGGATCGCGCTGCTGCACTACGCCGATGGCGAGAAGCGCTACATCCTGCATCCCGTCGGCCTGGAAGTCGGCATGACGGTGCAGAACGGCGAGGGTGCGGACATCCTTCCCGGCAACGCGCTGAAGTTCCGGCACATCCCGCCGGGAACGATGGTGCACAACCTCGAGCTCTTTCCCGGCAAGGGCGGACAAGTAGTTCGCGCGGCGGGCGGAGCGGCGCAGCTTTTGAGCAAGGAGGGCGAAGTCGCCCTCGTGAAGCTGCCATCCGGCGAAGTGAGGAGATTCAGCGTGGACTGCATGGCCACGATCGGCCAGCTCGGGAATCTCGATCACGAGAACGTCACGTACGGCAAGGCGGGGCGCACGCGGTGGCACGGCAAACGCCCGACGGTGCGTGGCGTGGCGATGAACCCGGTGGACCACCCGCACGGCGGCGGTGAAGGCCGCGTGAAGGGCAACCACCCGCAGACTCCCTGGGGATTTCCAACTCTGGGCGCGAAGACGCGGAAGAAACGCAAGAGCTCGCGGATGATTGTCGAACGGCGCAAGCCGTAAAGGATTTCGGAGAAGTAAAAATGAACCCGGCGCGGCGGGTAATAGAGAGCACCCCTATGACAGCCACTAGAACGTCTCGACGTTTGACCCGGCGAGCGGCGCGCGCGCGGAAAGCGGTTCCGCGGCGTGCGGCGAAGCCGGTGGTGAAGTCGGTTGCAAAGCCCGCCGGCAGAATTGCTTCGAAGGCCGCGCCTGCGCAGCAGGTGTTGTACCGCTTTTGCCGCGCTGGCTGGGCCGTGATTGTTGACACCGTACCGAACGCGCAGGGGACGCGGTTTGTATGTCCCTTCTGCTCGGTTTCGCACCGCGTTCCGGGTCCGGTGCGCGGGTTCCGCAAGCTTCGCCGCGCACAATGGGTGAAGCTGCGCCGCGTGGAGGAATAGGAAACCAATGCCGCGTTCGCTCAAGAAGGGGCCGTTCATCGACACGCACTTGCAGGAAAAGGTGGAGGCGCTGAACGCGCGGAATGAAAAGAAGGTTGTGAGGACGTGGTCGCGCCGCTCGACGATCCTGCCCGAGATGGTGGGTCACACGATCGCCGTGCACAATGGGAAGAAGTTCATCCCGGTGTACATCACGGAGCAGATGGTGGGGCACAAACTCGGCGAGTTCGCCCCCACACGCACGTTCAAAGGCCACGCCGTCAAGGCTGCGCTCGAAAAGGCGGCAGCGGCGGCGGGAGTTCCGGCTCCGGGCGCTGCGGGTGCGGCACCAGCAGGTGGCGGCGGCGCGGCTCCGGCACCGAAAGCGTAGCGGGAAATAGGGACAAAGGCACAGACGATGGCAAAGGAAGCACAAAGTCAGATCGAAGGCGTGGCGAACACGCGGTTCGTCCGCGTTTCGCCGCAGAAGGCGCGGCTCGTGGTGGACCTGATTCGCGGCCAGCGCGCCGAAGATGCTTTGCAGACTCTGCGGTTCACCAAGAAGCGCGTGGCGCGGGACGTCGAAAAGACGCTTCGCAGCGCTATCGCAAACGCCGAGCGCAAAGCGGACGACGCCGGGGCGTCGCTCGACGTGGACGCACTGTTCGTGACGCACTGCTGCGTCAACGAAGGCCCGCGATGGAAGCGGATGCGTCCCGCGCCGATGGGGCGCGGCTTCCGCTACCAGAAGCGCACGAGCCACATCGTGGTCGGAGTGTCCGAGCACCACCGCGCTGCGGCAGACCGCGCGGCGGCCGCTGCGGCCGAGGCGGAAGCTTCGAAGGGCGTCAAGGGCGCTGTTCGCAAGGCTCGCAAGGCCATCGAGAAGCGCGCGAAAGAAGCGCAGAAGAAAAGGAAGTAGGAGGCGAGTTTGGGGCAGAAAACACATCCGTACGGTTTTCGGCTGGGCTACAACAAGGGCTGGAAGTCCCGCTGGTTTGCGAAGAAGGAGTACGCAGACCTGCTGCACGAAGACGTGGCTCTTCGCAAGCAGTTGAAGGAACGGCTCAAGTCCGCGGGCGTCTCGGCAATCGACGTCGAGCGCGCCGCCAACAAGCTCGTCGTCCGGATTTACACCGCCCGCCCCGGAATCATCATCGGCCGGAAGGGCTCGGAGATCGACAAGCTGAAGAACGAAGTGCAGAAGCGCACGAACCGCGAAGTACACATCGATATCCAGGAAGTGCACCGCCCGGAACTCGACGCTACGCTCGTCGCGGAATCGATTGCGCTGCAGCTCGAAAAGCGCGTGGCGTTTCGCCGCGCGATGCGCAAAGCGGTTGATTCGGCGCTGCGTTTCGGTTGCAAAGGCATCAAGGTGCGCGTGGCCGGGCGGCTGAACGGCGCGGAAATCGCACGCAAGGAATGGTACCTGCAAGGGCGGCTGCCGTTGCAGACGCTCCGGGCGGACATTGATTTTGGTACGGCCGAGGCGCACACGACCTACGGCGTGATTGGCGTGAAGTGCTGGGTTTATCAGGGCGAAAGAATTCCGCCGCGAAGCAAGCCCGGGCCGGGCGCGGAAGCATAAGGGCGATCGATCATGTTGATGCCGAAAAAAGTGAAGTACCGCAAGCAGCAGCGCGGCCGGCGCACCGGCAAGGCCTGGCGCGGCGGGTCGCTCGCGTTTGGGGAGTACGGATTGAGGGCGCTCGAGCCGGCGTGGATTACCGACCGCCAGATCGAAGCGGCGCGCGTGGCGATCACGCGGTTCATCAAGCGCGGCGGAAAGCTCTGGATCCGCGTTTTTCCGGACAAGCCGTTCACGAAGAAGCCGGCCGAAACGCGCATGGGCAAGGGCAAAGGGCCACCGGAGCGGTGGGTAGCGGTGGTGAAGCCAGGGCGCATCATGTTCGAGATGTCGGGCGTGGACCTGGCGGCGGCCACCGAGGCGATGGAACTGGCGGCGCACAAGCTGCCGATCGCGACCAAGTTCGTCAGCCGGGCGGAGGAACTCTGATGGCGCGGCGCGTCGAGAAGTACCGCGAAATGAACCCGAACGAACTCGAAATCCAGCAGCGCGAGCTTGCCGAACAGATTTTCCGCCTGCGTTTCCAGCTTTCGTCCGGGCAGTCCGAAGGCTTGAAGAAGCTGCGGGAAGTAAAACGGGACCTCGCGCGCGTGAAGACGCTCCTGCGCGAGAACGAACTGAGGAAGGCGTAATGGCGAACGAGAGGACCGCGGCGGCCGCGCGAGCGGCGGAGCAGGAAGGCGGCCGCGAGCGAGGCGCGCGGCAGGAGCTGGTCGGAATCGTGACCAGCGCCAAGATGCAGAAGACGATCGTGGTGAAGGTCCGGCGCACCACGCAGCACCCACTGTATCAGCGGGTGATCCGGTCGGCGAAGAAGTATTACGCGCACGACGAAGCCGGGGAAGCGCGCGTGGGCGACACGGTGCGAATTGTTTCCACGCGCCCGCTTTCGAAGTTGAAGCGCTGGCGGCTCAAGGAAGTTCTGGCGCGCTCGACGCGCGTGGCCTGAGCCGGGACGACTAGGGGAGCACGACAATGGTTCAGATGCGGACATGGCTGACGGTTGCCGATAATTCGGGCGCGCGCCAGTTGACCTGCATCCTTCCCATCGGGGGAGACGCGGGGCTGACGGCGGGGTTGGGCGACGTCATCACCGCGGCGGTGAAGGAAGCCGCGCCGGACAGCCAGATCAAGAAGGGCAAAGTGGTGCGCGCGGTGGTGGTGCGCACCAGGAAAGAGCACCGGCGGAAGGACGGCACGTACATTCGCTTCGACGATAACGCCGCCGTGCTCATCAACGATGCGAACGAACCGGTCGGAACGCGCGTTTTCGGCCCGGTAGCCCGCGAGCTGCGCGACAAGAAGTTCACGAAGATCGTGTCGCTCGCCCCGGAAGTGTGGTAGCGATGAGAGAAACGAACCAGAAACCGGTGCCGCTCGGCATCCGCCACGGCGACACGGTGAAAGTGATGGCGGGACGCTCGAAGGGCAAAACCGGCAAGGTGCTTTCGGTCGACCCGGTGAAGCGCAGGGTGACGGTCGAGCACGCGAACATCATCAAGCGCCACACGCGGCCGAATCCGTCGAAGAACATCAAGGGCGGCATTCTCGAGAAGGAAGGCCCGCTCCACATTTCGAACGTCATGCTGGTTTGCCCCGGATGCGGCAAGCACACGCGCGCGGGGCACACCACGCTGCCGGACGGCACGAAAGTTCGCATCTGCCGGCGGTGCAACACGACTTTTGAGAATTAGAAGCAGAGCAGTGCCGAGATAGTCGAGGCCATCGACCAATGATCAGTCGGTTGCATGAAAGGTACCGCAAGGAGGCCATGCCGGCGCTCACGAAGCGCTTCGGCTACAAGAATTCGATGGCCGTTCCGCGCGTAAAGAAAGTGACGCTGAACATCGGTCTCGGCGAGGCGAGCCAGAACGTGAAGTTGCTCGATGCGGCCGCGGCCGAGCTGGGGCAGATCGCCGGGCAGAAGCCGGTGATCACGCGCGCCAAGAAGTCGATCGCGAATTTCAAGATCCGCAAGGGCATGGCGATCGGTTGCATGGTGACGCTGCGCGGCGAGCGCATGTATGAATTCCTCGACCGCCTGGCGGCCATCGTGCTTCCCCGAGTGCGCGACTTCAAGGGATTGCCGCCGAACTCGTTCGACGGCCGCGGAAACTACACGCTGGGTTTGAAGGACCAACTGGTGTTCCCGGAAATCGATTACACGCGGGTAGACAAGGTCAAGGGCATGAACATCACGATCACGACGACAGCCCGAAGCGACGAAGAGGGACGCGAGCTGCTCAAGCTGCTCGGCGTGCCGTTTCGCGTCCAATCGTAGGACGTAAGGAGAAGCATGGCACGAGACAGTCAGTTCGCAAAGATGAAGCGGAAGCCGAAGTACAAGATCCGCAAGCGGAATCGCTGCCGGATTTGCGGTCGCGCGCGCGGCTTCCTCCGGAAGTTCGAGATGTGCCGGATCTGTTTCCGCGGCCTCGCCCTCAAAGGCGAGATCCCCGGCGTCGTGAAAGCGAGTTGGTGAACGAGAGATGACCACCGATCCCATTGCCGACATGCTGACCCGGATTCGCAACGCCGTGCGTGCGAAGCACGCGCGCGTGGATCTGCCGTGCTCGAAGCTGAAGGTCGAAATTGCGCGAATCTTGAAGGACGAGGGTTATCTCGCGAATTTCAAAGTCGTGGAAGAGAAGGGCAAGAAGACGCTGCGCGTCTTCCTGCGCTACACGCCGGACCGCCTCGGCGTCATCACCGATCTCCGGCGCATTTCGCGGCCCGGTTCCCGGCGCTACGTTGGGAAGGCGGGCATCCGCGCCGTGGTGGGCGGGATGGGAATTTCGATTCTTTCCACGCCGCGCGGTTTGATGACGGGCCAGTCGGCGCGCAAGGAAGGCGTGGGCGGCGAAGTGCTGTGCGAAGTCTGGTAAAGATTCCGTTGGCAACGAGGTTTCGATAGAGCTATGTCGCGAATTGGAAACAAGCTGATTGCAGTGCCGTCCGGCGTGAAGGTGCAGATCAAGGACGGCGCCATCGAGGTGCAAGGCCCGAAAGGCAAGATGACCGTGCCGCTGCCGCGCGGAATCCACTTCGAGCAGAAGGACAGCACGCTCGTCGCCATGCGCGAGACGGAAGAGCATCGCGCGCTACACGGTCTCGCGCGTGCCCTCGTGGCCAACGCCGTCACCGGCGTTACGCAGGGATTCAAGAAGGAGCTCGACATCGTGGGCGTGGGCTATCGCGCCGAGGTCAAGGGCAAGAACGTGGTCCTAGCGCTCGGCTACTCCCATCCGATCGAGTTTCCGATTCCCGAGGGGATTCAGATCGCCGTCGAGAAGCAGACGCACATGACGGTTTCCGGCGCGGACAAGGGGCAGGTCGGCCAGGTCGCGGCGAACCTCCGCCGGCTCCGCCCGCCCGATCCGTACAAGCAGAAGGGTGTCCGCATCACCGGCGAACGGCTCAAGAAGAAAGCTGGAAAGGCCGGCGCCAAGACGGCAGCGGCGTAGAGAAAAAGGAGAGCGAGAGTGGCAGCACCGGTTCGAAGATTATCGCGAGAGGCGCATCGCCGGCGCATTCACGTGCGCATGCGCAAGAGGATTTCGGGCACCCCGGAGCGCCCGCGGCTGTGTGTGCACCGTTCGACCCGGCACATCCGCGCACAGATTGTCGACGACGCGTCGGGCCGCACCATCGTTTCCGCCAGCTCGCTCGACAAGGACGTTTGCGCGCAGATCAAGGGCGGCGGCAACATCGCCGCTTCGAAAGTAGTCGGCAAAGTGGTTGCCGAACGCGCCCGTGCGAAGGGCGTCGACAAGGTGGTTTTCGACCGCGGCGGCTATCAGTACCATGGCCGCGTGCAGGCGCTTGCCGAAGCGGCCCGGGAGGCGGGCCTGAAGTTCTGACAACTATGCCGAAACAAGAGCTCAAAGACACGCTTGCCGTTCGCCGGAACATCGAGACCAACCAGGCCAACCTGAAAGACCAGGTGGTCTCGATCAACCGCGTCACGAAAGTCGTAAAGGGCGGCAAGAACCTCAGCTTCTCGGCGCTCGTCGTGGTGGGCGATCAGGGGGGGCACGCCGGCTTCGGCATGGGCAAGGCCCGCGAAGTTCCCATGGCCATCCGCAAGGCGATCGAGCAGGCGAAGAAGAACATGGTGAAACTGAACCTGAAAGGCACCACGATCCCGCACCAGGTGATCGGCTCCTACGGATCAGGGCAAGTGCTGCTCAAGCCCGCTCCGGAAGGAACCGGAGTGATCGCGGGCGGCCCGGTGCGTGCGGTCATGGAGGTTGCGGGAATCCAGAACGTGCTGACGAAATCGCTGGGCACGTCGAATCCGCACAACGTGATCAAGGCCACGTTCGACGCCTTACTGCACCTGAAGGACGCGGCCCGCGTGGCGGAATCCCGCGGCAAGACCGGAGAGGAAGCGGCCGCGGCGACATCCTAGGCGAGCGGCGCAGCGAACAATGGCGACGAAAAAGAAATCGGGAACTCTGAAGATCAAGTGGGTGCGCAGTTTTATCGGCTGCCCGCGCGGCATGCGGCAGACTATTCGCGGGCTGGGCTTCCGGCGCATGCAGCAAGTGATCGAGCATCCGGACACGCCCGAAGTTCGCGGCATGATCGCGAAGGTCCATCATCTCGTGGAAATCGAAGGCTAACGGAAAATGGCTACGGAACCGACACTCTCGAATTTGAAACCTCCACCCGGCTCGCGCCATCGTAAGGTGCGCGTGGGACGCGGCATGGGCTCGAAGCTCGGCAAGACTTCGGGCGCGGGCAACAAGGGACAGCAGTCCCGCCGGGGCTACTCGCGCCGCGCGGGTTTCGAGGGCGGCCAGATGCCGCTCCACCGGCGCCTGCCGAAGCGCGGCTTTTCGAGCCCGTTTCCGAAAACGTTCGCGGTCGTCAACGTCGAGAGCCTGAACGCTTTCGCCGCGGGCGACACGGTCACGCCCGAATCGCTCGCAGGCCGCGGAATCGTCCGCGCGATGCGCGACGGCGTAAAGATTCTGGGCGACGGTGAATTGAATATTGCATTGACGGTGCGCGCCCACGCCTTTAGCAAGTCGGCGGAGGAGAAGATCGCGCGCGCCGGGGGGAAGGTCGAAGTCCTGCAATGAGGAAACTGGTCGAGGCGTTTCGGAATATTTTCAGCACGCCGGACCTGCGCAATCGCGTGTTGTTTGCGCTGGCGCTGCTCGCTGTGTACCGCCTCGGCGCCTTTATCCCCACTCCGGGAATCAACACCGCGCTTCTTGGACAGCTTTTCGAGCAGAGCAAGGGTTCGGTGCTGGGACTCATCGATCTGTTCAGCGGCGGCAATCTCCGCCGGCTCACGATCTTTGCGCTCGGCATCATGCCGTACATCACGGCCTCGATCATCCTGCAATTGCTGGTCGTCGTCTGGCCGTATCTGGAACGCCTGCAAAAAGAGGGCGAGCTCGGCCGCCGCAAGATCACGCAGTACACGCGCTACCTCACCATCATTTTGAGCGCGTTTCAATCTTTCACGATCGCGCTCACGCTCCAGCGCCAGAGCTTGAGCGGCACGTCGCTTGTGTATTCGCCGGGGCCGCGTTTCATCCTGATGACGATGCTGACCCTCACCACCGGGTCGGCCTTCATCATGTGGCTCGGCGAGCAGATCAGCGACCGCGGCATCGGCAACGGGATGTCGCTTATCATTTTCGCCGGTATTGTGGTCGGCCTGCCGCGCGCGGTTACGGATCTCTGGGGCAAGGCGGTCACCCAGCAGTGGGGTTCTTTAACGGTGGTTGCGCTGCTCGCCTTGATCGCGCTGATGGTGGCGGTCGTCGCCTTCATCGTCTTTGTCGAGGGCGGCCAGCGGCGTATTCCCGTGCAGTATGCCAAGCGCGTGATGGGACGCAAGGTAATGGGCGGGCAGATGACGTATCTCCCGTTGCGCGTTAATTCCGGCGGCGTGATTCCGCCGATTTTCGCGAGTTCGCTGCTGACGTTTCCGCAGACGGCGGCGCTGATCTTCCAGAACAAGTCGCCGTGGTTCGATAAATTCGCCAAATCCATTGCGTGGGGCGAGCCGCTGTACACGCTCATCTACGTCACGCTGATTATCTTTTTCGCCTTTTTCTATGTGGGAATCATTTTCAATCCCACGGAGCTGGCCGACAACATGCGCAAGAACGGGGGCTTCGTTCCGGGGATTCGCCCCGGGCGGAACACGTCGGAGTACATCAACCGTATCCTGTCGCGCCTGACCCTTGTCGGGGGCGTGTATCTGGCGATCGTCTGCCTGCTGCCCGAATGGATGATTGCCGGCATCCATTTGCAGCATCTGCCGGTTTGGCTGGGCGGGAATTGGTTCGACAGCCACATGTGGAATTTCGTGCTGTACGGCCTCGGCGTGCAGTTCTATTTCGGCGGCACGTCGCTGCTCATCGTCGTGGGCGTGGCCATGGACACCGTACAGCAGCTCGAAGCGCAGCTGGTGATGCGGAACTACGAAGGGTTCGTGCGCAAAGGCCGGGTGCGGAGCCGGCGCGGTTAGCGTCTGATCGGCAAAGAGGATGGCTCGCAAGCGCGCTTTCATTTTCCTGGGGCCGCCGGGGGCTGGTAAGGGCACCCAGGCGAAACGAATCGCCCAGCGTTGCGGCTTGCCGCATCTTTCGACGGGCGACATGTTCCGCGATGCCATCAGCCGAGGCAGCGAGCTTGGCCACGTCGTCCGGCCGATCATGGAGCGCGGCGAGTTGGTTCCGGACGACGTCGTGATGAAGATGGTCGAGGAGGAACTTTCGCAGCCGGATTGCGCGAAGGGATTTGTCTTCGACGGGTTCCCGCGGACGCTGCCACAGGCCGAAAAGCTCGACCGGATTCTCGAGTCGCGGAGTTTCGGCAAGCCGGTGGTCGTGGATTTTTGCGTGAGCCCGGAAATGCTGGTGCGCCGGCTTTCGGGCCGCTGGACGTGCAGCGTCGGAGGCGAGATTTACAATGTTCACGAAGCCCCGCCGAAAGTACCTGGCATCTGCGACCGCGACGGCGGCAAGCTCGTGCAGCGCCCTGACGACCGGCCGGAAGTGGTGAAGGAGCGGCTGGTGGCGTATGAACGTCAGACGAAGCCGCTAGCCGACTATTATCGGCGCCAGGGTGTGCTCGATGCGGTGGACGCCTCGGCGGGCATGGAAGAAGTGAGCCGCGCGCTCGAAAAGATCGTGAAGCGCGCGGAAGGCCGAGATGATCATCTGTAAATCACCGGCTGAGCTCGAAAAGATGCATCGGGCCGGATTGATCGTCTGGGGTGCGCTCGAGAAGATGCGCGCGATGGTTCGCCCGGGGCTGTCGACGAAGGAGCTCGACGAATTCGCCGAGGCCCACTGCGCCGGCCATCACGCGCGGCCGGCGTTCAAGGGCTACCGGGGATATCCGGGTTCGGTTTGCACGTCGATCAACAAAGAGGTCGTGCACGGAATCCCGTCGGCCTCCCGGAAGGTGCGCGAAGGCGACATCCTCTCGATGGATTTCGGCGTCGAGCTGGAAGGTTACTTTGCCGACGCCGCCCTGACGGTGCCGGTGGGGAAAATCGCACCGGAGCGCGAGAAGCTCTTGCGAGTGACGCGCGAGTCGCTGGATAAGGCGATCGACAAGGTGCGGCTCGGCAACCGCCTCGGAGATGTTTCTTCCGCGGTGCAGCAGTGGATCGAGCAGAACGGTTTTTCGGTGGTGCGCGAGTTCGTGGGCCACGGCATCGGGACACGGATGCACGAGGAGCCGCAGGTCCCGAACTACGGTTCACCGGGCCAGGGCGCGCGCTTGCAGGAAGGCATGGTCATCGCCATCGAACCGATGGTCAACGTGGGCGGCCCGGACGTTAGACTGCTCGATGACGAGTGGACCGCGGTCACCGCGGACGGCAGCGATTCGGCCCACTTCGAGCATACCGTCGCCGTCACGAACAACGGCCCGTGGATTTTGACGCGGCCGCGCGAGACAACCGGGCCCTGTTGGTAGCGCTTGATACGACGAGACTGAATTCGAAAAGTAAGAACGGGAGCGCATGGCGAGAAGGTCGGAGCCGGAAAAAAAGAAGCCGGGCGAGGGAAGCGGAAAGGAAGACGCCATTGAAGTGATGGCGACTGTGATCGAGCCGCTTCCGAACGCGATGTTTCGCGTCGAGCTCGAAAACAAGCACCAGGTGCTCGCCCATATTTCGGGAAAAATGAGGAAGAATTTCATCCGCATCCTTCCGGGGGATCGCGTCGCGGTCGAGCTTTCGCCGTACGACCTGACGCGCGGGCGGATCGTTTATCGGTACAAGTAGACGGAGTCAAAGAGATGAAGGTTCGAGCGTCGGTCAAGAAAATCTGCATGAAGTGCAAGATCGTTCATCGGCGCGGTGTGGTGCGCGTGATCTGCGTGAATCCCAAGCACCGCCAGCGCCAGGGTTAGCTGTCCACGATGAGTGGGCGGATCGATTGGAGGCAATAGATGGCTCGCATCGCAGGCGTAGATCTTCCGCCGAATAAGCGTCTCTGGGTAGGCCTCACGGCTATCTACGGGATCGGCCAGCAGCGCGCACGTTCGCTCGCAGAAAAGGCGAACATCGACGCGACGAAAAAGATCAAGGATCTGACCGAAGAGGAAGTGACCCGGCTGCGCGCCGCGATTGAAGCCGAGGGCCGCGTGGAAGGCGATCTCCGCAAGGAGATGCAGATGAACATCCGCCGGCTGATCGAAATTCAGTGCTACCGCGGCCTGCGCCATCGCCGGAATCTTCCCGTGCGCGGCCAGCGGACGCACACGAACGCGCGCACGCGAAAGGGCCCGCGGAAGGGCGCGGTCGCAGCGAAGAAGAAGACGATGGCTCGCAAGTAGGGCGCGACAAGCGACGAGTTATGTAGCTCAGGTCTTCAGACCTGAGGCTGTTGTCGAAAGGTGAGAGGAAAATCGTGGCAAAAGAACCGCAGGACGCAGCAGCGGCCCCGGCAGCGCCGGGAAAGCCGACGAAGCGCAAGAAAGAGTTTCGCAAGAAGAAGGAAAAGCGCGTCGTCCCGCACGGGGTCGTGTGCATTCAGGCGACGTTCAACAACACGATCATCACGCTCACCGATCCGGACGGCCGAGCCGTAAGCTGGGCGTCGGCCGGTTCGGTGGGATTCAAGGGCTCGCGCAAGGGCACGCCCTATGCGGCGCAGCAGGCGGCGATGACGGCCGCGGGCGTCGCGCGCGACCAGTATGGAATGAAGTCGGTGGAAGTGCGAGTCAAGGGCCCGGGAGCGGGACGCGAATCGGCGGTTCGCGCTCTGGCATCCTCGGGACTGCACATCAACGCCATCAAGGACGTCACGCCTGTGCCGCACAACGGTTGCCGTCCGCCGAAGCGCCGTCGCGTCTAGATCTTATGTAGCGTTTGCAGTGGAAGCAAAGGAGAGAAGCACTTGGCAAGACATCGTGAAGCGGTTTGCCGGCTGTGCCGGAGGGAAGGGCAAAAGCTCTTCCTGAAAGGCCTCCGGTGTTTTACTGAAAAATGCGCCATCGAAAAGCGCAACTTCGTTCCCGGCCAGCACGGACAGGCGCGGCGCGCGAAGATGGTTGGCTATGGCGTGCAGTTGCGCGAAAAACAGAAAGTGAAGCGCACGTACGGTCTGCTCGAACGGCAGTTCCGCTCGTACTTCGAGAAGGCCGTGCGTACCAAGGGTCCGACCGGCTCGAACTTGGTGATCATGCTCGAAAGGCGGCTGGACAACGTGGTGTACCGCATGGGGCTCGCGGGATCGCGGGCGCAGGCCCGCCAGCTCGTACTGCACGGCCACATTCGCGTGAAGGGCCAGAAGGTGAACATCCCGAGCTATCTCGTGCAGGTCGGCGAGGAAGTTGCGCTCAAGGAAAAGATGCGCCAGAACGCGATGATTCTCGAGGCCCGCAATTTGGCGCAGAGCCAGGGCGTGGCGCCGTGGCTCGATATCGACCGCGAGAACTTCAAGGCGCGCGTGGTGGCGATGCCGCGCCGCGAGGACGTGCAGACGCCGCCGATGAACGAGCAGCTCATCGTCGAGCTGTATTCGAAGTAACGCGAATTTTACTTTTGCAGACGGTTTGTGGGTCCGCTGTGGGCGGGCCGGAAGGAAGGACGAATATGTGGAAGGGCTTTCAGAAACCAAAGCGGTTGGCGGCAGAACCCGAATCGTTGACCGACAAGTATGGAAAGTTTTCGGCGCAGCCGTTCGAGCGAGGTTGGGGAACGACGGTTGGAAACGCCCTGCGGCGCGCTCTGCTGAGCTCGATTGAAGGCGCGGCGATCACGGCCGTGAGAATCGAAGGCGTCCTGCACGAGTTTTCGCCGATTCCCGGCGTCGTCGAGGACGCGACGGACATCATTCTGAACCTCAAGCAGATCCCGCTGAAGCTGAACACGGATCAGCCGAAAACGATCACGCTCCACGTCGACACCCCAGGCCCGGTCACGTCCGCGAAGATTGAAGAGGACGCGGACATCGCTGTCCTGGACAAGAACGTCTACATCGCGACGGTCAGCGAGGGCGGCAAGCTCGAACTCGAATTGCGCGTGAAGAACGGCCGCGGCTACGTCGCCGCCGACCGCAACTTCGACGAGGACCTGCCGATCGGCTACATCCCCATCGACTCGGTCCATTCGCCCGTGCGCAAGGTCAACTACGCCGTCGAAGCCGCGCGCCTGGGCCAGATGACCGATTACGAAAAGCTGACGCTCGAGGTCTGGACTAACGCCGCGATCACGCCGCAGGATTCGATCGGCCTCGCCGCGAAGCTCATCAAGGACCACATGAGCATCTTCATCAACTTCGAGGAGCAGCCGGATCTTCCCGAAGAGGCCGTCGAGAACTACGCCGATCCGCGCCTCGAATACCTTGACCGCTCGGTCGAGGAGCTCGAGCTTTCCGTGCGCTCCTACAACTGCTTGAAGAACGCGAACATCCAGAACCTGCGGGAACTCGTCCAGAAGACCGAGTCCGAAATGCTGAAGACCAAGAATTTCGGGCGCAAGTCGCTCAATGAGATCAAGGATATCCTGCACAAGATGGGCCTGAGCCTCGGGATGAAGTTCGACGAGCACGGCCGCGTCATCTGGCCGCCGCTCCCGAGCCAGACCGCCCCTCCGCCGTCGGAAGGGGACACTTCGGCTCTTTAGGCCGCGGACCGGAACATGAGACACCTCAAGTCAGGCTTCAAACTCGGACGCCAGCCGGCCCACCGCCGCGCCACGCTCCGCAATCTGGTGACGAACCTGATCGAAAAGGAACGCATCCAGACCACGCTCCTTCGCGCGAAGGCTGCGCGCCCGCTTGCCGAACGCATGATCACGCTCGGCAAGCGCGACTCGTTGCATTCGCGGCGCCAGGCAGCCGCGTTCCTGATGACCATGGATGCAACGAAGAAGCTCTTCGCCGATCTCGCGCCGCGCTTCGCCGACCGTCCCGGGGGCTACACAAGAATCGTCCGCACCGGCTGGCGCATCGGCGACGGCGCCGAGCTTGCGATCCTCGAGTTCATCGGCTCGGAGCTGAAGAAGAAGCAAAAGAAGTCCAAGAAGGCCGCGGAAGAAGCTCCGGAAGAAAAGGAAGCAGCCGCGAAGACCTAGCGTGGATTCTTGAATCGCTTCGATTGGGCTCGCCCTACCCTCGTAGGGCGGGTTCTTGTTTTTTCAGCCGGTCTTGTCTGCTTCCTCTCCCCGCTCGCGGACGTGAAACCAGAGCGCGGCGAGCGCCGCGACCGCCTGCGCGGTGATTCCTCCGGTCGTATCCAGCAGTACGTCGGAAACGGCCGCTGTTCGCCCGGGGACGAACGATTGGTGGAACTCATCGAGCGCGGCGTATCCGGCCACCAGCAAGATGGCGACCGCGGCCCACGCGAGCCGAGTCCCGTGACGCCCCGCGCGGATTCCTTGCAGGATCAGTAGGCTCAGGACGAAGTATTCGGTGAAGTGCCCGCATTTGCGGATGATGTGGTGCATCAGCTGAAGCGTTTCCTGCGAAGCTGCAGGGAAAAGCCAGTGCAGTATTGGAATGATGATCCGGCCCGTGTTCTCGGAAGTGAACGTGCCTGTTGAGAAAAGTGAGATGACAACGGCCCACGCCAGCGCCGGCCACCATCGCGCAAGCCAGCGCACCCTATTCCAACCGGTAGTTCGGCGCTTCGCGCGTGATGATCACGTCGTGGACGTGACTTTCGCGGAGCCCTGCGGACGAGATGCGGATGAACTTGCTCCGTTCCTGTAATTCCTTGAGGTTCTGGACGCCGCAATACCCCATCCCGCTGCGCAGGCCGCCGACGAGTTGTTCCACGAGACCCCCAAGCGGCCCCTTGTAGGGAACCTGCCCCTCGATTCCTTCCGGCACGGATTTGCCGCGCTCGGTGCCTTCCTGCGCGTAGCGGTCCGCGGAGCCGGCCTCCATCGCTCCGATCGACCCCATTCCGCGATACGACTTGAACGTGCGGCCCTGATAGAGAATCGTTTCGCCGGGGGATTCCTCGGTGCCGGCGAAGAGGCTTCCGATCATCACGGCCGATGCGCCCGCGGCTAAGGCCTTCGTGATGTCGCCGGAGAACTTGATCCCGCCATCGGCGATGATCGGCACGCCGCTGCCCTGCGCCGCGCGCGCCGATTCGGCGATGGCCGTGATCTGCGGCACGCCCGCTCCGGTGACGACGCGTGTGGTGCAGATCGAGCCCGGCCCGATCCCGACCTTGAGCCCGTCGATGCCGAGCGCGATCAGGTCGCGCGTGGCTTCCGCCGTCGCGACGTTTCCGGCCACCAACTGCATCTCCGGCAGGCGATGCTTCACCGCCTTGATCGCGTCCATTACGCGCGTGGTATGGCCGTGGGCCGTATCGATGGCGATCACGTCCACCTTCTCGCGCGCCATTTCCTCGGCGCGCTCGAGAAAATCGCCCGTCGCGCCGATCGCTGCTCCGACGCGCAGCCGGCCCTGTTCGTCCTTGGCCGCGTTCGGGAACTCCAACTTTTTCTGGATGTCCTTGACGGTGATGAGGCCCTTGAGGTTGAAATCCTTGTCGACGACGAGCAGTTTTTCGATGCGGTGCCGCTGCAAGATGCGCTCGGCTTCTTCGAGAGTGGTGCCGACGGGCACGGTGACTAGATTGTCCTTCGTCATGATGTTGCTGACGGCCTGATCGAGGTTACGCTCGAAGCGGAGATCGCGGTTCGTGAGGATGCCGACGAGGCGCTGGCCGCGCGTGACGGGAAGGCCGGACACCTTGTACTTGTTCATGAATTCGAGGGCCTGGCGCACCGAAAGCTCGGGCGCGATCGTCACCGGATCGACGATCATTCCGCTTTCCGAGCGCTTCACGCGGTCCACTTCCTCGGCCTGGCGGTCGATGTTCATGTTGCGGTGGATGAAGCCGATGCCGCCCTGGCGCGCGATGGCGATAGCGAGGCGCGCGTCCGTCACGGTATCCATCGCAGCGGATACGATCGGAATATTCAGCGTGATCCTGCGCGAAATAAACGTGCGCGTGTCCGCTTGCGCCGGCAACACCGAGGACTTGCCGGGCAGCAGGAGCACGTCGTCAAACGTCAACCCCTCGGCGATCTCGCGGTCAACCATCCGCTCTCCCGCGATCTCTTCCTTGGTAGTCACAAAGAGGGCTTCTCTAGCCATGGGCTTTTCTCCCCACAAACGCGAAAGCCCAGCGCGCCGCGCCGGGCTTGAAAGAGTTTCCCTTGTCGAGAACCAGCTTCATGAATCGAGTTCGTATTTTAGGCGCATCGGCAGATGAAAGCAAGGCGCGAGGCCGAAAGGAGCCGATTCCAGTGACGGGTAAGAGGCGCACCGATTCTTTGTTTTGAGCGAGTTACAAGGGTGGATTTCCTCTACTGGCCCGGTTCTTGCGCGGCGGCCGGGGAATCCGTCGCGACGACGAAGATCTCCACGAAAGGATACGCGTGCGCGTCGATCAGGTGGCCGCCCTGCGTGCTCCCGTCGGAAAAGCTGACGACGGCGTGGGCGTGCACGTAGATCTTGCCGTTCTGAAGCGCAATGTTGCCGAGCAGAGACGCAAGTTCGCACTTTCGATCGACGGCGATTGGTTTTACGCCGCCTTTTTCCGGATCGCCCCAGCCGAGCGTGGCGGTCGCGAGGCCGCCGATTCCGCTCACGTAACCGGACGTGATGTGGTTCTTCTCGGCAAACTCGGTTAAGCCGGACATCACTTCATCGCTCTGGCCGAAAGTCACTTCGAACGTCCGCGAGGCGGCCGCCGGGAGCTCGCGCCCTTTCATTTTTGGCGCCAATCCTCTCGCAGTGACAGGTCCGGGCCTGACGTAGCCGTCGGGCAGAGGCTGCTGCTGCGCGCGGAGCGAAACCGAGGCGGCCAAGGCCAATGCGGCGGCGCAGAGAAGCGAAAACAGAACGCTGCGACAGATGGTCGAATTCATTTTGAGCTCCTTAAGCAAGATTCCTCTCATGGAGAGATTGCGCGGCTGAGCGTTCGATTTCGGCGTTGATCTCTCCTCCGATCAGAAAGGCCAGTGCGGTCGCGTACACCCAGACCAAGAGTATCATCACCGCTCCGAGCGATCCGTGGGCTGCGCTGTAGGCATTGAAGAAGTGCAGGTAGCCTCAAAGGCCGACCGTGGCGGCCAGCCACAGGAACAAACCGACCATCGAACCGGGAGTGATCCAGTGCCAGCGGCGGTGCTCGAGATCCGGTCCGAAGTAATAGACGAGCGCATACGACAGAAAGAAGAGGAGGATGGCCAGTGGCCATTGGAGCGCTTTCCAGAGCGCGACAACCTCGAGCGTCAGACGAAGCTCCGCTCCCAGCCAATTCACGGCGTGGCCGCTCACCAGCACGAGAAACAGCGCCGCGAGAAGAAGGATCGCGATCGCGCGAACCTTGACCCACGAGCGCGCCTCGCGGACGCGATACGCAAGATTCAACGCGGAGATCATGAGCCTACGCCGCCGGAGGCGAACCAGACGGCCAGCACGATGCCGAAGGTGAGCTTGCCGCCGCTGGCGTTCGCCGCGAGCTCCGTCGTCGTTCTGTTCAGGAGCGCAAACGCCGTCGGCGGAAGAAAAACCGCAAAGTAGGCGAGCAAATCGCCTTGAAGCTCGGAACTGCGCGAGGCAAACAGGCCAAACAGGGTCAGCATGAACAACATCAGCCGAAATAGCGCGAACAGGAAATCGAAGGCAATTCAGAAGCCCGCCCGAGAAGATCGTCTTCCTTGCTCCGGTGAAGGACGCTTTTCGCGAGCTGCCATGGGGTCAGGCCCCCCAGTGCCCAAATCGGCTCGAGTTGTTGCCCCGGAGAGGGTTTGGAAAGTGCCATATGCGCAGTTCGGCGGAGCGCTCAGCGTGGATTCTAACGCAAAAGGAAGGGTATCGCCGGTGCCGCAAGGTTTGTGATCCGGGTTACCATGGCTCAGTGAAAGAGTTCGAACCGCACTGGGGATTGCGCAACGGTCACGTGATGACGATCGCCGCCACGTTTTGGCGGCGGCGATTTCCGCAGTTATCTCCGAGTGCTCCGAGACTATTTGAAGTAGAGCTGGGAACGCAGGTGCGCGGCGACTGCCATTGGCAGGACGATCCGCGCCAGCATCCGACGCTCATGTTGCTGCACGGCCTCGAAGGGTCGAGCGAATCCGCGTACATGTTCGGCACTGCGGAAAAGGCTTGGGTCACGGGCTTCAACGTGGTGAGGATGAACCAGCGGAATTGCGGAGGCACGGAAAACCTGACTCCGACGTTGTACCATTCGGGCCGAAGCGCCGATTTCCGCGCGGTTGTCCTCGAACTCATCGAGCGCGACGCGCTGCCGGAGATTTTCGCCGCGGGCTTCTCGATGGGCGGGAACCTCGTCCTAAAGATGGCCGGCGAATTCGCGAATTCCGCGCCGCAGCAGGTTCGAGGCTTCGCGGCCATCGCACCATGCTTCGATCTGGCGGCTTGCGCCGACGCGCTCGGCGAACCCCGGAATTTCATCTACAATTGGCACTTCGTCAGGGGATTGAAGAGCCGAATGCGCCATAAGGCGCGGCTATTTCCTGAAATCTACCCGGCGAATGGGCGGATGGAGAGGCTTAACAGAATTCGGACGGTGCGCGGTTTCGACGACGCGATCACGGCGCCTTTCTGCGGCTTCGCGAGTGCGGATGACTACTACGCGCGCTCGAGCGCCATGCACGTCCTTGGCGGAATCACGAAGCCCACGTTGATCCTGAAGGCGCAGGATGATCCGTTCGTGCCATTCTCAACCTTCGCCAATCGGGCGCTGCGCGAAAATCCCAACATTGCGCTTCTGGCACCGCGATACGGCGGGCACTGCGCGTTTATCTCGCAAGAGGATGGGGACAAGCGATTCTGGTCAGAGGCGCGGATCGTGGAATTTTGCAAACAGCAATCGCAGTTGCTTAGAAGCGGGCACAGTAGTTAGGCGCGCGCTTGTATACGCCCGCGCCGACTCGTGCTCCTATTGGAGGTGTTTCACGGCTTCGAGAGCGAGTTCATGGAGCCCGCCTCCGCCGTGCGCGACGTATTCGATGATCTGTTTTCGCATGCGCGGTTCCCAAAATTTCTGGAAATGGTCCGTGACGCCGGCCACGGCTTCGTCTTTGGGATAGCTGGCGAAGAAAAGGGCGATCTGATTCGCCATGTGGACCATATTCTCGGATTCCATAGCTCAGTCGTTTGCGGTTGATTCTTTCTCGATCCGCGTGGTCAAGCGCCGCGTCTGCCGATAGTGCTCCTGCCACTCGGAGATGTGTCTGGCGAGCTGGACCTGCACCGCCGTCACCTTGTATTCGGGACAGTTTGTCGCCCAGTCGGAGAACTCTGTCGTGACGACGTTCGCGCCGGTCATGGCATGGTGGAACGTGGTATAGACGACGCCCGGCTGCATGCGCTCCGAGATGCGCGCCGGCAGCGTGATTTCTCCCGAGCGGCTCGCGAGCGAAACTAGGTCGCCTTCCTTGATACCGCGGTTCTCGGCGTCGGACGGATGAATCTCGAGCACATCCATGTCGTGCCAGATGTTGTTGTCCGTCCGCCTGGTCTGAGCGCCGACGTTGTATTGCGAGAGGATGCGCCCCGTGGTCAGGATCAGCGGGAAACGACCGGTTGTCCGCTCGTCGGTGGGCACGAATTCGGTAATCATGAAGCGGCCCTTGCCGCGGACGAACCCGCCGACGTGCATCACGGGAGTGCCCTCGGGAGCCTTGTCGTTGCAGGGCCACTGCAAGCTGCCCAGCCGGTCGAGCTTTTCGTAGCTGACGCCCGCAAAAGTCGGAGTGAGCCGGGCGATCTCGTCCATGATTTCAGACGGATGGTTGTAATGCATCGGATATCCCAGCGCTTCCGAGAGCGCGACGGTGACTTCCCAATCGGCTTTCCCAGCCATCGGAGGGATGGCTTTCCGCACGCGGCCGATGCGACGCTCCGCGTTGATGAAGGTCCCGTCCTTTTCGAGGAAGGACGATCCGGGCAGAAACACGTGAGCGTAGCTTGCAGTCTCATTCAGGAACAGGTCCTGGACGACGACGCACTCCATTGCCCCCAAACCGGCAGAGATATGCTGCGTGTTCGGGTCTGACTGAACGATGTCTTCACCCTGAATATAAATGCCCTTGAATGTGCCGTCGATCGCCGCATCGATCATGTTCGGGATGCGCAGCCCGGGCTCGGACTGGAGATGCACTTTCCACGCGCCTTCGAACGATTCGCGGACGGCGGTTTCGGAGACGTGACGGTATCCGGGGTATTCGTGCGGGAACGAGCCCATGTCGCACGAGCCCTGCACGTTGTTCTGCCCGCGCAGCGGATTGATACCGACTCCCTTCCTGCCGATATTCCCTGTCGCCATGGCGAGATTGGCCATGCCCATCACCATCGTGGAGCCCTGGCTGTGCTCGGTAACGCCGAGGCCATAGTAGATCGCACCGTTACTGCCGCTTGCGTACAAGCGCGCGGCACCGCGGACGTCTGCGGCAGGCACACCGGTGAACGCTTCCGTCGCTTCGGGCGAGTTGCGCTCTTCCGCCACGAATTTGCGCCACTGTTCGAACGCTGCCAGGTCGCAGCGCTCCTTCACAAAAGCTTCGTCCACCAGGCCTTCAGTTACCACGACGTGTGCGAGCGCGTTGATCATCGCCACGTTCGTGCCGGGCAGCAGAGGCAAGTGATAGTCCGCTTGTACGTGCGGCGATTTCACCAGATCGATGCGGCGGGGATCGACGATGATGAGCCGCGCCCCTTGCCGCAGCCTGCGCTTCATTTGCGAGGCAAAGACCGGGTGCGCGTCCGTGGGATTCGCGCCGATGATCATGATGACATCGGCCGCTTCGACCGAGTCGAAGTCCTGCGTTCCAGCCGACGTGCCGAACGTCGTCTTCAGGCCATAGCCCGTGGGGGAGTGGCAGACGCGCGCGCACGTGTCGGTGTTGTTGTTGCCGAATGCGGCGCGGACCATTTTTTGGACCAGATAGGTCTCTTCGTCCGTGCAGCGCGAGGATGTGATCCCGCCGATCGAATCGCGCCCGTACTTAGCCTGGATGCGCTTGAATTCGCTCGCGGCGTGACCGATGGCTTCTTCCCAGCTCACTTCGCGCCACGGGTCGGTGATCTTGGCGCGGATCATGGGCTTCGTAATGCGATCCCTGTGCGTCGCGTAGCCCCAAGCGAACCGGCCCTTCACGCAGGAGTGGCCGTGATTCGCCTTGCCGTCCTTGAAGGGCATCATGCGCACGACTTCATCACCCCGCAACTCGGCCTTGAAGGAGCAGCCCACGCCGCAGTAGGCGCACGTCGTGACCACGCTGCGATCCGGCTGCCCTCTTTGAATGACCGTCTTTTCCAAAAGACTGTTCGTCGGACAGGCCTGCACGCACGCGCCGCAGGAAACGCACTCCGATTCGATGAAAGGCTTGTCGCCGGCTGAAACATGAGAAGCGAAGCCTCGCCCGTCGATGGTCAAGGCGAAAGTGCCCTGAACTTCATCGCACGCGCGCACGCAACGCGAGCAGACGATGCACTTCGCGGGGTCGAAGGTGAAATATGGATTTGACTCGTCCTTTTCGGAATTCAGGTGATTTCGGCCCGCGAGGCCATAACGGACCTCCCCGAGGCCCACGGCAACCGCCATCTCCTTGAACTCGGAGTTCACGCCCGAGCCGTTGAGCGCATCGGACGGAAAATCGGAAGCATAAAGCTCCATCACGCCGTGGCGCAGCTTGGCGAGCTTTGGCGAGTTCGTCCGTACCTTCATACCGGCCTCGGCGGAAGTCGTGCAGGAGGCGGGCGTTCCCTTCCGCCCTTCGATCTCAACCAGGCACAGGCGGCAAGAACCAAAAGGTTCCAGATTATCGCTCGCGCAAAGCTTGGGTATCTGAACGCCCGCTTCAGCCGCCGCGCGCATGAGCGAGGTGCCGGCCGGCACGGTGACCGGCTTCCCATCGATCTCCAGTGTCACGGCAGTCCCGGAAATCCGTTTCGGCGTTCCGTAATCCATTTCTTGAATCAGCGCCATGATTGTGACTCCTGAGCCTTGCTGGACCCGTTTGTCGGCGGGGGAGGCGCCGGCTTATGAAAATCTTCCGGAAAATGGCGAATCGCGCTCTGCACGGGGAACGGTATGAGTCCACCCAGTGCGCAGAGGGAGCCGTCCGTCAGCACTTCGCACAGATCGTCGAGCAATTCCAGATTCTGCATCCTATCCTGGTTGGCGATGATCCTGTCAATCACCTCGACGCCGCGCGTGGAGCCGACGCGGCAGGGCGTGCACTTGCCGCAGCTTTCGACCGCGCAGAATTCCATCGCGAAGCGCGCCTGGCGGGCCAAATCCACCGTGTCGTCGAATACCACGATTCCGCCATGCCCGAGCATGCCTTTTCTCTCCGCAAACGCCTCATAGTCGAGCGGCGTATCGAGAAGCGACTCCGGGAAGTAGGCGCCCAAAGGCCCGCCCACTTGCACGGCTCGCAGCGGGCGCCCGGAGGCCGTGCCGCCGCCGAAATCGTAAATTGCTTCGCGTAGAGTCAGGCCGAATGCTTTCTCGACCAAGCCGCCGCGCTTGATGTTCCCGGCAAGCTGGATCGTCAATGTGCCGCGAGATTTGCCCATGCCGAAGTTCTTGTAATACTCGCCGCCTTTGTCGAGAATGATCGGGACGGTGGCGAGCGAGATCACGTTGTTGACGACGGTCGGCTTGCCGAACAGCCCGCTAATGGCTGGTAGCGGCGGCTTGAAGCGAATCTGGCCGCGCTTGCCTTCGAGGCTTTCGAGCAACGATGTTTCTTCGCCGCAGATGTACGCTCCGGCGCCGAGGCGCACGACGAGATCGAATCTCTTCCCGCTTCCAGCGACATTCGCGCCGAGATAGCCTTTGTCATTAGCGATCGTGATGGCGCGCTCGAGAGTGCGAAATGCGTGAGGGTACTCAGAGCGAATGTAGATGTATCCGCTCGTGGCGCCGACGGCGATTCCCGCGATGGTCATGCCCTCGATCAGCACGAACGGATCACCTTCCATGATCATGCGATCGGCGTACGTGCCGCTGTCGCCCTCGTCCCCGTTGCAGACGATATATTTTTGGTCCGCGGGAGCGTTCAGAACCGTGCGCCACTTGATTCCGGTGGGGAATCCCGCGCCGCCGCGACCGCGGAGTCCGGAGGTCGTGACCTCTTCCACAATCGTCTGCTGCGTGAGCTTGAGAGCCTTTTCGAGGCCGCGGTAACCGCCATGGCTGACGTAATCCGAGAGCGACAGAGGATCGGTAACGCCGCAACGCGCGAAGGTCAGCCGTTCTTGGCGTTTCAAAAATGGAATCTCTTCGGTGGGGCCCAGACGAAGCGCGTGAGCCTTACCCTCTAGGAATCGAGCATCGAACAGACCGGAAACCGCGTCCACTGACACGGGGCCATACGCGACGCGGCCCTGGGGCGTCTCAACCTCGACGAGCGGTTCAAGCCAAAACATCCCGCGCGAACCGTTGCGAACCACAGAAATGCCCAGCCGACGCGAGGCGATCTGCTCCGCGATTGCCCTCGCGACAGCATCGGCGCCGACCGAAACGGCCGCCGCGTCGCACGGAACGTAGATTTTAACGCTCATGCGTGCCTCTGGGCGCTATCGATCAGAAAGTCGGCGACTTCCCGCGACACCCGGCCGTACAGTTTGCCGTCGAGCATGACCGCGGGAGAGAGCGCGCAGTTGCCAAGGCAGTAGACGGCATCCACGGTGAAGGCGCCGTCTTCGGTCGTCTCACCGAGATGAACTCCGAGCCGATCTTCAACGTGCCGGATCATGCTTTCGCAGCCCATCGACTGGCAGGCCTCGGCGCGGCACATCTTCAGAAGGTGCTTTCCGGGAGGGCTACGGCGAAAATCGTGATAGAAGCTGATCACGCCATGCACTTCGGCGTGGGAAAGATTGAGGACTTCGGCGATCAGTGGAACAGCGGCCTTGTCTAGGTACCCGAACTCGTCTTGCAGGGCGTGAAGAATCGGCAGGAGAGCTCCGGGCAGATGCTCCAATTCCCGGATGCGGGATAAGGCTCGATCGGCGTCCCAGGCCTGCTCCTTGCTCATGCGTTTCGGCCTCTAACTTCGTATGAATCAGATATATCCGACCCAAACATGGCTCGGGTTTCACGAGCGTGCGACAAAACATTGTAACATACACTTCCCCGGCGCGGGGTCCGCAGATTTTGCACACGCGGAGCAGAGGAATCGATCTCTTCAGAGTAGTTCGGGTGCTGGCGTGTTCGCGCTCCCGATCAACACGCGCTAGCGCCAAAATCCAAAGATTCTGATGCCAATGGCGCCATTGCCTTCCAGGTGACTCCCGCGATTTCCCAGCAATTTTGAGTGGACAGGCGGACCGTTCTCATTCAAATTAGGGGCGTAGGAAAAGGCGGTGGGACGCCTGAGGGGGTCATAGGCGATGAAACGTATTGCATTTGTGTTCGGGTCCATCCTTCTTTTCGCTGCAATCGCCGGGGCACAAGCTGATTCGGGAAGTCCTCTCTTCGCAACAGTTCCTGCTCCGGAATCGACATCCACTGCACCGGCGACGGGCGCAACCTATGCATTTGCTCCTGCGACCGCCTCTCCGTCTAGCGGCGCATTGAGTGCGTCCATCGCGCCGACCTCAAGCTCCGCGGTTTCGAGCGACTCGGCCGCTCAGCAGGGGCCGGGCGTGCAAAGCGTGTTCCAGAATTACAACTGGCAGGCGTACTTCGGCTACACGTTTTTCCGCTTTTATGTCGTGCCGAAGTTCACGGACAACATGAACGGCCTCAACCTCGGCATCGTTTACTATCCGGGCGGAAGATGGTTCGGCGCGGACGGTGAGTTCATTGGGACGTGGGGCAGGTCGATCGGGCCCAATACCACGAAGTTCGTGGCAGGGATGGGAGGTGGGCGGGTCCGGTGGTCGGCTCCCCACAATCTTGAGGTTTGGGGGCACGGCCTCGTAGGAATATCGAATCTTCTGCCGCAGACGGCGCTAGGCAACCAGTCGGCGTTCCTCTATGAACTGGGCGCCGGCGTCGATCTCAATGTCCTTAATAGCCATTGGGCGATCCGCGTGTCGGGCGACATGATAGGAACGCACTACTTCAACACCTACCAATACAGCCCCAAGATTTCCGCCGGCGTCGTCTTCAGGTACTGAGGGTGAGGCAACCCCCTGCGTTCGTTTTCGGGACGCCCGGGTTCTCGTGCGCCACGGGACAGGTGCCGCATTAGGAGCGTCCAATTCGGGCGATTGCCCGCACGAAAAATGTGCGGGCCTCTGCGAGCCCCAGGATCCAAGTCCCCACAAAATAGACAACTCCGTAAGGCACGAGAACCAAAACAGCGACCAGAATCGGCGAGTGATGGTGGCCGAAGAAGTGATGGATCGACCAGCCTGCCGCCGCGGCCACGAGAGCCGCCCCCCAGAGCTTCGCGACGTAGTCCGGGCGAAGCCCGGTGCGTCCGATCCTGTGGTTCAACGTGCGCCTCAAAAGAGTGAACTCGACCCACGAAGCGATTCCGGCGGAGATGGTGAGACCTGCGACGCCCCAGCGCGGCGCGATGCCAATCGCCGGCGGCAGCGGTACAGCGCAGAGGTAACCCAAAACAGTTGTCAGGATTACGCGCACGATTGCAAAATACAAAGGCGTGCGCGTATCGAGCAGCGCATAGTATGTCGAGGAGTACAGCCGCCCGAGCGTGGAAGCGAGCAGACCGACCGTTGATCCCGCGAGTATGCCCCACACATACATCACGTCGCCCTGGGTGAACTGACCCGTCCGGTAAATCGCTCCGACGATCACGTTTCCGAGCACCAGAAACGCGGCCATCGACGGTACGACGAAAAACGCGATCTGACGAAGCCCGGCATCGAGACGCGCGCGCAGCGTTTCCGCGATCTGACGTTTGTCACCGATGGCTCCGGACATCTGCGGGAGTTCGGCGGCGGACACGGACATCCCGAAGAGACTGACGGGCAGAAGATAGAGCGTCTGAGCGTTGGCCAGCGCGGCCACGGCGCCGGTCGGCAGCAAGCTGGCGAGCAGGGCGTCCACGTACGCGCTGATTTGCACCACGCCGCGGCTGACGAACACCGGGAAGAAATTAACTATGACCGTTTTCACGTTTTCCGCATTACGGCCGAGCGAAAGGCGCAGGCCGCCGAGGAGCCGCAGAACGACAGGAAGCTGTACTCCGACCTGAAGCGCGCTGCCAGCCACGGAGCCCCATGCCAGAATCACGGCGAGCGGAAACTGCGCGTAACGGCCTCCCCATCCCCACATGGTGACCACCATCGCCGCGTTCCAGATGATGGGCGCCGCGTAGGGCAGGAAAAAGCGGCGGTGGCTGTTGAGAATCCCGAGGCACCAGGCTGAAATAACCAGGAGCCCGACACCGGGGAAGAGAATGCGGACCAGGCGAATCGTCAGTTCGCGTTTCTCGCCGTGAAAGCCGGGCGCGATTGCGTCGATCAGATAGGGAGTGGTGACCACGCCGATGAGCACGAGAATCGACGTGGTGAGTGCGAGAATTGCCGCCACGGCACCCGCGGTGCGCCGCGCCTCTTCATCGTCTCTGCGGGCGAGCAGATTTGCGTATACGGGAATAAAAGAGGCGGAAAGCACGCCCTCGCCGAACATATTCTGCAGGAAATTGGGAATGCGGAGCGCGGCCTTGAAAGCGTCCGCCGCGTCGGAAAGGCCGAAGTAGTGAGCGAAGACGCGATCGCGAATCAGCCCGGAGACGCGGCTCAGAAAAATCCCCGCGGCCACCAGAAACGCAAAGCGCTTCGATCCAGCCTGGCGGGAGTCGTTCATCCCCGTATTTGTTGAGAGCGAAATCTCTTGCGCATGAGTGTGAAGAAACTCATTACAAGAGTTACCCGCGGAGATGTCAACTTCGATTCTGCGCGCTGTGCGTTGTTGATAGCTTCACGGAGATGATTCGAGCACGGGATGCAGTGTGAGCTGGCGGTCCTTCAAAACGTCGAGGTCCCGCTCCCAGTCCTGTTTGCCTCGCGATTTCACTTCGATGCGATGCGTGCCGCTGGGAAGCTGGATCGTCAAAGACGTCTGGCCCACGAATTTTCCATCGCTGTAGATTTCCGCGCCGGGCGGGTCGGAGGAAATTGTCACGTCGCCGGCCGGGGAATTCGCTTCGCGCTCATTCGATCGAAGCGCCGAGCCAGAAACCGGACGCAGCGGCCCATCCTTTCCGGTTGTCTCGACCGGGCCGCGGGAGCCATACGAAACCGGATCGAGCTTGACGTCAAAATGGCTCGATTTCAGGAGAAAATAATTTGGGCGGTGGCACCCTGAACTATGTACGGGGCGACCGCCGCGCGAAGTCATTTATATACAGACACTTGCGGGCGCGCCCTGTCTCACGGCGCCTGCCGATGGAAAATTTCACCGAGATAGTCCGGCCGGCTCGCGTCGCGCTCGATATGCGGATAGCACAGACCGCCATGATAGTCGACCAAATGCGTTTCGACCTCGGAACCATTGGCGACGATCAGTCGAATCGGCGCGGTCGCGGCCTTGGCTGCATCGATCGCGTCCTTCAGCGTTTCGGGCGAATACTGCTGCCCGTTGACCGCGGTGATCTTCATTCCCGGTCCAATGCCGGCTTTGTAAGATGGACCGCCGTAAAACACGTCGAGGACCGACCCATCCTCGAGAACCGTCAACCCGAGCGAAAAGGTTAGTGTCACATGTTTCCTGATGGCGTCCCTGTTCTCTTCGATCTCGTTCGGCTGATCGTTGTAGACGAGCTTCCATCCGCTGTTTTCAACCGCCTCGCTGGGCGTGTCGGGCGCCGTGGAATCGAGGCGCGTGTGCAGGAATCCGGCCCAATCGTATGGGGCGAGGCCGTTGAGCGTCGCAACGATATCGTCGAACGTATACGTTTTCAGGGCCGGCTCGCCGCCGGGCCCGCCGTAAAAGATCCGGCAGAAATCGTTCATGGACTTCTGGTCGTTGGTCAAGCGGCGCAGCGTCGCATCCACGTCGAGCCAGAGAAGCTCGCCCTCTTCGTAGAAATCCACGCTGCGGCGCCAGTTCTGCCAATCCGCATCGGCGTTATACAGGAACGGAGCGGAGTCAGCCGTGTCCTGGAGCGGACGCCATGTGCGCCCCGGGTCGCTGCCCCATTCGGCTGCGACACGAGCGAGGTCCTCGCGCGACTGTTGGATGTTGCGGAGTCCGCTCCGCGCCGTTAGCACTTCGCCGAGGTATTCCGTGAGGCCCTCGTAGACCCACAGCAGGTCGTCCTTCATCGGCTGTTGGTAATCCGGCGTGGCAAGATCGGCGGGGCGGCGGTACTTGCCGTTCCAGGAATGGACAAACTCGTGGGGGAGCAGATCCGCGAAATCGACGCGAGCCCGCTCGTCGATGAGGCTGCGCTCGTAATCGCGATCGTCGCTCGATTCGTGGTGCTCTAGACCGAAGTGGGCGACGTCGTCGCTCAGCGTGAGCAGGAAGTGGTAGTCGCGATAATGCCGCACGCCGAAGAGCGCGGCCGTCTCGGCGACGAGCCTGCGAAAATGCATTTCCGTTTCCGGCGTCATCGCCAGCGCCGCCGCGCTATCGGCGGCGATATCGATCTCGTGCGAGGGAGTCTCGCCGGGCGTGAGCTGCACCACGCGGAAATAGCGTCCCGCGAGAACGGGCGAGTCAACTAGGGTGTTGAGCGAGACGGGCGAAAAATCGACGGTGTCGCCATTCTGTTTTGCGCCGGGAAGGGCCGTGGCGAACTGCCACCCGGACGGCAGGCGAAGGCTCGGCACGAACGTCAGTTCGCGCACCGGATAGCCCTGTGGATAGAGCACCACTTGATTCCAGCTCAGGACATTCAGGAAGGCGGTCGCGGAAGCTCCCGCCGAATATCCGGACGCAGGCGCCGACAGCAGAAAATCGAGATCGATGTCGAGCGAGCTTGCGCCCTGCGGAATGTCCAGATGGAACGCGAACATATCGACGAGGTCGCGCCGCCAAGGGATTGTCTTTCCGCCCACTGCAAATCTCAGTCCCGCCACATCGATGATCGGGCCGTCGGGCATGTGCTCGCCCGGAATCCATTCCGGGTAGTACAGCACGAGCGGCCCGGGCTGCACCGTCATCTGCAAATGGGCGTACAGGATCTTTTGTGGAGCGCGCGTTGCGTCAACTTCGAGACGAATGGGGCCGGGCGCCGGCATCTGCGCGCGAAGCGGCGCGGACACCGCCAGAATCAGAACGGCGAAGGAAGTCGGCAGCAAAGCGGTCTTGCCAAAAAGTCGCATCATCATGCCCTCTCGGTCACAACCTATAAGCAACTTATGCTAGCTGGACGGAACTCCGGTGCAAGCGAAAAAATCCTGCGATCGTCTTCGGAAACCACGTGAAAGGGAGACATGAACATGCCTTGACAGCGGCCTTCCGCTCGTATTAGCTAACACAGTTCAAATGGGGAAGGAGTGGGAATGTTTGCAAACCGCAGGTTGTCGCTTGCCGCTTTGATTCTTGCGTTCGGAGTTTTCTGGGCGTCTCCGCCCGTCGCCGCTCAATTCGGACCGCCGCCACCTCCGCCGCACGCACCCCACCCCAGGCCCACGCCGGAAAGCATCGCGCAAGGCAAGACGCTCTTTGAAGGAACCTGCGCCGTCTGCCACGGCATCGACGGCAGCGGCGCAAACGGCCCCAACATTCGGGAGGCGGCGACGAATCTTGGTCCCGAAGGGCTCTACAACACGATCTACAGCGGGATTTTTGGGTCGGGAATGCCCACCTTCTCGCAGCTTGGCGAAGAGAAGATCTGGCTGCTCGTCAACTACGTCAGTTCGCTCGACCAAGAAGGCGGGGGGATGGCGCTCGGCGACGCGAAAAAAGGTAAAGACGTGTATGACGCGAACCGCTGCGCCACATGCCACGCCGTCGCGGGCAAGGGTGGCGATCTCGGGCCGGACCTGACCAGAATCGGGGCCCAGCGCACCGCCGACTTTTTGCGCGACGTGCTGCTCGACCCGGGCAACCACTTGCCTTCGACGGACACCGCGCTCCAGGAGAGAGCGGGGTATCCCGCTTACGTGATGTATCGCGCGGTGACGGCAAATGGCAAAGTCGTGGAAGGCATGCGCGTGGACGAGGATTCGTTCACGATTCAGTTGAGGGACGCCAACGGCCAGCTCCGCTCGTTGCGGAAGCTCAGCCTGCAAAAGCTGGAAGCGGGGCCGGGCAAGAGCTTCATGCCCAGCTACAAGGATAAACTCTCCGAGACGCAGTTGAACGATCTGGTGGCCTACATCTCCACTCTGGGAGGTGCGCAGTGAGAACGACGAAATACATTCTTTGTGGTCTTATCCTGCTCGCTCTCGTGTTGGGAAGCCGCTTGACGTCCTGGGCTCAGAATGTGACATACGACGAGATTCTTCACGCCGCGAACCATCCGGAGAATTGGCTGACCTACGGCGGCAACTATTCTTCCCAGCGCTTTTCGGAGCTGAAGCAGGTGGACACTCAGAACGTCGGTTCCTTGAAGATGCAATGGGTCTATCAGCTTCGCCGGCAGGGGATTTTCGAGTCGTCGCCGATTGTTGTGGACGGCATGATGTACGTCACCGAGCCGCCAACGACGGTGACTGCCCTCGACGTGCGCACGGGCAAGCCCGTGTGGCGATGGACGGCGGACCTCCCCAAGAATCTCCTTACGATCGGCCTGTTCCCGACAAACCGCGGAGTGGCGATACTCGGCGACGCCGTGTACGTCGCAACGATCGACGCGCGCCTCGTAGCGCTCGACGCGAAGACGGGCGCTGTGCGCTGGAACGTCGAAGTTGGAAGCAACAAGGAAGCAGTCGCCATCACGCAGGCGCCCCTCGCGATCGACGGAAAGATCGTCCTCGGCATGGGCGGCGGCGAAGGCGGCCTTCGCGGCTACATCGATGCCTACGATGCCAAGGACGGCAAACGGCTCTGGCGGCTCTACACCATTCCGACCGCGGGCGAGCCCGGCGTGGAAACTTGGGAAGGCGACAGCTACAAATACGGCGGCGCGACAACATGGAATACCGGCGCGTACGATCCGGAAACGAACGCGCTCTTCTGGGGCACCGGCAATCCCGCTCCGGACTGGAACGGAGACATGCGCAAGGGAGACAACCTTTACTCGTGCTCTCTCCTGGCCATCGATGCCGACACCGGAAAGATGAAGTGGTATTTCCAGTTCTCCCCGCATGAAACGCACGACTGGGATGCGTCCGAACCTCCGATCCTGTTCGACGCGACGATCGACGGCAAGCCGCGAAAGATCGTGGCTCAAGCCGACCGCAACGCTTTTTATTACGTGCTCGACCGCGTGACCGGCCAATTCATCACCGGCAGGGCTTACGCGAAGCAGACGTGGGCGAAGGGACTGGACGCAAACGGCCGGCCGATCGAGGTGCCCAACAACGAGCCGAGTCCTAAGGGAACGCTGGTCTATCCCAGTATCACCGGGTCGGTCAATTGGACGAGTTCGTCCTACAGCCCGCTGACCAAGCTTGTCTACGTCGATACGCGTGAGTTGGGCGCTTACTACTTCAAGGGCCATCCGCAGATGGATCCCGCGAATCCCTTGGACATCGGCGGAGGCGGCGGACAGAAGCTCGTTGGCGGAGATCAAGCTTACAGCGCGATTCGCGCCCTCGAGAGCACCACCGGAAAGATAAAGTGGGAATTCAAGATGGTGGGCGATTCCTGGACCGGCACGCTCGCGACGGCCGGCAATCTGGTGTTTTGCGCGGATGCCGGGGGCAATTTCTTCGCGCTGAACGCGGAGACCGGCAAGGCGCTGTGGAACGTCCAACTCGGGAATTCGGTGCGGGCCAATCCCATCACGTATTCGGTGGACGGCAAGCAGTACGTCGAAGCGGCGGCGGGCAATTCGATCTTCGTATTCAGCCTGCCGTAGGCGGAGCCGCTGGCGGGCGCGGCGGAAGGAGCGCGAATGAAGCTGCTCGATTGGGCTAGCAAGTTCTCGCGGCGCGGTTTTCTGGCCGGCGGAGCGACGGCGATCGCCGCCGTCGCGGTTACCGGGCCGGCCGTTCTGGCCGACCCCGAGGCCACGCCGCGTGCGGAGCCTCAAGGTCTCGAACCCGAACAAACTCGCGTGCTATTGAAATTCGTGCACGACCTTTTCCCCCACGACCGGCTGGCGGATTCCTTTTATGCCAAGGCCATCGCTCCGCTCGAGGATGAGGCCGCTAAAGATTCGTCCGCGAGGAAACTCCTAGCGGATGGTGTTGGTAGGCTCAACAGGCTTGCGATGGCGGCTGGTGGCACTGGATACGCGGACCTAGCAGACGAAAAGGCGCGCGTTGCGATCATCAAGCAGATCGAGGGCGGCGCGTTTTTCTCGAAGGTTTATGGCACGACGCTCGTGACGCTCTATAACCAGCCTGAGGTTTGGCCGCTGTTTGGCTACGAAGGACCGTCATCGGACAAGGGCGGCTACCTTCACCGCGGCTTCAACGACATCGACTGGCTGTGAGGATGCCAATGCCCGCGAAATTCGATCTCAATGATTTGAGCGTGGTCGTGATCGTCGGTTCCGGTGCCGGCGGCGGTGTGCTGGCGAACGAGCTAGCGAAAAAGGGAATTTCTGTCGTGGTTCTCGAAGCGGGAAAGCGCGTCGAGATCACCGATTTCCGCAACGACGAAGTCGCCATGTTCAGCCTGTTTACCTGGCTCGATCCGCGCACTACATCGGGCTCGTGGTCCGTCGCGAAAACCTCTGCGGATTTGCCGATCTGGACCTGCAAGCTCGTCGGTGGAACAACTGTGCATTGGGGCGCTTGCGCGTTGCGCTTCCAGGAGCATGAATTCAAGACGAAAACGCGCTACGGCGATATTGGGGGCGCGAACCTGCTCGACTGGCCCATCGACCTGAACGAGATGGCGCCCTACTACGATCGCGCGGAACTCAGAATGGGCGTTACCGGGACGCACGGAATTCCGCGCCTGCCGGCCAGCAATCACGGTACGGTACTTTTCGCCGGCGCCAAGAAAGTCGGCTACACGAAGTTTCAAACTACGAACATGGCCATCAATCCAGTGCCCCGCGATGGCCGCGCTTCGTGCCAGCAGACAGGTTTCTGCGTTCAGGGCTGCACTTTCGGCGCGAAGTGGTCCACGCTCTACATCGATATCCCGCAGGCGGAGGCCACTGGAAAGGCCGAAGTCCGGGCGGAGTCACAGGTGCTGCGCGTCGAGCACGACGCTTCCGGGAAAGTAAACGCCGTTGTCTATGCCGATGAATCGGGCACATTGCAACGGCAGAAGGCGCGCGCGGTGGCCGTGGCAGCGAATTCGATCGAAAGCCCGCGGCTGTTGCTCAACTCGTCCTCGAGCATGTTCCCCCAAGGGTTGGCCAACTCCTCAGGGCAGGTTGGAAGGAACTACATGCGCCACACGACCGGCGCGGTCTTCGCGGTCTACGAGAAGCCGGTTCACATGTATCGCGGAACCGCGCAGTCCGGAATCGTGATGGACGAAGCGCGGCTCGACCCGACGCGCGGTTTCGTCGGCGGCTACCAGTTCGAGTTGCTCCCGCAGGGTTTGCCGAGCTTCTCGCAGACGATTATTCCCGGCGGCTGGGGCCGCGACCGCGCGTGGATTGTGGACAACTACACGAACCTCGCGGGCCTGTGGATCATCGGCGAGGATCTGCCGCGCGACACCAACCGGATCACGCTACACCCTGATAAGAAAGACAAGTTCGGCATGCCGATCCCGAATATCCACTGCGATGACCATCCGAATGACGTCGCCATGCGCAACCACGGTTACAAGCAGGCGGACGCCCTGTACACGTCGATTGGCGCGAAGAAGACCGTCCACGTTTCTCCGTATCCTTCGACCCATAACATGGGCACGAACCGAATGTCCGAGAAGCCGGCGGACGGCGTCGTGAACCGCTTCGGCCAGGCGCACGACGTCAAGAACTTGTTCGTATCGGATGGGAGCCAGTTCGTGTCGAGCGGCGGCGAGAACCCCACCTTGACGATCGTCGCGCTCGCCATCCGCCAAGCCGAATACATCGCCGACCAGATGACCAAAGGCGCGATCTGAGGGGAAGACTTTGAGGCGGCGGGGTCTGAGATATTACTTCTTCAAGAAGCTGATTGCCCGGCCGCTTTTGCCTTTTCAGCACGCAACGCTGGATCGAAGCACTTCCGGCAGCGCGCCTCATACATGCCGCGCGCGCCGACAACGATCAATTCGTCCGATTTGAATAACCGCTGCGTGTGAACTGCCGGGTTTCCGCACTGGACGCAGATCGCCAGAAGCTTCGTAATCTCCTCGGCGACCACAAGAAGCCGCGGCATCGGCTCGAAAGGCCGTCCCATAAAATCCGTGTCGAGGCCCGCAACAATCACGCGCCTGCCGGAATCAGCCAACGTCGTGCAAGCTTCGACGAGTCTTTCGCCCAGGAACTGCGCTTCGTCGATGCCGACAACCTGCGTGGATTCTTCCACCTGATGCAGGAGTTGATCCGCGTTCTCCACCTGTTCGGATGCGATCTCAAGCCCCGAGTGAGAAACAATTCCAGCGGCGGAGTAGCGCTGATCGATTGCGGGCTTGAAGATCTGCACGCGCTGCCGCGCGATCTCTGCGCGCCGGAGGCGGCGGATCAACTCTTCACTTTTTCCCGAAAACATCGGGCCGACCACAACTTCGATCCAGCCCATGTTGCCCTTCACAATGTCCATGGTTTGTAACCTAACACGATCTCCTGTGGAAAAAATGGGGTATGATCGGCGCCGCACGCGGTACTTTGCCGGGCAAATCAATCATG
>JBEKBY010000033.1:0-37487 GCA_050015155.1 Candidatus Acidiferrales bacterium | reverse complement strand
CCCTACACGACGCTCTTCCGATCTGAAACCGCGGCTGCGGGAGATGGGCTGGACAAAGGCTAGGGAGTTGGTGAGGGTAGCTCGCGCGGAGGGTCAGAACTTCGATTGTGCACCCTGGGTGCACAAAGCAACCGCGATGCCCAGAGAGGAATTCAAGCGGGAAGTCGAGCGGCACATGACGGGGCGAGAAACTGAACCTTCGGAGATGCTGTACTTCAAGGTGTACAAGAGCCAGTTGCCGGTGATCGAACAGGCGCTTGAAACAGCGAGCCTGATGCTCGGGAGGGATGCTCGGGGCTATTGCCTCGAGATGATCTGTGCCGACTTTCTGGCAGGAGCGAATCTTGAGAACGGCAGCCCGAAGTCGTTGCTCTTGGCCCTCAGCCGGCTCTTCTCGTTACTTCCCCAACCGCAGAAGGCGG
Source organism: Candidatus Acidiferrales bacterium (assembly GCA_050015155.1). Classification (GTDB taxonomy): domain Bacteria; phylum Acidobacteriota; class Terriglobia; order Acidiferrales; family UBA7541; genus Palsa-295. Next base: position 37,065 of record JBEKBY010000033.1, on the reverse strand, counting down.
AGTTCATCGAGGAAGTACGGAAAGCGTCGTGAACTCTCTGCGACCCAGACGGCCGAGGCTTCGACTGGATCCACAATCCTACAGCGAACTCTGTCGACAGGTCTTGGAGCGAGACGGATGGCGATGCCAGAACTGCGGAAGCCCAAACGATCTCCAGGTCCACCACATTCGCGCACGAAGCTTGCTGGGTGACGACGCGAAGGTGAACCTGGTCACCGTGTGTTATCGATGCCACCGCCGAATACATTTGCGGATGCCTGGGTGATTTTCATCCTCGCAGATAGCTGGCCGCCTTCTGCCCCTTACTCATCTTCAGTGGGCGATCTGTTTCTTCGCTGCGTCCGCGCTCTGTTTGCAGCGATCCTGCATGCCTCCCGCGATCTGGCCGCACTGAGTGAAGGCATCCACGGCCTCGCTGTAACGTTTCAGGCTTTGCAGATCGACGCCCAAGACAAACAGATCCGTCTGATCGGGATTGGGATTGTTCTTCGTGGATTGCTGAAGTTCCTTCACCGAGTTGTCGTAGTCCTCGCGGCGGAAATAGACGAGGCCCAAAGCGCTATGCGCTTGAATCGTCTTTTGGGTTTTCAAAGCCGCAAACTGCGCATCCGAGAGACTCGGGGGTTTGGGCAGCGCCGGTATGACTTCAATCGCGTGTTTTTCCAGTTTCTCAGCCTTGTCCAGCTGGCTGTCCGCATCCTCGTCGTTGGGATCGTAGAAGTGAGGGATGACCCAACCGACGGTCGTGAGAACATCCACGTCATCCGGCTTCAGCGCCAGCGCGTTATCCGAACAGACGTAAAAGTTCTTCCAATCCTGTTTGGCGTAGTAGATATTCATCAGGCCCACGTCCACTGGCTCGGCCAGCGGACTCTTGGGGTACTTTTGGAGAAAATCGTTTCCGAGCTGGATCTTCTTGGCCGGCTCGTCCGCCTTATAGAACGCCTTGTAAGCGTTTACTTCCTTCGGATCCGCTTTCTGAGTCTGTACGTCCGTCAGCATATGCAATTCGGTCTGCATCGAGTCCGTCCCCGATACCACCGGAGTGGCTGGCTGGCCCATCTGCGCGTGCGAAACGGCGGCAACAACGACGGTGGCAGCGAACGAAACCGCGAGGACCCGAACTGCAATGTCCATCGATGAGAGCCTCATTTAGGTTTTCTCCTCTGCAAGATCCTACTTACAGGGGGATTATAGGCTCAAATATTCAAACTGATCCACTACCCCGCTGCGGGGCCAAGAAAAGGATGGGAGTCGGCAAACCGGAGGGTATCAGGTCGCCTGTTGCTCCCCGCCATCGGAGCTAAGTCTGACCGGAGGGCGGGGCGTCAGCGCTTTTGGCCGACCAGGCCGGCAATCGTGTCCATCAGGTCGAATTTGGTGAGGACTTCGAGCTTGCCATCATCCATCTCGACGAAGACGGCGGGACTTTCGTGGCTCAAGAGGTGGGTGACACGCTCAACTGGGGCATTCGAAGCCACTTGCGGCAGCGGCGCGCCCATCACTTCGCGGACGATCAGCTTGCGGAGGTCTTTCCCTTGTAGCGCGAGGTTCAGAATCTGGTCTTCGGAGATGGTGCCGATGGAGCGGTCGTCCTCGAAGACGGGTAGCTGGGAAATGTCCTGCTGCTGCATGGTGTTAAGGGCCTGGAAGACCGTGCGATTGGCTCCCACAATGATGGGTTCGCGGGTCTTGCCGTTCTGGCGTTTCACGCGAATCACATCCGCGGCCGTCAGCGTCACCTCGGCGTCCGCGTAGCCGTGTTCGCGCATCCAGCCATCATTATATATCTTGCTCAAATAGCGCGTGCCGGCGTCCGGCAGGAAGGCAACGACGAGATCGCCCTTCTTGCAATCCTTCGCGACGCGGATCGCCGCGGAGACACATCCGCCGCCCGAGCCACCGGTGAAAATCCCTTCTCTCTTAGTCAGTCGCCGGGCCCAGAGGAAACATTCTTCGTCGTTCACTTGCACGATGTCGTCCAACACGCTGAAATCCATGGTCGAGGGCAAAATGTCCTCGCCGATTCCTTCGACCACGTAGGTATGGGCTTTGCCGATGTTGCGGGTATTGAAGTACTCGTAATACAACGAGCCGTAAGGGTCGACGCCGATGACCTTTATATCCGCGTTCTGTTCCTTCAGGAAACGCCCCACGCCGGTCGCCGTCCCGCCCGTTCCGAGCCCGCACACAAAGTGCGTGATTTTCCCTTCGGTATCCTTCCAAATTTCAGGACCGGAGGTGCGGTAATGCGCCTCGGGATTTCCGGGATTCTCGTACTGATTCGGATAAAACGAATTGGGAATCTCGCGTGAAAGCTTCTTGGCCACCGAATAGTAGCTGCGCGGGTCTTCGGGCTCGACCGCGGTCGGGCAGACGATCACCTCGGCACCAAACGCCTTCAACGAATCGATTTTTTCGCGTGACTGCTTGTCTGTGATCGTGAAAACAACCTTGTATCCTCGCACTGCCGCGACCAGCGCGAGGCCCATTCCCGTATTGCCGGAGGTCGCTTCGATGATCGTGCCGCCGAGTTTGAGCTGGCCCTTGCGCTCGGCTTCGTCGATCATCCAAACGGCGATGCGGTCCTTCATCGACCCGCCCGGATTCAGATAATCGGCCTTTACGTAAACCTCGGGAGGAACATCCTTGGCCATGCGGTTCAGCCGGACAAGCGGCGTGTGACCGATGGTCTCAAGGATATTGTTGCACTTCACGGAGGGCGTCTCCTCAGAAGGCCTCAGGCTTCAATAGCTTAGAGACTTCGCGAAACTCTGTCCAGCAGCAGTTTCCCCCCGAGGGGAAGGCGCGCAGCGGAACGAAATCGTTTCGGCGTGCTATCCTTTTCAAAGAGTGCCGCAGGCTGCGCCCACCACCGAAATCCTCTTCTACGACGGCCATTGCGGTCTGTGCCATCGCACCGTGAAGTTTGCGCTGAAGCACGACCGGTCGGGGAACGCCTTCCGATTCGCGCCCTTGCAGGGTCCGACGTTTCAGGCGCGGGTGCCGACGGATCGGCGCGCCGGTTTGCCCGACAGCATCGTGGTGCTTACACAATCCGGCGAGCTGCTCGTGCGCTCGAATGCTTTCCTGTACATCCTGCGGCGGCTGGGCCGGGGTTGGCGGGTTCTGGCGGCCGTGCTGAGCGTGATTCCGCGGCCGCTGCGCGACGTAGTCTACGACTTCGTTGCGCGCATTCGGTACCGCATCTTCGGCAAGCGAGACGAACTGTGTCCCATTGTGCCGCCGGATTTGCGCAAGAGATTCGATCCGTAACGGGAGGAAGAAATGGCGAGGCAAAACATTTCGTCAGGGACAACCTGGGAGCCGATCATCGGCTACTCGCGGGCGGTGCGCGTCGGTCCATATATTCATGTCTCGGGAACGACGGCGACCGATGCGCACGGACAGGTCGTGGGCGGTGATGATGCCTATGCGCAGACGATGCAGGTGCTGCGGAACATCGAATCGGCGCTCTCGAAGGCTGGCGCGAAGATGTCCGACGTGGTGCGGACCCGGATGTTCGTCACGAATATCGCTGACTGGGAGAAAATCGGGCGCGCCCACGGCGAGTTCTTCGGCAAGATTCGTCCAACGACGGCCATGGTCGAGGTCAGCAGGCTGATCTCAGCGGAAATGCTCGTGGAAATTGAAGCGGAGGCGATCGTCGTCGAGTGAGGCGTGCACAGAACTAGATCTTCAATCAGGCTTGTTCTTCTCCAGCTCTCCAATCAGCGCAGGAACGATTTCGAATAGATCGCCCACGATACCGTAATCGGCGACCTCGAAGATCGGCGCATTCGCGTCTTTGTTGATTGCGGCGATGGTGCGCGAGCCTTTCATGCCGACCACGTGTTGGATCGCGCCACTGATGCCGAGCGCAAGGTAAAGTTTCGGCGAGACGGTCTGGCCGGAACTTCCGATCTGCCGGTCCATAGGCAGCCAGCCTTCATCGCAGATCGGACGCGACGCGGAGATTTCTCCACCCATCAGCTTCGCCAGCTTTTCGGCCATCTGAATATTCTCGGGCGCTTTGATGCCGCGGCCGACCGAAATCAAAATAGGAGCCTGCGTCAGATCCACCGCCTGCTTTGCTTCGCGGAAAAGCTCAAGGGGTTTCGTACGAATCTGCTCCGGTTTCAGATCGACATTCACAGGTTTGATGGGCGCCTTCCCGCTCGCATGTTTCACTGCGAGGTCGGCGCGGAATGCCCCCGCTTGAAACGAAGCGATCCACGGCGGCTCGCCCGTGAAAACAACATCTGCGGCCGTGCGACCTTGGAACATCTGGCGGACGAAAACCAGCTTGCCGCCTTCATAGCGGTAGGCGATGCAGTCGCCAATCATGCCTTTTTGAAGAGACGCAGCCAGCTTCGGGGCGAAGTCGCGGACCTGATACGTGTGGGGCAGTAGAACCAAGTCCGGCTTTGCGCCCTCGATCACCTGTCGCAACGCGAGCGAAAACCCATCGGGCGTGTAGTGTTCGAGGAGGTCATGCTCGACAAAGAGAACTTCGTCGAGTTGATAACTCGCCAGCTCGTCTGCCAGCGCTGCCACACCCTTGCCGACGACCGCGCCCGAGAGCGTACCCTTCGCTTGCTGGGCGATCTGTTGGGCCGCCGCGAGCGTCTCAAAACTGACTTTGTTCCATTTGGCTTCGCGCTGCTCGGTGATGAGGAGAATCTTCATGACACCTTTGTCTCGATCCTTGCCGGATCGTCAGAGAACCCTGGCTTCGTGTTTCAGCTTCTCGATCAGCTTGGCCGCGATTTCTTTTGGCGATCCTGTCAAAAACTCCGTCTTCTTCGTCTTTTGCGGGACGTAAATGCGCTCGACCTGCTGCGTCCGCGCGTCCGTAACGCCGAGCGAGGTGCGCTCGACGGTCGCGATTTCCTTCTTTTTTGCCGCCATGATGCCTTTAAGCGTGGCGTAGCGGGGCTTGTTGATGCCCGACTGGACGGTGATCACCGCCGGCAGCGGCAGCTCGACCCACTGAAACCATCCAGCCTCGAGCTCCCGTTTCAGCTTCAGGCGGCCATCGGCGACTTCCAGCGACATGATAATCGTCGCGTGGGGCCGACCGAGCAATTCGGCGAGGAGAACGCCCGTCTGGCCGAAGCCCTGGTCGTCGCTCTGAAGGCCGGTGAGGATCAGGTCGAAATTCTCGCCCTGGATCGCCGCAGCGAGCGAACGGCCCGATGCAAGCGGGTCCAACTTGTAAAACTCGTTATCGGCGATATGGATTCCGCGTTCAGCGCCCTTGGCGAGCGCTTCCTTGATGGTTTGTTTCGCGCGCTCGGGGCCCATCGAGATCGCAACCACCTCGCCACCGTGCTTTTCCTTGAGGCGCAGCGCTTCCTCGAGCGCGTAGCTATCCGCCTCGTTGGTCTCAAACCCGATGTCGGCTTCGCGAATCCACGCGCCGCCTTCCACAATGGCGAGCGGCGCATCCTTGGCGGGAACCTGCTTGACGCATACGCCGATCTTCATGGATCAGTGTCCCCCCCAACGCTTGAAGAGCAGAGACGCATTCGTGCCGCCGAAGCCAAAAGAATTCGAGAGTGCATACACGACTTCGGTTTTTCGCGCTTTGTTGGGGACGTAGTCGAGATCGCACGCAGGATCGGGATTCTCTTGATTGATCGTCGGCGGAACGATCTGGTCGTGCAGCGCCAAAACGCTGATCCCGGCCTCGAGGCCGCCCGCCCCGCCGAGAAGATGCCCGGTCATCGACTTTGTCGAGCTGATAGGGACTTTTTTCGCGCGCCCGCCAAAAACTCGCTTGAGAGCCGCCGTTTCGATCGCGTCGCCCAGAGGCGTCGACGTCCCGTGCGCGTTGACGTAACTGACCTCATCCGGCCTGATTTTGGCGTCCTTGATGGCCGCCATCGACACGCGATAGCCGCCGTCGCCTCCCTCGGCCGGCTGCGTGATATGGTACGCGTCCCCGGACATCCCGTAGCCCACGATCTCGGCCAGGATGTTCGCGTCGCGGCGCTGGGCAAATTCGAGCGATTCGAGAATCAGCACGCCCGCGCCTTCGCCGACGACGAAACCGTCGCGATCGGCGTCGAACGGGCGGCTGGCTCGCTCGGGCTCGTCATTGCGGGTCGAAAGCGCGCGCATCGCGCCGAAGCCGCCAATGCTCATCGGCGTCACGGCTGCCTCCGACCCGCCCGCAATCATCACCTCCGCATCGCAGCGCTGGATGATCTTGAAAGCGTCGCCGACCGCGTGAGCCCCGGCGGAGCAAGCCGTGGCCGTGGCCGAATTCGGTCCCTTCGCGCCGTAGCGGATCGAGACGTTGCCGGCCGCGAGATTCACGATTGCCGAAGGAATGAAAAACGGGGAGATCTTGCCAGCACCGCCATGCAAGTACTTCGAATGCTCCCGCTCGATGACGTCGAATCCGCCGATGCCCGAGCCGATATAGACGCCGGTCGAATCGGCGATTCCCGGCGTGATCTCGAGGCCAGACGCGCGGATCGCGAAGTCCGACGCAGCCATCGCCATCTGGATGAACCGTGCCATCTTCTTCAGCTCTTTTTTCTCGACCCAGTTCAGCGGGTCGAAGCCTTTCACCTCGCCGGCGATCTGGCAATCGAAACCAGTGATGTCGAATTGAGTGACTCGGCCAATGCCGCTCTTCCCGGCGAGCAGGTTGCGCCAGACCTCTTCGGTCCCGATGCCACATCCGCAGACCAAGCCAACGCCCGTCACGACAACTCGGCGGTTCAAAGGAAAGCTCTCCTGTTTCGGAATGGGGACGACCGGCGGACTACTTGCTTGCCTTGGCGTGCTTCTCGATGTACTCGATGGCGTCCTTCACCGTGGCAATCTTTTCGGCATCCTCATCCGGAATCTCGACTCCGAACGCTTCTTCGAAGGCCATCACCAGCTCGACGGTATCGAGCGAGTCGGCGCCGAGGTCGTCCACAAACGAAGCGCTGGGAGTCACTTCGCCTTCATCCACACCGAGCTGCTCGACGATAATCTGCTTTACGCGCTCTTCGACGCTGGCCATTCTGATTGTTCCTCCGGTTTCGGCTGTCTCCGCCACGAGCGGCGGCGTGCCCGGCAATGGTTGCGCCGCGCATTTTGACTCGCCCATTCTATGCGGGGCGTATCGCAGGGTCAACCTTAGTTCCGCTTCTCGCCGGATGCAACAGCGAGATGCAGTGAGGCCGTATCGCGATCCCGTGTCAACCCATGTGCAGGCCGCCGTTGACGTCGAGTACCTGCCCGGTGATGTAGGCGGCTTCGTCGCTCGCGAGAAAGACGATGGCGGCGGCAACGTCACGGTCGCTGCCGAAGCGGCCGAGCGGGATGAGCGATCTCATTTTATCTTTCAACTCTTGCGGCAATGGATCGGTCATCGGCGTCTCGATGAAGCCCGGTGCGACGGCGTTGACCGTGATGTTGCGCGAGGCGACCTCGACGGCGATCGCGCGCGTGAGCCCGATCAGCCCAGCCTTCGACGCCACGTAGTTCGCCTGGCCCGCATTCCCGGTTTCGGCGACGACGGAAGACAGATTGATGATGCGCCCGGACCGCTGCTTGAGCATCGTGCCCAAGGCCTGCTGGATGCAAAGATGCGCGCCCGTCAGGTTTGTACGCAGCACGGCTTCCCAATCTTCGAGCTTCATTCGGAGCGCGAGAGTGTCGCGCGTGACTGCGGCATTGTTCACGAGAATATCGAGCCTGGCGAATTTGGCGAGGGCTTGCTGGAAGCCGGTCTTTACTTGTGCGGCGTCGGCCACGTCCATCGGCACGGCGAGTGCCGCGCCTCCCGCGGCCTCGATTTCACCGGCGAGCGATGCAAGCTTATCTGCACTGCGCGCGGCAACCGCAACTTTGGCGCCGGCCTCCGCAAGTGCGAGCGAGGTGGCGCGGCCGATGCCTTGCGACGCGCCGGTGACGAGAGCAACCTTATCTTTCAGCGAAAACATAAAATGGGAACCTAGCTTTCGGACGATTCGGCGCGCGCCTGGGCGATCTTGTCGAGCGTCGCGCGCAGACTGGCCGCGTCTTCAACATTGAAGCAGCGCACCGAGCGGTCGATCTGCCGCAGCAGGCCCGAAAGGACCTTGCCCGGCCCGACTTCAACAAAAATCTTCACGCCGCTGTCGATCATCTCGTGCACTGAATCAAGCCAGCGAACCGGCAGCGTCACCTGGCGGATCAGCGCTTCGCGCGCTTCGTCGCCGGACTCGACAGCTTCCGCGTCCACATTGGTGATGAGCGGGAAATGCAGCGCATTGAATTTCGTCGCGCGCAGGTCCAGCTCAAAGCGCTTCTGCGCAGGGGCCATCAGCGCGCAGTGGAAGGGCGCCGACACGGGAAGCATCACGGCGCGCTTGGCACCCGATTGCGAGGCGATTTCAACGGCTCGCTTGACGGCCGTGGCATGCCCGGAAATCACGATCTGCTCGGGCGAGTTCAGATTTGCCGCGGAGACCACTTCGCCGTCCGCCGCCTTCTTGCAGATTTCCGCGACGTCCGCCGGGGAAAGCCCCAGAATCGCGGCCATCGCGCCGTCGCCCGCGGGCACGGCCTCCTGCATGTGTTGGCCGCGCCGTCGCGCCAGCCGCACCCCATCGGCGAACGCGAGCGCGCCCGCGGCCACGAGCGCCGAGTACTCGCCGAGGCTGTGCCCCGCAACGAGTTCCGGCGTGACCCCGCGCTTCTCGAGCGCGCGGTACGACGCCACGGAGACGGTCAGGATGGCCGGCTGCGTGTTTTCCGTCAGCTTGAGCGTCTCTTCGGGACCCTCAAAGCACAGTTTTGACAGCGGGAATCCGAGCGCGGCGTCGGCTTCGTCGAACACAGCGCGCGACTCGGGGAAATTCGCGGCGAGATCGCTGCCCATGCCGGGATACTGCGAGGCCTGGCCCGGAAAAAGAAAAGCGAGCTTGCTCATAGCGATGGCGATTCCCGTTCGGCTCAGCCGCGGACGGGGACGGCGGCGGCAGCGGAAAGCTCCTGTTCGATTTTCTCGTTGACGCGCGAGCGGCAGAGTTCAACCGCCACGCGAATGGCGTTCTTGATCGCGTTGGGGTTCGAGCGGCCGTGGCCGATCACGGTGATGGCGCGGACTCCGAGCAGTGGAGCGCCGCCATATTCGGAGTAATCGGTGCGCTTGCGGAAAGCTTCGAACGCGCGCTTCGAGAGCGCGTAGCCAAGTTGCGAGGTGAGGCTGCTCTTGATCGCCTTCTTCAGCATCCCGCCGAGGTGCTCGACGACGCCTTCGCTGATCTTGAGCGCGATGTTGCCGATGAAGCCGTCGCAGACGATGACCTCCACGTTCCCGCGGAAGACGTCGCGGCCCTCCACGTTGCCCGTAAAATTGAGCGACGTCTGCTTCAGACGGTTGGTGGCCTCGCGCGTAAGCTCGTTGCCCTTCATTTCTTCCTCGCCGATTGAAAGCAGAGCCACGCGCGGTCGCTTCACGCCCCAGATCGCGCGGTAGTAGATTTCACCCATCACGGCGAACTGCTCGATCTGCTCCGGCTTCGAATCCACGTTGGCGCCGACGTCAAGAATCACCGACACCTTTTCCTTCATGTTTGGAAACGCCGCTGCGAGCGCCGGACGATCGACTGAAGGCAGAGTGCCGAGCACGAAGCGCGCTATTGTCATCACCGCACCGGTGTTGCCCGCGCTCACTAATGCTTCAGCCTTGCCGTCGCGCACCAGGCGCGCGGCCACGTGCAGCGAGCTCTCCTTCTTGCGGCGAAAGGCTTGCGAGGGCGAGTCGCTCATCGTGATGATCTGGTTGGCGTTCACGATCTCGATGGGCAAGCCGTGGTGCTTGTGGCGGTCCAGCTCGTGGCGAACGGTGGCTTCGACGCCGACCAGAACGACGCGCACGTCCAGCTCGCGCGCGGCCAGAATAGCGCCTTCGACCTCCGTGCGAGGCGCATGGTCGCCACCCATAGCATCGAGAGCAACGGTGATCATCTATTCTCCGAGTGGAGCGCCGGCTGGGGACGGCAGGCGAGGGAAACTTAGGCCGTCTTGGCCGCAGTGTCAATCACTTCGCGGCCCTTATAATAGCCACACTTGGAACACGCCCGGTGGGGCAGCTTCTTCTCGTGGCAATTCGGGCATTCGGACAAAGATAGAGGATGAAGATGGTCGTGGGCGCGTCGATTGGATGTGCGCCTTTTCGAATGGCGTCGCTTTGGATTGGGCATTCCGGCTCCTCGTAAACAGGCCGCAACTCAGGGCGGCCTGATATGGAAAGGGGTAGTGTAGCGTGTTATTGCTTCTTGAACCAGTCCTGCTTCAACCGGGCGAGCGGGGCAAGCCTGGGATCGCCGCCGTTTTTTTCGCAGCGGCATTCCTCGTTGTTGAGATTCGCGCCGCAGTGCGGACACAGCCCGCGGCAGTCACTCGAGCAGATCACCTTCATGGGCAGCGCGAGGTTCACCTGTTCGGCGAGGACGTCGGCGAGAAACAAGCCGTCTCCCTCGAAGAAGGCAATCTCGGTATCGTCCGGGGCCAGGTGGACTTCCTCGTCCTGCGCGATCGAGGTCATCGGGCGGTAGAAAAGATCGAAGTCGCGGCTGATTTCTTCGACGACCGTGTCGAGGCAGCGCGCGCAGACCAGTTCGACCCGCGTATGGAGGTTGCCATAGATGCGGATCTGACCGTCTACAAGTTCCGCCGTTGCACGCACTTCCAGGGGTTCGACCTGACGGAATTCCCCGGAATGGAAGTCGAGGGTACTCGGGGCGTAGCTTTTCCGGATGCGGGTCTTTCGGACTGCCAGTTCATTCACATCCAGAAACATGTGATTTCCCCGAGATCCTGAAGATTAAACGCCATTATATGTAGGCTGCGAGCCGTGTCAAGGAAGCGCTCCGTGCGAGGTTCCGCAGCGATACGCGCCCCGGAATTGCACCGCTAAGAGACGGGCGTCAAGGGGGCGCCCAGAAGCTCGCGGCACTGGCGAAGAAGGAAGTGGTCGGTCATCCCGGCGATGTAATCGCAGACGACGCGGTGGCGCGGCTCGCCCTGGGCCATTTCGGCGTAGTACTTCGGCATGCGGTCCGTGTGGTCAAGGAAAAAGCAGAACAGCGCATCGAGCGCGGCGACCGATCGCTCGCGTTCCTCGGAAATAATCGGATGCGAATAGACCCGCGCGTTGAGGAATTGCTTCAGGCCGGCGTTGTCTCGCGCCACGTCGGATGAAAACGCAACAAGCCGATTCGCGTGACGCCGCACGTCCTTGACGGTCTCCACGCCGCTCTCCTGTACTCGGCGGCCGGTGTTTTCGATCAGATCGGTTGCGAGACGATCTAGAACGCGCTTCAGCGCTTCGTTGAATTTCAGTTTGCGCAGGCCCTGGGGGTAGCGGCGATCCACATCCGCGTAAGCTGCCTCGAACACCGACACTTCCGCTCGGAGCTGATCGAAATCGAGGACGCGCGCCTCGAAGCTATCGTCGAGGTCGGCTGTGTTGTAAGCGATTTCGTCCACTAAGTCGATGAGCTGCGCTTCGAGCGGCGGCCTCTCGTCAAGAAGATATTCGGCAAGCGCCGGAAATTCCGCGGGGGAATAGTCCCGCGAATGCTTGATAATTCCCTCGCGCACCTCGAACGTGAGATTCAGGCCGGGGAAATCAAGGTAGCGCTGCTCGAAATGCTCAACAATTCGCAGGGCGTGGAGGTTGTGATCAAAGCGGTCGCCATGCTCGCGCATCCGCGCGTCGAGCTGCCGCTCGCCAGCGTGGCCGAACGGCGGATGGCCGATGTCGTGGACGAGCGCGAGGGCTTCGGCAAGGTCGGTATTGAGTCTCAGGGCGGCGGCCACGGTGCGCGCAATCTGCGCGACTTCGAGCGTGTGCGTGAGCCGGTTGCGGAAATGATCGGAGAAGCGCGTGGTGAAAACCTGCGTTTTCGCTTCGAGGCGGCGAAAAGCGCGGGAATGGATCACGCGATCTCGATCGCGCGCGTAGTCGTTGCGGTAGGGGTGTTGCGATTCGGGGTAACGCCGGCCGCGCGAGCGCCGCACGTCCATCGCATAGGATGCAAGCGGCATGACTTCATTCTAGTGTATCGGAGCGCGCCTCGGCTACTTTCCGGCTCCGGCTGCGCCGCGAAGGACGGGCTGATATGATGCTCGCGTGCTCGCGGAAGAAATGATCCTCGGTAAGCTGCGAAAGATCTGCCTCAGCTTGCCGAAGACCGCGGAGACGGTCACTTTCGGCCATCCGACATTCCAGGTGCAGGGGAAGACGTTTGCCGTGCTCGAGGAATACAAAGGCGAACTCGGCATCTGCCTGAAAGTGGGGGCGCTGCTACAGGGCGTGTTTTTGGACGACTCCCGGTTTTTCCGCACGCCCTACATAGGCAAGCACGGATGGGTCACGTTGCGGGTTCACGCCGCACCGCTGAACTGGCGCGAAATCCTCGGACTCGTCAAGGGCAGCTACGACTTCGTCGCCCCCAAGACGCCTCGGACGAATAGACGCTGAAGGCCGAATCGGAATTTCAAGACTTGCTTGGCAGGAGGGCGAGCGCCTGATCCGCCTGTTCAGCGATCGGCGTATCGGGATACTCGGACTTGATCTGCTGGAAAAGCTTTGCCGCTTCGGAAGGATTGCTCTGGGCGTAGTGCTGGGCAAGCGCCAGCATCACGACCGGCTTGGGCACGAGCACCGTCGGCTTCCCAATCAAGCCCTGATAGAGCTTGACGGCGTCATCACCCCTGCCCATGCGGTCGTCAATGCCCGCGATTTCGAACCGAGCCAGACCGGCAACTTCTTCATCGTTGGTGTTCGTGAGGCCCTCGAGCAGTTTCCTCGCATCGGCTGTATTATCCAGCTTTTCGAAGCTGAGCGCCGCGTAGTAACCCGCCAGTTGGCCGAAGCGCGTTCTAGGGTACTTCGATGCCACGTCGGAGAACTGCTTCTCCGCGGCCGTGAATTTCTGCTTGTCGTCCGCGTAGGAGACTTCGCCCGACGTTGGTGGGGTTCCGACGGGCGCCTGGAAGACTTTCATGGCGCTATCAAACACCGCGGAAGCCTTTACGGTCTGCCGCTGCGCGTAAGTGCGCCAGCCGAAAACGCCCACGGCGACGATCACGGCGGCGATCAAAATGTACAGGGTGAGCTGCTGATGCGAAAGGACGGCGTCCGCGCCGTGAGCCAGCGTCTCGCGAATCTCGTCTTTCTTCAGTTCCTTGCGGGAAATATGCTGCGCCAAAGCCGCACCCCTATGGAGACTTCCAATCGTATCACAAGCCACGCGGGAGCGAACTGCTGCGCCCGCGGGCGGAGTTCCAGCGCGAAGGAGGCCGCCACGAGAGAAGCCCTGCCCCAGGAGCCGAAACGGGGCCCGGAAACCGGCCGCGTGTGCTAAACCTTGGTTACGTTTTCAGCCTGAAAGCCCTTGGTGCCCTGGCGGACCTCAAATTCGACAAGCTGCCCTTCGTTCAGGGACTTGTATCCATCCATTTGGATGGCGGAGAAGTGAACGAAGACATCTTCCCCCGACTGACGTTGAATGAATCCATAACCCTTGGATGCATTGAACCATTTCACGACGCCCTGTTCTCGAGCCAACGGTGTCTGCTCCTCCCAAGTGATGTCCCGATTCAAGTGATTGCAACGCCGGTCGACAGCGGGGTCCGCGCAACAGGACTCGCACTTCCCCCAACGACGCTACCACACCCCCATCAGCGGCGGGATTCTTGCATAAACGGATTTCGGTGTCCAGAGTTTGCAGGGTGCGGATGGAGCGCCAAGGGAAGGCCCGTTTAGAGCGGCTTCGCGGAGATCAGGATGCGCCGTTGCCGGAAGAGCGAGGAGGCAGTTTCTTCGCCAACACGAGCTCGGCTCCTCCGCCGGATGCGCGCTGCACGGTGAATTCGTCCATGAACGCCCGCATCAGGAACAACCCGCGCCCCGATGTGCGCAGCAGGTTTTCCTCGGCGAGACAGTCCGGTATTTCCGTGAGTTCGAAGCCCGGCCCTTCGTCACATATATGGACGATCATTCGCTCGCGTTCAAACTCGACGGCGAGCCGGATCTTCTTATTGCGGTCCTGGCGGTTGCCATAGTTGTACGCGTTGATCACACCCTCGCGCACGGCCATCCCGAGCTTGTGGACGTCCTCTTCGCTGAAGCCGGAGGCTTCGGCGACGCGCTGCACGATGTTCTCCGCGAGGTCCACACTTTCGAGCAGCGTGTCCAGCGTGACCTCAAGCCGTTGGGTCTTGGCCGCCATGGTGTTCGAGGGTAACCCCTGATGCTTGGGCCAAACATGCGTATCACAGTCCCGGTGGGGCCGTCAATGCAGTCAAGCATGTACGGAAACCGCCAAAAAGAGACTGGGCAGGGACACGGCAAAACTGCGAGCGTGCTAATGCAACGTTTCGGAAAGATTTTGGTTGCGGCGAGCTGCGCGGTAATCATCGCAGAGGGTCGTTGTCGTTTTGCTCGGCGATTGTCAGACGGGCCTTACTTCAGCTGGGCGAGTTTGCTTGCCGCGTCCGCGCTCTCCTTGCAGCGGTCCTGCAGGCTCCCTGGGATCTGAGCGCATTTGTTGAAAGCGTCCGCCGCTTGGCTATACTGCTTCAGATTCTGCAGGTCAACCCCCAGAACGTACATATCCGTTGGATCGGGAGTCGCATTGCCTTGCATCGTCTGTTCAAGTTCCTTGGCAGAATCCTCAAAGTCCTCGCGGCGGAAATAGACGAGGCCCAGAGCGCTGTGCGCCTGAAGAGACTTTTGGTTTTTAGAGGCAGCAAACTGGGCGTCCTTCATGTACGAGGGCTTGGGCATCGTTGAGATTACCTGTAGGGCGTGTTTCTCGTACGTTTCAGCCTTATCCAGCTGCTTGTCGGCATCCGGGCCGTTCGGATTGTAGACGTGTGGGATCACCCAACCAACCGTGGTGAGGACGTCCACGTCATCAGGCTTTAGCGCCAGCGCGCTGTCTGCAGATGCATAAAAATCCTTCCAATCCTGTTTCTCATAGTAAGCGTTCGTGAGCCCGGCCTCGACCGCCTCGGCCAACTGACTCTTTGGGTACTTCTCGAGAAAGTCGTGGCCGAGCTTGATCTTTTTGTCGATGTCCTCCACGTTCGCGCTATAGAAGGCTTTATAAGCGGCTACTTCTTTCGGAGGCGGACTCGAGCCCGACTGCGTTTGGACGTCGGTCAGCTCATGCATTTCGGTTTGCTGTTGGTCTGTTGAGGATTGCGCGTGTGTGGCCGCAACGACAAAGAGACTGACGGCAGAGACCGACAAAATTCGAATTCCACGGCCGATTGTCGGAGGTTTCATGATCCTTTCTCCTCCCCGATAATATTACAGGCGGAATTTCTAATTTGCACCTCTGGCTCGCGCACGTTTTTGAATTTACTTCGACAGTAGATCGAGAGATTTTAGTGCCATGCTGCTTGTATCAACCACATCGCTCCCCAGGGCGTTAGCAAGCACAATCACGAACGCGGAGCCTTCCTTGCGGATATCGGCGGGCGACGGCCTGCTGCCAGGGAAGCCGAAACTGCAGTTCCGGAGCGCTGACTTGATACGCTCGCGGCTCTCCTTGACGGCGATATCTGGCAGGCCGACGACGTTGAAATGCCCTCAAAGCTGCGGCTCACGTCGACCTCGACGAGGTAGGTATCGATACCAAACACGGCGGCGCTGAACGTTTTGAAGAGCATCCCAAGACAAGGTCTAAGCCTTGAGGCGCAGAGCGCATCTCAAAACATTACTTCACGCTAGCGATACTCCCGGAGAGACCGTCAGGCGTCGGAGAGCGATTCGTCGAAGCCGGCGCCTTCCTTCTTTTCGATTTCTCCGGCCTCGAGGATCTCGCCGCAGTCGAGGCATTCGACGTACTGCGCCTCGTTGTCCTTGGCGATCAACTGCGTGCGTTTATGCTGGCAGGCGGGATTCGGCGTGGCAGCCATGAAGTTCGAACCTGCCCGGAGTATAGCATTCATGTCTCGCGCGGCAGCCCGCCCGGAGTTGACAAACGCGCGGATTGCAACTATCAGTCAGTCTCTGGCGGGGCGGAGAAAGCGGGGGCTGCTTGAGCGCGGAAACTACCTTACAGAAGCGATTGGGCGGCGTTTTGTTCTACGGCACAGTGATCCTGCTCGCCTATCTGGCCTATCTGATCTTTGCGCCTTTTCTGGTGGCGCTTGCCTGGGCGGCTGTACTCGTTGTCGTTTCCTATCCCATCTACGAACGGCTGGAGCGCCGGTGGGATCGAACGACGGCGGCGCTTGCCTGCACGGCCGGCGTGACGCTCGTTTTGATCGTTCCTGCCGTCTTCGTGATGATTGCGTTTGTCCGCCAAGGCGTGGGGGCGGTGCAGTCCATTCAGCTCAGGATTCAAACCGGCAACCTGGCGTGGCTGAGCAGCCTGTGGACGCGGCTTCAGGACCGCTTCCCCGATCTGGGATCGGCCGACCTGACAACGTCGCTCCATCAATACGCCGAGCAGGCGGCCGCATTTGTCGGTGGGCAGCTTGCCACAATCGTGGAACATACGGCCGTGTTCCTCTTTCACCTATTCGTCACGATTCTCGCCATGTTCTATCTTTACCGCGATGGCGATTCGATGGTCGAGCGCCTCCGGCAACTGCTGCCCTTTGACCTCGATCACCGCGACCGCATGATCGCCGATGCGCGAAATCTTATCTTCGCAAGCGTCACTTCGAGCCTGGTCGCGGCCGGCGCACATGCGTTGTTGGGCGGTTTGGCATTCGGATTGACCGGAATCAGGGGGCCGCTCTTCTGGGGTGTGATGATGGGGTTCTTTTCGTTTATTCCTATCGTGGGTTCCGCTCTCATCTGGGTTCCGGCTTCGATGAGTCTGATTATCGGAGGCCACATGGGGCGTGGAATTGCCCTCGCAGCCTTCTGCTGCGTCATCGTCGGCCTCGTCGATAACTTCATCCGGCCCTGGCTGATCAGCGGCCGGGCAGAGATGGGTGGCCTCGTCGTTTTCATCAGCGTGCTCGGGGGGATCAGCGTCTTCGGGTTGCTGGGCGTGGTGCTCGGACCCATCATAGTCGCGACCGCCGCCAGTCTTCTCGACCTGTATGCTCCCGGTAAGCGCCCTGGAAACACGGGCTCCGGCGGCGGTACGAAGAAAATGGGCGCCGTGCTAGAGTAGCGCCCCTCGGGAGAGTCAATAGACGCCGAATGGCGAAGAATTCCAAACCGCAACATCCCGGGCTGGCCCCGGAAAAACTCCGCTGGCGCTGCGATCCAGGCTGCATCCCGTTCGAAACGACGGCGGAGGTCCAGCCGGTCTCCAACGATTTCGGGCAGGAGCGCGGGCTCCGCGCGCTGCGGATGGGCGTCGAGCTGACCGCGTCCGGCTACAACCTCTTCGTCTGCGGCCTCTCCGGCACGAGCCGCGGAGGCATGATCGTCCGGATGATCGAGGAGATGCACCCCGCGGCCGAACCGGCTCCCGACCGCTGCTACGTCAACAACTTCAAGAATTCCGACCGGCCGCGCCTTCTCACGTTGCCGCGCGGCCAGGCCAATGCTTTCAAGAAAGAGGTCGAATCGGGGATCGACTTCCTGCGCCGGCGCATCCCGCAGGTGTTCGAGGGAGAACCGTTTCAGCGGCAGAAAACGCGAATCGTCGAACGCTTCACAGTGCGCGAAAAAGAACTAATGGACGACTTCACCCGGCGGATCGCGCGCGAACAGTTCGCGCTCGGCCGGATGCAGGTGGGCGCGGTGGCCCTTCCTGAAATTTTCCCCGTGCTCGATGGCCAGATGGTCCCGATCGAGGAAATCCCCAAGATGGTGCAGGACGGCAAACTCGAAAGCACCGCCGCGGAAGAGCTCGAGCGGAAATACGATCAGTTCCGGCAGGAATTCACCGTCGTCTACCGCAGAACCCTTTCGCTCTCGCGGGAGCTGGCGAGCGAGATGAGCTACCTCGAACAGGAAGCCGCCTCCGTGCTGGTGGATGGCGTGATCGAGGAGCTCAAGGAAAAGTATCCCAGCCCGCAGATCTCGGAATACCTCGAAGAAGTCCGCCATCACGTCCTCGACAATCTCGATCCCTTCAAGGAACGTGAAGGCGAAGAGGAGCAGCCGCCCTCGGAGGGAGGCGGCAGCCCGCGCCCCGAGAGGTCCGACCGCGATCCGTTCCGCGTCTACGGCGTGAACGTGATTCTCGCTCACAACGAGCACGAAAAATATCCCGTGATCTTCGAGACCATCCCAACATACGCGAATCTTTTCGGCACCGTTCATCGCAGCTACGACACGCGCGGCAGCTGGAATTCCGATTTCATGGATCTGCGCGGCGGTTCGCTTTTGCGCGCCGACGGTGGATTCCTGGTGATGTACGCGCTCGACGCGTTGACGGAGACCGGCGTTTGGCGCACGCTGAAGCGCACACTCAACCACGGGAAGCTCGAAATCCAGCCGGTCGATATGTTTTTCCCCTTCAGCACGGCGGCGTTGAAGCCGGAACCGATCGACGTTCACGTAAAAGTCATCCTCATCGGCGACCGCAGCATGTACGAACTGCTTTACGACTACGAAGACGACTTCAAGAAGATTTTCAAGGTTCGCGTCGAGTTCGATGAAGAGATGAAGTGGAGCGACGAAGTCCTGCGCCAGTATGGCGGGCGCCTGCGGAAGCTGGCCGAGGACGAAAAACTCCTTCATTTCGACCGTTCGGCCGTCGCCTCGATTCTCGAACACGGGGTCCGCCTCGCCGGGCGGCGAGGCAAGATCACCGCGCGGTTCTTCGATCTCGCCGATCTCGCTCGCGAGGCCTCTTACGCGGCCCGGCACGACGGTAACACACTCGTAAACTCCGGGCACGTGCGGCAGGCCCTCGACGCGAAGATCGAGCGTCACAACCTGCTCGAAACGAAAATCCGCGAGATGATCGAGCAGAACCTGGTGTTCATCGATACGACCGGCGGGCGCGTGGGCCAGGTAAACGGCCTGAGTGTGATGGAAATCGGCGGCTATGCTTTCGGCAAGCCCGTCCGTATCACGGCATCGGTGGCCCTCGGAAAAATCGGCATCATCAATATCGAACGCGAGTCCAATCTGAGCGGCCGCTTTCACGACAAGGGCGTGCAGATCATCGCCGGCTACTTGCGCAACACATTTGCGCAGGATAAGCCTCTCTCGCTTTCCGCAAGCGTTTGCTTCGAGCAGTCCTACTCCGGCGTCGATGGCGATAGCGCCAGCTCGACGGAAATCTACGGGCTTCTCTCCGCGCTCGCGGAGCTTCCGATCCGGCAGGACCTCGCTGTTACTGGCTCGGTGAACCAACAGGGCGACGTCCAGCCCATCGGCGGCGTGAATGAGAAGATCGAAGGCTTCTACGACGTGTGCCGGCTCAAGGGCCTCACCGGCCAGCAGGGTGTGCTGATTCCGGCGGAAAACGTGGATGATCTGATGCTGCGCGACGAAGTGATCGAAGCGGTCGCGCAAGGCCGCTTCCACATCTATCCCGTCGCGACCGTCCAGCAAGGGATCGAAATCCTCACCGGAGTCCGCGCCGGCCGACGCGGCGCCTCGGGAAAGTTCGAGCACGGCACCGTGTTTGCGAAGGTGGACGCGCGCTTGAGCCGAATGGCCTCGACCCTTCGGCGGTTCAACTAGCCTGCCGCAGACAAGCCGCGAATCAGAGCAGACGCCGCAGCTTCATCGTAAGAGAAAGCGTCCGGCCGTTCCGCTCGATCATGAGTTTGTAGGGATGGGCCGGCCGGCGGAAGAGATCGCGAATCTCCATCAGTGAGAGATCGGCCGCGGGATCCTGGTCGATGCCGGCGATGACGTCGCCCTTTTGAATGCCCGCGTCGGCCCCCGGGGTATGCGGACGTACATGCGTTACCTCGAAAGTTTTCAGCCCCGGGCCCTTGGCTATCAGGGCGATCCCGCTCATGTCTTCCGTTTCATCGCTGCGGATCTCGCGATTCGGATTGAAGATGATTTGTTGGTGAGGATAGTCGAAAACCATGATGTAGCGCCGCAGCATTCCTGCGCCGATTTCGCCCGCGAGGCGCACGCCGCCGTTCAAAACTGGATTCTCCCGCGAGAACTCCGCAATCGAGTCCTGCACGGGAATGGGCCCGATCTGAAACATCTGCAGGCGTCCGAGAACGGTATTCTCCCCTCCAGCCGGGTCCACGGCCGGAATGGTCTTCAGGTGCGAGGAGAACGGGCGGCCGGCCTCATAGTGGTCCGAAATCAGAACCGAGACATCGAGAGCCGGATTGACGCCAAAGCCGGCTTCGAGGACTTTGCCGCTTGTTACGCTGAACTTCGCCTGCACGACGGGCATCGCTCCCGCGAAGGCGAGATGGAAGCTCGTGCCGCGGTCGGAATATTGATAAACGGCAGGATCGTAAAGCCGGACGGTTTTCCGCGCGTAGTCGATCTCGACCACGACGCTCTCAAGGAAGTCCTTGCCGAGCGTCCCTTCGTAGGCTCGACCTACGTGGGCGGCAAAGTTGGGTTTCGGAAACTGCGGCAACGCGGGCAAAAGCAATGTCACGCCGGGTAGCTCGAGAGCGACGCTCTGCGCAGAGGGAATCCCCAGCTCCGCGGCGCGGCCCGGATCGATCGACGAAGACTCGGCCGTTGGATCGAACAGGAAAAGGCACGGCTGACTTTCGTTCACGCGAAGTGGCAGGAAGATCAGATCGCCGATGAATTCGGCGGGAATCTCAGCCGCGTTTCCTCCAAAAGCAAATCGGGCATACGAAGCCGCCTGTGGCGCGGGCGCGCTGTTCGCTTGCGCACGGGGCGTAGCAGACCCAGACGTCGCAACCAGTCCCACTGATAGGACAAGAACTGTGACAAGAAGGATTGTGTTTCTCGATCTTTGCAATGTGAGCCGGCCGAGTGGCGATGCCTCTATGGTATTCCGCTCCGGTCAATTGCCCGGTGGCGTGGCCGGTGGGGCAGCGGTCGCGGACTTCGGCGTGCTCAAGTAGCCCTTCGCCTGATCCTTGGTGAGATCGAACACCACGATCTCGTACGGAGCGCGCGCACCACGGACGTAAAACTGGACGGGCTCGCCGACAGTCTTGTCCTTCTTCTCGATGGTCTTGTCGTCGGCGACGACGTTCACTGTGTAGCGGTAGTGCTTCGTGTCGACCTTGCGCAGTTGTACCTGGATGGGGCCCACCCGATCGGAGCTCTTGGCAGACTTATTGAGCGAAAACTCGAAAATATCCCGCTCGCCGAGCCGTTTCAGCTCCTCGACCTCGTCGTGATTGCGCGCAATTAGCCCGCTCTGGACTCCGAGATCGCCGATGGTGCTCTGAAGTTTGCCTTTCGTGGCTTCGAGGTCCGCTTTCGTGGCCGAAAGGTCGCTCTGTGTGCCGCTGATCTGGGTCGTCACTTGGCCTAACTTCGTGGTTGTGTCCGCCTCGACTGCTCCGATCTGCTGGCGAAGCGCTGCGTCGCTCTTCTGTTGCTCGGCTCGGGCGGTCTGCGCGAGGCCGCGCGCGCGCGCCAGTTCATCCTGGCTCAAACTGAGCTTCTGCGACGTGACGTCCAGCTCCCCTTTCAGGTCAGCGACGCGCGCATTCGTCTTGTCGAGTTCTGCGGCGATTGCCTGCGTCTTCTTGTCAGCGTCCTCCTGGCTCTTGGCCAGAGCCTGGCGCTGCGCGTAGTTCGCGTAGAGCAAATAGCCCACCAGCGCAAATGCAACAACGAAAAGTACCGTCACCCAGCGCGGCAGAGACGCCACTTCGATTACCGGGGCGTCACCAGGCGTGTTCGAACTCGAACTCATCATTCCTCCTTCGCGGCGTGCGCCGCGCTTCCCTTAGCCAGGCTGCGATGAGGGATTATCGCCGAGCCGCCGGGCGAAGTCTATCCCCTGGCACGCGGCCAGCGCGCCTCAACCGTTGTCGTCAATCCACCGCGAGGTGTGAACTCGCCGGTCACGCGGCACCGCACGGGGCGGATCGCCGCGACGATATCTCGCAGCATCCGGTTTACCGCATTTTCGTAAAAGATCCCCAGATTGCGGTACGCGAGCAAGTACATCTTCAAGGCCTTCAACTCCAGGCAGAGCTTGTTCGGTTCGTACTGAATCGCGATGGCGCCGTAGTCGGGGAGCCCCGTCTTGGGGCAAACCGACGTGTACTCCGGAAAGCGAATCGTGATCTCGTAGCCCGGAAAATGGTTCGGCCAGGTTTCGAGCTTGGGCAGTTTGGTGTCGATTCCCGCCCGTGCGTGCGCGGCGATGTAGTCGGGCATGCGCGTTCCTTTCGGCCGTATTCTACACCGCCCGGGAGTTTGCTCGGCAAATGCGGTAGGTTGAACCGCGGCGCGCACGCGCTAATGCCTCCTGCTCGGAATAGTAAGTGTGTTGCATTGAGCGGGCGTTTGCCGGGCAGAGTCCGGCTATCATCCGGCGGTCCTTGATTCTTGCCTGAGGGATATATTTTGGATACTCTAGCGCCCCACATGCGGAGGTGACCAGCCCATGATCTGCCCGCAGTGCCGGAGTGCTCACTGTTTTCGTTCGCGTCGCGGCGGCGTACTCGACTTCCTGTCAACGGGGCTCGGATTGCGACCCTGGAGATGCCACACGTGCGACTTGCGATTCTACGCGCGACACGTAGCTATCCCCTTTGCGCGCTACGCCCATTGTCCGAGATGCGGAAACTTCGACCTCAAGCGCATTGCGCGCGACCGCGTGGAGGAAGGCACGCTCCTCTTCCTGAAGCGTCTTGTCGGGTTTCCCGCCTACCGTTGCGATCCCTGCCGCCAGCGGTTCTTCAGCTTGCTGCCGTTTCGTCGCATCCTGCCATCCATGGTTCCCGCGGCGGCGCGCAGAGCTGCGGGTAATTGAGGCACCTCTAGGAATCCGCCCTCGTCTCCCCTCTCCCCCGCGGATGCTTGCAAAGCCGCGCTGCCCTGCGAGATACTTCACAACGTTTGGGGAGGAAGAGTCGTACCGGGGGGAGGGCCCGTGAAACGCAAGTCAAAGCAGCCCAGGAAAGGAAGCAACGGCACGTCCATGAATCGCCGCAGTTTCATCGGAACGCTTGCGGCAGCCGGCACGAGCGCCGTGGCGGGTGGACTATCTCTTGGGCCGATGGCCAAAGCTGAAACCGTCCATTTCTCGAACCCTCCCGGACTCGGTGGCGCTGGTCCTTTCCGCACGGAATGCGACATTCGCGACTGCGATGTCGAGGGCGAGATTCCTCTGAATATCGACGGCGCGTTCTATCGCGTCGGACCCGATTGGCAATATCCCCCGATAACGGGCAACATTCCCTTTGACGGCGAAGGGCACGTGAGCATGTTCCACATCTCGAACGGACATGTCGATTTCCGGTGCCGCTACCCTCGAACGCAGCGGTTCAAGGCACAGGCTGCGGCCCGCCGCCGGCTGTTCGGCATGTACCGCAACCCATTCACCGACGATCCCAGCGTCAAAGGCGTCAGCCGCGGCACGGCCAATACCCACGTCGTTTACCATCATGGTTTGCTGTTCGCGCTCAAGGAAGATAGCCCGCCGGTCGCCATGAATCCGCTCACGCTCGAAACCGTGGACGACTACTACACGTTCGGCGGCGGCCTACACAGCCTTACGCACACGGCCCATCCCAAGTTCGACAACGCCACGGGCGAAATGATCTCCTACGGCTACGAGGCCAAGGGACTGGCCACGGACGACATCTACGTCTTTTCGGCAAATTCCAAGGGCAAGATCACATGGGAGGCGTGGATCAAGGTCCCATACGTCGGCATGGTGCACGACTTCGCGGTCTCGCAGAAGTACATCGCGTTCCTCGTGATTCCGATGGCGACGAACGTCGAGCGGATGAAGCAGGGCCAGGTGCACTTCGCGTGGGATTCCACCTTGCCCACTTGGTTCGGCGTGCTCGAGCGCGGCGGCGACGGCAAGGACGTCCGCTGGTTCAAAGGCCCGGAGCGCTGCGCCACTCACGTAATGGGCGCCTTTTCCGACGGCAACAAGATTTACGTCGACATGGACATGGCGCTGAAGAATCAGTTCCCGTTCTTTCCCAATCTCCATGGCGAGCCGTTCGATCCCAAGTCGGCAGCCGGAACGCTGCACCGCTTGTCGGTCGATCTCTCGGACAAAACTCCGCGCGATTACAACATGGAGCAGCTCTACCCGCAGACCGGCGCTCTGCCGCGCCAGGACGACCGCTATCAGACGATTCCGTATCGCATCGGCTTCATGCCGACCAGCGATCCCACGCGGCCCCTCAGCCCAAAGCTAGGTAACATGGCCTTCCGGCCGACGAACGTCTACACGCGTTTTGATCATTCGGCGCGCCAGACTTCGGCCTTCTTCGTCGGCGATGATTCCAGCTTGCAGGAGTGCTGTTTCGTGCCGCGCAGCAAGGACGCGCCGGAAGGGGACGGCTATCTTGTGGGCGTCGCGAACCGTTTGCTTGAATCGGGCCGCGCCGATCTCGTCGTCGTGGATACGCAGCACATGGAAGAGGGCCCGATTGCGAAGGTGCGGCTGCCTTTCCGTAGCTACAGCCAGGTGCATGGCTGGTGGGTGCCGGGCTACGCACTGCCCAAGGCCTGACGCTAGATGCTAGGGGCGAGGCTCCGCGGCTCTGCCGGATTCCGTGCCGCCGAGTGACGCAAGCAGGCGGCGGAGCTTCGCGCGGTCTTCCAGTTCCATTCCGACCATTTCGAAACCGGCCTGGTGCGAACGGATAAATCGCACCACTGCCTGCATGCTGATCGAGCGAAGTCCTGCCGGGATCTTCAGCGTTGCTTCGGTTCCCACGGAAAGCTGCACGTCGCCGCTCAGCAGTCCGCCTTCGAGGCTCAGCACGCTGATCTCCGATGAACATTTCCCCCGCGCCGACGTGATCACCGCCGGCACGTTGCGCGGCAATCGAATCCGGCGATAGCGGCGGTGTCGCACGACGTCGCGGTCTGGAATCGGGTCGAGCGGAGCGAGCATCAGCACCTTCTCATCCAGGCCTGACTGCGGCAGGAATCCCTGAATCCAGTCCGGATCGATTTTCATCAGCGCCTGAGCAGCCGCAGTCCGAATCTCTTCGGGATACGCCCAGCCAAACGTCCTGCGAGCTTCAACGAAACTCCGAAGGTGCCCAGCGGCGACGTCCGCGTGCATCCGCCCGAGCGCTTCGATCGCCTTCACGCGCAAATACTCCGAGCCCTCCGGCAGGATGTCTCCCTCCGCAAGCCGCAGAAGTTTTGCGGCCGTGCCGGGGTCTCCGCACATGCCGATTTCATCGAGCGCGAGCGGGAGGACCATCGGATCGAGCAGCTCGACCGCATTCGCGAGCAGGGCACCTCGTTCCGGCGCTCCCGCAATCGAAAGCTGCCGCACGATTGCGTCGTGAAAGCCGCGCCCGCCCTGGCGCAGCCGCAGCGGGAGCAAGTCCTCGACGGCCGTCGGATCGAGGCGGCTCAGCAGCCCGACCACAGTCGCAGCCTTAGCCGGTGGCTCGGACTTGAGCGTTTCTTTCAAATGCCGGGCGCATGCGCCGCCCACCGCCTTCGCCAACTGGACGATATTTTCGCGTTCGCTGCGCCGCCCCGCGCGAGCGAGACGCACCGCTAGATGCTCGCCCGCCCCTTCCGGGACGCGCGAGAGCACGGCCACCAGTCCCTCGGGCATCGCTTCCGCCGTCAGCGCCTCTTCGATGAAATCCGGCAGGCGGTTTTCGACGCCGACGCGCGGGCGCAGACTCTTCGCCCAGATAGGGCGTATTTCCTCAAGGTCGGCAAGCGAATCGAGCGCCTGCTGCATCGCCCGGTAGTAGCGGCGCTGTGCCGACTCCTGGCTCAGCCGCACAAAGGCCGCGCTCAGCAGCGTTTGCAGCTCCGCATCCTTTTCGGCCGCGAGCTGCTGGCCGATCTGCACCAGCGCATCCTGCAATCGCTGGCTCGCTGCCTTGCTGTAAAGCTCGGCCAATTGGCCCAACCCGATGGCGGCTTTCTTGCGGGCTTCCGCGTCCTTGTTCCGGACGCAAGCCGCGTACTTCAGCAGGACGTCTCCCGCGGCTTCCGCCTCGCCGCGCCCGAGTAGATCTTCCACGTATTGCTGGACGTTCCGGGGAGGAATGCACCACGCTTCGGTCGAAGTCAGCACCGCGCGCTTGCCCGAATCGGGCACGGCCGCCCAGAACTGCCGGTCGAGCAGGTCCGCGTGGGATTCCACAGAAAGCCCGGCGCTAACCATTTTGTCCTCGCGGGCCTTCAAGAGCTTTCGCAGCGTCTCGAGTTCGTGGCCCATGCGGTCCAGCATCTGGCGCACGGCGTTGACCCGCACTTCGCCGCGCTGGAAACGGTCTAGCGCAAATCGGATGGCGAGGTCCTCGGCGAGGCGCAGTAGCATGGCCTCGTCCATTTTCACCGAGGGCGTCTTGGCCGCGACCGTCGCGAGCGCCTGCCGCAGCGTCCCCTGCGCGTTCTGCGGCAGCGCCGCCAGCTTCTGTTGCCACGTTGCCTGATCCAGTTGCTGCGCGTTTTTCCCGTGGGCCGCCTCGCCGAATTGCCCGAGGAGCCGCAGCAAGCCCTGTAGGTCCGCCTCTTCGAGCGGCTGAGCTGAAGCCGAGCCTCCCGCTGATGCTCCGCCCGCGTATCCTCCGCCCGGACCTGCACCTGAACCTGGTCCGGCGGAAGATGTGGCGCCCGTTCCGTCTCCCGTGCTCCCTCTGGTTCCCGGTCCGCCGGCTCCTCCATGTGCGCCTTCGGCCGCGGCGATCAGTTGAATCATCTTTTCCGGGCTGCGGAACCAGTCCTGGACGCGATCTGCGTCCGCTCCAAGGGTCTTCACCGTCAATTGCGCGGCGACGCGTGCATCCGAGAAAGCAGAGTCTTCCGCAACGAATCGAATCTCGTTGACCCGGATTCCGGTCGTGCTGCCCTTCCCAAAGTGCTCTTCGAGACGATCTGTCAGGGAGCCGGCCCGGGGGCCCGTCTCCATGAACACTCTCACGAGATTGGCAAACTCCTCGCGTTCGACGCTCGAGTGGAAGCAGATGCTCGCGACGCCCGCGTTGTTGAGCAGATCGGCAAAGCTGCGCTCGGCGTGAGTGGATTCGAGCGGCACGCCATCCAGCAGAAGTTGCGACCCGGAGGCTCCCAGCAAAAGGCCGGCTTCGCCGGCTGTTCGGACCGCGTCCTCAAGTTCATTCCACGTGGACTCGAACTGGCCGGCCGAACGCGTGTGCTCTAAACCATAGAGACGAGCGTACTTAAGAAGGACGTTGAGACCGCGCACAAAGGCGCGTGCGCTCGGAACGGTTGACTCGCTGGGCACTGTCAACTCACCTGGGAGACGCGACATCTTCATTAATCTCCCGACAAGTGTACTAGAACGAATGGAGGGGGAAATGGTACAGACGTACTAGTTTGCTAGTCGAGGTTCCTGCTATCCTATTGTCAGGCTGGGAGATGCACCTGGACGTTCAATCCCTTAAGTACGGGCCGCACCCGGCGAATCACTTCGCTGGCCCAGAGCTTTTCACTCAGCAGGACGAGCGAGCCGTCCTCGAACCCGCAGACCGCGCAGAAAAAGTAGTTCGGAAAGGCAGCGTGGTAGGCGTCCGCGCCGCGCCGCGCCAAATCCACTTCGAGGCTGGGGTCTCCCGCCACTACCGGGGCACCCCCGCGCGCGCCGAATGTCTCTCCTTGAAAACGCTCGAAGAGTGCTTCGAGAGCGGCGGGCTCGGGCGCGGGGATCACGATAGACCGCTGGCTGGCCTCTCGGTAAATGATGCCGTGGCGGTCGCAGAAATCGCGCACGCGGTCCAGGTGGCTGAAGAAGTCGAGCGCCCAGGGCTCCTGGCCGGCAGTCGCCGGAAGGACGCGGCTCCAGACGCGCGCCGCATCCGCCCCCCGGACCGGTTCGCGATTTTCATCCCCTTCGACCAGATCCAGCCCGACCGCGCGCACGTCGGGGCCGAGATCGAGCGCTTCAATATCGAGGAGATGCATCTATTCCTCTTCGTCGGTGGCATGGGGAAATTTTTCTTTGAATTCCGAGGATTGTTTCCGCACCTCGAGCCAGTCGAAGAAAGCTCCCGGCGTCTCGAGCCAGATAACGAACCAGTGGGCGATTTCTTCTTTCTCCTCGCGCTTCTGCGCGTCCACTTTGTGGTTGCGGGCGATCATCTCCGCGCGGCGCCGCCCCAGCCGCGCCACTTCGCGCACGCGCTCCGCTGCGCTGCGCTCGCCTTCGACTGCGAATTTTCGCAGCAGTTCGTCGAGCCGCACCAGGCACATCTCCGCTTCCGCGAGCGTCGAGAAATGCAGCAGGTCCGTGAATTCTTCCTCGTAGCGCCCTTCCGTATCCGACCGCGTGGACCATACGACGCGCATCCCCGCTTCCTCGAGAACGCTCACGATGTAATCGGGCGAAGTTTTTCCCCGCGCGCCGAACTGCGCGATCAGTTGCCTGCGAATCTGCTCGATCTCCGCGGGAGTAAAGCGCGGCTTGTCCAGTCCGCGCGCGGCTTCCAGAATCATGGCCTTCTTCGTGGAGGACTCGCCGGAAAGATGTTCGTTGGAATGGCTCGAACGCAAGAGCGCCCTCAGTGCTTCACTGTCTTCGATGCGAGATCGGGGGCCTGCGCGTCGCTCGCGAGGCGTCGGCGCAGGCGCGCCACATTTCGATTGTGCTCTGCGAGCGTGCTGCTGAAAAAATGGCCGCCCTCGTTGTTGGCGACGAAATAGAGATAATCGGTCGTCGCGGGCGCGATCGCCGCCCGGAGCGACGCCTCGCCCGGATTCGCGATCGGCCCGGGCGGCAGGCCAGCATGCCGGTAGGTGTTGTAAGGCGAATCGAAGCGCAAATCCTGGGGACGCACGTCCTTCTCCGGATGGCCCGCCATCTCCATCGCGTACTGCACCGTTGGATCGCATTGCAGCGGGAAGCCGTGGCGCAACCGATTGTAGAAGACCCCAGCCACGAGCGGACGCTCCTGCGCATTCGGCGTCTCCCGCTCGACGAGCGACGCGAGCGTCACCACCTGCGGGGGTGTCAGGCCGTTCGGAAGAGGCGCGCCTGGCGGCTCGATCGTCTCCCAGACGGCCCGGAAATTTTGGACCATGCGCTTCGCAACCTGCTCGCAGGTGCTGTGCCGGGTGAACTCGTACGTCGAAGGGAAAAGGAATCCTTCGAGGCTTTTTGCCTGCGGAGCGAGATCCGAGATCTGCGCCGTGTCGCGCGCCACGGCGAGAAAATCCTCGCGGCTGCAGATTCCCTGTCCTTCGAGCTCCGCCCCGACGTCGTACATCGTCCAGCCCTCGGGCACCAGCACCGTGCGGACGAAAATCCGGCCGTGCGCGATTTTCCAGAAGACCTCGCGCGAATTCACCGGATGATCGAAAAGGTATTCGCCGGCCTCGAGCGGCTTGCGAAAATGCCAGAAGCTGAAGATCGTGAACGCCAAGCGGTTTCGAATGACGTCGTTCGTCCTGAGAATTCCGGCAACCCCCCATCGGGAGGTCCCGTGCGGAACGTCGACGAAGACCTTCTCCGGGCGGTGGCCGCGGTACGGACGGCCGATCTGTGAATCGAGCCATCCGGCTCCCGCGCCGAGCGCCGCGATCGCCAGTAGCGCCAGCAAGCCGAGGCGCCGGATCACGACTTAGCCCTTCTCCGCGACGGAGCGCGCCTGCTGGGACTGGCGTTCGAGATAGTCTCGCAGCAGAACGGCGGCGGCCACATCGTCCAGCGGTTTGCGCGGCTTTCCCCGGGAAGACGATCGCGTTTCGCCCACGGTTTGTTCCGCCTCCCAGCTCGTCAGCCGCTCGTCCAGCAATTCCACTTCGATACCGAGCTCCTTTTTCAGTCGCTCCGCAAATCGCGCCGCTTCATCCGCCATGAAGCCCGCCTCGCCCGTCATGTGCACCGGGTGGCCGACGATGATACGCGCGATTTCGTGCCCGCGGCAAACCTCACGAAGGCGCCGCAAATCGTTCCGCCGGTTCGTTCGCGTGAGCGTCCCGAGCGGCTGCGCCGTCAGCCTGAGTTCATCCGATATCGCTAGGCCAATCCGTTTGCGGCCGTAATCGAGAGCCAGGATTCGCCCCGGCTTCGCTTCACCTATCGCCGCAACTGAATTGTTCGGAGTCACTGCGAGCGTGGCAGTCGTCATTTCTCTTGTCATTATACGCGACCCCGAAGCAGCTACGGCTGGCGGCCGCGCTCGCCGCTTTCCCACGCCGGCCAGAAGCCTTCGAGTTTCATCTCCTCACCGAGGCCCGTATCCTTCAGCAGTTGTTCAATCTCGGACCGCGATTGCCGTGGCGCCATCCTCTTCTGATCGTCGGCCAGGGCGTAGGCGGTTACGGAGGCAATTGCGACCTGGCGCTTCAGTTCGGCAATATCCACTTTGTCGAAGGTGTCCGAAGTGGCGTGATAGTTCAGCATGTAGTTCGCGGGCTCTTGATTCGGATCGAGCGTGAGAATTCCTTCCAACATGAAATCGAAACGGTCCGTATCGATGCTCGCATCGAGTGTGAAATCCTTCACGCCCAACTCCATCGCCGGCGCCAGAGCTTCACGCACTGCCGCCAGGGCATCCTTCCGGCCGCCCAGCGAGTAGCCGGTAACGCGTCCCGTGCCACCATCGTAGATAATCGCAGCGATCATGTTGTCGAGCTCCGCGCGGTGGGTTCGCACGTAGGCCCACGAGCCCAGCATGACCTGCTCCTCGCCCGTAAAGAGCACGAAGCGGATGGAGCGCCGCGGGCTCGTCCCCGAGGCGTGAGTTACGCGCGCGGCATCGATCACCATCGCCGCTTCGCAGCCGTCGTCGAGCGCGCCCGTTCCTAAGTCCCACGAATCGATGTGCGCGCCGAGCAGCACGAACTCGTCCGGCTTCTCGCGTCCGCGGATCTCCGCCACCACGTTTTCCGATTCGATTGGGCCGGTCACGTGATTCGGCATGTCGAAACGCACGCGGACCTTCTGCCCCGATGCCAGAAAGCGCGCTATCCGTTGGGCATCTTCCCGCGCCACCACTGCCTGCGGTAAAAGCTCCAGATGTCCGTCGAATACTTCCGTGTGGCGATACAAAAGAAGGTTCGGCCGCGTGGACATCCAGAAAATCGCCGCGACGCCGGCCTTCAGCGCGCGGCCGATGATCTCCGCATCGGTCTTGTATTCTCCGTTCAGGTCGTCCCATGTGACGAGCAGATTCGTGTGAACCAGGAGAATCGCGCCCTTCGCACGCGCGCCCGCCTTCTCGAACCCGGCATCGTCTCCAGCCCCGACATCGATTACCTCCGAAGTAATTCCGCCCTCCGGAGTCGGCGGCGACCACCCGATCGAAACCAGCCGAACCGGAAACGGTCCCGGCGAAAACACCTCCACGTGAGTATGCCCTTCGCTCCATCCGACCGGAACCGTAAACTTTTCCGTGTGCACTTCGTCCACTCCCGCGCGGCGGAATGCTTCGACCGCCCAGCCGGCGGCCCGGTCGGCTTCCGGCGAACCCGTCATGCGACCGCCGATGGAGTCGGTCAGGTAGCGCAAGTTCTCTTCGAGCGGCGAAGGGCCAAGAGCGCTCCGAATCATGGTCGGCGCCAACTCCGCGCAGGATTTCTCGACCGAGCACGCTCCCTCGCCCTGAGGCACCTGCTTCCAGCCCGGCGGCGGGTTGATCGGGGCCATTTGGCCGTATACCGGCAGGATCAGCAGGAAGATCCACGAAATGACTCCCGCAGAACAGCGAAGGAGGCTTTTGCGACTCGTCATGGATGTTGTCACTGCCTCGGATTATAGCGAGCGGCCGGGCAATCACAACAACTCGCGGAAGATTCCCTGGGTGGGAATGGTTCCTCGCAGAAATTTCCAGATTGGCGAAATTTCTACATGGAATACAGCTTTCACCGCATCGGAGCGCTCGCGGATCTTCCACAACCGGAGTAGTTTACGAGAGTGACAAACATTGGCACTGTAACTGCCAGTTGCAGGCCTCGGCCCCGCTGAAAAAGCGCGCTTCCGCTTCCAAGGATGATCGAACCTTCGATCATCCCGCGTATCGCAGAAGTTCCCGTTTGTGAAGCAATTCAGCTTGCCGTTTTCGAACTGTGAGAGCAGTCAAACCAAGAGAACTCTGCCCGCCATGGGCAAGGCGGGAAGGCCGATATTGAAAAAAGTACGTGTACTCTGGAAGTTGAGTCCGTCGCACGCTAGAAAGTCCAACACAAACAGCCCGACTTCTTTCTTTTCTGCGAAAAATCCACAAGGGTAGTGCAGTTTAGAGCCGAACCGAGCGCGGATTTGAATTGCACCGTGGAGCGAATGGCCGGCTTGCTGGCCATGCAATGCCTGATCCGCGGGTCCGATCCGGAAGATTTCGAAATTCTCGTCGCGGCGGAGCAGGCGTTTGCAAATCGGTTGCTCTCCCGGGCGAAGGAACTCCTCGAAGACGGACGCGCGGTCGCGAGTCCATCCTCGTTGAGCCCGCGGCAGAGAGAGATCCTTCAGTCCGTGATGCGCAACCGGGCTAACAAGGAGATCGCTTCGAGGCTCAACATCACCGTCCGCACCGTAAAGTTCCACCTATCCTCCTTGCTGAGCAGATTCGGCGTGCAGAATCGCGCCGAGTTGGCGCGCAGAGCCGCAGGTTTCATGCAGCCGGCGTTCCCGGACCGGGAAGAAGCAGCGGAGGATTCGGGACAGCATGCGTTGGGGCTGATGGCCGTGAACGCCCCGCTGCACACGACAACGAACGCGCGCAGCGCACAATTTCAGAGACGCGTTCTGAGCGCCTGAGAACCGCGCGAGAAAGAATTCAGTGAGCCATCGGCATTGGCATCGGTGTCGGCGATGCTACCGATGGCCCAAAGACCTTTTGTGCGGCGCGCGGAAGTTTTTCGAGGTTACCCAGGAACGTCACGACCTGCCAGGTCTCCTTTTCGTCGAGCGTCTTGCTCCACGCAGGCATCCCGGTCCACCGGATGCCGTGCTGGATGATGTAGAAGTTCTGGTTCTCCGGCATGTCCGGCGCGTCCTTGAAAAAACCGGGCACGGGCGGATTGAAGGACCGGGCGAATTGGCTATCCGGATTCGACGGAACGCCGTGACATCCCGCGCAGTGGTCGAGGTAGATTTTGGCGCCCGCCGCGATGTTTTCCTCCGAAGGTTGAATCGGATTCTTCCCTTCCGGGGCACGGTGATCCGTCCAGGCGTCCACCGCCGCCATCGCGAGCTTCGCTTCCATAGGAGACGGGCGCTGGTCCGCCGCGAAGTTAAGGTAGCCCTTCTCGATGCAGAAATAGCCGCTCACTAACAGCAAGGCGATCGCAAACAGAATACCGAGAATGAAGTTCCTCAAGGTCGCGAGCCCCCAGTCATCTCCATTTTAGTTTTTCCACATCGACGGTCGGCGGCGGGAATTTCATGTCCATGCTTTCCATCGTCTCGGAAATGATGTGCGAAACAGCGAGGTTGCGGAACCATTTTTTGTTTGCGGGGATGACGAACCAGGGCGCGTGGTCTGTGCTGCATTTCGAAAGGACGTCTTCGTAGGCCGCCGTGTAGTCGTCCCAGAATTTCCTCTCGTCGAAGTCGGCCTGAGAGATTTTCCAGCGCCGGTCGGGATCGTCGATGCGCTGCTGGAAGCGTTTCTTCTGCTCGTCCTTGCTGATGTGGAGGAAGAATTTGATGATCTTCACGCGATTGTCGTGCAGCAGCTCCTCGAACTCATTGATTTGATCGTAGCGCCGCGACCAGACCTCTTTCGGCACGAGATTGTGAACGCGAACGACGAGAACGTCCTCGTAAACGGACCGGTTGAAAATTCCTATGTCGCCGTATTCCGGGACGGCCTTGTGCACGCGCCAGAGGAATTCGTGCGAGGCTTCGTCGGCCGAGGGCTTCTTGAACGACGTCACATGGCAGCCCTGCGGATTGCAGCCGGTCATCACGTGACGAATCGTGCCGTCCTTTCCGGCGGCGTCGCGGCCTTGCAGGACGATCAACAGCGCGCGCTTGTGCTCGGCGTAGAGCAGATACTGCAGCTTGTCGAGCCGCTCGAGCGACCTTTCGAGGCTCACCTTCGTTTTGTGGCCCTTGTCCCAGCTAAGCGTGTTCTCGGGATCGTAGTCCGCGAGCTTCACCTTCTTCCCCGGCTTCACCATCAGTTCTTTGCTGAAGTTCGTCGCCATCTGTTTTCTCCTGCTACGCCCGAACCGAATCACGGGCGATGCTTGGCATCGGCGCTATCTTCACGTGCTCCGGTCTGAATCCGATCCCCACGATGCGCGCCGGAATGCGGCGCAGCAGCGGCCACCGGCGCAACATCTTGAGCGGAAATGGCAATGCGCGAATCTTCGTTGCGCTCTTGAGTGCAGGAGTTACGACTCTGTCCTGCAGGAATAGTTGGAGAGGCTGCGTTGCGCGCGTGGGAAACATCCGGTGTTGCTGCACCTTCCGAAGAAGACTGGTCGAAACAGTCCCGCGAAGCAATGATGGACCCAAGATGTTGGCAGCCGCAACAGCATCCTGGATAGCCAAATTAATTCCCACACCGCCAATCGGCGACATGGCGTGCCGTTCCCGGCTCCGTCATCCCCAAAGTTGCCAAGGTTCTTACCACGTACTCACCGTGGCACATTTCGAAGCGGCGCGCAACTGTGCGGTCCTGTGGACGTTTGGGGCCTGATGGATGATCTGCGAGTGGTCGAGAAGACCACCGGAAAGACCGCGGATTCCAGGGACAGCAACCACAGCTATCAGACAACTGTCTCTTTTTGTACATTCCACTTCCGGATAAACTTGTTAGGCTAGCACGGTGATCATGTTTGTTCTCGAATTGATGCACGTTACACCCACCCAGGCATGTGACCGACGTCGCCGGGGATGACGGCCTAAAGAATTAAAAAGACGGAGCGTCGGCAGGCGGGTGCCAGACATCAAACGTGCTGGCGATATTTGAACTGACTATAGGACATGGCTAAAGGAGGCGCCGATGAAAGGAATCTTTTCTTAAAACCTAAACCGCGTCTCGCTCATCTAACGTAGTGGAGGGCTCAAGCAATGAAGGTGCAGAGGAGGTTCAAGAACATGAACATTTTCGGACATGCCACAGGGCTCTCAAGGCCTCGATTGGGCGAGCAGATTTTGGTTTCTGTGTTGTCATTAGCTCTGTTGTTCGCGACATGGCCTCAGAACCTGTCAGCCTATCAAGACGCTCAAGCCCCGGCGCAGGCCGTCCAGGCGCCACCCCCGCAGGCCGGGCAGGCCCCGCCGCCGTACGCGCAACAGACGCCCGAGCAACTGCAGCAGTTGGTAGCGCCGATCGCGTTGTATCCGGACTCGCTTGTGGCGCAGATACTTGCAGCGTCCACGTTTCCCGAGCAAGTGGTCGAAGCCGACAGATGGGTGCAGGCGAATCCCGATCTGAAGGGAGAAGCTTTGGGTAAGGCTGTGGACCAGCAGCCCTGGGACCCGAGCGTCAAAGCGCTCACTGCATTTCCATCCGTTCTTGGAAATATGGACAAGAACCTCTCCTGGACGTCATCTCTGGGCGACGCCTACTACAACCAGCAACAGGATGTGATGGATGCCGTACAGGTGATGCGGCAGCGAGCGGAGGCAGCCGGCAATCTTAAGACCACGCCGCAGCAAGTCGTAACGACGCAAGGCTCGACGGTCATCATTCAGCCTGCTAACCCCGATGTCGTTTACGTCCCCGCATATGATCCGTGGTTGATGTACGGAGATCCCTTACTGGCGTGGCCGGGGTGGTACCCGTATCCCGGAATCTGGTACGGCGGCCCGTACCTCTTCTTCGGAGCCGGCTTCGGAATCGGCTTCTTCGGCGGTTTTGGATGGGGCTGGCCCTATTGGGGATTTGACTGGTATCACGGATACCCAATTTATAACCACAACAGGTACTACTCCCAGAGCAGGTCGTTTTACAACCGGAACAATTTCTACCGAGGAGGAGGCGTGCGCGGCGGGGTTGCCGCCCGCGGCAACGTAGGGAGCGTCGGCGGGCGCGGCGGAGTTTTCAACCGTCCCGGCGCAACGGCCAAGCCTTTCGAGGGGAGCACCCCGGCCGCTCGAGGATACGCTGCACCGCGCGGCCAGAGCGGGGTTCACTCCGGCGCTTTCAGCAACTACGACCATGGCGGAGAGACTAGAACCTATTCGTCACGCGGAAGCGCCAGCATGGGTGGCGGCGGAGGAGGAGCTCGCGGCGGCGGGCGGCGGTAATCGAAGTTTCGTCATGTTCCTAGCAGATCTTGAAATTTAGAAATGGAGAGAAAGAATATGGGGCGAACGAAGCTGAACTTCGACAGTTTTCATTGGGCCAATCTTTCTAAATTAGCTGCTGTCGCCATCCTTTTGACAGGGTGCGTTCCCACTCGCTCGATGGCGCAGCAACCGGGCCAGATGACATTTGCATCGCCGGAAGCCGCGAGCAAGGCACTGGTCACGGCAGCGCAGAGTAACGACGAAAAAGCGATGCTCGATATCCTGGGACCAGACGGAAAGCAAATCGTCTCGTCGGGAGACGCAACCGAGGACGCCGAAAACCGCGCCAATTTCCTGCAAAGATATCGGGAAATGCACCGTCTGGTGAAAGAACCGGATGGAAGCACTACCTTATATACCGGGGCGGAAAATTGGCCCATGCCCATACCGCTCGTGAACAAGGGTAATTTGTGGTACTTCGACACCGAGGCGGGCAAGAGAGAAATTCTGTACAGGCGCGTCGGCCGGAATGAAATATCGACCATTCACGTTTGCCAGCAACTCGTCGCGGCGGAAAAGGAATACTACTCCACACAGAACAACGAGTACGCCCAGAAATTCTTCAGCGATGAAGGGCAGCGTAATGGTCTTTATTGGAAGGCTGCTGACGGCCAACCCCAGAGCCCCATCGGGCCGCTAGTGGCGTCGGCCGTTGATGCTTCGACTCCTTACCGCGGCTACTATTACCGCATCTTGACGCGCCAGGGGCAAAATGCACCAGGCGGCGCGAAGAGCTACATCGTAAACGGCAAGATGACCGGGGGTTTCGCTTTCGTGGCCTATCCGGCGGAATACAGATCGTCCGGCGTGATGACATTCATCGTTGACGAAGACG
>JBEKBY010000032.1:0-38196 GCA_050015155.1 Candidatus Acidiferrales bacterium | reverse complement strand
ACCAAGCTCCCGCAGGCAGCGCCTCACAGCCGCAAAGCAAATATGAACGAAGAGGACATGCAAGGGCCGCCCTCTGCCTGCCGGTCCATCCAGAGCAGGGACCAGCTCAGTCAGCTCGAGCCGGTTTTGCGAGATTGCCGCCATTTGGAAGATGAGCCAGATTCCGAGAGCCAGCCGCTTGAGTAGCCGGCCCCCGGACCTGTTCACGCTATCCCATGGCCACGATACTTCAGCGACTCCAAAGGCATATGTTCAATACGGTACAGGTCGGCAGTTTTCTGTTAACTGATAGTACATATCAAACATCCGTATCTGCCGCCAGCAAGGCCCTGCGATTTCGTTCCCGGTGAACCTCCCTCTCCCCGCTTCTTTCTCCTCGGGGCACGCCATCCTGCCAAGACTCCGGGCACTTGCCGGCCTCCCCAGAAAGGTGTCGTAAGAGGTACCTCTGTCCACGATTGTACAGACGCTCTTTCCCTCTGAAGGCAATCTGACAATCTTGGAGGGCACAATGGGCGTCAACACTACCAGGGTCTTACTGATTGCCGCGAGTCCAATGGGAGTGTCGTTCTTGGTTACACGCCTGAAAAAGTGGGCGTGCGATATTTGCTTTACCTCGTCTTGCAAGGAGGCACAGGCGTTCGTTAGCAACCAGCAATTCGACTTGGTGTTGAGCGAATTCAGATTGCGTGACGGCAGCTGCTATTCGTTGACGAATTTGCTCATCGGGTCGAATACAACTTTAGTCTATTCCTACCCGGTGGAAACCGGTTGCTGGTGGTTGCCAGCCGTCAGGAACGGCGAATCATGCTGGGGCTCTCGGGCGATGCAGCCGAGTGAATTCATGGGCTTCCTGGACGACACTCTCAAGGAGATCAGGTCGCGTGAAACGGCGAGCTCGGACGAACTTGGCGAGCCATTGTTCAAAGTGGCGGCGAAATAAATCGCCCATGAAAATACTCGGTGTCTGCGCGCTGCCAAGAGGAGCAGGACTACAAGCAAAGCCGATTTGGGACTCCCCTTGCAGGATACTGATTTTCAAAAGGAACGTGAGTACCCTAAGAACCCGAGGAGATACTGTACTGTACGGTTTAGGTGTTCGCGGCATGGCTGCTCGGCTTACCGAGCATGGGATTGTGCGCACATCTGGCTGAGCGTATTGGTGCTATCCAAGGAAACTGGAGGCTCGTTGGCAGCTGATTCTTGATCTTGAGGCCGCCCATGCTAAACCGAGAAAATAGGCCCTTCAATCTGCAGGCTCTTCTTACCAAAATCGGTTTGCCAGGCACCGTCGTCGAGTACCACAAGGGACAGAGCATCTTCTCGCAAGGGGACCCCGCGAAGACCATCTTTTACATTCAGAAAGGCGGGGTGAAGCTCACGGTCATATCCGAGCGGGGCAAAGAAGCGGTCGTCGCCATTCTGGGCGTAGGCAGCTTCTTTGGCGAGGGATGCCTGGCAGGTCAGCATGTGCGCATGGCGAATGCGACCGCGATCGGACCCAGCACCATGCTTACAATTGAACAGAAGGAAATGACGCGCGCCCTCCACGGCCAGCAAGCGTTTTCGGACCTTTTCATGCGACAGCTGCTCTTACGCAACATTCAAGTCGAAGCGGATCTGGTGGATCAACTTTTCAACTCCAGCGAGAAACGGCTGGCCCGGGCGCTCTTGTTGATCGCTCACTACGGCAATCAAGGCGAACCCCAGACTGAACTTGCCGGGATCAGCCAGGAGACTTTGGCAGAAATGATCGGGACAACCCGTGCGCGAGTCAATTTTTTCATGAATCGG
This sequence comes from Candidatus Acidiferrales bacterium, assembly GCA_050015155.1. GTDB lineage: Bacteria > Acidobacteriota > Terriglobia > Acidiferrales > UBA7541 > Palsa-295. The sequence continues at coordinate 36,402 of JBEKBY010000032.1, read as the reverse complement.
TTCAGGAAACTGGGCTTCATCGAATACAACGGCGGATTGAAGGTTCACAATTCCCTTCTTAGCGTCGTCCTCCACGACTAGCACGCCTTATGGTGCAAGCCTCTCTGGGGGATGTTTAACCCTGGGCCTTCGCAAGAACTCCCAACCCCAGTGCCGCACGTCGGGGTGTACTAGAAACAGAGGTATCTGTTGCTCCTCCCGCCGGAGCTTTGACTCCGTCCCGGCAAGCCTTTAGACTTGGAGGCGTGGGCTCCTTTTCACGCGGCTACGGCTACCGATTTGATTTGAGCGGATACTTCCCGCGCGCCGTCAAGACGCTTTGCATCGCCTGCGTCAGCGTTTTCCTTCTTCAGGAAATATCTCAATTCATCTGGGGTGCCGCCGGTGAGAGATTCTGGCTGGATTGGTTTGGACTGGTCCCCTATGCGGTGGTCCGCGGGTTCCGCCTCTGGCAACCCTTCACGTATCTGTTTCTCCACGCGGGAATTCTCCACATTCTATTCAACCTGCTCTACCTCGCGATGTTCGGAGCGGACCTGGAGCACACCTGGGGCTCGCGGAAGTTCTACACCTATTTTTTCCTGTGTGGAGTGGGCGCGGGCGTCATCAACGTTATCGTGAAGCTGGCTCTCGACCCTCACGGTCACGGAAGCGCCTGGGTATCGACGATCGGCGCATCCGGAGCGATTTACGGGATTCTGCTCGCGAACGCGGTCTTGCTCCCTCAGCGTCGCGTTTGGATGTTTCCCCTGCCGGTCACGGTGTCGATGCGAGTTTTCGTCATCGTGATGGGCGCGATCGAATTCTTCGGCACCATCGGCACCTCCGGAGACAATGTGAGCCACGTCTGCCACCTCGGCGGGATGCTCGCGGGTTACTTCTACCTTCGCCGTGGGTCTTTCCTCTACAACTTCCGCAACTTTTTTTCGGATTGGAAGCGCCGCCGTCTTCGCAAGAAGTTCGAGGTCTACGTGCGCGACCACCAGGACAAGCCGCCCTCACACCCCGACAACTGGGTCAATTGAGCCACGCGGATGGACCCCGCCGCGTGAATTTCAGTTGGGTTAGCGTTACTTGGCAACCGCGAAGTCGCTGACGATTGCGTAGAGGAATTCGATTCCCTTGCGGAATGAGTCGACCGGAATGCGTTCGTCGTCCGCGTGCATTCTAAGGTAGTCGTCCTCCGCCAGCGGAAACGGCAGCACGCCGTAAGCCTGCACACTCCGAATCCGCAGCGGCATCGAATCCGTCGCGCCCGTGGACATGAGCGGCACCACGGCCGCGCCCGGAAATTCTTTCCCCGCGACGCGCGCGATCGAATTGTATAGGTCCGACGTCTGCGACGACGACGGCGCCGACTCGCCCCCACCCGGCTCAATTTCGAAGTGAATTTGGGGATCGTTCACGAGCTGTTGCAGCTTTGCAACCAGCGGGTCAATCATGTTGCCGGGAAGCAGGCGAATGTTCAGCACTCCGCGCGCCTCCGACGGAATCACGTTCTGCCGCACCCCTGCCTGTAACATCGTGGGAGAGATCGTGTCACGCAGCATCGCGTTCCAGGTCAGGTTGGCGCTCGAAATCCATCGCGCCGCGTGGTCGCCCCGGTCCGGTGATTCGAGCGCGCGCATCCATTTGCCGGTCTCGTCGTCTTCGATGGGCGCGAGGCCCGCGAAATACGCCCGTGTTACCGGAGTGAACTGGATCGGCGTCTCATAGGTCCCGATCTTCGCGATCGCCGCAGCCACGTGTACCACGGCGTTGTCCGGCCGTGGCATGGACCCATGCCCCGAAGTCCCTTTCGCGATCACGTCCACATTGATTGAGACCTTTTCGCTTGTTTGTATGCCGACGTATTGAATCTTGCCGCCTTTCACGGCGACGCGTCCGCCTTCGTTGATCGCATAACCGGCGGCGATCTTGTCCCAATGCTTCTCGACGGCAAACTTCATTCCCTCGGTGCCGCCGGCCTCTTCATCACCCTCGGCCAGCAGTATCACGTCGCGGCTCAATCTCGCGTTCGCGCGCTTCAGCGCCACGAACACGGCCAGATTCGCGGCCGTCATGCCTTTGTCGTCAAACGCGCCGCGCCCGTAAAGGTAGTTGCCCTGAATCACGCCGCCAAACGGATCGACCGTCCATTTCGTCTTGTCCACACCGACCACGTCGAGATGACCCATCAGGAGCAGCGCTCGCGAAGGGTCCGGTACCGCGCTTGAGGACAGCCGCGCGACCAGGAAACCTCGCCCCGGCGTGCTTTCGAAGATCTCCGAGTGGATTCCCTCGCGCTCGAGGATGCCCGCCAGGTACTTTGCCGTGACCAATTCGTTGCCGGGAGGGTTCGTAGTGTTGATGCGAATCAGCCCCTGGAGCCAGCCGACGGCCTCGCTTTCAATCTGAGAGAGGTCTCCGGTCGCCCAGGCTTGCGCCACAGTCGAAGGTGGACCGGGCGGCGGCCCGTTCTGCGCCCCATTCTGAGCATGGATCGGAGCAACACAAACCAGTGTCCCCGCAATCACTTGCAGCAAAATACCCGCGATCCTGCGCGCCATCCTTTTTTCCTCCCGCTGAATCTTAAAGTTTATCGCACCGGCCGGACCGCTGATACGATCCTGGCAGCGGGTGGTGTCCGGAATGCACACGCGGATGCATTGACCATCCGGGGCGGATCGTGGCAGCATCCAGCTCGAGCGAGGGAATCATGCAATTCAAGACATGGCGTCGCGTCGTTCTGATGGGATTCCTCATCGTCGCGTTGGGCGTGCCATCCAGTGCATGGATGGCACTGGCACAGCAGGAAGGCCCGCAAACACCTCCTCCAACGCAACAGCCGCAGCCGCCCACGCCGCCGACGGGGCAGCCCCAACCGCCGGCGCCATCACAGCAGGCCCCGCCGCAGGTAGCGATTTCGGTGCAATCAAATCTGGTCACCCTCGATGCAGTCGTCACGGATCAGGACGGAAACATGGTGACGGGCCTGAAACGGGAAAACTTTCGCGTTCTTGACCAGGGCCAGCCTCAGCAGGTCACGAACTTTGCGCCTACGGATGCACCCATCACGATGGTCATGCTCTTGGAATTCAGCGCCCGCATGGGTGGGTACTTTGGATACAAGGCGCAGTATTGGTCCGACGCGTTCCTGAGCCATCTCCAACCGAAGGATTGGGTCGCACTGAAAACGTTTGATTTGAACACCACGCTCCAGGTCGATTTCACTCAGGATAAGCGCGAGGTCGATCAGGCGATTCGGACCCTCGGTTTTCCGGGATTCCACGAGGCGAATCTGTTCGATGCGGTCTACCAGACGGTCGATCAGCTTCGCGATGTGAAGGGGAAAAAGTCGATCCTCGTGATTGCCACGGGCTACGACACGTTCAGCAAGCACACGCTGGATCAAATCCTCCACCGCCTGAAGGAAGCCGACGTGACGATCTTCTGTGTAGGCACCGGCGAGGCGATTGACCTCTATTCCCGCAACGGTGGCGGCGTTGGCTACCTCCAGGCGCAGAACCAGCTCAACACTTTTGCGCGCATGACCGGAGGCTATGCCTGGTTCCCGCGCTTCGACGGCGAGATCCCGGGAATATTCGGTTCGGTCGCCGCTTTTCTTCGCAACCAGTACACGCTCGTTTTCTCACCAAACACACCTCAGGACGGCCGGTATCACAAGCTGATCGTGGAAGTCCTCGACGATCAGGGAAATCCGCTGGAGCTTGCGGACAAGAAGGGCAAGAAGAAAAAAGCCGTCGTCATCGCCCGAGAGGGTTACACCGCGCCCAACGCCCCCGCCGGAAACTGACGATCCGCGCACTTGGCGGTCCGGACGAACCTGCGGACCGGCGAGGATCGGAAATGCTCAGCGGTGGGTATGGTGATTCACGAATCTGTCGAGCAGAAGACGCGTCAGGCGTGACTGGTCGTGTCGGACCACGCCATCCTGTTGCAGGAAATCCCCGGTCACATAGCGCAGTCCCATCCGTTCGAGTTCATCGAGTGAAGGATCGACGGGCTCGGCGCCCTGTGCTGCGTAGCGCCGCCGCAAGTTGATCGAAACAGGCGCGCGATTGATCACAGCAAAATCGAAAAGGCCCCGCCGCGTGTGGTCGTAGATTGCGCGGACGTGGTCGGCGACCGAGTAGTGCTGCGTCTCACCAGGCTGCGTCATCAGGTTGGCAATGTAAACCCGCGTCGCGTGCGAGTGTGCGATTACGTCCACCATCTCCTCAACCAGCAGATTGGGAAGAATGCTCGTGTAAAGCGAACCCGGGCCGATGAGGATGAGATCGGCTTCGCGGATTGAGCGCAGCACTTCCGGCACTGGCCGGACGCGTCGCGGCACCAGGCGAACCCGCGCGATGCGCCTGCGCGAGCGGGAAATATTTGTCTCGCCCTTCACCACGGCGCCATTCTCGAGCTCGGCCTCGAGCGTGACGTTCTGCGCCGTGGAGGGAAAAATTCGCCCGCGGATCGCGAGCACCTGCGCCGATAACTGGACGGCCTTCGCGAAGTCTCCGGTGATGTTGGTCAGCGCCGTCAGGAACAAGTTGCCGAAGCTGTGACCCGCGAGCCCGCGGCCCGCGGGAAAGCGATACTGGAAGAGCTTCCCCAGCAAGTGTTCGTCTTGCGAGAGCGCCACCATGCAGTTGCGAATGTCGCCCGGAGGGAGAACGCGATATTCGCGCCGCAGCCGCCCGGAGCTGCCGCCGTCATCTGTGACGGTAACGACTGCCGTGAGGTCCGCTATCGGCCGGTTCGGCCCATGTGTTCGCGGCTCCGCGATGTATTCCTTGAGGCCGCGCAGCACGGCCGATAGTCCGGTGCCTCCGCCGAGCGCGACCACGCGGACGGATCGGGAACGAGATTCCGGAAGACGTTTCATGGGGGAGAAGGAAGTCAGCCGGCCGAACCGTCTCGCTCGGGGTAGAGCAATTCGGTGAAGCGCGGGTCTTCCTGCAAGAACGCGAAATCTTCGTCGTTGCGTGCGTGGTAGCGGTTTTCCGGGCGCAACTGAATGGCGACCTTCAGGTTTTGCATTGCCGAGTCGGCTTCGCCAGTAAGGCAGTCGAGCGCCGCCATCGCATAAACGATGTGGTCGGCCTTCGGAGCGGCTTTGTGGGCGCGATCGAGGTGCTCCCGCGCCTCGTCCCAGCGGCCCAGGTTCATCAGCGCGACGCCCTGCGTGTAATGATCCTCCGCCGACTTGAGAACCGGAACGGGAGGGCGGGAAATCCGCTGTTCGCAGATGCGCAGATGGACTTTCGCGCGGTCCGCCAATTCCTTGCTCGGCCCCGTAAGCACGCGTTCGAGCGCTTCCTTGGCGCGGTGGAATTTCTGTTGCTGAAAGTGCTTCAAGGCCTCTTCGTAGGACTTCAATTGCTGCTGTTTGGCGGGGGCGTCGGGATCGGGGGGAGCGGCCTTGGCTTTCGAAGACAACGCTAAGCCTTTCTTATTCAATAATTTATGGCCCGTGCGAGAGGAGGTTGAACTTCGAACCGCGCGACGCTTCAAGTCTGCACCCCGGCGAAAACCAACCAGAACCATACCAAAATTGGCAAATTGCGTCAATCCGGGCGCACATTCGTGGCTTTTCCCGCTCGTGGCTGTTTGCATGGAATTTGGCTATTGCCGGAAGATGATCTTCAACCCGCGGCGCCAATTTTCGCTCAGGCCGACGCGCGTGATCTGAATCTCCGGCGAAAGATATCTCAGCAGCGTGTCTGTGGCGGGGTGAAAACGGAGGCCTGGGCAACAATCCAGACGAGCGGCGCTTTTGGGTCGAGTTCCACGCCGACAAAATAGCCATACCGGTAAAAAAAATCACCCATGACCTGGTGCCGCCGGACGCGCAGCCAATATGGAAACAGTTCCTGCCAAACTCTACTCGAGAACCAGACCGGTGACGCGGATAGAAGGATACTGCTGATTCCACTCCGCAGGAAGACGTTGTTCGATCGTGACCTGGAAACTGCGCTGCTGCTTGGGGCCAAGCGGCTGGTCCGTACGCTCAATCAGCCGGTCGCTCTGGCGCAGAATCACTTGATTGAACGGATCGTGAAACTCCACGGTGACCTGGAGTGCTCGGAGCACCTTGACGTCATCATTCGAAACAATCCCCGTCACGTACGTAAACTCCTGGTTCAAAAAGTTGTTCGCGTGAGACAGCGCGAGGTCCTGAAAATGGATACGCCCCGCGTAAGCTTGCTCATAGGCTCCAAACGGCAGCTTCGCGGCCGCGACGCTCCGTTTGGGCTGAATCGAGCGGTTCAGCAATAGAAGGCCCGCGAGCAGAAGCAACACGACGACGGCGCCGATCGCAAAAGCCGCTGGAAATCGGCTTCTTTCTTCGCGGTCCGCAGTGTCTTGGGTATCCATATCCACGGCTCTCCGGTTCGCCTCAACTGCCGAACGAAAGGCGCAGAATCAGCGGCTCGGGAAGACCGGCCTCTGTCATGCGTTTCTGTACCGCCTCAATATCATAGGGGATGCGCCAAAACTCAACCGACTGGTTTTCGAGGTCGGCGATCGCGAAACCCAAGCGAGGATCGCCGTCGCGGGGCTGGCCGATCGAGCCAGGATTCAGCAAGTAGGTTGTGTCCGGCTCGACCGTAAAAATCGAGAATGGGTTGCCCCCCGCAGGTTTGAAATACCGCACGGTCACGTCGCCGTTTCGGAGCGAGAAGCCGCCCTGAAGATGCGTGTGACCGAAAAACGACACGGGCGACGGAGCATTCAGCAAGCCGTCCAGGGCCAGCGCCGGAGAAAAGACATACTCGTCCTCGTCGTGGACTGAGCCGTGAAGGATGGAGAAGCCGTCGACCGTGACCGGTCCGCTCGGGAGCGTTTCGAGGTATTCGCGATTCTTGGGGCGAAGCTGTTCGCGCGTCCAGAGCAGCGCGTTGCGCGCAATCGGGTTGAACTCGTCGGCATCGGTCACGCCGCTGACCGCCTTGTCGTGGTTCCCGCGGATCGTCAAGGCCCCGAGCGAGCGGATGCGGTCGATGACTTCATTCGGATCAGGGCCGTAGCCGACTAGATCTCCCAGACATACGGCCTTCTGCCATCGGCCGCTGGCCGCGTCCAACGCAGCTTCGAGCGCCGTGAGGTTCGAGTGGATGTCGCTCAGGATCAGGTAGCGCATGGTCCGCCGCCATATGGGCAGCCTGCGAATCATATCAGATGAGATGGACGAGGGGCTTCACTACAAGCCTGCGGGTTGTGACTCGGTTTCCGGATAGCCGGACCATGCGTCCGGAACCGGCCAGAAGCAATATCGATTGCACAAACGAAAACGCTACACGGGCCCGGTAGAATCCAATGGTGGGAGTCATGATTGTTTTTTTCGGCGATAGACTAGCCAGGCCGATAGCACCACAGCCAGCGTTCCCGCCGCGAGCTTACCCTCGAACAGCCAGGCGTTGGTGATTTCAGCCGGTGGCACCACTGAGCAGAACAGCGCCAGGGCAGTTATCGCGCCGCCGGATGCCGCACTCAGCCGTTTGCCGGCCTTCCATGCGCTTCCAAAGATGTAGAGATAGGGCAGAAACCCGGTGATGACCATCAGGGAGACCAGCTCGTCGTAGGCCACGCGCATGGTGTCGCCAAGCTGGTAAACGACGAGCAGGAAGGTTGCCACCATTCCGAGCGCTAGAATGGATATGTAAGGCGTTCCCCATCGCGGATGAACCTTGCCGAAAGCCGCGGGCAGCAGGAGATCCACGCCAGCGGCAAATGGCAGCCGCGAGGTCGCTGTGCCAATTCCACCGACTAAACCGACTCCGCTAGCGACTACCAGCAGCGCGATGAGCGGAGAGAGCCACGTAGCGCCCAAGAGCAGGCCCGCCGAATCTCCCACCTCCGCGAAGCCGTTCAGCTCGGTGATGTGCTCGGGCGAGAGCACGACCAGAAAGGCAACTGTCGCCGAGACGTAAAATGCAACCGCGAACGCGGAAGCAATCCAGCCCGCGCGACGCATGGTGCGCTCCGGGTCACGGATCTCCCCAGCCATCATGCCAGCGCACTCCATGCCGGAAGTGGCATAGGCGATCGCGGCCCAAAAATTGACGGTACCCCAACTCCACTTCGGAAGAACATGCATGGGCGTCGCCGAACCGCGGCGCGCCCACACCATCCATGCCACCGCGATCAGCAACAAACCCGCCGCCCACGTGGCCAGGGCGCCGATATTTTCCGTCCACTTACCGACCTTCAGCCCGATCAGGTTCGAGCCGAGCGCGATCCAAATCAACGCCACTGTGGCGGCGAGAAGATAGAAACGGTTGTCGCCCAGGCGAGCGAACAAGGGACCGAACATGGAGAAGCCAACCTTGACATACAGAAGGGCGGCAGTCGGGAACAAGAACGCTATCCCCATCCAATAAACCCAGAAACAGAGGAAACCGGGCCACGCTCCGAAGTCTCCCCGGGTCCAAAGATATAACCCGCCCGCCCCGGGGTATTTCGCTACGAGTGCCGCCACGGCCACGGCCAGAGGCACCATAAACAACACCGCCGCCAAAAGCCAAAGCGTGACGGAACCTGGTCCGGCATGTGCCGCGATCGGGATCCATCGTGTGGCAGTGATGCAGGTGATGGCAAACAGCGTGAGGTCACGCAGTCCGAGCTCGCGCTTGAGCGCGGGTTTAGTAGACATGTGCGGGCAGAATACCTTGGTACGCCGTAAGTGCGAAGCTAAGTAGCATCGCTGAGAACAGCCATTGCGGCATTGCGCCCATTGATGCCGATCACGCTGCCTCCCGGATGCGTGCACGCTCCGCACAAGTAGACGCCCGGCATCGGCGTTCGCGCCGAAAGCCGGCTTGACCACATGTATGGAGGCAAGCACTCGCCCTGAAAAATGTGACCGCCGGTGAGTCCCACCTTCCGTTCGATATCCGGGGGGCCAAGCACCTGCGTATCGATGATGGCGCTGTCGGTATTGGAGCAGAAGCGGGCGAGGGAGTTGAGCGCGAGTTGGCGGACTTCCTCTCGCCGCTCATCCCATGTGCCGCGCGCGAACTTGTATGGGACGTACTGCGCAAAGACGCTCATTGTATGCTGCCCGCCGGTTGTAACGGTCGAATCGTGGATACTCTGGAAGTAGAGCTCGCACCATAGATGCTGAGGCAATTCGCCGCGGCGCGCGGCGGCAAACGCCGCCTTCCACTCAGCTTTGGTGAGCGACGTGTTGATCTGTCCGTAGTGGTGCGGCTGATCGGTTCCGGGCCGCGAGGTGAAGTTAGGCAGTTCACGGAGCAGCACGTTCAGCTTCACGGTGCAGCCCTCCATCGGAATCTGCTCGACGCGCTTGCGCCACGCGGAATCGGCCGCAGGGCCCAGCAGGCGCAGCGTCTGCCGTGGGTCGGCATTCGAGATCACGACTGGAGCAGCGATGAATTCGCCGCCATCGAGGATTACGCCTTCGGCAGGCACGATCCGTGCGACAGGGACACTTGTGGCGACCACCGCTCCCGCCTCCCGCGCGGCATCGCAAAAGTAGAACGAGACCATCCCCATACCGCCTTTCACGTAGCCCCACATGCCGGGCATTCCGCCCAGTCGGCCCGATGCATGATGGAAGCGGATGCTGGCGGTTCCTGCGTCGAATGGGCTGGCGTTCGTCCCAATCACTCCTTGCCCGAGGTACGCAGTCTGTAGCCGTTCGTCACGCAAGTAGTATTCAACGAACTCGGCCATCGACCAGTCGAAGAGCACGTGCCTTGCTTCGTCATCTTTCCCGAGCCGCCCTTCAATCTGTTCGTGGGTCGGAGGCTCGCCGATCCACAGATCGCCATCACCTGCCGGACGCAAAGCATCGCGCAATCTGCGGAGCACGTCACTCATCGCGCGCCAGCCTTCGACATCCCCGGGAGCGAAGTTGCGAATTTCCGCCTCGCACTGGTCGTCACTGTGCCAGAGTTGAATGCTGGAGCCGTCGTGGAATGGGACGAAGAGCCCGTTGACCGCAGGTGTCCACTGAAAGCCGCGCTCGGGTAATTTCAACTCAGAGACGACCAAGGGATGTAGCAGTCCGGCTAGATACGCGCATGGGGACATGCGAACGCCGGGGAACGGTTCCTCGATGGTGCAGGCGCCACCTACTCGCGTGCGGCTCTCCAGCACCAGCACACGCTTGCCCGCACGTGCCAGGTACGCCGCGCAGGCAAGGCCATTGTGGCCGGCTCCGACAATAACCATATCCCAGCGGTGCGGGGCTAATTCACGGACGGGAGCGGGCAATCCAATTTCGCCGAGGACGGCGGCCGTGGGCGAGATCACGGTCTCAGTATCTACCGTGAGGCGCAAGGTTGGGAAGCGGACAATCACCACGTAAATGAGCACAATCGTGTGGCTAGCGCTCCCGGCCTCCACAGCAGATTCCTACTAGGTCTACGAATTCTTCGCCTGATCGCTGACACCTCCTGGATCACGACGCACTCAGACCTGACCTATTTGACTGGGGCGCCTCGTCTAGCGGATTAGCATGGCGTCGCCATAACTATAGAAGCGATAGCCGGCGCTCACCGCATGGCGATAGGCACGCAAGACATTCTCCCGCCCGGCGAAGCCCGCAACCATCGCAAGCAAGCTCGAGCGCGGCAGGTGGAAATTCGTGAGCAGTTGATTCACGACGTGGAACGGTTTGCCGGGGTACAGAAATACCTTCGCTTCGGCCTTCCCCGGCGCGAAAGCCTCAGCACGGCCCAGGTTCCTTTCGGCGGCGTCTTCGAGTGCCCGGACCACCGTCGTGCCAACGGCCAGCGCCGGACGACTCTCGCGCTGCGCTCGCACGATAGCGGAGGCCGTCACTTCGGGGATGTCGTAGGTTTCCGCGTGTATTTTGTGGTCTTCGAGGCGCTCCGTGCGAATCGGCTCAAATGTGCCTAAACCCACTTCGAGAGTGATCTCGGCGATTTCAATGCCCCGCCCGCGGAGCCGCTCAAGAATCCCGGAAGTGAAATGCAGTCCGGCGGTGGGCGCCGCGACTGCATTTCCCTGCCGCGCAAAGATCGTCTGGTAGCGCTCGCGGTCAAGCGGCTCGTCGGCGCGCTTGATATAGGGCGGCAGAGGAATATGCCCGAGACGGCCAAGCGTTTCGTGAAAGCCGTTCTTCGATTTGAAGCGCAGCAGACGGAGACCGTATTCGCCTCGTGCCTCCACCTGGGCTTCGAGTTCGCCTTCACCGAAGATGATTCGTTCGCCCGTGGCTATTTTTCTTCCGGGCCGCACCAGCGTCTCCCACGTGTCCACTCCGACTTGCCGGACGAGGAGCACCTCGATCGACGTTTGCAGGAATTCCCCGCGGGCCGGATTGTGACGGCCCGGCGTCTGCGCGTGAATCCCGGAGCGGCGGCCGAAAAGCCGGGCGGGCAAGACCCGAGCGTTGTTGACGACGATGAGTTCGTTGCCGCGCAGCAGCTCCGGCAACTCGCGAAACCAGCGGTCTTCCCAGGCGCCCGTCGCGCGGTCGAGCAGCAGCATGCGAGAGGCATCGCGTTCCGCGAGCGGCCGCTGCGCGATGCGGTCGGCGGGCAAATCGTAATCGAACTCGCCTACGTTCATACGCGGCTACGGTTTTCCGGCGCGCTCGGCGATGGCGGCGACTTCCTTCATCTCATCATGAATGAGGCCGTTTGACGCGAGCAGATGGGGGCCACCCGGATGATACGGCCGGCCGCCGAGATCGGTCACAATTCCACCGGCTTCGCGGACGAGCAGCACGCCGGCAGCCGTGTCCCACGAATTCAGGCTGAATTCCCAAAAAGCATCGAAACGCCCGCAGGCGACCGAGCAGAGATCGAGTGCAGCCGAGCCGTCGCGGCGGACGCCGTGGGAACGCAGCGTGAACTCCCAGTAGTAGTTCATGTTGGCGCTCCGCTTTCGCTGGTGGGTCGGAAAGCCTGTGGCGACGAGACTGTTGGCCAGTTTATCGACAAACGAAACACGAATGCGCTGTTCGTTGAGATATGCGCCCTCGCCGCGCGCGGCCGCAAAAAGCTCTCCGCTCACAGGGTTAAACACGGCGCCCGCAATCGGCTCTCCCTCCTCGCAGAGACCGATCGACACCGCGAAGCAAGGATAGCCGTGCGCAAAGTTGGTCGTGCCGTCGAGGGGATCCACGTGCCAGCGATACTTTGCACCCGCCGCTACGGCGCCGCCGCCCTCTTCGGCGACGATCGCGTGGCCGGGAAAACATTCCTTTAGCCGCGCTACGATCATGGCTTCGGAGCGACGATCCGATTCGGTGACGATATCGACTTCGCCTTTGTACGAAATCTGTTTGGGGCGTTCGAACTCGCGGCGCAGGACGGCACCCGCCTCGCGGGCCGTTTCGATGGCGACTTTGAGGAACTCGTTCATCGCGGCGCGGCGGGCGTGAAATACTCCTTTCGATAGCGCAATACGTAGTCGCCCTTCACGTCCACTTGCACGTGGCGGTCGCTCGCGGGCGGCGGCGTGGGCTGCGGATAATAGCCCAGCAGGTACTGCGTGCGCAGTTCGCGATCGATCCGGTCGAACATCTCATCGAGCTGGCTCATTTCGTCGAGAATGAACATGGCCCCGCCGGTGCTGTCCGTAATCGTGATCAACGCGTGTTCCCCGGCCGTGTTGCGCCCGCCCTCGTTTTTCACGGGACGGATCACGATGGTGTAGAGCAGCGCCCCGGACACAACGGCTGCGTGCCGCGCGTCGTCGAATTTCAAGACGCTCGTCGTCTCCCCAGCGTCTGTGACAAGCACGATTGCCCGCCTCCGCGCCCCGGGGCGCCGCCTGAGCGCATTCGAGCCCAGAACGACGGCATCGTAGATCGACGTTCCCGTGCCCGGAAGGATGTGCCGCACGGCGGCCTGCAATTTCGGCACATCGTCGGAAAAATCGGAAAGCTGCGTCACCGACTCCGAGAATTCGAACACGCCGAGCGTATCTCCCGGACGCACGACCTGGCGGATGAAATGCGCCGCCGCTTCCGTCTCAAACTTCAGATCCTTGAACGCGCTCATGCTCGAATCCACCATGAGCGCGAGATCGAGCGGGCGGTTCGTCTCGGCTTCGAAGCGCTCGATCTTCTGCGGCACGCCTTCTTCGGAAAGCGAAAAAACGTCCTGTGTAAGATCGGGAATGGGCCGGCCGTTCGCATCGGTAACGCTTGCGAGGATGTTGACGAGATCCGTCTGCACGCGGATTTCGTTTCCGCGTCTTTGCTGCCAGGCCCCCAGGGGAATCGCCAGGGCGGTGATGCCCGCAAATGTACCCGTAAGCAGGATACTCAGCGCTAGCCGAGATTTCCTCATCTACGATGTAGATTCATCCGGCCGGGAAATGGCTTCCTGCGAGGGCACTTCGCCTTCGGCCCACACGGCCCCGCCGGTGAAGTACTCCTTCTTCCAGATGGGCACGGCGCGCTTGAGGGTGTCAATGGCGTAGCGGCAGGCGTCAAACGCGGCGTCGCGGTGCGGCGAGCTCACAGCAATCAGCACGCTCGTCTCGCCGATCTCGAGCCGGCCCAGCCTGTGAACGATGGCGAGCCGGTGCACCGGAAATTTCGCGCGGATTTCGGCGCCGATCTCGCGCATCTTGGCGCAGGCCATCGGTTCGTAGGCCTCATAATCGAGATAGAGCGTCTGCCGGCCCTTGAAGTTGTTGCGCACGAAACCGTCGAAAACCACCACCGCTCCGTCCTCTGGCGCCTTCAGGCTTTCGACGATCTCGCGTGGCTGGATCGGCTCACGGACGAGCCGGAAGATGTCTTCCGCAACGGCCGCTTGCTGGCCGCCGCTGACGGGCGGCAGAAACGCCACCTCGTCGCCGCTCGAGAGCGGCGCGCGCCACGATGCATACGCCTGATTCACCGAGGCGGCAATCGACGCGCGGAAACCGGTAAGCTTCGGGAAACGCCGCTCATAGCGCTCGAAAACGTCTTCGACGCGCGCGCCGTCCGAGAGCTCCGCTTCCTCTTGTGCGACGCCGGTGATTTCTTTGAGCTGGCCGAAAAACAGCACGCGAACGCGCATACAGCTATTCTATCGCGCTGCCATGCCAACGAGAAGCGCACTCGGCGCGGAGGTTCTGTTTGCCTCGGCGATTCGTTCGGGGTAGAATGCCGGGCGTTCGTTGGCTTCCACTCGCTCTGGGCGCCCGCAAGCGTTCGGATCGGACGGGCGGTTTAAGCGCTATGAAGTTCCCCATCGTAATCCTCGCGTAGGTCAGCACCGCAAGCTGTTCGCAGTTTCGCGTCCCGAATAGTCCTTTTTGTCTGGCAGCGTCAACGTTGCGCCTGTGTTTCCTGCACCTTGACGCAGAAAGCCGCGGATAGTCATGAGTATGGCAGTTGCGGAGGCATCACAACCGACTTGTGGAGTTCGATCCGCGAGGCGCTTCGCGGGTCGCACCAGGACTTCACCACGGGAAGCCTGAACCGGGCCATCCTGCTGCTGGCGATTCCCATGGTGCTGGAAATGGTCCTTGAGTCGCTGTTTGCAGTCGTGGACGTCTTCTGGGTGGCGCACGTCGGAGCGAACGCCGTGGCCACCGTTGGCCTGACGGAATCGCTGCTGACTCTGGTTTTCGCCATCGGCATGGGGCTGAGCCTTTCGACGACCGCCATGGTGGCGCGGCGCATCGGTGAAAAGAACCCGGAGGGAGCCGCGGTCGCGGGCGTGCAAGCCATCTTCTTCGGGCTCGCGGTCTCCGTACTGATCGGGGTGCCGTTCTTCATTTTCGCGCCCCGGCTGTTGCATCTGATGGGCGCCTCGCCCGAAATCGCCGCGACTGGCGGCTGGTATGCCCGAATCGCGCTGGGCGGCGGCAGCGGCGCCATTGTTCTGCTGTTTCTCAACAACGCGATCTTCCGGGGAGCAGGCGACGCCGCGATCGCCATGCGGCTTCTGTGGGTTTCGAACATCATCAACCTGGCGTTGGACCCCTGCCTGATTTTCGGCTTGGGACCGTTTCCGCGTCTCGGCGTCACAGGCGCGGCCCTTGCAACGTTCACCGGCCGGAGCATCGGTGTGGCCTACCAGTTCTATCGGCTGATGCGCGGCTCGGAACGCATCCGCGTGCTCCGCGAGCAAGTTCGACTCAACCGGAAAGTCCTGCTGCGGCTGATCCGCTTGTCGTGGACCGGCATACTGCAGTTTTGCATTTCGCAGACGAGTTTTATCGGCCTTGTGCGCATCGTGAGCATGTTCGGCGGCGCGGCCCTGGCGGGTTATACGATCGCGATTCGCATCGTGATATTTGTGATCTTGCCCTCCTGGGGACTGAGCAACGCGGCAGCCACGCTCGTCGGTCAGAATCTCGGCGCCAAGCACCCCGACCGCGCCGAAGCTTCCGTTTGGCGCACGGGCCTCTACAACATGCTGTTTCTCGGCAGCGTCGGCGTGGTTCTCGCTGTGTTTGCCGGGCCGATCGTGCGTCTGTTCACGAGCGATCCAGCGGTCGTTTCGCTCGGGGCGTCCTGCCTCCGCATCGTGAGCTACGGCAATATCGGCTATGCGTACGGCATGGTGATGCTCCAGGCGTTCAATGGCGCCGGAGACACCGTGACGCCCACAATCGTTAACTTCTTCGGCTTTTGGGTGCTCGAAATTCCGTTGGCTTATTGGCTGGCGATCCCGCAGGGGCTGCATGCCAATGGCGTGTATATCTCGATCGTGATCGCCGAGGGAGCAATGGCGGGCGTGAGCATACTCCTGTTCAAGCGCGGGCGCTGGAAGCTTCGTCAGGTCTGAAAGCCGTTGTCAGTGACCGGCGGGCGCGGAGTTTGTCGCTTCGCGCGCCAGGCGGGCTACGTCATCCAGTCGCGATGAAGCCCGCAGAAGCGCGGCCGCGAGCGATTCGGCCTCGTGGTGCAGCGTGGCCGAATCCTTCCGGTCGAGCGCTTCGGTTTCGCCCGGCAGTAATTCCGCAGCGTAACCAGCATAGCTTCCGGGAGCATAGATCACATGCTTGAACCAGGGGCGACCGGCGAGCCCTTCTGGCGTGAGAAAAGCCTGTTCGACACCGGCGAGCGCGTGGTTGATCTGCCCGGCCTTGGCGGAATCAAGCGGCGCGGCCGAAATGGCGAGGAGCGCCTGTGAGGCGCGCGCGGCGGAAGCCGAGAGGTGCGCTGCGGCGTCCAAGACTGGCTCCATACTGTCTTCGTCTGTTGGGCTGATGGCGCTGGCGCGTGTGAATACATCCGTCGCGGTGTGCTCGATCTTCGACGCGTAGGCCGCATAGTCAAACGGCAAGATGTCCGCTTCGTCGAGCCGCAGCGCGAGCGTGCCGAGAATCTGTGCCAGCGCAACGTGATAGCCAAACGTGGGATCGCCGAAATGCTTCATCCAGTAGAAATCGTCATAGAGCGAGTGATACACGCCGTAGTCGCCGCCGAATCCCATGTCAATCGAAGGAATCCCGGCGTAATCGAAGAATGGGCAGAAATCCGATCCTGCACCCAGATCTTCGACTGGAGCGTCGTCTGATGCTTCCGCCTGTGGCGCCTGCCGCCCCGTCCCTGAAATCTGCTCCTTTTCCCTGGCCCTCGCAGCCTGTTCGCGCCAGGCATCGTAGACGCTGCCGCTCGTCTCCGGATCGCGCACCTCGCGTGCCACCTCGCGTAGCAGCTCCTTGAGCGACGGCGGGGCTGACGCGGCAAAATCCGGGCCCGCTACGCCTACGTCGGCGTTGATGTAGGTGACCGCTTTCGCTTGCAGCTGGGCGCGGTTCGCCTCGACCCACTCGGTCGAGCCAAGAAGCCCAGGCTCCTCGCCGTCCCAGTGGCAGATCACGATCGTGCGCCGCGGCTTCCACCCGGATCGCGCAAGCTCGCCCAGCGCGCGCCCGGTCTCAAGCATCGCGACCGTTCCGCTGCCCGGATCGGCGGCGCCGAAAACCCACGCGTCGTGATGATTGCCCAATACGACCCTTTCGTCGTCCGACGTGCCGTGCAGCATAGCGATCACGTCATAAAGCGGCCGCTGCGCGTAGTCCATCACCAGCTTCATGTGGACCTCGGCATCGCCCGGTCCCACGTGATAGGTGAACGGCAACCCGCCCTGCCACCCGCGCGGAACGTGCTTGCCTCCCAGACTCTCGAGAATCACCGAGGCATCCTGGGCGTTGATGGGCATCGTCGGAATGCGCGGCAGATCGGCAGCGTCGGCCGGCGCGATGCGCTTGGCATCCGGGGTCGCAGCAACTCCCGGCGTCAGAGGGTCTCCCGGATACAGTTGCGTATAGACGATCGATCCGCGCTGAATGCCGCTCATCGGCCTCCAGGGCCCGCGCGGATACACATCGCCCGCGACGTAACCATCCTGTTCCGGATCGGAATACAGGATCAGACCGGCGGCCTTGTGCTCCTCCGCCAGTTTTGCCTTGATGCCGCGATAGCCTCGGCCGTAACGCGCGAGAACGACTTTCCCTTCAACGCTCACGCCGAGCGCCGCAAGCTCGTGGTAGTCGTCTGGTGTGCCGTAGTTCACGTAAACAACCTGCGCGGTCACTTCGCCCGAAGGGGAATAGGCGTTGAATCCGGTGACGGCGCGCTCGTCGTAGGTGGCCTTGTCGCCCTCGAATGGCTGCTCGGGTGAGGCGAGAGGCTTGTGCGCGGGCTTCGTCAGCTCGAGTTTCACCTCGCGGGCCTGCGGCAGCCAGACGTTGTAGCTGACGATCTCGACATCAAAGCCAAAGCTCCGGTATTGGTCGCGCAGCCATTCCGCCACACGACGGCTCGCCTCCGTCCCGGCCAAGTGAGGTTCGCTCGTCAGATGCCGCGAGTTATTCTCGGCATGGGTGGCGTCGGGAATGCTCCGAAGCTTTTCCTCGAGCTGCCTCTCCATCTCGACGCGCGCGGGCGCAAATCCGCGAATTCCCCCGATCGCTTGCGCGCCGCCGGGAATCAGACTCGAAAATAGAAACAGGCCCGCGACCAGAGTGGCGGCCGCGCAGCGTCTCAATGCACAGCTCATCCGGACTCCACCAAAGAAGCGGTTGATTCTACCGCATCGCAGTGTGTGGCGTCCTGTCTGCGGCAACTTGTTGACGCAAAATTCGACAGAGTCATTAGGATCGGCGGCGCTGAAATTCCCGCGCGGCCTATTGTGCGCTTGACGCAGTGAACTGCGGGCCGTAGCTTAGACTGTTGCGCGCGGGGGGCGTGCGGACAACACCATGAGAATCCTGATATCAGGCGCGTCCGGCCTTGTCGGCAGGGCGCTCGCGAGCGCTTTGCGTGCGGAAGGCCACACAGTCGCGCGCCTCGTCCGTCCCGGAAACGCGCCATCTGCCGGAGACGTGTCCTGGGACCCGATGGCCGCAACGGTAGACGTTTCCGCCATGGACGGCACCGATGCCGTCGTGCATCTCAGTGGAGCCAACATCGCGGCGGGCCGCTGGACGCCTAAACGGAAGGCACTCCTCCGAAGCAGCCGCATCGCTACTACGCGGGTCTTGGTGGATGCGCTCGCAAACTTGCGGCGAAAGCCGTCCGTATTCTTGTGCGCCTCTGCAACGGGCTACTACGGAAACCGAGGCGACGAAATCCTGACCGAGTCAAGCGGGCCGGGCACCGATTTTCTCGCGCTTCTTGCGCGAGACTGGGAGGCGGAGGCCGCTCGCGCCGAACTGAGCGCGATCCGCTCCGGGATCCTCCGCTTCGGCATAATTCTTTCAGGCAAGGGCGGCGCTCTCCCGAAGATGCTGATGCCCTTCCGATTTGGCTTGGGCGGCCGCCTCGGGACCGGCAATCAATGGATGTCATGGATTGCGCTTGAAGACTCCATCGATATCATCCGCTCCGCCATCGCGAATGCGCAGCTGCGCGGCCCTTTGAACGTCGTGGCACCGAATCCGGTGCGGAACGCCGAGTTCACGCGAATCGTGGCGGCTGTTCTGCACCGGCCTGCGATCTTCCCCGTACCAGCATTTGCCCTGCGGGTCGCGGTCGGCGAAATGACCGACGCGCTGCTCGCAAGCCAGCGCGTCATCCCCGAGCGGCTTATTGCGACGGACTATCACTTCCGCTTCGATAATCTCGAAACCACGCTGCGGGCGACGCTGGCCAAGGCCTAGCCCGCCTTTCCCTACGGGCGGCACGGTCGACGCCCGCGGTCGATACGAATTTCAATCCCCGCATTCGCCCCGCCGCGCCGTGAAGCCCGCCGCCCCTGCGCATAAAACAGAAGCGGCTCCCGGGAAGGGCGGGAGCCGCTCTGGGTGTCGTGCGTACAAACTCGTGCTACTGAGTTGGCATGATCTGCTGCGAGAACCCGATCGTATTGATCGTCCGGAGCACCGGCGTGAGCGGCGGCAACCATTGCGGCCCGTTCGAGAAGGTCGTATCGAAATTGTATACGCGGTTGGGCGGTGTGTAGACGGTATTGACGTCGCCCTTATATACTCCCACCGCCTGCCGGTTATAGTAGAAGCTTACCAGCGAGCCCGTGTAATAAATCGTCTGCCCACCAGTCGACACTGTACCTGGGAACCCATAGCCGCTACCGGGACTCATATTCTCCAGATACCGCAGGAAGTTATGGAGACCGCCATCCGTCCCGAAGTCTTCGGGCTGCCCGGTCGGTTGAGGAAAGGGGATTCCCTTGCCGGCGATGAGCGCCACCCGGTACGCAGTCTGCTGTCCTGGACGCGCGTCACTCAGGTATGGCGATATGAATGAATTGACGTCGTTCCAACCATCGGAGAGAAAGGTGACCGCGTCAGCAGCAACGGAGGTAGCCACGGCGCCGGCGGCGGTCACGCTTCCGCCGGGCGCGTTGTAATCGTCCTCAATGTAGACGGGGTTCTCCGATGCAATCGTCAAGCCACACGGAGGATTCGGGCTTGCTCCATAGCAACTTGTGCCGAGATTGAGCGTGGCACCGTTGACGATCTTAAGGGCGCGCCGGAAGAAGGCTGGAGGGTTCTCTCGGGCATTCCGAATGGAAACATAGACGGCTCCGGGCCATGTATTTCCTTTCGACGTGCAAAAGGTCGGGTCCGGTTCCAGCACTGTGTTCGTCCCGCTGTTGAGGAGGCCGCTGGGACTCAATCCGTAAATTGCCGTTTCCGTGCCGCCATAGGTGCGCAATGTTGTGTCACCCTCGAGATCCTCTCCGGGGTCCAGCGTGCTACTGGGGCAACCATGGGCGGCGTCCTCTGTCCCGTTTACGATGTCGTTGTAGCCGTAGGATCCGGTTCTCGCGGGGGTGCTCAGGGTGCTGTCGAGTTGTTCCCCGCGGCGATCGGAGAAATAGACGGAATATCCCGTCGCGTTGCTGAGGCTCAACGCCGTTTGGTTGTTCTTGAACCATTTCGCCAGGTTTGCGGCGTCGAGTTCGATGTAGTTCATCACGCCCGACGCTGTAATTAGCGGATTTTGCGACCCATCCTGGGGCATGTCGGTCGAATTGGTTTGCACTCCTCGTTGAAGCGCTTCCCTCGTGTCAAAAAGCACCATGGGCCAATAATCCGTCCCAATTGAGCCGTTACCGCAATTGACTCCTGAGCTGCTGGCCTTTGAGTTTGGATAGAAGTCGGAGGGGTTATCACGCACGCGTTCGATGCGTATGATGGCGTTGGTGTCAGGATTGGAGCAGGCGTACGCAGTACCCCCGGTGGTCGAATTCCCGCCCGGTACATATAGATTCCCCATGGTGCTCGAATCAATCTGCGTGATATTGAGGACCGGCAGGGTAAGCAATTGAGTCGCGGAACTAACCGCATTCAGGTTGCTTTTTGTCTGCGGGTTGATATTGCGGCCCCGAATACCCAGTGCCAGAATCGTACTCGTGACGTCGTGGAAGGTCCCAGTGTTGTCCTGGTATTCGATCTTGATGCAACCGGTGATCGTGTGGTCCCCGTTCGCGACCCAGTAACCGTCACTCGCTGTGTATGCGCTGCCGCTGCCCGCACCGGACGTCGCAACGGTAAACGGCATAGAAGAACCGTTTAAGTCGATAGGGGTCGTCGAAGTTACTGTGTCGAGGCTCATCATGTCCGAGCCTGCGCAGCCGCTGCTCGGAACTCCTGGCGTCTTGTAGTCGTCCAACAGAATCCGAAGCGTGACCTCGGAGAAATACTGCTGGCTGAATTCGGACGGGTTGCTGGCAAGCTCACCCGGAACAGGCCGCCGGATCAGTTCGATCGGACTTGTGATTCCGCCCAGAGCTGTGGACGTCAAGCTGAGAGGCGCCACACCATTTTCAAGCTCGCCATTATAGGCGCTTACGATGCTACTCCACGATGGATTCGCGGTAGTGCTCACGTTTCCGTAGACGCTGCTGCCGGTCACACTGCTCTGGGTTATGCCCAGCGGGAGCCACGGCGAGTTGCTGTAATTCGGTGAAGTGGGCGTTGTGCTCGTATTCTCCGTCGTTGAAATCGATACGATTCCGGAGTAATCGCCTCCTGCCGCGATTGTGGTGCCGCCTGGGTAGCCATTTTCAAGGTTGGTCCGGATCACTTGGCCGACCACCGTCACCTTGTCATTGATCAACAATGGGCCCGAATTTGGCGCGAGCCAGAGGTTGCCGTTCGTGTGAACTCGCCCGCCAAAGTCGAAGGAGGGTCCATTGAAAAACGCCAGGTCCGAATCCGAATACACACCGAACTGAAACACTGGAATCGCCACAAGCTGAACTTGCCGCTGGAGCTTCACTTCGGAACCGGCCACTTCCTGCTGCGCGGCGACCGACAGGGTCAACTGAGTGATCAGTCCTTGCAGGCCCGAGTACGCGCTGGGCGGGAGGATCGTCGCATTCACCGACGACGGAGTGCAGGGAGAGGCCAGCGGCGATCCGCACTCGATCTGGTAAGTCGAGCCCAGCGTATTCTGGTACGTGATGCCCGGGAGCGAAGGAGGGTTCGACGTGATGGTCGCAAGGTTTGCGGCGGAGACGGAACCCTGCGTTGCAAATTCGTTTCCTACATCGGCCGTCAGCTTCTCCATGCCGGCTTCCGCGCCGTAGAACGCGAGTTCCCGGTTTGCGTTATTGCCGCCCAGACGCTGATCGGTCATCACCATCCAGGACATTCCCACCACCATGGCGGAAATGAGGATCAAGATTAACATCACGGTGATGAGCGCAACTCCTTTTTCTCGTCTCGTTCTCACAGCTCGTCTCCTTTGGAAACTATCCCGTTTGCGGCTCGCTTCAAGGCGTCGTGCTGCTCGTGGTGAACGAATTCACGAACGACAGGCTCCGGACGCTCACTTGAGTGCTCAGGCTGTTGTAGAAGTAGTCCTCACCTGGGGCCTCGGTGAACGGGTATAACGATCTCGCCCCGATAGTTACGTTCACTGCGCGA
Source organism: Candidatus Acidiferrales bacterium (assembly GCA_050015155.1). Classification (GTDB taxonomy): domain Bacteria; phylum Acidobacteriota; class Terriglobia; order Acidiferrales; family UBA7541; genus Palsa-295. The sequence goes on along the minus strand of JBEKBY010000032.1, from coordinate 14,118 downwards.
ATCTGCGAGGGAGAATCGCCGCCCAGCGGCGTAGACGCATCACCCGGTCCGTTCGAGTAGGTGCCAGTGGGAGCCCCGGAACCGGTAATGTCGTAGCTGAAGCTCAAGTCGTCGATACAGTCGCCGATGGGCTGCGGCGGATTCACCGGAGCACCGGACGGGTACCCGGGATAGTTCACCTGGCGTACCAATTGCGGGCACCTTTGATTGGTCGTCGAATCGACGTAGTAGGTAACCATCCACACGCGCGTAATCGTAGTCGCCGTTGTGGACGCTTTCATTGCCTGGACAGTACCGTCCGGATATGTAGAGGCGCTCAGTGCATTCAATCCGGCAGGGTCGCCCGCGGCAAAATTGATCGTTTGGCCGGAAACGCTTGTGACGTACTCAAGGGCTGTGCCATTCCCATTCGTAAACAGGATCAGATTACCGACCCCAACGGGCGTGGGCCCGCCCGGCATCGTGAAACAGCCTGCAGCCAGAGTCACCGAAGTGCCGCTCGCATTGATCGTACCCGCGCAGGTCGGACTCGATGCCGACGCAACCGGAGCGCTGTTCAGATAATGCCCGCTCGCATCCACGAGCGTGTTGTCGGCGTAAATGACGTTGATAATATCGGTTTGAAGGTTCCCGTTCAGGACGGCGCCTGTAGTGGCACTGACTGTCAACGCGTCTTGACCCTGCTCGTATCCCGGCGTAATCACGGGCAGCGCTGTGTAGGAAGTGAGGAACGTCGTCGCTGGAGTGATGATACCTGGACGATTGAGGTTCGAGGCGCCTGAGGTGTTGAGAGGGATGTCGATCCCTCCCGGGGGCACTCCTTCTCCTGCCTGCATCAGATCGCGAACGACGAAATGCATGCCAGCCCGCAGATTTTCCTGCGTGTTCGCTTCGAGAGCCACTCCGCTTGTGACGCGCTGCGCCTGGATCAGGATGCCAACGGTCGTGGCGACCACGACCGACAGGATCGCCATCGCCGTCATCAATTCAACCAATGTGAATCCGTTTTCCCGCTTCATTCTGGCTCCTCGCGGCGCTAGTCAAAAGCCGAGATCATTGAGTTCAACGTGTAGCTGCGCGTGAAGCGTCCGGTAGTGTAATTCACCGTAACGCTGATCGAGCGCAGGTTCGGGTCGCCGTTGACGTTGGTGATGGTGATCGTGCGCGTAAAGTTCTGGAGGTAGTACAAGACGTCATCCGGAGTGCCCAGTTTCCCATCCGGGCCTGGGTAAAGAATGTAGTCCAGAGGAGCTGAATTATCGTTGATCGAACCGACCAGCCCGTCGGAACCCGGCTGCCGGATCGGCTGCGCCGTCGAGTAAAATAGCCCCGTCGGATTGGTCGTGCTGTTGTTCGAAACCTGAGCCCATGTGATCGAGCTGTCGTATTTCGCGGTGAAGATGGTCTCGATGGCCTGGTCCGCTTTCTGTTGCGCGATGAAATCAGCCTGCGAACCCGCCATGTAAGCGAGTGAATCCGCGAGCATCGCCGCAAGCCCTAAAACCCCGATGGACAGGACGGCTACCGCGATCGCCATCTCGATCAGGGTGAAGCCTTTTTCCGGTTGCCGGGCCTTCGGTTGGCGCATCGTCGCAGTCTCCTTCAGAACTGAATCCATGAAGCTCCGGTGGACCTCCAGCCGTGCACGCGCCCGGTCGCGCCCATGACTGTCACTGCCCGCGCCGAAGACGCATTGCCCGCAAGAGCAATTGAGATCGTCCCGTCGATGGGCAAGTTTGTCACGCTGTCTATAAGCTCGCCGTCGCTCTGGAAGAGCATATTTCCCACCGGAACCGTGCTCGTACCTTCGATCTTGAACTGAACGGGAGAACTACCAACCGACGGCGTGTTGAACTGATCTGGGGTGTCGGGCATGCCCGTGACGAGTGCGTACTGCAGCGGCCCCTCGACGTAAGTGGTGCTCAGCACTGGATTCGTTGCTCCCCCACCGGGCGTGAGAGTGTTCCACTGCGTGATCACCACTTCCGCCTGTCCGCCCACTGTCGGGAATGAGACTTGCACGTAGCGGCGATTGGCAATCGAGTACTCGCGCGCCTGCCGCAACTGGTCGAGCACCAGACGCAGGGCGTCGTCGGATTGGGCGGTGTGCCAGCTAGGAAGGAGTTGGATCACCGCAATCGCCGCGATGATGCAGATGATCATGCAGACCACCGCGAGTTCGACCATGCTGAACCCGCGCTCGCCGTTGCGGCTTCGGCATGTAATTGTCGGCTTTGGTTCCCGCTTTTTCACGGTCACACCCTCTTGCCGCCCGAAACCGCCCGGGCTGGCTTCCGTCTGCGGCTATTTCTGCATGTAGCAGGCCAGCCTTGGATAACCCTAAGCCATTAAAGGAAGGCTACTTAGCTGCCGTGACGCGAATTGGCAACTCGCGATCCCGAATCCGTGGGGTGGAAACGTAACCGATCTGGACGCCGTCTACAGGGTTTCGCGCGTCCCGGTCAGGTGCGCTTTCTCGGGGAGTAGTATCTGCGGACCGAAACTCAGGCGAGAGGCGCGCTTGTGTTTGGCGTGCTAGGGACACTAGACTATCTGCGTTCGGACTCCGTCTCTCCTTGGAGTCTTGTTCCTGTCGCCATGGCAGCAGCTCGGACTAAAGAGAATCGACGGAATCCGCGCATTGAGGTGTCCAAAGGGATTTGGGTTTCCTGGCAGACCGACGGCCCGCGCAATGTTTCGCGGGTGAGCGACCTGAGCGCCGGCGGAGTTTTCGTCTCCACGCTCACACCAGCTCCTGTCGGCACCGCCATAAAGCTGCTGTTCGCCCTGCCCGAGGGTGAAGTGCGCGTTCAGGGAGTCGTGCGCTACGCGGATCCAAAGCGAGGAATGGGAGTCGAATTCGCGCGCATGGGTTCCGGAGACCGCGCGCGACTGCAGGAGCTGCTCCGGCGTCTCAACGCCTGAGCCCACCGGCTATTTCAGCGTCTTACCCAGGAACGCGACGGTGCGCGCCCATGCATCCGCGGCTGCGTCCGGGCGGTAACCGTCCTTGTTCGTCGGATTCTCGAAGGCATGTCCGGCTCCGTCGTAGATCTTGACGTCGATCCGTCGGTTGAGCCCCTTCATCGTCTTCTCAAACGCCTCTACGTCGGCCGGCGTGATGCCGCGGTCCTCCGCGCCGAAATTCCCGAGCACGGGCGCGCCAATCTGCTGGATGTCGTTCGGATCGGTGGGCAGCGCGCCATAGTTCACGACGCAGGCCGCGAGACGCCGCTCATGGATCGCGAGCTGCAGCGAGTATCCGCCACCCATGCACCATCCGATCGAGCCGATGTGATAACGATCCACGTCGTTCCGTGTGATCAGATAGGCGAACCCCGCCTCCAAGTCGCTCACCGCGCGGTCCTGGGCTAGCCCGCGCATCAATTCGTGCGCTTCCTCCGGATCGGTCGCCACCTTGCCGCGATACAGATCCACCGCTAGCGCGACGTAACCCTGCGACGCGAGCTTCGTCGTCTCTTCCTTCACCCAGTCGGTCAATCCCCACCACTCGTGAATGACGACCAGCGCCGGATAGCGCCCCGGCTTCTCAGGGGTCGCGAGGAATCCGGAGAGCGCGCCGGTGCCGTTCGGAATTTGGACCGTCTCCGTTTTGGGTGCGTCGCCCCGCACCACCACCAGCGCAGTAACCAGGCCCAATAAAAGAATTCCCGCCGCTATTCTAAGCGCGTGCTTCATGAGGTCTCCCTTTCGCCCCGGCCATTCTAACGCTGGCTACCCCGCGCGTTCCACCTGAACCGCGGTTCCGTAAGCGATCACCTCGGTGACGCCCTGCATCACCTCGGTTGCGTCGTACCGGACGCCGATCACCGCATTCGCTCCGCGCTCCATTGCGTGCTCCATCATCACGTCGAGCGCCTGCTCGCGCGTCTTCTCGCACATGTCTTCGAAGAGCGTGATGTTCCCGCCAACAACCGTTTGCAGCGATGCTCCCAGCGTTCCGAAAATGCTGCGCGACCGCACCGTGACGCCGCGCACCAGCCCGAGACTCTTCGTTACGCGATACCCCGGCAGATCGAATGCCGTCGTCACCATCGCCGCATTCACGCTCACGCTCATTCCCGTTTTCTCCCTTGCGCTCGGGCTGGCTATCGCGCCGTGGCTCGTTGCTCCTGTATCGGTGCCTTCTGTCTGAGAAGCTTGATGAATTCTCGCATCCACGCGGGATGGTCGGGCCACGCCCGCGCCGAAATCATTTGCCCGTCGATCACCGCCTCAGAGTTTAAGAACTCCGCGCCGCCCGCCCTCACATCGGGCTCAAGCGCCGGATACGCGGTGGTCCGCCTCCCTTTCAAAACACCCGCAGCCAGCAGCGCCAAAGACGCGTGGCAGATTTGTGCCACCGGCTTATCCCGCTGGAAAAAGTGCTGGATGATTTTCAGGCAGTCAGCGTTGTTCCGGATGTACTCGGGCGCCCGTCCGCCGGGAATCACGAGCGCCGTGTAGTCGGCGGGGTTCACATCCGCAAAAGCCAGATCGGCGTCCCAACTGTAGCCCGGCTTCTCCGTGTAAGTATCGTAGCCAGGTTCGAAATCGTGCACCACGAAGTGCAGCTTCTTTTTCGTCGGCGCCACGATCTTCACGTCATATCCTTCTTCCAGCAGCCGCTGATACGGATACATCACCTCCAGCGATTCCGCCGCATCCCCGGTCAAAATCAAAATCTTGGGCTTTGCCATCGTCTACCTCCTGAATCCTTTTTCAAGCCGCGAGAATATCACACTGTCATGTCGCCGGCCTTCTGACCCGGCCTCTCCAGAGAAGACTCAATCTCCGCGCCGTTGGCTATACTTGGGAAAAACAAATGGGAGGACCCTGCCATGTCGGAGCTGGCTTCAATTGTTGATTCTACGCTTGCCGCATATTACGAGGAGGTGCGCGACAGGGTTCACGAACTCGTTGATCCTCTGTCCACCGAACAGCTGTGGGCGCGTCCTTACCCCTACGGCAACAGCATCGGACACCTGCTCCTGCACGTGACCGGCAACCTGAACCACTACATCGGCACGCAGATCGCAAAGACCGGCTACGTCCGCAACCGACCTCTCGAGTTCACCGATACCTCGAAACGCCCGAAGGAAAAGGTGCTCGCGGATTTCGACCGCGCGATCGATATGGTCGCCGCTACGATTCGAAAACAATCCGCGGACGATCTACTCGCGCCCTACTCGGACCCGACCCAACCGGACACTGGCGACCGCTTCGGAGTTTTCGTGCGCATGGCGGCGCACGCCTACCATCACGTCGGTCAAATCATCTATCTCGCGAAGGAACTCACGAAGCCCGCATCCTAGCGGCATGCGTTGTCAGCCGGCCTCCTTGACGGCGCCCCCGGCACCCAATACTATCAACCGGCGAAAATGAATCAGGATCAGCTCATCGGCCAGTCGCTGCTGCACTACAAGATTCTCCGTAAGGTCGGCTCGGGCGGCATGGGTGTGGTGTACGAAGCCGAGGATTCGCAGCTCGGTCGCCACGTGGCCCTGAAGTTTCTTCCCACCGAAACGGCCCAGGACACCCAGTTGCTCGAGCGCTTTCAGCGCGAGGCGCGCGCCGCTTCGTCTCTCAATCACCCGAACATCTGCACCATCCACTCGATCGAGCAGTACGAACGCCGGCACTTCATTGTTATGGAGCTGTTGGAGGGCAAGACCCTGGCGCAGACGATGAGCCGGCAGCCCATGGAAATGGAGAAGCTGCTACCGCTGGCCATTCAGATCGCCGATGCCCTCGAATCGGCCCACGCCAAGGGGATCGTGCACCGGGACATCAAGCCGGCGAATCTTTTTCTCACCGAACGCGGGCAGGTGAAGATTCTGGACTTCGGCCTAGCCAAGACGAGCCGCGTCGAGATCGCGCAGGGAGCTTCCGCCTCGCAGGGGGAGACACTGGTTTTCAGCAACGAACTCACATCGCCGGGCGCGGCCGTCGGCACCGTGTCTTACATGTCGCCGGAGCAGGCGCGCGGGCAGCTCGTGGACGCCCGCACGGACCTGTTTTCCACCGGTACAGTGCTTTACCAGATGGCTACCGGAACGCTCCCCTTTCCGGGAGACACCTCGGCGGTCATCTTCGACGCCATCCTGAACCGCGATCCCAAACCGGCCGCGGAACTGAATCCCTCGCTGCCCCCCGATTTCGTGCGCATCCTGGAAAAGGCCCTCGAGAAAGATCGCAATTTGCGCTGCCAGACGGCCACCGAACTGAAAACCGACCTCAGCCGCCTGAAGCGCGATCTCGAATCAAGCAAACGACGCGCGAAAGAGAAGACCGATTCGGATTCTGGCGTCCAGAAGCAGACGGGAAAATCCGTGGCCGTTCTCTATTTCGAAAATCTCAGCGGCGCCAAGGAAGACGAATACCTGCGCGATGGCATCACCGAGGACGTCATCACCGAGCTCTCCAAGATACGGGGACTGAACACTTTTTCGCGCCCCACGGTTCTGGCTTTCCGGGATAAGCCAGTGACCCCGGCGCAGATCGGCCAGCAGCTCGGCGCGGCCTATGTCCTTACCGGCACCTTGCGCCGCGCCGGCGCCCGCCTGCGCATCAATGCCCAACTCGTGGACACACACACCGATTTTCCGCTCTGGTCGGAGCGCTTCGACCGCGAGATGAAGGACGTTTTCGAAATACAGGACGAGATGGCCCGCAAGATCGCTGAGGCCCTGCGCGTGACGCTTTCCCCGCAGGAGCTCGAGGCCCTGGCCGTCAAGCCCACGGAAAACCTGCAGGCCTACGACCTCTACTTGCGCGGCAAAAGATACGCGCGGCGGCAGACCCGCCAGGACCTCGAGTTCGCGTTGCAGATGTTCGAAAATGCGGTGGCCATGGACGCCAGCTTCGCCCTGGCCTACGCGGCCTGCGCCAATGCCTGCGCCATGTTCTACTGCAACTACAGCCGCGATCCGGTCTGGGTCGAGCGCGCGCGGGAGGCTTCCGGCAAGGCCGTGGCTCTGCGCTGGGACCTGCCCGAAGTGCAGGTCAGCCAGGCCTGGGTCCTGTACGCAGCCGAACTCCATGATGAAGCCGTGCGCATGGTCAAAAAGGCCATCGAACGCAAGCGCGACTGTGAGGGCGCCTATTATCTGCTCTGCCGCGCCCTCTTTGCCGCGGGACGCTACCAGGAGGTTCTCGACGTGTCGGAAGGCGCCATCGAAGCCAGCGGTGAGGACTACAACGTTTATGTGCCCATAGGCAACTCTCTCGGCGCCATGGGCAAAAGCGAAGCCAAGCGCAATATGACTCAGCGAAGAATGTCGGCGCTTGAAAATCACTTGAAGCAGGTGCCCGAGGACGCGCGGGCACGCATACTACTGGCCGGCGACTACGCCGCCTTGGGAAGGCCGGACGACGCCTTGCGCGAACTCAACCTGGCCGTCACGTTGCGCGCAAACGAAGCTTCGATTCTCTACAACGCGGCTTGTGCTTACTGCGACCTGAAAAGAAAGGCGGAAGCTCTGGACGCCCTGCGCAAAGCCTGGGAAGCGGGGTTTAGAGACTCGGTGTGGGCGCGCCGCGACCCGGACCTCGCCCCCCTTCATGGCGACCCGGAATTTGAGCGCCTCTACCCGGATAACCCCGTGTCACCGCCCGCATCCGGCTGACACTAGTTCGACGGGGACAACCTCGTCGGGAGTTTTCAAATCATCTATCTCGCGAAGGAACTCACGAAGTAGCGCTCCCCGCCGCGAACTCATCCGGCAGAAGGGTTACCGCTGAACGTCTGAGTCTCGTCATCGTACGCGAAAAGTTCGGCGTACCGTCCCCAGCCGATCACCGCCCACAGAGTCTTTTCTGCGTCGCTCGGGTTGAGATGGTCCTGAAGCTCAGACTCGAATCTGACCCGAGGTGCCAGGTGGCCCTTCCGTTCATCGAGGACATGACGGATATGTGCGGCCAGAGGCACAAATCGGAGCAGATGCTCGCTGAAGAGACGCTTGCGCTCCTCCGTCCCGCTCTGGGCAAATAAGCGCCCCGCAGCGGTCAGCTTGATGGCGCCGTCTCTGAGTTCGGCGAACTCCAGGATGTGAAGAGCTTCGGCAATCGGGAAGAGGTCGCTGACGTCCAGGGCGAGCGCACCAGCGATCGTAGCCAGCTCGGCGCACCCTTGATAAGGGGGTGAAGCCAACGCTTCGATGAATCCGCCAAGCCGATTGGTCGAGACCGGCTGAAGTGGCTGCACCAGTCCACCGTGGATTTGGCTCTGCGCACCGATCGACTCCGTCGCGCGTGACGTAAGAATCGAATAAAACTCGTCAACAATGCTATGAAACTCGTCATCCAATCGGTTGCGCGGGTGCGGCAAGGGAACCGGAATCTCGGCCGCGACGTGCCCGGGATTTGAGCCAAGCACGAGGATCCGGTCGCACATCATGACCGCTTCTTCGATGTTGTGCGTCACCAGCAGCACGGACTTGGTGGGAAGCTGACGTTCAATCCAGAGATCGAGGAAGTCGGTTCGCAAGGTCTCGGCCGTTAAAACATCGAGGGCTGAAAACGGCTCGTCCATGAGAAGCAAAACCGGCTGGATTACGATCGCCCGTGCAAAGCCCACGCGTTGGCGCATTCCCCCCGAGAGCTCGCGAGGATAAGCGGATTGGAACCCGTCGAGACCGATCAGATCGATGGCCGACATCGCCCGGCGGCGCGCCTCATCGTGAGCTAACCCGAGCGCATCGAGGCCGGCCTCGACGTTCTCGAGGACCGTAAGCCAAGGAAATAGAGCAAAGCTCTGAAATACAACTGCGATACCTTCGGTCGGCTCAGACAACGGCTCCCCGCGATAGATCACATCCCCGGAAGTTGGCTGAATAAGCCCTCCAGCGATGCGCAGCAGGGTCGACTTCCCTGAACCTGAGCGGCCCAGGAGGCCGACGATCTCGCCTTCTCGAATCGACAGATTGATGTCGGCCAAAACCGAGAGCGGCTCGCCGGATGGCTTGGCGAAGGCTTTGCAGACCTTGCGCATTTCGATGACGTCGTTCGCGTTGGCGGCCATTCGTTCCTCTCAATCGAGACGTGTTCGCCTTTCGGCGAAGGCGTAGAGCGGCCGCCATAGCAGCCGATTCATCGCGATGACGAACACGGACATGACCGCGACGCCGAGGGCGATCCGCTGGAAATCGCCTGCCTCGGTCATCCGCGCGATATAAGCGCCGAGCCCTGAGCCGCTCAGCTTTGTCGGCCCCCAACTGACCGCCTCAGAGACGATGCTCGCGTTCCAGGCGCCGCCGGAAGCCGTGATTGCGCCCGTCACGTAATACGGGAAGATTCCGGGCAGCATCACCTGCCGCCACCAGCGCCAACCCCGAATTCGGAAGCTCGCTGCGGCTTCCCTGAAGTCGCTCGGAAAGGCGCTCGCGCCGGCGATAACGTTGAAAAGGATGTACCACTGCGTTCCGAGAATCATCAGCGGGCTAAGCCAAATCTTGGGAGCGAGGGAAAACTTCACGATGAGGAAGACCGCGACCGGGAAGAGCAGGTTCGCCGGAAAGGCGGCGAGAAACTGCGCGATCGGCTGCACTTTCTCCGCGAGCTTCGGCCGCAGCCCAACGCCCACACCGATCGGCACCCAGATCACTGTCGCCAGAGCGATCAGGATCACAACGCGAAGCAGGGTAAGGACGCCGTTGCTTGTGGCAATAGACAAATCGCTCCAAGACAGCTCGGGCCTGGCAAATTGCACGAGCTTCCATCCCACATATGCGAGGATGGCAAAAAGAAACCCGAACCAGGCGACATCCGCTGCGCGGCGAGGGGGCACGAAAGCCCGTAGCCAGCGAGGTTTCCGCGGAAGAGCAAGCCGGGCTCGCGCGGCGCTCTGCATGGCCCTGCTCGCCGGTGCGCCGAGCACTCGAAGCGAGCTTGCTCCCCGAAACAGGTCCAGCACCCAGCTCCTCGGAACGGTCTGCGGAGCCGTCTGCTCGAACCGGAACTTGTCGGCCCAGGCTACCAGCGGACGGAAGAGCAGCTGATCGTAAATGAGGATCGTGATGGTCATCGCGACGATTGCCCACCCAACTGCCGCGAGATTACGCTGCTCGATCGCAAGCGCGACGTAGGACCCGATTCCGGGAAGCGCAAACTGGATGTTGCCGACGGAGATGGCTTCGGAGGCGACGACGAAGAACCACCCGCCAGACATCGACATCATCATGTTCCAGATCAGCCCAGGCATGGCGAATGGCACCTCGAGGCGCCAAAAGCGCTGCCAGCCCGTAAACCGGAAACTGCGGCTCACCTCGTTGAGGTCGGTCGGAATGGTTATCAGCGACTGATAGAAACTGAACGTCATGTTCCAGGCTTGAGCCGTAAAGATCGCGAAGATCGCCGCAAGCTCCGGTCCCAGCGAAGTGCCGGGAAATAGCGAGACGAAGAACACGACCGTGAAGGAGAGATAGCCCAACACCGGCACCGATTGGAGGACGTCCAGTAGGGGTATCAGCACCATTTCAGCCCTCCGGCTCTTGGCCGCCGGGGTGGCGTAGATGAACGTGAAGATTAGTGAGGCGACAAGCGCAGCCAGCATGCGCATCGTCGTGCGGAGAGCATACATCGGCAGGGCAGCCGGTGAGAGCGAGATCCTTGGCTGTTGAGTGGTAACGAAAGGCATCGCCATCTGGTGGGCGCCGGATCCGAGGAGGATCACAATCGCCAGCACGAGCAGCGTGGCGATTGCGTCTCGCCAACTCGGATGACGCTGACGCCACTCTCCTCCGATCAGGACCTCGGCATGCTGCTCCACGGTTTTCCCCTGTCAACAGCTGGGTTGCTCTGAAGCTGGCTCACGTAGTCATTTGAGGTGCGTTTAAGGATTTCATTTATATCAGAATGGAAAGCAACTCGCGTGGGCGATACCGACAGGCTTCTACGTGGGTGGAGTCGGCAAACGATGATGTGATCCGAACTGTCGGCGTCTTGCGATCGTGCCTGGATTACGGCGTAATATAACGCGAAAATAAGAACGGCAGTAATGCGGGAGTCTTTTCATCCATGGTCGGAGAAATTGCGCATATCTGGAAGTCTATTCCTTGCAACACCCGCTCTAGTACTCTGGTCCACCTCTTGCCGGTAGCTTTTCTGGTCCGAGGGACTGTGTCTTTCTTACGGCGGGGCCTACAATGCTTAGTGGGAACAGCACGGGAACGCTCTTCGCGTATAACGCCTCGGATCTTAGCCTGCTGTTCAGCGGGACGTTTACAACCAACAGCAACGACAAATTCGTCAGGCCGATGATCGCCAACAGCAAGGTTTACGTGGGCGCTGGCCCCGCAAGTAATTCCAATGGCGGCTCCGTCGCAGTTTTCGAACTGTTGAATCAAGGTGCCGCACTCGTGAGAAAACCGATCCGCGCGCCACGCCGCCGCTGGTCCCAGCCTCCCAGTCCCCCGCGCCCCGGCAGCAGCACGCCCGGCCAGTAAGAACCATGTAGTGATGAACTCTTTGCAACGAACCTTTGGGCGTTATTCTTCATCAGTATCTACGCGGGTTTAAACGCAGCGAAGATGCCTCGGAGGTGCACAACTAGTGGGTGAGAAGCGAAATCAGCCCTCCCAGCTCTCATTCAATATTTCCTTGAAGGGAGCGCAAGCAATCGTGACGGCTCTCGTGACAGTCGCGACCTTGTGTTTTTCTCCGCCGTTCCTCGCTCAGCAAGAGGGACCACTGCCCCCCGCTCCCCCTCAAGAAGAAATCCCGGCAAGTCCCCCACGAGCAATAGCCCCGCAGCCGGCACCGCAGCCGCCGGCGACGCCCCCGGATTCCAAGCACTTCTCGTCCGGCATCTCGAAGGAACCGCCCGCTCTCCCGGTAGACCAGATCATTCAGAAATTTGCGGAGCGCGAAGCCGAGTTCAGAGAGGAGCGCGATAATTTCACGTATGTTCAAGACTTCGTCGTGCAGACAATTGACGCCGATGGGCGATCGGATGGCGAATACCGTATGACGAGCGATATCACCTTCACGCCCTCGGGCAAGCGCTACGAAGAGATCACCTATGCCCCTCCCCCAACGCTTGAGAGGATATCGCTTTCCGAACAGGATCTCGACGATCTGAAGAATGTTCAGCCCTTCGTCCTCACCACCGCGGAGGTGCCCAAATACGACATCTCGTACGTGGGCCGCGAAAAACTGGACGAGATCGGCACCTATGTGTTCGACGTCGGACCAAAGAAGATCGAGAAAAATCAGCGCTATTTTCAGGGACGCATCTGGGTCGATGACAAGGACTTGGAAATCGTAAAGACCTACGGGAAAGCCGTGCCCGACATTCGCAAGGGCAATAGTGAAAATGTTTTTCCCCGTTTTGAGACCTTTCGCGAAAATATTGAGAGCCACTATTGGTTCCCGACTTACACGTACGCCGACGACATCCTGCACTTCCGTTCGGACGATGTTCACATCCGCATGACGGTTCATTATTCTGACTACAAGCGTTTCAGGGTATCCATCCGTCTGCGGAATACCGAACCACCCACGCAGGCGCATCCGTAAAACGCGGATTGGCCGGCGAAATGAACGCTCCCGACTGCGGAACGCCCTGGGGCGTTTCGGTTTTATCGTGATTGCGCAGACGAGAGACAACGCGGGCAGCGCGTGCCCGCTCGATTCCTTCTTTTGACTGAAACCAGTCAGGGGGAACTATTTCTTCCGTGTCTCTTTTTCCAGCGTCCCCAGCTCACGAGCCAGTTGTTCGGCCTGATCCCGAAGACGGCTAAGCCGCTCAGCAAGCGCGCCTGTATCCTGCGCGGTGGCTGCCGGAGCCGGGGCAGCGGCGGCCGCAGCCGCGGGAAGAACGGGACTGGGAGGGGCGGGACCGCCGGTCAGCTCGGCCAGGGCCTCAACGAAAGTATCCCGGTAAATCAGCCGGTCACCCATCGCCAGTACGACCTTTTTGAGCTGCGGCATACGGGCTTCGCCGGCCTGGATGTAGATGGACTCGACGTAGAGAAAGCCGACACTCACCGGCAGAGCGATAATGTTTCCGCGCAGAACGTGCGAGCCCTGCTGGTTCCACAAGGTCAGATCCTTGGAGATGTTCTGGTCCTGGTCAATGCGCGATTCAATCTGCATCGGGCCGTACATCAGTTGCTGTTTCGAGAGTTGAAAATAAACCAAGTCCCCTAATCGATCTCCGTCGCAGCGCGCAGCCATCCACCCGATCAGATTGTCTTTGCCCCGAGGGGTGAAAGGCAGGATCAGCAGGAACTCGGGTTCTTTCTCTCCAGGCAGGGTGGCCACCACGTAGGTGGGTTGCATGGATTCGGGCTGTCCAGACTGGCCCGATAGGGTATGCGCGACCTCCCAGATGTCTTCCTTGTTGTAGAAGACTTGCGGATCGCGCATGTGAAAAATACGATAAGCCTCAGCCTGTGCGCGAAAAAGAACCTCAGGGTAGCGGGCATGCCGGCGCAGGTCCGGGGGCATTTCGGAAGCGGGCAGGAATAGTTTTGGGAACAAATTCTCGTAAACCTGGATGATGGGGTCGCTCGGATCGAATACGTACAAAGACACTTTCCCGGTGTAGGCGTCCACCGCGGCCTTTACCGCATTGCGAATGTAGTTGGCACCTTCGTCCACCCCGGTCACGGGGAGCGTCGCCGAATACGGATGCGAGAGAGAAGTCGTATAGCCGTCCACCATCCACACCAACCTGCCGTCATCGGTAATCACCAAGTAGGGGTCGGGATCCCAATTCAAAAAGGGGGCCAGATGCGCCAGTCTTCCCTCCACCTTGCGGTAAATCATCATGCGGCTCTGTCCGGTGAGATAGCCCGTGAAAATCATGTTGGGCTCGCCCTGGGAGATAGCGGCGGCGGTCTTTAGTAGGAAAGAGCCAATCGGAAAACCTCCAGTGCCCTGGTAGGTCGAATACTTGTTCTGGTCGCCGGAAGGATAATCAAACTCCTCGCGGGCAGTATGAACGAACACCGGATCCTGCGTGCTCTCGCCGTAGTAGATCTCCGGCCGGGTGAGCTGGAAGCCAGGCGATTTGATTTCCGGCGGGGCGTTTTCGATGAGCAGGACAGGCAGGCCGTCGGGCGTAATCTTGTTGACCTCCGATACGACCACGCCAAAGCCATGGGTATAAATGAA
>JBEKBY010000031.1:0-38631 GCA_050015155.1 Candidatus Acidiferrales bacterium | reverse complement strand
ACCCACGCGGCCGTCTCGCCGTTGTCGATCTTCACGCCGCTGCGCGTTTCGCCGTCCACGTCGAAGATGACCGCCATCATTTCAAGGCTCTGGTACATCTCCGCCATGCCGTCCGGATCGGAGCGCCACTTGCCGGTGTTAATCGGGATCCCGGTCTTGCCGGCCGGGGCCCAGCCCTGCTTGGCGCGTTCGCCTGTCTGAATGTGCACGTGCATGTCGATCGCTTTGAGCAAATGGAGCCTCCTGAATCAGGTTCCCACTCTGGCCGTAGGTTGAGCGGCGAGAAAAGCAGCCGGGACGTTCATCTCTTTGCAGCCGGGCGCAGCGCGCAAAGGCGCTTCCGTGTGCGACTGCACGGCCGCTGCGTCGAGTCCCGGCGCGAATTCGAGCAGGACCAGCCCGTTCGGCGTGACCTCGATCAGGGCCATATCCGTGTAGATGCGCTTCACGGCGCGGGGGGCCGTCAGCGGCAGGCTGCACTTGTTCACGATTTTCGGTTTGCCCTTGTTCGTGATGTGGGTCATCGTGACGAGAACGTTCTGGACGCCGAACGCGAGATCCATCGCGCCTCCGACGCCCGGAACTTTTTCGCCGGGCGTGCGCCAGTTCGCGAGGTCGCCGTTCGCCGCGACTTCGAGCGCGCCCAGCACAGCATGGGTAACGTGCCCGCCGCGAATCATCGAGAACGAGGTCGGGTGGTCGAAAACGCTGGCGCCCGGAAGCAGCGTGACGTACTGCTTTCCGGCGTTGACAAGGTCGGGATCTTCGTGGCCCGGCTTCGCCAAAGGCCCCATCCCGAGGATTCCATTTTCGCTGTGGAAGAAGACCTCCCGGTCCTTCGGCACGTAGCCCGAGACGAGCGTCGGGATGCCAATCCCGAGATTTACGTAGCTGCCCTCCGGCAGATCGCACGCAACGCGATACGCGATACCTTCTCGTGTCAGCGACATTGCTACCTTCCCTCCGTGGTGATTTCCAGGTACTTGGGATGACGGACAACTTCGACGACGTGATCGACAAAAATTCCCTGCGTGTGAACATCCTCCGGGTCAATCGACCCGACGGGCACAAGCTCATCGATCTCGGCGACCACAAACTTGGCCGCCGTTGCCATGGGCACGTTGAAGTTGCGCATGGCCATGCGGTAGTTCAGGTTGCCGAGCCGGTCGCCCCGATAGGCGCGCACGAATGCAAAGTCGGCTCGAAGCGCTTTCTCGAAGACGTGTTCGCGTCCGTCGATGACGCGGGTCTCTTTGCCGGCAGCGAGCTCCGTCCCCGCGCCTGTGGGCGTGAAAAATCCGCCAAGGCCGGCGCCCGCCGCGCGAATCCGCTCGGCGAGCGTGCCCTGCGGCACGAGTTCCAGTTCGATTTCGCCCTTGAGGTAGCGCTCCTGGAAGGACGTGTTGCCAGGATGGCTGGGAAAAGAGGCGATCAGCTTGCGAACGCGCCCGTCATGTATCAGGCCGCCGAGAGAGTGGGTGCCGCCGCCGGAACCGTTGTGGACGACCGTCAGGTTCTTCGCGCCCTGCAACCGAAGCGCCTCGAGGATTTGTCCAGGCAGGCCGGGATCACCGAAACCACCGAGCAGGATCGTGGCGCCGTCAAACACACCGGCAACCGCTTCCTGACATGTTGCAAGAGTCTTGTCGACCATGGCCCCCACTCGATTGCGCCCTGTTGCGTATCTTGACCGGGCAATTTAGCACGTGCCCGATCCAAAGATCAATTCTAGCGCGTGCAGCCGCTCTGCAAAAGAGCGCGTCAATTCGCCGCGCGGGCCATGTCGCGCTGGAGAAACTGGGCGGCCGCCATGAAAATCAGCCCGCCGATCAGCGTCGTCGCGGCGGCGGTGGACATCGAGTAGCGGATCACACCGACGCCGAATCTGTGGCTGTAGTGGTCGTTGAAGGCGCCGATCAGGAACGGGCCCAGGCCGAGGCCGATCAGTTCGGCGATGAGGTAGATGACCGACGTGGCGAACGCGCGCATGCCCACTTTCACCACGGAATGCGAGACTCCGACTATGGGACCCACATGCACGGGCGACATCGCCGAAACTATGGTGAAGCCGGTAATGCACCAGAACAGGCTGTGGGAGAAGACAAAGAGGAGTACGCCCGGAAACGCAAGCATCGAGCAGATCGCGGAGACGTAAATTCTCCAGCGAACGTTCTTGCGTCCCGTCCAATCGGAGAGATAGCCGCCGAGAAGGGTGCCGACAAAGCCCGCTATCGCTCTTACCGTGCCGACGTATGTGCCGATCTGCGCCGTATTGAGATGATGGATTCTGCCGAGGAACGGCGCGGTCCAGGTGCCGAATCCGAACTGGGTGAAGGTCGTGAAGCAGAATCCCAGTAGCAGCAGCATGTAGCAGCGCTGGCTCAGCATGAAGCGGAACGTCTCGCGCAGGTTCTGCTGGCCGGTGCCCACCTTCTTCGGTTCGGAGCTGCCGCGAGCGGGCTCCTTGACAGTGAGGCGGAAGAGGACGGCGACCAGCAAGCCGGGAATGCCCGCGACGAGGAATGCGTCGTGCCAGCCGTAGTATTGGTTAACCCAGCCGCCGATGAAGGCGCCGAGGAATCCGCCGAACACCGGACCCAACTGGTAGATCGCCATCGCGCTGGATCGTTTGCTGCCGGGAAAGAGATCGGAAATCATCGAGCTCGAAGGCGCAGTGCCCGCGGCCTCGCCGACGCCGACGCCGAATCGCGAAAGCGTGAGTTGTAGAGCGTTTCGAGCAATGCCGGCGAGCGCGGTCATGCCGCTCCACAGGATCAATCCGTATGTGATGATTGACCTTCGGTTGCCGCGGTCGGCCCAGCGGGCCACCGGCGCGGCGAGAATCGAGTACATGATGACGAAGCCAAAGCCGGAGATGAAGCCCATCACCTTGTCGGACAAGTGATAGTCGTGCTTGATGGGGTCGATCAGGATGGTGATGACGGTGCGATCCAGGAAGTTGAGCGAATAGATAACCGTCAGCATCACCAGGGCGTAGTACGCGGCCTTCCCGCTCTTTTGGGATCCGGCGTCCGCGATCGGACTTCTTGCTGTATCCTTGTCCTGCATCTTCCCCCCAAGCAGGCGGTCAGTTCATGGCGATGCGCTTGCCGGCACGGGGTCTATAACATGTCTTCGTTGAAACTCAAAGTCAGAGCTTCTGATTCGGTTGACATCAGCATTGTTAGAGGATAAGAACAGCGATTGCGCCCGAAGCCTTGAGAAAGCATGGATGCGCTGGCGCGGCGGAGCTCGTTGCGATTTGATTTTTTGGGTCATTGTGGTAAAGCGCAGAAGGGGGAGGACGAGCAATGGTAATCGACGTTCATGGTCATTTGACGGCGCCGGATTCGCTCTACGTCTATAAGGCAAATATACTGTCGCACCGCGGATCGCACGGCCGCGGGAAAGTGGAAATCAGCGACGACGAGATGATCGCGTTTCTGAACGAGCCCACTTTCAACACGGGCAAGTCGCATTTCGGGCTGCTGAAAGAGGTCGGCACGGACTTGCAGCTCCTGTCGCCTCGGCCGTACCAGATGATGATGGCCGAGAAGCCGGCGAAGGTGTCCCAGTGGTTCATCGAAGAGTGCAACAATCTCGTCGCGCAACAGTGCCGGCTCTTTCCGAACGTTTTCAAGGGCGTTTGCGGCCTGCCGCAGTCGCCCGACGCAAACCCGAAGAACTGCATCCCCGAGCTCGAGCGCTGCGTGAAAGGATTCGGGTTCGTCGGATGCTTGCTCAATCCCGACCCGAGCGAGGCCTCGAACTACGACGTGCCCGCGCTCGGCGATGAATACTGGTATCCGCTGTACGAGAAGCTCGTGGAACTCGATGTGCCCGGTTACATACACGGCGCAGGGTGCCGGTCGATCCGGCACAGCTACTCGACGCACTTCATCAACGAGGAGACGATCGCGGTTGTTTCGCTGGCCGGGTCGCGCGTGTTCAAGGATTTTCCGAAGCTGAAGATCGTGGTTTCGCACGGCGGCGGAGCGGTGCCGTACCACTTCGGGCGTTTTCAAGCGCCGTCGCTGAGGCGCGGAGGCGGCGAGACGTTCTACGACGGCCTGCGCCGCTTGTACTACGATACGGTGTTGTACACGGCGCTCGGCCTTGAACTCCTGATCAAGACCGCCGGCGCGGACCGCTGCCTCTTTGGCACGGAGCGTCCCGGCGTCGGCACCGCGAAAGACCCGAAGACGGGGAAATGGATGGACGACGTGAAGGCCTACATCGACACTTTCGACTGGCTGAACGCGGCCGACAAAAAATTGATCTTCGAGGACAACGCGAAAAAGCTGTTTCGGTTGAGCGTAGACGCAAGAACCGCTGGGGAGCCGCGGTCCTAAGCAGAGGGTTCGAGCTCAAACCAGAAAAGGGAACTGGAAAATGCACGCACCGTACCGAGCCGACCACGTAGGGAGTTTCCTGCGTCCGCCTGAGTTGCTGGAAGCGCGGAGCGCCAGAGACGCGGAGCGCCTGCGTGAAATCGAGGACCGCGCGATTCTCCGCGTGCTCGCCAAGCAGAAAGAATTGGGCTTCGAGATTTTCACCGACGGCGAATTCCGCCGAAGCAATTTCATGGGCGATTTCACCGATGCGGTCGAAGGGTTCGATTTCGGCGACGGCTTGGCGCGAAGCTGGAACACTGCTGTTCCCGGAAGCTCGGTGGGCCCGGGACCCTCGGGATCTCGCGGGCGGGTGGCCGGCGTCGTGGTCGAGAAGCTTCGTGCCGTGCGGCCGCTGACCGGGCACGAATTGCCTTTCTTGAAGCAGCACAGTCCCGGCGACATTAAAATGACATTGCCCAGCGCCACGCAATTCCCGGCGATCTCGTTCAAGGCGGGCAGAACCGAGAGGGCCTACAAGGATCACTCCGCCCTGCTGTGGGATATCGTCGGAATCATGAAGGCGGAGCTGGCGCGTCTCGCGGCGGAGGGCGTGAAGTACATCCAGATTGACGCGCCGCGTTACAGCTATTTCATGGATCCGAAGTGGCGCGAGTGGATTCGCACGGAGATGAAGGTCGAGCCCGATGCATTCCTCGATGAGTCGATCCGCGCCGACAACGCGTGTTTCGCGGTGGCGCGGCGGCCCGGAGTCACGCTGGGCATACACCTTTGCCGCGGGAACAGCCGCAGCCACTGGTACGCGCAAGGAGGCTACGATCCGGTCGCCGAGAAGCTATTCGGAACGATGGAAGTGGACCGCTTCCTTTTGGAATACGAGGACGAACGCTCGGGCACATTCGAGCCGCTTCGTTTCGTCCCAAGAAACAAGACCGTGGTGGTGGGACTGATCAGCTCGAAGGTTCCGCAGATGGAGAGCGGCGACGCGTTGGTGAAGCGAATCCACGAGGCGGCGAAGTACGTGCCTCTTGAGAATCTCGCGCTCAGCCCGCAGTGCGGCTTCGCCTCGACGATGGAAGGGAATCTGCTGACCGAAGACGAGCAGTGGGCCAAGATGCGGCTTGTGGTGGAGACAGCACGCCGCGTGTGGGGCTGAGAGCCGCTTCAGGAATCGCGGAACAGACGGAGGGACGAGCATGGCAAAGATCGTACTCGGCATCGGCTCTTCGCACGGGCCCATGCTCTCGACGCCGCCGGACATGTGGCACCTG
The DNA here is from genome assembly GCA_050015155.1 of Candidatus Acidiferrales bacterium. GTDB lineage: Bacteria > Acidobacteriota > Terriglobia > Acidiferrales > UBA7541 > Palsa-295. Next base: position 33,008 of record JBEKBY010000031.1, on the reverse strand, counting down.
CGCGCAGACGCGGACCGGAAGAATCCGAAGCACTTCTATCGTGGCGAAGCTTACGACTTTCCAAAGCTGCTGGCGGCGCGCCAACCGGGTTTCGTGGCCGCAGTTACTCCGGAGGAGCGGAAGAAGCGCTACGACGCCTGCCAGCGCGCCTTGGACAAATTGGCTGCGAAATTTGCCGAGGTCAAGCCGGATGCAGTGGTGATCATCGGCAACGACCAGCGCGAACTCTTCACGGACGACAATACGCCGGCGTTTCTCGTGTACACGGGCAGCAAGTTGGAGAATATTCCAGAGACGGAAGAGGCAAAGGCAAAATTTCCACCGGGAATCGCCATCGCGGAAATCGGGCATTGTCCTCCGGGCGGCGCGGTATACCCCGGAGCCTCGGATCTCGCCGTGCATTTGGTGAATTCCTTCATGGATCTGGAATTTGACGTGTCGGAGTCGTCCAAGCTGCCGAAAGTCAACGGGCATGACCATGGCGTACCGCACGCGTTCGGCTTTCTCTACCGGCGGATCATGGTCGACAATCCGCCTCCGAGCGTCCCGGTCTTCCTGAATGCAGGCATTCCCAACAACCGGCCGAAAATCGGACGGTGCCTCAAGTTTGGGCGCGCCTTGATGAAGGCCATCGAGAGTTGGAAGGAAGATGCCAAGGTGGCGGTGTTTGCCTCAGGTGGGCTGACGCACTTCGTGATCGATGAAGATTTTGACCAGCGCGTGCTGAAAGCCATGCAGACGCAGGACGAAGCCACACTGGCGGCGGTACCCGAGAGCTATCTGCTGGGCAACACCTGCGAGATGAGGAACTGGATGCCTTTGTCTGTGGGCATGAACGCGCTGGGAAAGAAGATGAATCTTGTGGATTACGTGCCGTGCTATCGCACCGAGGCGGGAACCGGCAACGCCATGGGCTTCGTTTACTGGCAATAGGGGCGCCAAGGAGAGAGAATGAGCGCAGGCGCGGCCGCGAGCGATTTTGTTGAGCGGTTGAAACGCGTCGATTGCTGCGCTGTTTCCGACGCGCTCGACAAGCTCCAGCTGACCGGCGTGGCAACAGGGCTCTCGCAACTGGCCTCCTCGCGGCGAATCGCAGGCCGCGTCCTGACTGTGAAACTGGGCGTTGGTGAGCCTCCGCCGGGAAAGCCACGCCATGTAAGCACCACGGCGATCGAAGCGGCCCGCCCTGGGGAAATCATCGTGGTCGAGCAGCACAGCGGAGTGAACGCGGCCAGTTGGGGCGGCATTCTCACTCTCGGCGCGAAATTGCGCGGCGTTGCCGGCGTGATTGCCGACGGGCCCGTAAGGGACATCGACGAGGCGCGCCAGCATGACTTCCCCGTGTTTGGGCTGGGCGTGACGACGTTTACCGCGCGCGGTCGCATCGTCGAGCTTGCCACCAACGAGCTAGTCGTGATCCGCGAGATCCAAGTCACACCCGGTGACTATGCAATTGCCGACGGCAGCGGCGTTGTCTTCATTTCTGCTGGAAATGTCGAGCAGGTCCTGGCCACCGCGGAGCAGATCGTCGCGCGCGAAGCGGCCATGGCTACGGCGCTGCGCGAAGGCAAGCCCATCACTGAGGTCATGGGCGCCAACTACGAAGACATGCTGAAGAGCTGAGGAACCTTCCATGCCTGCCCAGGACCCATCGGTCGAGCGCGCGAGCAAGCTCGACACGGCCACCATCAGCGATGCACTCGACAGGCTGGGCATCGCGGGCCAATGCCTGAACATCAAGCCGCGCGATCCCCGTTTTCGCCTGACCGGCCGAGCGTTCACGATGCTCTATCGTCCCGTCGGAAAACCGGCCGGCACGGTCGGCGAATTCATCGACGACGTCGCGCCGGGTTCCGTGATCGCGATCGACAATGGCGGCCGCGAGAACGCTACGGTGTGGGGGGACATCCTGACCGAAATCGCGCACCGGCGGGGGATTGCGGGTACGGTGATCGATGGCGCCTGCCGCGACACCGCACTTTGCTTGGAACTTGGCTATCCTGTTTTCAGCCGCAGCTACTCGATGCGCACGGGCAAGGATCGAGTGCAGCTGGATGCGACGGAGATTACGGTGAGCATCGGCGACGCGCGCGTCGCTCCTGGCGACATCCTGCGGGGCGATGCGGATGGAGTGGTTGTGATTCCGCGGTGGCACGAGGCCGAAGTGCTCACCACAGCCGAAGGGATTGCGACGGCCGAAGACGCGATCCGAAAGGCCGTGCGGGGCGGCAAACGCCTCGACCAAGCACGCAAGGAATTCGGATACCACCACCTACAGTCGAAGCTAAGCTAGCGCCGCCCACCCTTGGCCTTTCATCGATAGCGCTCGCCTGCGCCTTTTCACTCGTTCCTATGATGCTGTGTGGCGCACGGTCAAGACAGGGCAGGGCGCCTGAGCGACGACCTTGTGGACCGTTGCGATCGGCAGATGCGTGGCGGCTCCGGGAACCCCCGACGGCTTGCGCGCACCAAGAATAATCAACCCGGTGCCGATTTGTCCGGTAAGCTCGAGAATCTTGTCCGCGGGCGCGCCCTGCCAGACTTCACACCGTGGTTCAGACGACATGATCGTTCCAGCGGGCACGAGGTTGGCCAGCAGGCGCAAAGAAGACGCGGCCAGTTCCGACGGATGAACCAATTCATCTACCTTCCGGTCTTCGATGACGTGCAGAAGCGTGAGTCTGGCCTTGTACTCCTGTGCCAACGCCACGGCATACTGCGCAGCCGAAAGTGACGCAGGACTGAAGTCGGTGGCGTATAGGATTTCCTTCAGCGACCAAGGCTGCGGCGTGAGCGCGTGCGGGCCGACCGTCAGAACGGGGCAGGGAGCATTTCTGAGGACCTCTTCTGCGGACGATCCCAGGAGCAGTTTACCGACTCCCGTGCGGCCGCGAGTGCCGAGCACAATGAGGTCCGCGTTCGCCCGGTCGACGGACGCTGCCACGACGCGCCCCACCGTCCCTTCCCACACCTGAATCTCATTTTCGACATCCGGGAATTCAGTCTGGAGTGAGTCGCGCAGCCTCTGCGTTTCCAGGTTGCGTCCTTCGTCTACGCTACGCCACGTTTGCGGGGGCATTGCGTAGTTAGCCACTTCCGTCGCGTTCACGATATGCAGCTTGGCGCCAAAGCGATGCGCCAGGTCCGCGGCATAGTGGAGCGCGTTCATCGCGGCCGGAGAAAAGTCCGTCGCGAATACGATGTTCTTCAGAGTGATGCCTGTTTGCCTTTCAGTCGTTTGCATTTGCATTGTCTTTCTCCATTCGAGATGCTTTCGGCGAATCGCCTTCCTTGGTCCGATTCGCGGGTTTGCGCATGGCCGCGTAGGCCGCCATGGCTTGGAGTATCGTGTGGGGCCTGCCCTTATCCACCACGCAACACAACCCTCGGGCCGCACATTGGGTGATGTGGGCCGGCGTCGGGCGGTCCCCCATAACCAATATCTGCGGCGGCCGGGGAAGTGACGAAACGCGCTCGATCAGTTCGCCGACGTACAGGTCGGGGACGTAACTGTCGATCAGTAAAACGTCGAATTGGTCCGTCTTCAGGAGGTCCAGCGCCTCCAGCCCGCTCCAGGTTGATAGGGCGGAGAACCCTCTGCCCTTTTCCACGAGGCACTGAAGGGCGCTCGCTTCGCGTAGGTCGTTGTGAATAATTAGAACGCGGGACGTCTTGCCGTCTAACATGCTGCCCCTCTTTCAAGAGCAGCATGCCGGAACGGAGGGTTCGTGCGCCGTGATGCCCGTTACGACTGCTAGTGACGCGCGTCACAGGCCGGAGGATGGTTGACGCGAATGTGCCTCGCCCGCCGCACGAACGGCGCCGCAGGCAAGCGCAACCGAGGCGATCGTAGGAGAAACCCGGGGTCAAGCTGGCAGTCAGGGCCACAGCAAACAAAAAGGACTCAAACGCATCCTCGTGCATCGCGATGCGGACGGCGGGATGAACGCGATTGCTAACTTGCCCTGAGATGACACAGAGTGCTAGTTTTTCAGATTATGACGCAAGAGGGTCCGCCCGCCGGAGCGGGCTTGAAATCGACGGATGACGAGAGATGGCGACTGCTTGAGTCGGCTCCGGATGCGATGGTCATCGTGGATGCGACCGGACGAATCGTTTTCGTCAACTCGCAGACCGAGGGGATGTTCGGTTACTCGAGGCAGGAACTAGTGGGCCAGCCGGTCGAAGTCCTGATGCCGGAGCAGGTTCGGCATGGGCACCTCCGCCAGCGAACCGAGTACATCGCGGCCCCTCGTACCCGGCCGATGGGAATGGGTCTTGAGCTAAGGAGTCAGCGCAAGGATGGGAGCACCTTTCCCGTCGAGATCAGCCTCAGTCCTCTCGAAGAATCCGGCGGGCACTTCGTCGCCAGCGCGATTCGCGACATCACGGAAAAGAAGCGGGTTGAAGACGCGCTGCGTTTGAGCGAGGAGCGGTACCGGCGGCTCGTCGCGGAAGTGAAAGACTATGCCATCTTCATGTTGGATCCGCAGGGCCGGGTGAATAGCTGGAATGAAGGGGCGCAGCGAATCAAGGGATATCGCGCCGACGAGATCGTCGGTCTGCACTTCTCGTATTTTTATCCTTCCGAAGATATTGAACGGGGAAAGCCCGACGAAGAACTGCGAATCGCCGCTTGGGAAGGCCGCTGGGAGGGCGAAGGCTGGCGAGTTCGGAAAGACGGGTCGCGTTTCTGGGCGAATGTCGTCATCACGGCTCTTCATGACGAGGACGGCAAACTTCTGGGTTTTACCAAGGTCACCAGAGATATCACGGAGCAAAAGCGCGTCCGCGAGGCTTTCCTTCTTGAAGTCACAAATGTCTTGCTCTCAAACCTGGACATTACGAAGCTGCTCGCCGCGATCGGTTCGTGCGTCCGCCAGGTAAAAGACTTCGATTACGCAGCGCTGGCCCTCTACGATGCCGAAACGAAGACGCTTCGGACTCACTCAGTGGCCGCGGCTCCGGGCATACCCCCGCTTCCCGCCGGGATGCTGATTTCCATAGCCGGCTCGCCGCACGGCTGGTCCTATGTATCCGGCAAGCCACTGCTGCTGAAGGGTTATCCGGCAGAGCGGTTTCCGTTTGAACTGCCGCCGCACCTCGCAAACGCGTCGGTGAAATCGGGCTGCTGGATTCCGCTCATGGGTCGAGCCGGACCGCTCGGTACCCTGAATCTCTATAGTCTGCGCCCCGGCAACTTTTCGGATGACGACCTCGATGCGCTTACGCAACTGGCCAGCCAGATCGCTGTAGCGCTCGACAACGCGCTGGCATTCCAACGCATATCGGACCTGAATGCCAGACTGGCCAAAGAGAAGCTCTTTCTCGAAGACGAATTGCGAACGGAAAATCGTTTCGAGGACATCATCGGGAATAGCAAGGTTCTGAAACGCGCCCTGAAGCAGATCGAAACCGTTGCGCCTACGGACTCGACCGTCTTGATCTTGGGAGAAACCGGCACGGGCAAGGAGCGGCTCGCGCGCGCCGTACACGACCTGAGCCCTCGCCGCGAGCACGCCTTTGTTAGGATCAACTGTGCTTCCGTGCCTGCCGGACTGCTCGAGAGCGAGCTTTTTGGGCATGAGAGGGGCGCGTTCACGGGCGCGATCGCGCAGCGAATCGGGAGATTCGAGCTTGCGCATCAAGGCACGCTCTTTCTCGATGAGGTCGGCGAAATTCCCCTGGAATTACAGTCGAAGCTGCTGCGGGTACTTCAGGAAAAGCAGTTCGAGCGCCTCGGGAACAGCCGGACGCTGACCACGGATGTGCGTATCGTCGCCGCCACAAACCGCGACCTCGGCAAGCTGGTGGCCTCAGGGCAATTTCGCAGCGATCTTTTCTACCGGCTCAGTGTGTTTCCCGTAGTGGTCCCGTCCCTGCGCGACCGGGCCGAGGATATTCCGCTGCTGGTTCATTTTTTCCTTTCCAGGTTCACGAAGCGCATGGGGAAAACCATCGATGTGATCCCGCCGGACACGATGCAAGCTCTGTGCCGGTACTCTTGGCCCGGCAACATCAGGGAACTCGAGCATGTCGTTGAACGAGCCGTGATTTTATCCCCAGGGCCGGAGCTTCGGATTCCGAGGGTCGAGCTTGAGCCTGCCCAGGCTGCCAGTGCGAATCCCGAGACCCAATCGAAGCTCGAAGATGTCGAGCGAGAGCATATCCTCCGCGTGCTCCGAGAAGCCAAAGGCAAAATTGGCGGTCCCGGCGGGGCAGCCGAGCGTCTGGGGATGAACCGCACCACCTTGAACTCTCGCATGCAAAAGCTGCGAATCTCCCGAAAAGACTTCTAAGCCCAGCTCTCCGGCAGGGATCACACGCACTTGTGACGCCCGTCACTGTGCGTTTTGTTCCAATTTGCGAGTTTTGTGGGCGTGTGCTGGCCTTCGTGGGTCTTGCCAGATGGGTCGCACGACAGGGCCTAGGTATTCGATCCGCCGAGGCCAGCGTTGAGACACAAGGAAGCGAGAGGGACGAAGCCATGGGAGAGAAAGCGACTGCCGTACAAATTGCGAAGGAACCAACCGCAGTCAAACCATTCACAGTTGAGAATTGTTCGACCGCGCCAACGAGCTTTTCGAAGCGTTTCGCGCCGGGCGTACGAGGTTTTTGAGAGCAAAGGCCGGCCATTCGGCCACGAGCTCGACGATTGGTTTCAGGCAGAGGAGGAGTTGCTCCACCCGGTTCAGATTGACATCACGGAGTCGGGAGACGCTCTGGAAGTCAAAGCGGAAGTGCCGGGTTTCACCGAAAAGGAACTGGAAATCAACGTCGAGCCTCGCCGGCTCGTAATTAGCGGCAAACGAGAACGAAGAAAGAAGAGAAGAAGGGCGAGACAGTCTACTCCGAGTCCTGCTCGAACCAGATCATGCGCGTAGTTGACCTGCCGACCGAAGTGGAAACGGGGAAAAGGTCACGGCCTCTTCCAACCGAACGGGCAGAATGAATGCAAGGCCAGGGCATTCTGCCCGTCCGGCGCGGGCTAGGTAGAGGTTCCAGGAAATCTTCGAAGCGGAGGCGCAGAACATGACAACGAAAAAACACAAACGAGCGGCCAAGAAAGCCGCGCTGGCGCACTCCAAGGGATCGATTCGCAGGGAGGAGTGCAAAGTGGGCTGGAATGAGGAAGCGGTGATCCATCAGGACACCTATACGGGTGAATCGTTTGAGTTTTCGGCCGGAAACCGGATCGCGGAAACAGAAGGAGACAAATCATGAAAGTTCAAGACGTGATGATGGGCACCCCGGCGTATTGCAGTCCGGAAACGAATCTCGGCGCCGCCACTGAACTGCTTTGGAATCGCAGCTGCGGCATCCTGCCGGTTATCGACGCGCAACAGAAGATTGTCGGAGTCGTGACGGATCGCGATATCTGCGTGGCTCTGGGCACTGGGAACCGGCTTCCAGGGGAGATCACCGTAGCGGAGGTTTCGAGCGGCCAGGTCTATTCGTGCCAGGCGGAGGACGATATTCACGCGGCGCTGGAAGCGATGGCTAAGAACAAAGTGCGTCGGTTGCCGGTGATTAACAGAGACGGCATGCTGGAAGGTATTCTGTCGATGGACAACGTGGTACTCCACGCGGAATCGGCCGGTTCGGGCAGAGGAGCCGAGCTCTCGCACGCAGAAATCGTCAACACCTTGCAGCGAATTTACGGCCCGCAGCTTCCAGAAGTCATCAAGACTCGCGTGACTGCGGCCTGAAGGAAACGGCCCGCCAGGGCATGACGGAAAGAATACACGACCGCAAACAAGCAGGAGAGCTACTCGCAGGGAAGCTCTCGGCGCTTGCGAATCGCCCGGATGTAATCGTGTTGGGCTTGCCGCGCGGTGGCGTGGCCGTTGCCTGCAGCATCGCGACTTCTCTTCGGGCGCCCCTGGACGTCTTTCTGGTGCGCAAACTGGGTGTACCCGGGTACGAGGAGTTGGCCATGGGCGCGGTCGCGATGGGCGATGTCCAAGTTGTCGATCCCGACATCGTTGAAGAGTTTCATTTGTCCCCCGGGAATATCGAGAAGGTTGTGAACGCCGAAACTCGGGAATTGCGGCGTAGGGAAGCTGCCTTTCGGGGCTCTCGCCCGGCGCCGGACCTTCGCGATCGTACGGTGATTTTGGTTGACGACGGCATAGCGACCGGTTCGACGATGCGGGCGGCCATCGAAGGAGTGAAAAGGCTAGGGGTCGCCCGGGTCGTCGTCGCCGCGGGCGTTGCGCCACTGTCGACCTGCCTGCTTCTCCGTCCTGAGGTGGATGACCTCGTCTGTCTTCTGACGCCGCGGGAGTTTCGCGCCGTCGGCCTCTTCTACGAGGAATTTCCGCAGCTCAGCGATGATGAGGTGCGCAGATTGCTTGATGACGCCTGGCGAGCGGGTGCGTCCAGGGCGGCGTAAGGCCTGTTGTCAGGCAAGCAGAAAGTGGGGATCCGTGGCAACCAATATCCACGCGGCTGGAGCAGAGGTGGAAATCAAGGAGCCCGAGTATTCAGCTTTGGCAGCTTCTCACGAACAGCCGTGCATCTCGATCTTCATGAGCGATAACACGCCTGTGGGCGGCATGAAACAGGTTTTGACGCGGCTGAAGAACCTATTGAAGACGGCCGAATCAAGTTTCCAGGGCTTTGCGATGACCGTCGGAGAAGCGGAAGATCTTTTGAAGTCGCACTGGCGCTCGGTACAGGACAATGAACCGGTTCATCCCGGTACCGAGGGTGTGGCCATTTTCATGAGCAGAAATTTCTTTGGTCGCTGCCATCTGCCGGTAGCCGCTATCGAACGCGTCGTGGTCGGCCGCGAATTCTTTATTCGACCGCTACTGGCCTTTGTTCCGACGAACGATCGGTTCTTTGTTTTGGCGCTCAGTCAGAAACATGTGAAGCTTTTTGAAGGCTCGCGCCGAGGTATTCGAGAACGAACTATGAAGGAAGTTCCTGAGAGCCTCCGCGAAGATCTCCAGGGATTACATTTTGAGCGGCGATACCAGATGCACACCGCCTCGTCTCCGGCTTCCCGACAGAAGGGCGCCGTCTATCACGGTCCCAGCCTCGATAGCAAAGACAGGCTCGTCCATTTCTTCCGTGACATCGATCGCGGCGTCGCGGCTTCATTGAAAGGCCAGCAGGCGCCCCTCGTTGTGGCGTCCGTCGATTACCTCTTCCCGATTTACAAGGAAGCGAACACCTATCCGCATCTCTTGGAGGAGATGGTCACAGGAAACCCCGACCTACTCTCACCGTACGCGTTGCATGCGGCTTCCTGGAGAATTATTGAAAAACAGCTTTCTGAGACAAGGGCTCGCGCCTTTGCCGTGTACCAGGCGCACGCTAACAGTTCGCGTACTTCGAGCAACCTGCGAAAGGTTGTGACCGCGGCGGAGCGTGGCTTGGTCCGGTTCCTGTTCTTGCCTTCGGAGGGCGAGCAGTGGGGTCTATTGGCCGATCCGGAAACTGTGCATGTGCACAGCGGATACGAACCGGGCGATGACGAATTGCTCAATCTCGCAGCGATCCTGACGATCCGCCGGGGCGGGCACGTCTATGTTGTTCCGCCGAATGAGCTACCTGAAGGCGCCGAAGTGACAGCCGTGTTCCGGTTCTGATCTGCGCCGCGAGCTCGTCGCGGAGACGGTGAGAGGCAAAGTCGAAGCAGCCGGCGATGACGCCCACGAGTCGCGCAGTATGAGGCAAGGACATGAAGGTATTGATCGCCACCGATTTCTCTCCGGTTTCGCAGACGGCCATAGAAGTCGTGAAGGCACGTGCATGGCCTGCGGACACAACAGTATGTGTTCTGCACGTTGTAGATTTGGCCCCGTTCGAGCCACGTGCAGAACTTCTGGAAACGGCACAGCAAGGAGCGGAGTCTCTGATCAAGTCAATCGCGAGCGACCTCGAGCGGTCCGGACTCAAAACCCGAACAGAAGTTTTATCGGGTCATCCTCGAGTGACCGTCCCAGAGTATGCAAAGAAGTGGGGGGCCGACTTCGCGGTCGTCGGTTCTTATGGCCGCGGCGGCTTGGCGCGCTTTCTACTCGGCAGCGTTGCGCAAGCTGTGGTGCGCACCGCGCCTTGCTCGGTCGAGGTCGTGCGGCAGGGCGCGCAAGGCTTGCCAAAGGCCGGCGCAGCGCTGAAAATCCTACTTGCTACGGACGGGTCGGACTGCTCGACTGCCGCCGTGAGGTCGGTCGGGGAGCGCCCATGGCCTCCGCGAAGCTGCGCGAGAATCATAAGCGTTGCTCCTCTCGTAGTGCCCGTTGCCGATGTTTCGACGGCATATTTCTACGCCGATCGGGCGGGCGGTGCTGTGGAAACAATCGAGAGGGAATTGCGGTCGCGCGCCGCTGAGGCCATCAAGCGAGCCCGTGAGCTTCTGCGTCCAGCCGGTCTCGCCCAAGTTGAAACGGGTGAGCCGTTGAGCGGCGATCCGAAGGCCGTCATTTTGGATGAAGCGGCCCAGTGGGGTGCGGACCTGATCGTTGTTGGTTCGCATGGCTGGCGCGGCATCGACCGTCTGATGATGGGCAGCGTCTCCGAATCGGTCGCCATGCACGCTCACTGCTCGGTCGAAGTCATTCGTGGCTGATCGAAGTTCGCCATTTGGTTGCACGTTCCAACCCCTAATGCCTCGTTAATTCCCGTTAACTGACGACGGACGACGTGACGGAATCTCGTCACTTGACGATATGCCATCGTTTCGCCGCCTTTTTTCTGAGCCTGATTCTCGCCGACTATTGAACTATCTTTCTTGTTTTGAGCACATTCCGCGAAAAGCCACCATCCGAGCCCGGTTGGTTCCGTTCGTGCTTTTGTGACGTGTGAACAGAGGCAACGTGCTAAGAATCACGCCAGAGGACGGAACGAACTCAATGTCACTCAGGCTTGAGGGAAGAGTGGAAGGGCCATGGGTCGAAGTGCTCAGGACAGCCTGGGTCGAAACAAAGGAACGCGCCGGTGATCAACGGATTGTCGTTGATCTGAGCGCGGTCAGTTTTGCGGATTCGGAAGGCCGCACACTGCTTCTCAAAATGCGGGAACAAGGGGCAGGTCTTATGAGGGCTTCCGGATTCATGCGTCAAATTTTGGGGCAGGACGGATCAAAACTCGACGGGCATCATTCGGATGAAAAAGGAGAATAAGATGCGCGCACCATACGGGATGGAACTGACAGACGACTGCAAAACGTGCCAGTTGCGGAAGAATGGCTTCTTTTGCCAGTTGCCATGCTCTGCGCTCCAGGCTTTCAATGCCGTAAAATTCACGAGCAGCTACCCGGCGGACGCCGTCCTTTTCGTTGAAGGGCAAGTTCCACGCGGCGTGTATATGCTCTGCAAGGGCCGAGTGAAGCTGACGATGAGTTCCGCCGATGGCAGGACCCTGATCGTCCGAGTCTGCGAGCCGGGTGAAATACTTGGGATGCAGGCCGCGCTCTCGGGCGAGCCATACGAACTGACGGCCGAGGCGCTCCAGCCTTGTCAGGTGAACTTTGTGCGTCGTGATGACTTCCTGAGATTGCTGCGGGAAAACCCCGAGGCGTCTGTGGCGGCTTTGCAGCAACTCGGCAAAGGCTACCTCCAGGCGTGCCAGGAGATCCGTTACCTGGGACTGTCCCGGTCAGCCGCTGAAAAGGTCGCCCAGTTCCTGCTTGAATCTTCCGCAAATGCCCAGCAGACAACTCAGGGCAAACGTTTCAATCTGGGTCTGACGCACGAGGAGATTTCTCAGATTGTCGGCATCTCGCGCGAGACCGTCACGCGAACAATGACCGACTTCAAGAACAAGATGCTGATCATGACCAAAGGGTCGACCGTCGTGATTCGGAACGAATCGGGCCTGAAGGCCCACGCGGCAGAAGCGTAAAGAACACGCCGCCGGTGTGGCGCGGTTCCCGCGCAGTGTGGTGAATCACGGACACGGGTCGCAAATACGAAGTCAGGGTAAAGTGCACTCGGCCCCGGTCGGCGGTGGTTGCATCAGACAGCGTGCCCCGGCCGATCAGTTTCAGCGCCCCACCGGAATTCCTCGGAGAGCCGGGTGTCTGGACGCCGGAGCATTTCTTTGTGGCAGCCGTAGCGACGTGTTACGTGAGCACTTTCTCCGGCATGGCGGAGGTCTCGAAGTTCGCCTTTGTTCTTTTGGAGGTCGAGGCGGAAGCCACGCTGGAGAAAGATGAGAACGACCGGAGATTCACGGAAGTAAGACTGTGTCCTGCATTGAAGATTGCTCGCGAGCAAGATCGCGAGCGGGCCGATCGCTTGTTGGTGAAGGCAGAGCGATCATGCCTCGTCGCGCGATCGATTTCTTCCAAAGTGACCCTCGAATCCAGTGTCAGCGTTGTTCCGGAGAGTGTTGTTTCCGAAGCGCTGTCTTGAGCGGATATCCAGCCGCACTTCGAAACCGCAACGCCATTCAGAAGTCCGTCAAATGCTTGGACGGAATGCTGACGCGCACAGCATTCAACACGGCCGCCAGCTCGATTATCTCTTGAGCGATCGCACCTTCCATTGGACGCAACCAACCGAAGGCAGCCAACGCCATTCCGATCAGGCTCAAGTCACAACCTCGTGTGATTGATTTTCATCGTCCATTCATCGCGGCATCTCCACACTGTTGCATCCTTATGGGATACGCGGCAAAGTAGTGGCGGACTCGAAAAGTTCGACCGGCAGATTACCTCCTACCGGAACATGAAATGACTCCAAACACCCACGCACGCTTTGCTGCGTATTTCTCCATGGAGATCGCCCTGGAAGCTGCTATTCGAAACTACTCGGGCGGCCTGGGCATCCTGGCCGGAGACACGTTGAGATCGGCTGCCGACGCGGGTTTGCCCGCCGTGGGCGTCACGTTGCTATATCGGAAGGGATATTTCGAGCAGCATCTTGATTCGGTTGGGAACCAGACGGAAAGTCCGTCGATCTGGAAGCCGGAAACGATCCTGAAGGAAAGGGAACCGCGGATTGGCGTTCGGATCGACGGCAGAGACGTCCGAGTGCGAGCGTGGGAGTATTCGATCCGGGGTGTTGGGGGATACGTCATACCAGTCTATCTGCTCGACACCGCGCTTCCCGAGAACAGTGCTTTCGACCAGACGCTTACAGATTACCTTTACGGAGGGGACGACCATTACCGTCTTTGCCAGGAGGTAATCCTTGGAATCGGCGGCGTAGAAATGGTGGAGGCGCTCGGCTATCACCATATTCTGACGTATCACATGAACGAGGGGCATTCGGCCCTTCTCACCCTGGCGGTCCTCAGCCACCATTTGCAGGGGCGCCCGGTGGCGGACGCAACCGAGGACGACCTCGCCTTCGTTCGCAAGAAATGCGTTTTCACCACCCACACGCCGGTACCTGCCGGCCACGACCAATTCCCAAAGGATCTGGTCCGAACGGTGCTGGGTGAAGACCGCATGACAGAGCTCGAAAAGCTAAAGTGCTTCAGCGGAAACGTCTTGAACATGACGTACGTAGGGCTGCGGGGCTCCCATTATGTCAACGGGGTTGCGATGCAGCATGGAGAGATATCGCGAAGCATGTTCCCCGATTACCCCATTCGCGCCATTACCAATGGCGTTCACACCGCAACGTGGACTTCGCCGCCGTTTCAGGGACTTTACGATCGGCACATCCCCGAATGGCGGCGTGACAACTTGTACCTTCGATACGCGATCGGAATTCCGCTCGAACAGATCCGCGACGCTCACGCGCAGGCAAAGGGGACATTGATCGACGCGGTGAAAGATAAAACAGGTGTCGCGCTCGATCCGTCCGTTCTCACGATCGGCTTCGCCAGGCGCGCGGCCACGTACAAGAGAGCCGACCTTTTGTTTACTGATGTCGAGCGCTTGAAACGGATCGCTCAACACGTCGGGCCCTTCCAGGTGATCTATGCAGGCAAGGCGCATCCGAATGACGGACCGGCGAAGGAGATGATCCGGCGCGTCTTTGCAATGATGGCCACGCTGAAGGACTTCATTCGGATCGTTTACGTAGAAAACTATGAAATGCGCTGGGCCCAGCTCCTGACGAGCGGCGCTGACCTGTGGCTCAATACGCCCCATCGGCCCTTCGAGGCTTCCGGAACCAGCGGGATGAAGGCGGCCCTCAACGGTGTCCCCAGCTTCAGCGTGCCGGACGGCTGGTGGATCGAAGGCCACGTCGAGGACGTTACTGGCTGGGATATCGGGCACGAAGAAATACCGGACACGCCCGCCGAGGAAATCGCTTCGCTGTACAACAAGCTGGAACACCGTATCCTGCCGATGTTTTATGGGCGCAGAGGCTCTTACCTGAAAGTCATGCGCTCGTCGGTCGCGCTGAACGGGTCATTCTTCAACACGCAGAGAATGCTGCACCAGTACGTGATGAACGCTTACTTTTTGGGCAGGCAGGACATCTCCGTCCAGCAACTCATCGAGGAAGCCCGGACGACCCCGTCTTGATTGCATCCAGGGGAGCCGAGGCACATCGCAGGAGACGTTCATACCTGGCTATAAGGAGAGACGAATGCCGGCGGAAACCAACATCAGAGAACTCGAAGAGAAGTACGAGCGGCTCTCGCAGAGAGTTAACCTCCTTGAGGGCATGCAGGCCGTCCGGAGCCTGCACTTTAAATACGGATACTACATGGACAAGGGCCTCTACGACGAAGTTGTCGGTCTATTCTCCGATCGATGCGAGGTGCACTTTATGGGCGGCATCTATCGAGGGAAGGCCGGAGCGCAGCGATTGTACTGCGGCCGCTTCAGGCCCGTGTTTACCGGCGGCCGCAACGGACCGGTCGATGGCCTTCTGTTGGACCACATGCAGTTGCAGGACCTTGTGGACGTGGCACCGGACGGGCTGACGGCAAAAGGGCGCTTTCGCTGCTTTTTGTTGGGCGGTTTTCACGTCAGCCGAGACGTGCCACGCCCGGGGCTACCGCGGCAGTGGTGGGAGGCGGGAGTCTACGAAAACGAGTATGTGAAAGAGGCGGGCGTGTGGAAGATCAAGGTGCTGAACTACAACCTGACTTTGCAGGCGGATTACGAAACCGGCTGGGCGAATCACAAGCCGTATGCGGCGAGCTCTTCCGGCAAGACGTACCCTGAAGATCCGCTGGGCCCGGATGAAATCGTCGGCGATGCCCCGGCCTCATGGCCGCATACGTTCCTCATTCCCTTTCACTATCCGCACCCGGTGACCGGAAAACCGTAGGCCAGGGCGACCCGATTAGTGCATTGGGTGAGCGGCGTCGAGGTCGAGGTTGAGCTCAAGAACATTGACGCGAGGCTCGCCGAGGAAGCCCCACTGGCGGCCTTTCGTGTGCTTTGCGACGAGCGCGCGAACATCCTGCTCGCTCATGCCCCGCTCCTTGGCCACGCGCGGGACTTGAAACTCCGCTGACGCAGGAGAAATATCCGGATCGAGGCCGGACCCGGATGCGGTGACAAGGTCCGCCGGAATCGGCGCGTTCGGATTTGTGGGCTGCAATTGCTGGACGCTGGCATTCACGCGGTCGATCAACATCTTGTTGGTCGGACCGAAATTCGATCCGCTCGATGCTGTTGGATCGTATCCCGCGCTGCCTGCGGCAGACGGCCGCGAATAGAAGTATCCGCGCGCCGTGAACGGCTGACCAAGCAGATGCGAGCCGACGAGCTTTCCGTTCTGCACGATCAGTTCACCATTTGCCTGTTTGGGGAACATTACTTGCGCCAGGCCCGTGACGACCAGTGGGTAGATGATTCCGAGCAGAACTGTCGTCGCCAATGTGTACCAGATCGAGATGAGAAGGTTCTTTTTCATATGAGCCTCACGCCCAGCCGATATGCGTAATGATCAGATCGATCAGCTTAATTCCAATGAACGGCGCGATGATGCCGCCCACGCCGTAGACGAGCAGGTTCCATCGCAGTAGCGCTGAGGCGCCCAGGGGGCGATAACGCACACCGCGCAGCGCCAGTGGCACGAGCGCAATGATGATCAGCGCGTTGAAAATCACAGCTGAGAGAATCGCCGACTGCGGCGTTTTCAGCGCCATGATGTTCAGCACGTTCAGCACTGGAAAAGCACCGGCAAACATCGCCGGAATGATCGCGAAGTATTTCGCCACATCGTTTGCTACCGAAAACGTGGTCAGCGCACCGCGCGTAATCAGGAGCTGCTTGCCTATCTCGACCACCTCGATCAGTTTGGTCGGGTTCGAATCGAGATCGACCATGTTGCCGGCTTCCTTGGCGGCTTGTGTGCCGGCGTTCATCGCGAGGCCCACGTCGGCTTGCGCCAACGCGGGAGCATCGTTGGTGCCGTCGCCGGTCATGGCGACGAGTTTCCCCTTCGCCTGCTCCGCGCGGATGAGCGCCAGCTTGTCCTCGGGCTTGGCTTGGGCCAGGAAGTCGTCGAGGCCCGCCTCCCGGGCGATGGCGGCGGCGGTCAAAGGATTGTCGCCGGTGATCATGACGGTCCGAATTCCCATAGCGCGCAACTGGTCGAACCGTTCGCGCATTCCGCCTTTGATGATGTCCTTCAGGTGGATGGTCCCAAGGATGCGGCGATCTTCAGCCACGAGGAGCGGAGTGCCGCCGGAATTCGAGATCGCCTTAACGGTTTCTTCGACTTGGGCCGGGACCTTGTGGCCGTTCTGCGAGCAGTGCTGCACGATGGCGTCGAAGGCGCCCTTGCGGATTTCGCGGCCATCGAGGTCCACGCCGGACATTCGCGTGACAGCGGAAAACGGAATGAAGGTCGCTGCGTAGGCCGAAAGTTCGCGTCCGCGCAGGTTGTACTTCTCTTTCGCCAGTACTACGATTGACCGGCCTTCGGGTGTTTCGTCCGACAGCGAAGCCAGCTGAGCCGCGTCGGCAAGCTCGGCTTCGGTGACGTTGGGTGCCGGGATGAACTCGGTTGCGCGACGGTTGCCGAGCGTGATGGTGCCGGTCTTATCCAGCAGCAGAGTATCGACGTCGCCCGCCGCTTCGACTGCGCGGCCGGACATCGCGAGCACGTTGCGCTGAACCACGCGGTCCATGCCAGCAATTCCAATTGCCGAGAGTAGACCACCGATCGTTGTGGGAATCAGGCAGACGAGCAGCGAGATGAGGACGAAGACGGACTGTGGCGAGCCGGAGTAAATAGCCATCGGCTGGAGCGTGGCGACCGCGAGAAGGAAGACGATCGTCAGACCGGCGAGAAGAATATTGAGCGCGATTTCGTTCGGGGTCTTTTGGCGTTCGGCCCCTTCGACGAGCTTGATCATGCGGTCGAGAAACGTCTCGCCCGGATTCGAAGTGATCTTCACGATGATTTCATCGGAAAGCACGCGCGTCCCGCCGGTGACTGCCGAACGGTCGCCGCCCGATTCGCGGATTACCGGCGCGGATTCGCCCGTGATGGCGGATTCGTCGACGGACGCGACACCCTCGATCACCTCGCCATCGCCGGGAATAAATTCGCCGGCAGCAACTTTTACGAGGTCGCCCGCGCGCAGCTTCGAGCCGGCCACCTCTTCAATCCCTCCGCCGGCCTTCATGCGGTGCGCCATCGTCTCCGCGCGCGCCCTGCGCAGCGTGTCGGCCTGGGCCTTCCCGCGGCCTTCGGCCATGGCTTCGGCAAAGTTCGCGAAGAGCACCGTAAACCACAGCCAGAGCGTGATCTGCAGCTCAAAGCCGAAGCCGGCCAAATGCTGCAGACGGTCTCGAACCAAATCATAGGTCGTGACGACGGCGCCGATTTCCACGACAAACATCACGGGGTTCTTCATCAGCGTGCGGGGGTTGAGCTTGATCAAAGAATCCCGCACCGCGCCGCCGACGATTCCCCCGGTCCAAAGTGATTTTCTTGCTTCTCGTGTGCTCATCGTGGCCTCAGAAAACCTTTCCGGCGTGCAACAGCAGGTGCTCGAGAATCGGGCCTAGGCTGAGCGCCGGGAAAAATGTAAGTGCGCTGACGATCAGAATTACGGAGATCAGCAAGAACGTGAACAGCGGCGTGGTCACCGGGAAGGTGCCGGCGGATTCGGGGACGATCTTCTTCCGCGCCAGGTTACCAGCAATGGCCAGCACCGGTATAACCATGAAGAACCGTCCCAGCAACATGTCGAAAGCGCCGCTGACGTTGTACCAGGGTGTATTTCCATTCAGACCGCCGAACGCCGAACCGTTGTTTCCGGCCTGGGATGTGTAGGCGTACAGGATCTGCGACAGCCCGTGCGGGCCTGGATTGGAGATGGACGACGTTCCGAATGGCGAGACAATCGCAACACCAGTAAGGACAAGAACGATAAGACAGAAAATGAGCACCGTTAGCATCGCCATCTTCACGTCGTAAGATTCGATCTTCTTACCGAGATATTCCGGCGTCCGGCCCACCATCAAGCCAGCGATGAAGACCGAGAGGATGATAAAAACGACGATGCCGTACATGCCGGCGCCCACGCCGCCGAAAATGACTTCGCCGATCATAATGTTGACCAGCGGAACCATCCCGCCGAGCGGGGTGAACGAGTCGTGCATGCCGTTGACCGCCCCGCAGCTCGCATCCGTCGTGGTTGTCGCGAAGAGCGCGGTACGCGCAATCCCGAATCGGACCTCTTTGCCTTCCATATTGCCGCCCGGCTGCATGGCGCTTCCGTGCTGGTCAATGCCGTGCAGCAGCGGGTTGCCGCGGGATTCCATCGAATAGGCGACCGTGACGCCCGCCAAACATAAAATCGCCATCGCGGCCCAAACCGCCCAGCCATGACGCTGCGAGCCGGTCATCCGGCCGAGCGTATATGTGAGACCCGATCCCAGAGAGAGCATCATCAGAACCTGCATGAAATCGGTCATGGGATTCGGGTTCTCGAAGGGATGGGCGCTGTTGGCGCCGAGGAAGCCGCCGCCGTTCGTTCCGAAAATCTTGATCGCCTCCTGAGAGGCGATCGGTCCCTGGGCGATCACCTGGTCGGTGACCGTTTGCGTAGTGGTCTTGCCGTCAGCGCCGGTGGTCTGCACCGTTTGCGGGTTCAGAAGCTTCGCCGTGTCGTAGGGCCTCAGGTTCTGAATCATTCCCTGCGATACAAACACCAGCGCGATTATCAGGCAGATCGGGACCAGAACCCACAACATCGCGCGGGTGACGTCTACCCAAAAGTTGCCGATGGTCTTGGATTCCTTCCGCGCAATGCCACGAATCACCGCAATGGCAAGGGCCAGGCCGACACCGGCGGAAATGAAATTGTGATACGCGAGCCCGGCCATCTGGGTGAAATAGCTCATCGTCGATTCGCCGCTGTAGTTCTGCCAGTTTGTGTTGGTGCTAAATGACGCGGCGGTATTGAATGCGAGATGAGGCTCCACACCAGCGAAGTGTTGCGGGTTCCAGGGCATCCATTTCAGTCCCTGGATGCGTTCGATCAGATATAGCAGCGCCATGCTGACCAAACTGAACAGCAACATCGAAATCGTGTATTCCTTCCAGTCCATTTCGCTTTTGTCGTCGACACGGCAGACGCGATAGAGCAACCGCTCAATCGGGCGCAGGATGGGATCGAGAAACGTCTTCTCGCCGGAAAACAGGCGCGCCATGAAAACTCCGAGAGGCTTGGTGACCGCCAGCAGCACCACGAAAAACACCGCGATTTGCAACCAGCCGTTTGCCGTCATTGTCAGAACCTCTCCGGCCAAAGCAACGCCACGAATAGATACACGCCGGTCAGAACGCAAATTCCCAGAAGGACGATGTTACCGAGCATCGATGTCGCTCCTTATTTCAAGCGATCGCAAGCCCAGACATACGCGATCGCCACAACGAAGAAACCGATCGTGCAAGCCACAAAAATCAGATCTTGCATCTCAATGACTCCTAGGCAGCTTTCCTGACCGGTCTTTCCGATCGATGAAGAAGGCTGTCATTCTGGTTCTCCTTCGGCACGGCGCTATGGGGTATCCATCTTCCGAGACTCCGAGCCGAGACCGAGGCTACCAGTCAGGTGTAAGGAACAAATAAACGGGGCATAATGATTTTATAATGAGTGGGACTTGCCCCCAGGGACTGGGCCCGCCGACTCTCGCCAGCCGGTGCCGGGTGCGCATGATTGGTTTCATAGCCGATTGAATCAGCGGCGCCATAACGGCGGGCATCAGGGGGTGTTGTCCGTCTTCTATCTGGTCACGTTCACCAACGGAGACGCCGCCTGCGACCACCGAAGAATGGCCCAGCAGCCCCCGATGACGATGTAGGATTTCTGCGCGTCTGGCCCCTCTGCCCAATATAATCGCCCCGTGGCCCTTAAGGAATACAGACGCAAGCGGCAGTTCAAAGAGACGCCGGAGCCGCGAGGCGGCGCCAAAGCGGCCCGTGGTAACCACTTCGTGGTGCAAGAGCATCATGCCACGCGCCTCCACTACGACTTTCGGCTCGAAGTGGACGGCGTCCTGAAATCGTGGGCCGTACCAAGAGGGCCCTCGCTCAACCCCTCTGACAAACGGCTTGCGGTTCAGACGGAAGACCACCCGCTCGAATACGCAAAATTCGAAGGCACGATTCCGGCCGGACACTACGGAGCCGGTGAAGTCATCGTCTGGGATGAGGGGACGTTCAAGCCAGAGGGTTCGCTGCCGGCGCGGCAGCAGATCGAGCGCGGGGAATTGAAATTCACGCTGCACGGCCAGAAACTCAACGGCAGCTTCGTGCTCGTCAAGCTCCGCGCGAGCAAATCGGGCAAAGACTGGTTGCTCATTAAGCACCGCGATTCGGCGGCCCGCGACGATTGGAATATCAACGAGCACTCCGAGTCCGTAGTATCCGGGCGGATGATCCGGCCTCGGAGCAAAGACACGGCGGTTCGCGAACGTGCGGGTGCGAAACAGGGGAGCCCCCCCAGAATCGACCTTCCGCAGGGTGCGAGCCGGGCGATGATGCCCGAGCGAATCATTCCTGCGCTCGCTACTCTCACGGAAAAACCTTTCTCGGATCCCGAATGGCTCTTCGAGATCAAGTGGGATGGGGTCAGGACACTCGCGCGAGTCAAAGGTCGCCACCTGAAATTATGGTCGAGATCGCAGCGCGACATCACGGGTGAGTATCCGGAATTGGCGGGCCTGCCGGAGCGCATGAACGGGCATGACGTCTGGCTCGACGGCGAGATCGTGGCACTCGACGCGGAAGGCCGGAGCGACTTCCAGATGTTGCAGCAGCGGTTCTCCGTTCAATCGCCTAGCGCCGACCTGATGCGAAAAGTGCCGGTCGTATACTATGTGTTCGACATCGTTTACTGCGACGGCCACGATCTCCGCAAGGTTCCTCTGATCGAGCGCAAGAAGCTCCTGAGCCGGGTTCTCAAGAGGGATTCGCTCGTCCGCTACTCGGACCACCAGATCGAACAGGGACAAGAGCTGTACGACATGGCGCGAAAGCACGGGCTCGAAGGAATCATCGGCAAGCAGATCCACAGCGTCTACCCCGAAGGCCGCACGAAATCTTGGCTCAAGTTCAAATTCGAGAGAGAACTGGACGCCGTCGTGGGCGGCTGGACCGACCCGCGGAAGTCGCGCGAGCACTTTGGGGCGCTCCTCGTGGGCCTCTACGACGCGAAGAACCTGGAGTTCATCGCGGGGGTGGGGACTGGGTTCTCGACCAGATTGCAGGCAGATTTGGCCGAGCGGCTCCGCGCGTTGCGGATTTCAGAATGCCCGTTCGTCGAAGAACCGAGCACGCGCGAGAAAGCGTACTGGGTGAAGCCCGAGCTTGTTGCGCGCGTCAAGTACGGAGGGTGGACCGAGGGCCGGCATCTCCGGCAGCCTCGATTCGCCGGCCTGCTGGACGACCATGACCCGCGGGGGTGCACCTTCGAGAAGGAGATGCACAGCGAGCGGCGCGTAAACAGCGACAAGACGAACCGGGAGAAGCGCTCGCCCGCGAATGTGGAGGCACAATCGTCACGGAGCGTGCTTCGCGAAAACGAACTCTCCGAGGAGCTCGAGAGCAGTTTACGCGACGACATATTCGCCGAAATCGCGGGAAAGACGCTGCATTTCACGAATCTCAACAAGGTGTACTTCCCGCAGGATGGATATACGAAGCGAGATCTGCTCGCCTACTACCTGAGAATCGCGCCGCTGATCTTACCGTTCCTGAAGGACAGGCCGCTCGTCCTCCGCCGTTATCCGAATGGCATCGAAGGCGACGCTTTCTTCCAGAAAGATGCGGGAAAGGACGCGCCCAAATGGATTCGGACCGCGGCGATCCGGTCTGAGAGTAAAGGCTCGACAATCCATTATTTTCTCGCGGACGATTTGCCGACGCTTCTCTATCTGACAAATCTCGGATGCATCGATCACAATCCGTGGTCGAGCCGGTACGACGACCAAGAACATCCGGATTACATTTTCTTCGATCTCGATCCTTCCCCCGGGGCCGGGTTCTCTTCCGTGGTCAAGCTCGCTGCCGGGTTGGCCGAGCGGCTCGATACTTTGCAGTTGAAAGCCTTCATCAAGACGTCGGGAGCCACGGGGTTGCACATCTTCATCCCGATCCAGCCGCGGTACTCGTACGAACAGGTCCGCCAGTTTGTGGAGCTGGTTGCGACGTGGACCGCGCGGGATTATCCGCATCTGGTTACCACCGAGCGAAGCCTGAGCAAGCGACCACAAGGTAGCATCTACATCGACGCGCACCAGAATTCTCGCGGGCAGTCTCTCGCCGCGGTTTATTCGGTGCGCGCCTTCGCGCATGCTCCCGTATCAGCGCCTATGTCTCAGCGCGAACTCAATTCACAACTGCGCGAGGACACGTGGAATATCAGGTCCATGACAGGCCGCATCAAGAAGGTCGGAGACTTATGGGCAAGTTTCTGGAAAGAACGTCAGGTACTTGAGCGCCCCGTCGAGATGCTGGGGAAAAAACTATGATGCTCCACGGCCGAAGGCTTTTACATGCCGCCGCGCCGGGACCTATGGTAGATTCCTATCGCCCGCTTCGGTCCTTAGACCCTTGATGGAGTATGGCCCCGAGCAACCTTGCAGCGATTCACCTGAGGAGGAAACAAGATGAAAATTCGGTTTCTAGCTTTCGTCCCGGCCCTGTTGTTTTCGTCTGCGCTCTGCGCGCAACCGGCCACCATTACTGCACATGCCGATCTCACCGATGCGTCGGGCAAGAGCGTTGGGAAGGCCACGTTCAAAGAGACCTCCGGCGGCGTGCAAATCAAGGCGACCCTGTCCAATCTGCCGCCTGGCACGCATGCAATCCACATTCACACCGTAGGCAAGTGCGATCCGCCCGGCTTCACGACCGCGGGCGGGCACTTTAACCCGGACATGAAGAAGCACGGCATGAACAATCCCGACGGAATGCACGCCGGCGACCTGCCGAACTTCGTCGTCGGCGCAGACGGGAAAGCAAAGGTCAGCATCCTGGCGGCGCATGTGACGCTCAAAGATGGGGATCACTCGCTCTTCCACGAAGGTGGCACGGCGCTCGTCATCCACGAGAAAGCGGACGACTACGTGACCGACCCGACGGGAAATGCGGGCGTCAGAATCGCCTGTGGAGTGATTGAGAAGTAGATGTCTCCTGCCGTTCCAGCTTGTAACCCCGAATTTCGGAGAGCCGCGAAGCGAAGGATTAGTAGCTCCTCAAGGCCCTCAGCTGTTTGGCTCAAAAAGTTGGAACGGCACTAGTCCGGATGGATGTGCGGGACGCGGGCCGTGTTGATGGCAGCCGAAACCAGCGCAAAGCCCGCGCCAAATAGCAGGGCGATGCTGACTCCGCGAAGGGTCACGCCGCCCTGCGCGATCACTCCGAAGGTAACCGCCACGACGGAAATGCCAATCGACTGTCCCAGTAGCCGGGACATAGTGGCGATTCCACCCGCACCGCCGCTTCGTTCTCGAGGCGCGCTCGCGACCATCGCCCGGTTGTTGGGCGCTCCAAAGAAACCAAAACCAGCGCCGCCAAGCGCAGCTCGCCAGACGATGTCGAAGGTCGTGGGATGAGGCGGCGCCAAGGCCAGCAGGAAGAGTCCGGCGCTCATCACCAACATTCCAGTAGTGCCGAGGATACGGATGGAGTGCCGGTCCGCTAGCCGGCCTGCTATGTGCGACATCGCCCCGGCGGCCATCGGCCATGGGGTCAGCAGCAACCCAGCCCTGACCTGCGAAACGCCCAGAACGTCGACGAAGTAAAACGGCAGAACCACAAACGCCAGTCCCTGCGCCATGAAGGCGCACAGCGATGCGACCGATGCCAGCGCGAAGATCGGCCTCTCAAACAAGTCGATGGCCAGCATCGGAACGCGAAGCGAGATTTGGCGGCGCACCATCAACGTGCCGAGAGTCGCCGCGCCGAGAAGCTCCAGCACGGCGATACCCCGATGGGCACGTTCTCCGACGCCGTCGATGCCGGTAACCAGCAGGGTCACCGTCACCGCATTCAAAACGGCGCTCCAGAGATCCCATCGATGGCGCGTCCCCTCGGCCGGTGCCAGGAATTTTTCGGACATGCTCAGGGCCAGGAGTCCGAAAGGAATGTTGATCGCGAAGAGCCAGTGCCAGGAAGCAACCGCCAGTATCCCCGAGGCGATACTCGGCCCCGCGGCCGCGGACGTGAATACGACGATCCCGCTCAATCCGACTCCACGGCCGAGCAGCGCGCGCGGATACGTGTACCGCATCACAGCAGCGGACACGCTCCACATGCAAGCGGCTCCGACGCCCTGGAAGATTCGCGCGAGAACCAGCGTTTCGAGCGAGCGGGGAAGAGAACAGCCCACCGACGCAAGAGTGAACAGTGCCAGACCCGCTTGATACACGCGCTTGTAACCGATGATGTCGGCCAGCGAGGAAAGCGGGACAACGCAGATCGCGACGGTCAACAGAAATGCGTTTACCACCCAGATCGATACGTCCGGGTTCGCATGAAGCTGTTTCGCGATGTTTGGCAGGGCCGTATTCGCGATGTTGCCGTCGAGAACCGACATGGCAAGGCCGATCGAAAAGGTGAGCATGGCCCACCGGCGCTGAGCCGTGGGCAGGCCGTCCGTGGCGGACATTCCGCCGAAAATCTCGCCAGTTATTTCCGCTTCAGACATTTCGCAGCTTCACCAAAGGCTCGCGCCGAGCCGGTTTTGCGTTCATTTGATGTCTTCGGATAGCGCGCCGCGTGCTCAAGTTCCGCGCTCGCGAATCAGCCGGATTGCGTCGGGCAACATCGAGTCTCTTGATCCCGAACCGAGGTCGGAATCCGCGGAAGGAAGGTCTTCCGGCTCCGTATCTCCCTCGCCGGGAGCGAGGAAAAGATTCGCTTCCAGGCCATGCTGCTTCGTGTAGAGATCGTAGTAGCGGCCGCCCGCGGCGTACAGAGATGCGTGAGTTCCACGCTCGATGATTCTTCCCGCTTCGACTACTAGAATCTGATCGGCGCGGCGGATCGTGGAAAGACGGTGCGCGATGACGAAAGTGGTTCGCCCGCGCATCAGGTAGCGCAGCCCCTCCTGGATCAGCGCCTCCGATTCGGAATCGAGACTCGAGGTGGCTTCATCCAGGATCAAAATTCGTGGGTCGGCCAGAATCGCGCGGGCGATGGAGACCCGTTGCTTTTGGCCGCCGGACAGTTTCACGCCACGCTCGCCGACCACGGTGTCGTACTTTTTCTCGAATGTCTCGGCGAACTCATCGACCCGCGCGATTCTGCATGCCGCCAGTATCTCTTCCTCGCGTGCGTCAGGGCGGGCGAAGGCGACATTTTCGCGAATGGTGCCGTCGAATAGAAACGTTTCTTGCAGCACGACGCCGAGCTGCGTGCGGTACGAATCGAGTCGCACGTGCGCAAGGTCGACCCCGTCGACCAGCACGCGACCGCCGGTCGGCACGTAGAAAGCAGCGATCAACCCGATGACCGTCGATTTTCCGGCGCCCGAAGGGCCTACGAATGCCGACACCGTATCCGGAGCAGATTCGAACGAAACGTCGTAAAGCACTTGCTTGCCGGCATCGTAAGCAAAACTGACATTGTCGAAAGCCACGCGTCCGTCGATGCGATCTAGCCGCAGGGTCCGCGCGGGATCGGCATCCTCGATGCCTTCGTTCAGCACTTCTCGCGTGCGCTCAAGCCCCGCCAGTGCTTCTGTCATCTGTGGTCCAATCGTCGCAATCTGAGCGACCGGCGCAACCAGCATCGCGAGAAAAGCCATGTACATTATGAAGAGCCCATTCGTCATCGTTCCGGCAAGGATATTTCGGGCGCCGAGAAACATCATGAGCGCCGTAACGATGCCCATCAGCGCCGTGGCGGAGAAGCTCATCAGAGATGTCGCGGTCAGCGTCTGCAGCACGTTGTCGAGCAACCGTTGCACGCCGGCCTGAAACACCTTCTCCTCGCGCTCCTCTGCACGGTAGCCCTTCACCACGCGCACGCCGCCGAGCGACTCGGTGAGCCTGCCGGTGACCTCGGCATTGATCTTCGGCCGCGCGCGATACATCGGGCGAATTTTCTTGAGCGCCTGGCTCAGACCGACGCCGAAAATCAGCACGGCCACGAACGCTGCGGACGTCATCGAGACGCTCACCCGCAGGAGAATCACGAGCGCGAAGAGCGCCGTCATGATCCCGCCGGCAAAGTCGACGAGTCCCGTGCCAATCAGATTCCGAATGCCTTCCACGTCGCTCATGATCCGCGACACAAGCACTCCTGTCTTGTTCGCGTCGTAATACGCCACCGGGAGGCGCCCGATGTGCGCCTGCACCTTGATGCGCAGTTCGGTGATCATGCGCTGAGACGATTTCGAGAGGAGCTGGGTCAGCGTGTACGAGGTCAGTCCCTGGACGATTGTCGCGCCCACTACCGCCGCTACGAGTGGCGTCAGGAGCCGCACTTGGTGCTTCCCGATCACGTTGTCAAACAGATACTTGAGCGAGCCAGGGGCCACCAGCCCGGCAACGCGATTGATCACCATGAGTACGAAACCGACGGCGAGAACCCCGCCTCGCGGCTTAATCAGCGCCAACACATCGGGCAGGAGCTTCCACGCCTGCACCGGACTGGGCCGTTTGGATTGAAGACTGGCTTCGCTTCCACCCGAACCGAGTCTACTCGAGCGAGCCCGCTCGGAGGATCCACCGCCGAACCGCGTTGGCCGGAAGGCCGTCATCCCTGTGCGTTCACGTCAATCACTGTGCGCCCTCGAATCTTTCCGGCCAGGATCCGTTCGCCGAGTTCCAGGACCTTTTCGAGGGGTTCCACCTGGATCATCATGTCGAGCAATCGCATTGGAAGGTCGCGCGCGATCCGCTGCCAGATCTCGCGGCGTCGCGCGTTCGAAAGGTGGAGGGAATCGATTCCGAGCAGATTCACGCCTCGCAGAATAAACGGGAACGCCGTCGAGGTGAACGACGCATCCCCGGCGAGACCGCACGATGCGACGCTTCCGCCAAACGCCATCGAGCGCAGTACGCCGGCCAGCGTATCGCCGCCGACATTTTCGATCGCGCCGGCCCAGCGTTCAGATTCGAGCGGGCGCTTCGACGGTGTGCCGAGTGTGGCACGATCCAGAATAGCGCTCGCTCCGAGTTCGCCGAGATACTCGTGGAGCTCAACACGGCCGGTAGACGCTGCCACTCTGTAGCCGAGATGTGCGAGGATCGTCACAGCGACGCTGCCCACGCCGCCGGCGGCGCCGGTGACCACCACTTCGCGCCCGCCCGGCTTCAGGCCGTGCTGTTCGAGCGCCATTACGCTTTGCATCGCCGTGAATCCCGCGGTGCCAACGCCCATGGCCT
Organism: Candidatus Acidiferrales bacterium; assembly: GCA_050015155.1. GTDB lineage: Bacteria > Acidobacteriota > Terriglobia > Acidiferrales > UBA7541 > Palsa-295. The sequence continues at coordinate 5,275 of JBEKBY010000031.1, read as the reverse complement.
GCTTGAGCGTCATGCCCTTCGGGAGGGGAACAATGAATTCCGCATTGAGCCGTGCGAACTGCGCGTAGCCGCCCCAGAAGGTTTCCGAAGTGCCGCAGCCGGTGACCGCTACTTCGTCGCCGGGCTTGAATTGGCGTGAACTCGACTCCTCGACCACTCCGGCCAAATCGATCCCGGGCACCATGGGATAGTTGCGAATCACGCCGGGCTTACCGGTGACCGCCAGGCCGTCCTTGTAGTTCAGACTTGAGTAAGCGACTCGCACGAGCACTTCGCCCTGAGGAAGCGCATCGCGCTCGATTTGCCGAAGCGAAGCCGCGGACCGGCCATTGTCCTGCACCACGAGAAGGGCTTTGAACGTCGTCACCGTCGAGTGTCTCGTTTATCTGATGCGATTCTACATGCGCGGTTTCGGAATGACTACGCCCAGTATGGCGTTGGGGGGTGAAGCCGTGATCAGTTGGCGGCAAGTGCGGATCGTGGCTGCGCCGCCCAGGACTCCGCTACCAAGAGTGCCCGGCAAAGGAACGTGTGCGGCCCGTGGCTCACAGTCTTGTGCGCATATCGGCCGAGGTGCCGCCCGCCGCGGGGACGTAGCACTTCAGCGTGTAGTCCATCACCATGCGGTCGGCGTTGAACCGCCAGCCGAGCGTCCGAATCGTCCTCTTCATGCGCTTGATCCAGCCCCGTGGCAGGCCGTCGCGGTCGCGCTGGTAGTAGAGCGGAATCACTTCTTCGCGAAGGGTGCGGTACAAATCCTCTCCGTCGCGCGTGTCGTGAACGTCCATGTTCGAGTGGGTCCGGCCCGTCCCAATGGCGAAGCCGTTGAGCCCGTCGTATGCTTCGGCCCACCAGCCATCCAGCACGGAAAGATTCAAGCCGCCGTTGAGTACGACCTTCTGTCCGCTGGTGCCTGACGCCTCAAGCGGGCGCCGCGGGTTGTTCAGCCAGACATCGACACCCTGAACAAAATGGCGCCCGACGTTGATGTCGTAGTCTTCGACGAACACGAATCTATCGGCAAAGCGCGGGTTGCGCATCAGCTCCGCAATCTGCTGCAAGACGCGCTTGCCCGGCTCATCGAGCGGATGCGCCTTGCCGGCGAAAACGAACTGCACCGGCCGTTTCGGGTCGTTGACCATGGACGCCAGTTTTTCAATGTCGGCCAAAATCAAATTGGCCCTCTTATAGGTGGCGAAGCGGCGCGCGAATCCGATGGTCAGTGCGTCGGGACTGAGCGCACGCGAAAGCGCTTGCAGAGCTTTTTTCGGTTCTCCCCGGCGCTCCGCCTGCTGGACGGCGCGGCGGCGCACGAATTGCAGGAGCTGGGACTTCAGGCTGAGATGCGTCTCCCAGAGTTCGCCGTCGTCTACGTTTTCAATTCCTTCCCAGATGCGCGCCTCGCTGCTGTGTTCGTGCCACCCGGTGCCCAGATGCCGGTCGTACAGACGAAACATCTGGGGCGCGAGCCACGATGGAACGTGGACGCCATTCGTGATGTGCCCGATTGGGACCGCGTCTTCCGACTTGCCCGGATATAGTCCCGTCCACATCGCTCGGGACACCTCGCCGTGCAGAGCCGAAACTGCATTCGCGCGCCGCGAGAGATTCAGGCCCAGCACGGTCATACAGAAATCTTCGTCCTGATTGTAGGGATTCTCGCGTCCAATGCCCATGAACCGCTCAACCGACAGACCCAACGACTCCATGAGCGGTCCCAGATGCTCTTCAATCAAACCAGCGTTGAATCGGTCGTGGCCCGCAGGCACCGGCGTGTGGGTGGTGAAGATGACTTGTCGCGAAACGCGCGGCGCGGCGTGGTCAAAGGGCAAGCCCTCGTCCTGCATTCGGCTGCGAATTGCCTCAAGCAGTGCAAACCCGCTGTGTCCCTCGTTCAGGTGAAGAACACCGGGCGTGATCCCCATCGCTTTCAACGCGCGAAAGCCTCCTATGCCCAGCAGCAATTCCTGGCGTATTCGAATGCGGCCGTCTCCTCCGTACAGTCGTGACGTCAGTTCTCGGTCCTCGGGGGCGTTTCCTTCGACGTTCGAGTCGAGGAGAAATAGATCGCAGCGGCCGACTTTTAGCCGCCAGACTTTTGCGTAGATCGATCCCGTGCGGGTTTCGATCTGCACCATCAAGGGCTCGCCATTGGTTCCAATGGCCCGTTCCATGGGCAACTGGTTGATGTCGGTCTCGAGGTACTCTTCTTGCTGCCAGCCGTTCTGATCGAGGTGCTGCCGGAAATACCCCTGCCCGTAGAACAGGCCGATGCCCACAAGCGGAATGCCCAAATCGGACGCGCTTTTGATGTGGTCGCCAGCGAGTACGCCCAATCCACCTGAATAGATAGGAATCGACTCGTGCAACCCGAATTCGGCCGAGAAATACGCCACGGGATGGGGCCTTAGGACGCCCGCATGCCTCGCGCCCCAGGTTCGGTCCTTCTCCAGATACTCCCGCTCGCGGCGATAGGCGTAGTTGATCCGGCCGTGCAGCACCAAGTCCGTGGCGCGCTGCTCGAGCTTCGCTAGGGGAATTTCCCCGAGGAGCGAGATCGGATTGTGATTGAGCTCGACCCAACGCGCGGGATCGAGGTCGAAGAACAAGTTCGTGGAATCGTGGTCCCAGCTCCACCACAAATTCCGGGCCAGCGACCAGAGCCGCTCCTGTGTCGGCGCAATGAAGCGGTCAAGAGTGCGGGCCTCGCTCACCACGGGCGTCACCTGGGCGGCCGCCTCTACCAGCATCCGAATCTCGTCTTCGTGGAAGACGCGCGGCTCAACAGTCTGCACGACGAGAACGCCCTGCAAGACGCCGCGATCGACCAAGGGAACTCCGAGGAACGATTGGTAACGATCTTCGTTGGCTTCTTTGAAATACTTGAAGCGCGGATGGCTCTGCGCCCGCTCGACCGCCACGGGACGCACCTCCTCCGCGACGAGCCCTGCAAGCCCTTCGTGCAGTGTCATCCGGAGAGTTCCGATACACTGAGGGCGCAACCCGACCGTGGCCGCCAGCACGAGGTTGTTTCGATCGGGTTCCAGCAAGTAGGCCGAACAGACATCTGTCTCGAATCGCTTGGCAATAAGCGCGACCACGTTCATCAGCGTCTCGGCAGGCTTGCCGCCTTCCGCCGCGAGATGGCCAATTTCCTCTAACGTCAGGACGTGACTCGCGTCCCTCTCTTGAGTGCTCGGGGTCATGCCACGTTTCCTACCGCCATTTCAGTCCGGTCTGTGTTCTTTCGCGCTGTCGCGCCCATCGCGTTGTTCCACCCTAGCTTCCATGCGTGCAGGCTTCGCCCGTCTGTGCAGGACTCTAGATGTGAGGCACCCGTCGAGTCCAATCCAAATTGTCTATTGTCGATATAAGTTCTCACAGGTGCTGTTGAGCCCACCGAGACAGTCGCTTGCGGAATCCACTCTGAGTGCTGGCTATTTCCCAACCGGCACCCCTTCTTGAATTATATGAATTTTCTCCCCCGAAACCGCTGCCGCACACGAACAGCTAGCGCCGTCTAGTTAATACGCTTTCGATTCCAGTTGAGGTGGCCTGACGGGTGGGGTCACTTGGAGGCCGGTGGGAGCTGAAACACGATGGAAACGTACTCTTCGGCTTCGACAGGTTTTCCGTCAAGCAGAGTCGGAGTATAGAGCCACTGACGAACGGCGGCTATGGCAGCTTCAACGAGTGGTCCGGGTCCGCTGATCACCGTCACATCACGGACGGTCCCGTCCGCTCCGATGCTCACACGCAACTTGACGGTCCCTTCGATTCTCTCCGTCTGCGCGTACTCCGGATAAATAGGATCGGCCCGGTGGACGATCTCGCCCGGCTGCAGGACGCCCGCCTGCGGGACATCAGGTACGGGCAATGGCTGGGGAACCTCCATGTGAGATTTGGTTGACGCGGGCGAGGGCGAAACGTTCTGGAAATCGCTCAGAGGCGCTGGCGAGACCGCCGGGCTCTTCTCCTCAAGCGCGGTGTTTTCTCCGCTCGGGCTCGGACGGAACCCGGGAGCCGGTGCCGGAGGCTTGACGGTCCGTCGAGCAGGGGTTCGCACAGGCGTGCGCTCAGGTGTCTTGATGGGCGTCTGCTCGTGCGGCTTCTCTTCGATGCCAGTGCCAGGAGGAATAAAGGGAATCACCCACCGCTCATTGTTAGCGTCCACGATCTCGATCTCGGAGATGGGCGGGGCTGGACGAACCGAAGGCAACGTGACATTCTCTTGCTGGCCGTCGCTGCTCGGCGTGGTCTCAGGAATCGCCGAAAAGAACCCGCCGAAGGTTCCTCGTCCCGCTGCCACAGAAACGACAGCGAGAGACAGAAGAAAACCGGCCAGAATCCACATGGGCCGGGAGTTCCTTGCCAGCCAGCCGCCTGAGTTATGCACGTCACTCAATATTCGGCCAAACATGTAGACTGGAGCGGGGGGACCCGGCTCTACCAGGGGCGCGGCGACCGCCGGCGGACGAACAACTGCGGTTTCCGAACTTGCGGGCGCATTCTTGAGGCGCTCACGTGCCGCAGGGGGCCGCGGGGTTGGGAACGGCTCGTCCGCTGGACGAGCCGTACTGGGAGAAACTGTTGGCGGCAAGGGGCTCTGGCTTAGCTCAGAAGGAGTGCTTTCCTCTTGTTGCCATGCTTCCGCGACCTTTGCCGACCAGATCTCTAAGGACAGGCACTCTCGGAGACGAGCGCGAGTCGGCTCCGGCACATCCAGGAACTCCAAGCCGGCCACCTTTTTGGATTCATTCGTCCATGCGATTCGCGCGCTCGTTTCGATCCAATCCTTCGATTCTGCTAATTGAAAACGGAGGTGGGGGAATTTGTCTTCCATCAGGATCATGGCCGCGTGAACGCACAGTCCGCCCTCACTGGCGTTCAGAACGATTCCGCCATTGCCTTCATCAAGCTCCACGTAGGCGAGCGATTGGATCGGCTGGCGCGAATAGAGGCGGCGGTCGGGAGACGGGGCAGAATCGCTAGCGTGCGCGGCAATGCCGGCCATGATTCCTGGCGCTTCCTTACGTCCCGGGAAGGGGGCCGCAACGCTCCGCAGACGCTGAGAATCGCTCATGTCCTTGGGCATCACTATCTTACGCCTTCTAAAAATCCCTATAAAGTATACGCCCGTATCAGATGCTGCGTCAAGGTATGGGTACCTTCGGTAATGCGCCAGTTTGAAGGCAGGGGAACTTGATTGCATAACAATGTCGGCTCCTTAGACCTGAGTAGACTGTGGTTTGTCGAAGACCATAGGCTCGGGAGA
>JBEKBY010000030.1:0-39354 GCA_050015155.1 Candidatus Acidiferrales bacterium | reverse complement strand
CCCGCTCGAGTTCCTCGAGCGCTGGAAATCTCAACGAAAGAAAGCCGAGTGTCACTAATCATGTGGACGAGTACATTGCCTTGACCGAGAGGGCGGGGGCGCGTACAATCCACCCATGGATCGTTGCACCAGGTCGACAGTCGTCACAGCGTGTCGTTGCACTGTCATGGCCGCTGCGGGTGCGTGATCCGAGTTTCTTAGCCACAGTCGAAATCGGGTTCCGAAGCCCGCTGACCAGGAAGAAGCTGGTAGCGGGTTTTTTGTTTGCTTCTGGAGGGTGTGACGTTAGCCAGGCGGTGGAAGATTGAAGAAAGCAACCCCAGGAACGGTCTCCTTGGTCGGCGCAGGGCCGGGCGATCCCGAACTGCTCACCGTTAAGGCCCATCGACTGCTCCGCCAGGCCGAGGTGGTCTTGCACGACGATCTCGTGCCCGCGGAAATCCTCGCACTGGCCGGGCCGCGAGCCGAGATCGTAAACGTCGGCAAGCGATGCGGCGCAAAGGGAATCGCGCAAGCGGAAATCAACGCGCGGATGATCGAATCCGCCCGCCGAGGACTCGACGTCGTACGCCTGAAGAGCGGCGACCCCGGAATCTTCGGCCGCCTTAACGAAGAAATTGACGCTCTCGAGGCTGCCGGCGTGCCTTTCGAAGTGGTCCCCGGCATCACGGCTGGAATTGGGGCGGCGGCGGCCCTCGGTGTTTCGCTTACAGATCGGCGCAAGAGTTCCCGCGTCATCGTCGTGACCGGACACCATGCGGGAACGAGCGAGCAGAAAAAACCCGACTGGAAGAACTTGGCTCGTGAAGATGCGACCCTGGTGGTCTACATGCCCGGCCACGATTTTGCCGGTCTGCGCGCGGAGTTGCTCGCCGCGGGCCTCGGCGCGGAAACTCCCGCCGTGATCGTTTCTCGCGCCACCACGCCGCAGCAACTCCATCAATGCACGACCCTCGGAGAGATTGATAAACTGCCACGCATGGAGTCTCCTGCTATTCTTCTGATCGGCCGCTCGCTCGAGCGCGCCCGCCGGGAGTCGAACGCGCAGGATGCGTCTCCCGATCTCGATCGGGTCGAGCTGATTCTCTCCTCGCTCTGACGGCAATTCCCACTGCAACTCCGCCTGAGTCTCCGAAGCGAAACGCGCTGCCTCGTGTTAGATTCGTCTAGGATTCGCCGGGGCTGACCCGCGGGAGCTCGCTCGCGAAATGCTCGATCGCAAACAACAAGCGGTCAGTTGGCTCGACTTCGTTTGGCTGCTCTTCATCGCCGGGCTGGCCTTTCTCCCGGCCGAGGACCAGCTCCACAAGCAACTCATTCTTCTTTGCATCGGGATCTTTCAACTCCTGGAAGGCCGCTTGGTGGCCTGGCTGCCGGGGCGCGGCCGAGTCTACGCGGTTCTCGTCAAAATCGCGCTCGCGACTCTCTTGCTCGACCACACCGGAGAAATTGGGATCAACAGCAGCTACTGGCCTATCTATCTTGTGCCGGTTTTTACGGCCGCGATCTACTTTGGCCCCATCGCCACGCTTCTGTGGACGGCGCTCGCCTCGATCGCCTACTGCTCGTTTCTGATTCCGGCGCTCCAGGAATACGAACTCGACCGGGAAGGCACGGCCATTCTCGCGATTCGAATTCTCTTTTTGTTCCTGGCCGCCATGCTTGTGAACCGTTTCGTCATGGACAACCGGCGCCAGGTGCAGCGGTATCAGAAACTCTCCGAAACGCTCGAAGAAACGAACCGCCAGTTGCAGCGCGCCGAAGCGGAGGCCCGTCGCTCCGAGCGCCTCGCCGCGCTCGGTCAAATGTCCGCCGGCCTCGCGCACGAGATTCGCAATCCGCTGGCCGTCATCAAAGGGTCCGCGGAAATGCTCGCTCAAAAACTGCACGCGGGCCAGCCTTTGGAAAGCGAGCTTGCCGGATACATTTCATCCGAGGTAAACCGGCTGAACGCTCTGGTCGCGCGGTTTCTCGATTTTGCGCGCCCTTCGAGCCTCGATCTGCGGCCGCAGCGCGTTTCCAAGATCGTGGACCGCGCCCTCGACTCCGTTCACAACCAATTGCCGCAGGCGAAGGTGCGCGTCGAGCGCCATTACGCCCCGGCTCTGCCGGACATTCTGGCCGACGAGCAGTTCTGCGAGCGCGTGTTCGTCAACCTGATCCAGAACGCCTACCAGGCGATGGAATCCTCTCCGGACGGCCGCGAAGAAGTCCTGCGCGTCTCGATCGCGCCCGAGTCTTCGAGCGGTCGCGCCGGCGTCGGCGTCGTCATCGAAGACACGGGACCGGGCGTAGCGCCCGAGGCGCGCGAGCAGATTTTCAATCCGTTTTTCACGTCGAAGAAAGACGGCGTCGGCCTGGGCCTGGCAATCGTCGCAAAGATCGTGGATGACCACTGCGGCTCGATCCGCCTGGAAGACAATTCGGGGCCCGGGGCGCGTTTTCACCTTTTTCTTCCGGCCGCGGTGGAGAAACCAGGAAAAGGGTCGGGCGAGTAACGCCCTGCGGCGGTATGGCATCGAAAGGCTGCACACATGGAGCGCGACAAACCATCTCTGTTGATCGTCGAGGACGAAGCGAAAATGCGGCGCCTGCTCGAGCTGCAACTCGCCGAGGAGGGTTTTCAGGCTCGCACCGCGTCAGACGCCGAAACCGGCCTCCAACTCTTGAACAAGGAGCCTTTCGACCTCGTCGTCACCGATTTCAAGCTGCCCGGCATGAGCGGCCTCGAGTTTCTGCACGCCGTGAAACGCGTCGATGCTGGCCTGCCGGTCGTCATCATGACCGCCTACGGCACCGTCGAATCCGCCGTCGACGCCATGAAAGCCGGCGCGAGCGACTACGTGTTGAAACCCTTCTCGCTCGCCGAGTTGGTTCTGGTCATACGCAAAGAACTCGCCTCCCGTCAACTGCGCGAGGAAAATCGCGATCTGCGCGAAGCCCTCGGTCGCCGCTACGAGTACAAAAACATCGTCGCGCAAAGCGACAAAATGCAGGGCGTGCTCGCTCTCGTCGAGCGCGTCGCGCCTACAAATGCGACCGTCCTCCTCGGCGGCGAAAGCGGCGTCGGCAAAGACCTGATCGCGCGCGCCATTCACGAGCATTCCCAGCGCGCCTCCGGCCCGTTTCTTAAGATCAACAGCACCGCGATCCCTGAGAACCTGCTTGAGAGCGAACTCTTCGGCTACGAGAAAGGCGCGTTTTCCGGAGCGACGTCGAGTAAGCCGGGCAAGTTTGAACTGGCCGATAAGGGCACGCTATTCCTGGACGAAATCGGCGACGTTCCTCCCGCGACGCAGGTGAAGCTCCTCCGCGTGCTCCAGGAGCGCGAATTCGAGCGCCTCGGCGGGACGAAAACGATCAAGGTGGACGTCCGCCTGATCGCCGCCACCAATCGCGACCTGCGCGCCGCCCTCGAGGAAGGCACGTTCCGCGAGGATCTCTACTATCGTCTGAACGTGGTCGCGATCGACATCCCGCCTCTGCGCGAACACAAAGAAGACATCCCCCGGCTCGTTAGTTTTCTCCTCGACAAATTTGCGCGCGAGTCTGGCAAGCCCATGCATAACATAACGCCGCAGGCGATGAAATTGCTGATGGATTTTCACTGGCCGGGAAACGTCCGCGAGTTGGAGAACGTCCTCCAGCGCGGCGTCACTCTATCCGCCGGCGCGACGCTCGATGTCGGCGACTTCCATCTCGATACCCCGCGCTCGCACGTAGGCACCCCGGCGCCTATCCTGCCTGAGGGCGTCACGCTCGAACAGTGGGAAGACGAGATCATTCGCGAGGCCCTGCGCCGCACGAATGGCAACAAGAGTCAGGCCGCCCGTGTATTGGGTCTTTCGCGCAACGCCCTGCGCTATCGCCTCTCGAAAATGGGCGTCCCCGATCCCACTGAAAACTGATGCAGCTTGTTAGACCGGCTGCATGAGGTGGCTGAAAACCACCACCTCCGCTCGAAAACAACCAGCCGCTCCTGGCAACCTCATGAACGATTTCTACGAGATCATCTCGCAATGCTCAAACTCGCAAGGACTTATGAGTCGTTGTACGAAATGGCCCGATTTGGCATCGGCCCTGCATTATCACAGTGGGATTCAAAGGATTCGAGGTGGGCCATGAAGAAGTATCTGGCGAGTCTGGCAGTGATTTTTCTGACGCTGGGCGTGATATCTGTCAGCGCGCAGGACGATTATGGGCAGTATAGCCCACAGGCCGGGCCGCCCTCTCCGCCGCCAGGGCAACAGGACAATCAGCAACCCGATCAATCGGGGGCCGCACCCGGCGTGGCCCGCGTTAGCTTCATTAAGGGCGATGTCTCATCCCAGCGCGGTGACAATGGCGACTGGGTCGCGGCCACTGTGAATACTCCGATTTCAGTCGGCGACCGTGTTTCGACCGGACAGAATTCTCGCGCGGAACTTCAACTTGACTCGGCCGATGTCCTACGCCTGGCGGACAACGCAACCGCCAAGGTTGCAGGTATCAGCCGGGAGAACATTCAAGTCCAGGTCGGTCAGGGTCTCGTGACTTATTCGATCGTGAGGGCAAGCGAAGCGAATTCCGAGATCGACACTCCGAACGCGGCGATTCATCCGGATGGCCCCGGCGAGTACCGCATTCTCGTCAACCCGAACGGAGAAACGGAACTGGTCGTCCGCAGCGGTTCGGCGGATGTCACCGAACCGACGGGCAGCACTCACGTGGACGCGGGGCAAATGATCACGGTTCAGGGCACGGACAATCCGCAATATAAGACCTCCGCCGCGCCTGCGAGCGATGAGTGGGATTCCTGGAACAACGACCGCGATCGCAGTATCAGCAGCGCCCAAAGCTGGCGCAAAACCGATCGCTACTACACCGGTTCGGAAGACCTGGACAACTACGGCGTCTGGAGCGAAGTTCCGGACTACGGTCAAGTGTGGACTCCCGCAGAAGGACCCGGCTGGGTTCCGTACAGCTCTGGTCGCTGGGTCTGGGAACCTTACTACGGCTGGACTTGGGTTTCCTATGAGCCGTGGGGCTGGGCGCCGTACCACTATGGCCGCTGGTTCGTTTATGGCGGCAACTGGGTGTGGTGGCCGGGTCCCGTCGTTGGGTACCCTGGATACTATCCCATCTGGTCGCCGGCCTACGTCTCCTTCTTCGGATGGGGCGGCGTTGGTTTCGGATTCGGCTTTGGATTTGGCTGGGGCTTTGGCCACGTCGGCTGGCTACCGTGCGGGCCGGGAGATTGGTTCCACCCGTGGTGGGGCGGTTGGGGTGCGCATTTCAACACCTTCAACGCCGCCAACAACTTTCACAACGGATTCGGCCCGCTCGGACCTCGCGGAGAACACTCGTTCTCGAACGTGAACGAAGCGTTTCGAAACGATCGCGTCCGCGCCGGCCTCGTCTCGATGGACTCAAACCGGTTTGGCCGTGATGCCGTGTCGGGGCATGGACAAACCATGAGCGCAGCATCATTCCGGCAAGCCAGCATGGTGAGCGGCAAGATGCCGATTTCGCCGTCGAAGGAAAGCTTCAGCCCGTCCGGGCGCGCGGCGAATCCGGCGTCGTTCCGCGGCGCTCCTTCAAGCTCGCAACACTTCTTCAGCGCAGCGGGCCGGACGAACACCGCGTCGAATAGTTTCGCTTCGCGGTCTTCTGCGAACACAAGTAACACGGTAAGAGGGCAGTCCGGCTTCGGCGGAAACACCAGCAGGAACGCCAACACCGGCCCGGTCACATCCAATCGGCCCGGATGGCACACGTTCACGCCGCCCCAGTCGGGCGCTGCGAATCATTCGGCGCAGGGCTTCGCGGCCGACAATCGTGCGGGGGCAAGCGCCGGAGCTCAAGCCGAGAATCGGAGCGGATGGGAGCACTCCACCCCGTCTTCGCGCGGGAATCAAGCGCAGCCGCAAGAGTTTAATCGCGGCTTTTCGCAGCCGGGTCAGTCGCAGCGTTCGTACACTCCGCAATCGGCGTCACGAGGGGGCTACTCCAATTCATACTCTCGTCCTACCCTTAATATGAGGCAGCCCATCGTGACGCCGCGCGGCGGATCCTTTGGCAGAGCGCCTTCCGGCGGCTACAGCGCACCGCATGGTAGCTACAGCCAGCCACGCGGCGCCTATACTGCACCTCGCGGCGGTGGAAGCGGCGGCGGAGGTCGCAGCGCGGGCGGCGGCGGCCACCCCAGTGGCGGCCATTCAAGCGGCAAGCACCGCTGACACAGGCTCACAACATCCAATGGCTCGCCCACGGCCCCGAGCTTTCGGGGCCGTGGCGCATAGAGGCACCAGAAGGCGTACAAACGAAACTAATCGACTGGCTGAGTGTTTTATGGATGGGAGCAGAGAAACGCTATGTCAACAGTGCGCGTCATCGCTTGACTGCGCTAGGTAATTCCACGCAGTGAACCACGTGAGCCAGCTATGCTATCGAAAGGCCGGCTCGCGAAAGGACTCAAATCCATGAGGAAAGTGACTTCGCTCTTCATACTCCCGCTCTTCATCGCAGGATTGTTTGCAGCGTTTCCGAATTCCGCCGCGGCGCAGGACGATCCGCCCGGCCGGGTGGCGCGCTTGAATTTCGTTCAGGGCTCGGTTTCCTACCAAGTCTCGGGCGACCAGAACTGGGTCCAGGCCGACACCAATCGCCCGCTCACCACGGGTGACAATCTCTGGGCCGACAAGGACTCGCGCGGCGAAGTCCACATCGGCAGCACGGCCATTCGCCTCTCGAGCGAAACCGGCATCTCGTTCCTCACGCTCGATGATCGCACCGTGCAGCTTCAACTCGCGCAGGGCACCATCGAAGTTCACCTGCGGCATCACGTCGCCGGCGATGCCTTCGAAATCGACACGCCGAACCTCGCCTTCACACTCACGAGCGGCGGTGAATATCGGATCGAGACCGATCCAAACGGGACTTCGACCATCGTCGTTGTGCGCGAAGGCGCCGGCGAAGTCACCGGCGGCGGCGAATCCTGGGACCTGGGCGCCGGCCAGCAATACACGTTCAACGGCACCGATCAGCTTTCTTACGACGCCTCGCCCGCGCCCGGCTTCGATGATTTCGAAGACTGGTGCCAGTCTCGCGATCAGCGCGAGAACAACGCCACGTCGGCGAAATACGTCTCGCGCGACGTCGACGGCTACTACGATCTCGATGACTACGGCTCGTGGGAATCCGATTCCGACTACGGCGAGATGTGGGTGCCGACAGGCGTCGCCGTCGGCTGGGCGCCGTATCACGTCGGCCACTGGGTTTACATCGCGCCGTGGGGTTGGACCTGGGTCGACGACGAGCCGTGGGGCTGGGCGCCATTTCACTACGGCCGCTGGTACTACGTCCGCGATCAGTGGGGCTGGGTTCCGGGGCCGATCGTCGTACGTCCCGTGTATGCGCCCGCGGTCGTCGGATTTGTGGGCGGCGGATTCGGCTTTTCCGTCGCGTTCGGCGGGGGCTTTGCCGGCGTCGGCTGGTTCCCGCTCGGGCCGCGTGATGTCTTCGTTCCCGGCTACCATTGCAGCCCGCGATACTTCCAGACGATCAACGTAACGAACGCCCGAGTCCTCAACGTCACGCAGGTCACAAATGTCTACAACACCGTCGTGGTCAACCACGCCGGTGCTAGCGTTAATTACATGTACGCGAACAATGAACGCGCCGTCACCGCGGTTTCGCGAGACACCTTCGTGAACGCGCGCCCGGTCGCCAAGGCGGCCTTCCGCGTGAATGCGGACCAGATTCGCACTGCTCGCGTCGTCGAGTCCGCCCCCATTGCCCCGACGCGCACGAGCTACGTCTCCGCCACGGCCAGGGTCTCCACGGCGAGACCTGCTGTTCCATTCTCGCAGCGGCCCGTTGTGGCCCGGCTGAATCCAGCCACCCCGGTCCCGCGCCAGACGCCGCAGTTCACAAACGACAGCCGTCCGTTCAACGCGCAACACAGTTCTCGCGCGAGCAATAATCCGCCGGCGACCAACAACCAGCCGCAGTCAACCGACGGTTTCCGGCCTTTCCAACCGCCCGCGACCACGAACAACAACGCCAACACGGTCGATCGTTCCCAGCAACAACCGCAATCCGACGCGCGTCCGGCAATGAAGTTCACGCCTCCCGTGAAGGCGCGCGACGAGATGTACGACGTTCACCCGCCTCTGAATAACAAACAGGCTAAGGCGCCGCCCCCGAAGGCCGCGCCTGCGCCCAAATCGGAAGAACACAAGAAATAGCCCTCTGATTGACTAACCGCGGCGCATCTCGCGTTCGCCGCATGAGAACGGCCCCGAGGAATCGGGGCCGTTTCTTTTGGAGGCTTCAGGGCGACGCGGGCTTGGACTGATCGGGCCCGCTCGGCGCGCCCGGCTGTGCGGCGGCAGGATTCGGCGGCGCTTGCGCCAGGGCGAGATAGGCGCGGCCGAACGCGGATTGCTGCGTTCCGGCCGCGATCACAACGGCCTGCACCGTGTAGCGGCCCGTGGGAAGTTTCGCGAGCGGCAGGCTGATGCGGAACGAAGCTGTCTGCGCCTTCGCGTCCACCTCCGTTGGCGCGAGCAGCGGCGTCGCGTTGATCTGCACGCCGCCCCGGAAAAACACCAGTCCGGCGCGCAGCGTCGAAGCGTCGAACGTCTCGGACTTCTCCGCTTTCTCCGGATAATAGGCCTGGAAGAAGACGTAGAGCGTCTGCTGCTGCGTGAAGTAGCGCGTCACGCTCGGCACGATTCTCTCGCCTTCCATCTCGAGCGGCGTCGCGGCCAGGTTGGCGCGGGTTCCCAGCGCTTTCGTCTGCACTTCGGCTGATTTTTCGACGGGCACGAGCTGGCTCGACAATAGCACCGAGCTCAGCGTCATCCGCGTCGCGGCGCGCTGCGGCACCACGAGCTGCTCTTCGAACGTCCCTATCTTCCCGGACTCGTTCTCTCGCGCGACGAATTTCAGTCGGTACGTCCCGGGCGCCAGCACCACTCCGCCCTGGTACACGAGATTGCTCCGGCCCACCTGCTGAAACCGCTGCTCGTCCAGGTGCACCGTGATCGTGTCGCGCAGCGCGGCTACATTCTGCCCGGAAGGTGCGCGCACTTCCGCGGCGAAATCGAACGCAGCCTCGCGAAGGTTGTGCCTCCGCGCCCAATCGAGCGCGCTCGACGAAAGCTTCGCGGAGATCGGAACGTACACCTGCGTGTTGCTCAGCCGGAACATCGCCGTCTCGACGGCGACGGGCAGTTCGACGGAGGAGTTTGGCGAGTTCATCGCGTCCTCGAGCTGCTGTTCGCGGTCTTCTTTTTCGAGGTGCTGAAAATCCCGCGGCGCGTAGTAGCCGTTGCGGTAGCGCACGTGCGCGCCCGGCGCATTTACTTTGACGCTCACGGCGTGCCACCGGCCGTCGCGCTTCGCGTCGGGCGGCAGGTTGTAGCCGACCAGGTAATATCCGCCGTTTTCTTCTTCGATCTTCGGGAACGCATCGCTCAAATCGCCCAGATCGAAAAAGGCACGCCCGCCCGTGTCCGTCGAAAGCGTCGCGAGCGTGTCGCGCGAATCCTCTCGCTGATCGGTCTGGTGGTAAACAGCCGCTCCGCTGAACATCGACGTGCCGGTCGCGGCGGCCGTGGTGACGTCGCCGCCCGGCGGCGTCGCAAACATGCCCCGCGCGTCGATTGAATAGATCGAGACGTCGGCGCGATTGGCCGCATCGGTCGCGGCGCGCAGCTCGGCCCGGTTTTCTTCCCCGGTCTGCGTGATCCCGCCCGTGAATTCGACGACCGCCTTCCGCCCGGGGATTCCTTCGAGCACATTCGCCAGGTCCTGGATAGCGATCAGCTTCTGGTCGGTATTGAAAACGTTGAATTCGGTCTGGTCGGGCGTATACGCATCCTGGGTGTCTTGCTGCACGTCGTATTCGCCGTTTTGCGCCGCCGCGTAGAGCGGACTCGCCAGCTGCGACGCCGCTCCCGGAACGATCGCCGCGACGGCCTTGTTGAGCGTCGCCCGGTCATTCGTAAAATTCGCGAGCACGGAAAGGCGCGTGCTGAACACGACCACCGCAACGAGGTCGGCGGCCGTCATCTGCTGCTTGAGGAATTTCACGGCCCCATCGTGCGCGCGCAGGATGTCGTCCGTTTCCATCGAAGTCATATCGAAAAACAGCACGATCATCCGTCGGTCGCGTATCTGATCGCTCACAGCGTCTGCCGCGCCCGGTCCTTCATTGTCCACCGGCACCACAAGGGGCTTCACGTTTTCCGGCCCCGCCGCTGCCACGCTCTCGATATCCGAATACGAAAAAGATGAGATCTTCTGCGCCTTGCCGTCGTCCGTGATGGTGAACTGGTCTTGCCGCAATCCTTTGATCGGCTTGCCGGCGCGGTCCGTCACCTCGACGTCGATGCGCACGATGTCCGACTGCGCGCGCAGCACGCTCTGCGGAGGCTGTCGCAGCCTTACCGTGGGAAGCGGCTGCGCCGGAGCAGGCACCGTCGTCGGCGCAGACTGCTGCTGCGCCGTCACCGGAGCAATCACCAGGCCAACCGCCAGGCAGAAAACAAACACACGCTCGATCATTCAGTACCTCATTGCCATCATCCGAGAACTCGCTCCTCGTAGCCTCGCATCTGCGTGTCCCGCCTCAAAAATTGAAGCGAACCATCAGGCTCATTGTGCGCATCGCCCCCGCGCTTGTCACGCGCCCAAAGAACGAAGGAACTGTTCCTCCCGTCGCCGTCCCGCACGTGGTTCCGGTGGCGGAAGTAAAGCACGGAAGCACCGTTCCGATGCCGCTGTAGTTCGGCGTATTGGTCAGATTCTGAAACTGCCAGGCCACGTTCATCACGCGCCGCTGTTCGGGGCCGAACCGGAACGATTTCGCCAGCGAGCCATTCCAACTGAACGTGCACGGCCCCTCGACGGAGCCCCGCTGTTCATTGCCATAGGTCCCGCTCGCCGGCAGCTCGAACACTTTCGTATTGAAAAATGCCGAAGGTGAACCGCCGCAGATTCCGAGGTTCGGGTTGCCGGTTATGTTCGGACGCAACGAAAAATTCGCACCCGTGCCGTTGTCGGAGGCAACACCGCCGAGCAGCACCGTTGCCGGTGTCCCGGTCTGCCACGTGAAGATATTCTGGAGTCTCCAATTGCCGAACACCTTTTCCTTCCACCCGTGGTTCGCCCAACGGCTCCGCTGGCCGAACGGCAGTTCCCAGGTCGATACGAGGCGAAACTGCTGACGGATGTCGAATGTCGAAAGTCCGTACTCGCCATGAAGGTTACCGTCCTGCTGCTCGACCGTGGCCGCGGTGCCGCCGATCGAGCTGGCATCATCGAGCGATTTCCCGTACGTATAGATCCCTTGTATCAGGTATCCCTTCGTGAACCGATGGACCACGCGCACCTGCAGGGCATTGTAGATCGAATTGGCGCCTGAATGGTCGAAGGTGAATCCGGTCGCATTCGGATCGACGCGATTCGCCTGAATATCGGCGGACGAAGTGCCCAGCGGTGCACGGTTCGGCGCGCGCAAAACGTCGAGATCGGCTCCCTTTGTCCCCGTGTACGTCATGTCCAGGATCCAATTCGGCGAAAACGACGTTTCCGTTCCCAGGTTCCAGATCTGCGCGTACCCATTCTTGTAGTTGGGATCGACCGCTTCCGTATTCGGGAATACGATCGCGCTGGACGAACCTCCCGTGAAACCGTTTTGCAGAGTAAGCGGCTCGGTCGAGGTCGTGGTCAGTGTTTGTGCCGTCGCAATGGGCGCCTGGTAAGCCAGCTCCTTCACCAGCGTGTTGTAGATCGATTCGTTGTAGAAGATCGAATAGCCGGCGCGCACCACCGTCTTGGGTTTGATCGGGGGCTGCCAGGCGATCCCGATGCGCGGCTGGAAATTGTGGTAATTGCCGCGAATCAGGGACCGGGGAAACGCGCCGCTGAACGGCCCGGCCTGCCCGGGCAGCACCCGGGTGACACAGGAAACGCAGTCAGCGGGCATGCCGCTGCTCTGCGCCATTTCCGCAATTTGTGCGATTTGCGGATTGACATCAAGGTTCACGATGTTGTTGCCAAGCTCGATGGGCGGCCTGACAGCGTCGTAGCGCAGCCCGTACTGAAATGTGAAGGTCTTGCTCACGCGGAAGTCGTCCTGTGCATAGGCGGCGAAGCCCCAGGCGCGAAAATAGGTGTTCGTGTTCCCGAGCTGCTCGGTCGTATTGAACGGCAAGCCCTCGAGAAAATCGGCGAAGTCGCTGCCGGTGGCAATCCCTGTGAAAATAAATCCGCCGCGCGGATTGGGATTCGAATCGTTGTTCAGCTGCACGCGCCGGACCTCGCCCCCGAAGCGCATGGTGTGTTTTCCGCGTGTCCAGGAGAGATTGTCGTCGAATCGAAGCGTCTGATTCCGGAGGAGCGAGGGAATCGGATCGTTCAGCCCCGAAAAATCCGTGAAGCTGATCTGCGGAATGCCGTAATCGACCGGCGGGATGACCACGCCCGTACCCAGATTGATGCCCAACTCCCCGTTGATATTTGCGCCATTCGAGTTGTCGCTCAGGAGCTGAACGCGGTTCCGGCTCCAGATCACGCTCGTGGTCTCGACCACGTGCGACGACCAATTGTGAGAAAGCCCCAGGGTCACACTCTGGCTGCGCGTGGACTGGTGCCCGCCGATGTCGGCAAAATTGCTGAGCGTTTGAGCGCGCTGCGAATTGAAGTTGTACCTGCCATTGATATTGAACTTCGCGTTGATCGTGTGCAGGACCGTCCCGTTCACGAGGTCGGTGTTCTGCGGTGTTGTGGCTTGCAAAAGATAGTTCTGCGTAGTCGCGTTGGGAACGTTCGGCTGAGGAATGTAACGTGCAAGAATTTGCTGCGAGATGCTGTTGACCGGAATCTGCTGGCCTCCCAGGCAACTGGAGCTTGTGCCGGAAGGATACGGTGTGGTGGTAAACGGCTCGAAGATCGTGGTGCCGATGAAGCAACCGTTGCGCTCGTCGGCCGTCGGCACGGTCGAGAACGTGTTGATCGGGTTCGTCACCGTTTCATGCTGGTAGTTCAGGAGGAAATAGGTGCGGTCGCTCCCGTTGTAGATATGTGGAATCTTCAGCGGGCCGCCTATGTTCCCGCCAACGCGTTCGTCGTAATGGCCGATCTTCGCCGCGGGCGTTCCCGTGATCGCGTAGGGGCGCGCGTCGAACGCGGAGTTCTGATAGCTGTCGTAAAAGCTGAAGCGAATCCGGTTGACCTGCTGGCGAAAAAGGCGCCCGCCGCCTCCGCCGCCTCCACCACCCCGACCGCCTCGTCCGCCCCCTCCTCCAGTGTTGAAGATGGCAGCGAGACCACCGCCCGGCCCTCCGCCAGCGCCAAACATCTGCCCCGCTGCACCGCCAGGTCCTCCAGGTCCACCGAGGCCTCCTCCAGGCCCGCCAGGACCTCCCGGACCGCCGAATCCGCCTGGCCCGCCACCCGCGTTGAAAGACAAGCCTTGGCCCACGGTCCCCTGCAACAGGAAGGAATCGGAGGAAGAACCCGCTCCGCCCGAAGGGCCGAGATTCTCTTGCGCGCCGGGACCAGTTTGGCCGAGGCTCTCGTCGGTCTGTCCGTTGGCGCCCTCACCGGTCAAATCGGTCTGCTGAAAACCCTGGCGGGCCGCGTTCAGCACGCCGGGAGGAACTTGTTGTCCTCTTCCACCGCCACTCTGTCCGCGCCCGCCGGGCCCACCGGCAGACCCGGGTGGTCCATTCGCTGCGGCGTTCTGCCCACCGTTGGGCGGCGCGCCGGTTCTCCGCCGGGCTGTGGCGGGAGATTCAGTCGGTACAGTGAGCTGTGCCAGCGTCGCCACGCGCAGCACAAGTTGAATCGGCGGGGGCTCCGGTGGAGGGCTCGAAAGCTGCACCTCGATCGACGATTGCACGAAGCCAATCTGCGATGCCTCGAACGTGTAGTGCCCCGGCGGAAGCGCGGGGAATTCGAACTTTCCCGACTCGTCGGTCCAGCTGACCCAGAGTTGTTTTGTGTCGGTGTTGGTCAACCGCAGGGTTGCACCCGGAATCGGAGAGCCGTCGGCGGTCCGCACGAAACCGGTCGCGGCAGCGGCCCCAGCTTCGACTTGTACTCGCGTTGGCGATTGTTGCGCGAAGCTCGAAATAGAAATTGCGAGAAAAGTGGAGAAAAGCCACGTGGCGCGTTGGCGGATTCGTTGGCGCAAAATTCGCTTCTCGCCCTTTATCTTACGCGGTGCGATCATGCGCGCCCGCAGTAATCCTGTTTTGATGCCCTCGGATGTGCACCGGTTACTTGCTGGTTTGCGCCGGATCATAAACAAAGCGGAACGTGACCGGCTGCTGGAACCGCGGGTTATCCATTTTCGTTGTGACGTAGAGCTGCTTGCCGTCCGGCGAGAGTTCGTAGGTCCGCGTGGTGCTTCCTCCGCGCCTTCCTTGGGTCACCGCAACGAGCTGATCGCCCTTCCATTGCGCGACCGCGGGGGCGTTCTCGTCTTCGGAGTTTCCCGAATTCGATGAATTGCTTTTCGATGCATCGCTGTTCAAATAGACGGCCAACGCGCGGCCCGATGAGCCTGCCACTTTCGCGGACGTTGCGGTCTGCTCGATGGTGAGCTGCGAGAACTCATTCATCTCGCCGCCCGCACCTTGTCCGCGGCCGCCGCCCATTCCACCTCCACCGCGCTGCCCTCCTCCGCCCATTCCTCCCCGGCCTCCACCGCCACCTTGACCGCCGGAATTGCCCATCGCCTCACGCATTTTCGCGCGAGCATCGTCGCTCTGATCTTTGTTCAGCGTCCACGCGCCCGCGAGGCTCGGATGGCCGCCGATCTGGGCCGGAGTTTGCGCGCCGGCTTGCGCAACAGGCTGATCGGAAGGCGTCGCGCCCGCCTGCGGACCGGCCTGAGCCTGCGCGGCGGCGCGTCCCGCGCAAAGCATCGCCGCTAGGGCAAAAACAGCGAAAACACCAATAAGAATGCGGGTTTTAGTGAAAATTGCACTAGTTTGGTGCATGGCAGAAACGGCCTCCCAAACGCGCTTAAAATGCCAATTTTCGGCGCGTTTTGACACGTTGATGATTCCTTTTAGCGCACGCGATGGTTCCACGAAGTCACCGAAGGCCTTTCGCCCGCGCCGCCTCATCCTGTATTATGCAGCATGCTTCCTTCCACCTGGCAACCGTGCCCCGGGCGCACACACCGACCGCGTCGATAGCTCACATGCGCCTGCGCGGGGTCCAAATGCGCGGGTTCCCAACCGAATGGCCCGATGGAATAGGGAAAGGGGAATAGATCGAATGGCAAACTCCAGCCAATTGCGGCTCGCCGTCCTCGGCGCGGGGAAAATGGGCGGCATTCTGATCGAGGCGTTCGTGAAGCAGGCGCTCGTGGCGCCGAAAAATCTCCACGTTACAGTGGGACATCCCGGAGCGGAACGGAAGAACCTCCCCTCGCCGGTTTCGGCCGGGAGCGACAACCGCGCGGCCGCGAAGAAGGCGGACGTTATTCTGCTGTGTGTGAAGCCGCAAACCGTCGGGCAGGTGGTCGACGAAATCGCGCCCGCGCTCAATGCAGACAAGCTGCTGATTTCGATCGCCGCGTCCGTGCCCACCGACTACATCGAGCGGCGACTCAGCGCGAAAGTGCCCGTGATCCGCGCGATGCCCAACACGCCTTCCATGGTCGGCGCAGGAATCACGGCGATCGCGAAGGGTAAGAACGCGGCGCAGAAACACATCGATATCGCAAGAAAGCTGTTCGATGCGGTCGGCAAGACAGTCGTCGTGGATGAGAAGAACATGGACGCCATCACAGGGCTTTCCGCGAGCGGCCCGGCCTTTGTTTACATCATCCTGGAATCGTTCGCGGAAGGCGGCGTTAAGGCAGGGCTGTCGCGTGAGCTTGCGACGTTGCTCGCCGCGCAAATGACGCTGGGCGCCGCCAAGATGGTTGTCGAAACCGGTCACCATCCCGCGCTGCTGAAGGACACCGTCACGACTCCCGCGGGTTGCACGATCGACGGCATCCTCGAGCTCGAAGAAGGCGGCCTGCGCGTCACGCTGATCAAGGCTGTGGTCAAGGCCGCGCAGCGCGCGAAGGAACTGCTCATCACCAACGAGAACGGCTGAGCCGCCGTCATCGCGGAAAGAACGCGAAATCAACAGCAACGAGATTGCCCGCAAAAGCCTTTGCGCGAATTGCGCTTTTGCGAGGTGAATCGAGGCGTCGCGCGGAGCGGAATTCATCCTGTGCGAGCGCTCGCGCAGCGATCCTTCATTTCCGAAGTATCCCCGCCTCCCGGTAACTTGCTGCGCGGGCCACTCGCCGAAACCTGATTAGTTCTTCACGAGGAGCACGTTCACCGCTTTCACGATTACTTCGACCTTGTCGCCTTTCTTGATGCCGAGTTCCTTCAGCGATTCGATGGTCATCACGGACGCCATGCGAGACGGCGCCGGGACACTCACCTTCACGATGCACATCAGCGAGCCTTTCTTGATTTGGACTACCCTGCCGACGATCCGATTGCGCGCTCCGACTTTCATGTTTACTCCTTTTCTAACGCGTTTCGAGTCTTGTGCCAGTGACTGACCGATCTTTGCTGCTTCAGGTTACTACGGTTTTGCCAGACCCGATTATTTGAGAGCTGCAACCGAAGCGGCCTTTGTTGTATAAGAGTGCCCCATTATACTCGACACTCAATGCTGCCGGCTGCACGGAGGCCACTAAGAATGAGAATCCTGTTCGTAACTGTCCTCGCTCTGCTCGTCGCCGGTTGCAGCTCCCCCATTCAGAACTCGGGGACGCCGTCGCGTGCACACGAGCAGGCCTCGCCACCGGCGTTCCTTCCCGATACAAAGTCATGGGTTGTGACATCATCGACCTCGGGACGCACCTATCAGATCTCCGTGGCATTGCCGGATGGCTATACGAAGGAACATTCAGCGTATCCGGTTCTCTATGCTGCCAACGCCAATGCCGAATTCGGCACGGTCGTTGAGACCGCGCGATGGTTGAGCTTTTCGAAAGAAATCCCAGACCTGGTTATCGTCGGGATCGCTTATCCAAATCCTGGCCAAGGGTTCAAAGCCTCTTTTGCGGCGCGTCTGCCGGATTTGACGCCTACGGCTGATCCGGCGGTGGTCAAAGAATTCGCGAAAGATTCTGCAGCGCCGGGGGTTCCTCTTCCAGAGGCGAGCGGAGGCGCAGCGGAATTTCTGAGCTTCATTCGCAACGAACTGGCCCCGTCAATCGAGCAGACGTCTAACGTCAGCCATGAAGATCGGGCCTGGTTTGGCCATTCGGCCGGGGGACTATTCGGCGTCTATGCGCTGTTCAACAGTGACGGGCTGTTCAAGCGGTTCGTGATCGGCAGCCCGTCGCTGTGGTGGAGCAATCGAGCAATCCTGTCAACCGAGGAATCGTTCGCCGCGTCGGGAAAGCCCCTGCCAGCCATAGTGTTTTTCTCGGTAGGCACGCTGGAACAAGGCTTGAACCCGCGGTATTCGATGGTCACCAATCTGCGGGCGTTCACCGATAGGCTGAAACGGAGAAACTACAAGGCCTGGAGTTTGAGGCACATTTCTCTGGCGACGAAACTCGCGGTTCCGTGATTCCAGCAACGATCAGCAAGGGGCTCCGTTATGTTTATTCCACGCCGGCATCGAGCGCGACACCGCAGGCGTTGAGCGGCGCGCGGCAAAATCGATAAGCCCACTGGGAGGAGACAACGAGATGAAAGCAATGCGGGTGACGAAGTACGGCGATCCGAGCGTCCTGCATTTAGAAGAGATTGAAAAGCCAAAGCCCGGACCGGGCGAAGCGCTCGTTCGCGTGCACGCGGCGGGAGTGAACTACGCTGACATCTACTTTCGAAACGGCGCAGCGCGACTGCCGATTCCGTTTCCGTTCACGCCGGGCATTGAAGGGGCCGGCACAGTCGAATCCGTCGGCGAGGGCGTGAGCGAAGTGAAGCCCGGCGACCGCGTGGCCTACGCCACGAGAGGAATCGGCTCGTATGCCGAGTATCACGGGGTGAGCGTCGGGCAACTGGCACCGCTGCCGAACAAAGTCAGCTTCGAGGAGGGCGCGGCCGCAATTCTTCAAGGCCTGACCGCGCACTATCTCGTGCATGAGTTCTACCCGATCAAGCGCGGATCGACAGTCCTCGTGCATGCCGCGGCCGGCGGCATGGGCCTCCTTCTCGTGCAATGGCTGAAGCACCTTGGAGCAGTCGCCATCGGCACCGTGTCAACAGAGGAAAAGGCAAAGGCCGCGCGCGAAGCGGGCGCGGATCACGTAATTCTCTACACGAAGCAGGACTTCGCCGAAGAGGCGAAGAAGCTCACCGGCGGCAAGGGCGTGGATTACATCATCGACGGGGTGGGCAAGACTACGTTTACGAAGAATTACGACGCGCTGAAGAACAGGGGCTGGGCCACGGTCTTTGGCATGGCCAGCGGCCCCGCCGAGTCTGTGTCTCCAAACGCGCTGATGACCAAGTCGCTCACGATTTCAGGCGGCGCACTGTTCAACTACATGGTGACGCGCGACGAGATGCTGGGTCGGGCGCGCGACGTCTTCAACGGGTTCCGCGAAGGCTGGCTCAAGCTGCGCATCGATAGGACGTTCCCGCTCGAGCAGGCGGCGGAGGCACATCGCCTCCTTGAAGGCCGCCAGACGATTGGCAAGCTCATCCTGAAGACCGGAAGCTAGTGACCAGCAGCTGTGGAGACGATTTGGCCCACTGCGTCGACATCGAGATTCACCGTGTCGCTGACGTGCAGGAGAAAGTTGCTCGGATTCGTCAGCCCCCACTTGACGTAAGGGACGGGGAACTTCGTCGAGGCGTGAAACTGGCCGTTCGCCGAGCGATCGATGGCGATAGCCAGCGTCAGGGAGTGGTCCTGGCCACGAAGGCGGAGGACGCCCGCAACCTCCAACTGCGAAGTTCCCTGTTGTGCGATGGACCCTTTCACATGGCTCGGCGTGAAGGTGATTTCGGGGAACTTCGCGCTTTCGAGAACCTCCGCGTGCATTTTCCTGTCGCGCGAGCTGTTGTCCGTGTTGGCGCTGGCCGCATCCACGATCACCGAGCCGCTCACTTTACCCGTAGCGGGATCGAGGTGAATCTGGCCACTCTTGAGCTTGAACGTTCCGTGGACCATATGGAGAGTGGCGCTGAGCGTGAAGCCGATTTTCGTGGCCGCGGGATCAAGAGTGACGGAGATTTCCTGCGCGCACAGAGACGGAGCAAGCGCGAAGACGCAGGCGGCGGCGAGAAAGAGAATGGTTGGGCAGACGTGATTTCGGGTCGCGCCCGGCGAGGAGAGGTTCTTCGCCTCGCCTCCGGCGGGCTCAGAATGAAGACGAAAACCGAGAGCTGGCGAGACGCCCGCGCTACAAGTCACGCCCACAATATCCGCCATCCGAGATCCAGAATATCAGCGCCGAGCGCATCGGGTGCGAGTTCGCCCGCATGAATGGAGATTATCTTCGCGAAAACTTCGGGACGCGCGGCGAAGAGGCGGAGCGCCTTGCGGCGAATCGCCGTGCTCGCGTTCATCAGGAGCAGCAGGCGCGTGATGCACGCGGCCGTCTGCGTGATGCGGCGATGCGCGGATTCGTAGTGCGCGAGATCTTCGCGGCCGAGCGCCTCAGCCAAAGCGAGGGCCTGCTGAAACGCGAGGCTCATTCCCTGCCCTGCGATGCCGTCGACGGTGCAGGAAGCGTCGCCGACGAGGGCGATGTTGCCACGAGCCACGGCGTGCGCGCGGTCGAGCGACGTGACGGCGCCGGCCTGCGTTGACACAGGATGCGTGCCCTGAAGACGTTGCGCGACCTCGGGAAACCGCGCCAAGGCGCGGTCCATTCGCAGATGCGGATCGCTCGTGAAAAACGAGATGCAGACCTCCTCGGCGCCGGTGGGCGTCACGACCATCTCGCATCTTTCGCCCCAATGCACTTCGACGACATCCGTCCACGGCGCCACCGCGTAGTGGCGGCGAAATCCGAAGCGGGAGCGGGTGCGACGGCGGGGCTCGAGCCGTGCAAACTTGCGGACGCTCGAACGCTGCCCGTCCGCTCCGATAAGCCAGCGGCAGCGAATCCAGTTGCCGTTTGCGCGCGCCCCGGCAAAATCAAAGGAAGAAACGCGAGCGCCCCACAGGAGCGAGACGCCCGTCTCGTTTGCGCGGTGAATCAGCAACCGGTGGAGCGCGGTCCGGCGCAGCCCAAAGGCTGTGCCGCAGCCAAATCGGGCGCTGGCCGAGGAGTCGCCGTCCGAGAAGAGAATTCCAGCGAAGGGGATCGCAACCGTGGGATCGAGATCGATCCCGAGGCCGTGTAAGGCGTTTACCGCCTCGGGAAGCAGGCCCTCACCGCAGGCCTTGTTGATGGGCGGCGTGCGCGAGTCGACGACAGTAACCCGAAAACCTTTTGCGCGTGCAGCAATAGCGGTGGCCAATCCGGCCGGGCCGCCTCCGATGATGAGGACATCGGTCTGCATCCTTTGTGAGATGCGCCTACCAGCGCAAAAGCAGCAACTCCGAGCAAAAACCGGGACCCATGGCCGCGAGGATGCTCAGCGTGCCGGGCGCCGGGCGGCGGTGCTTATAGACGTCCTCGAGAACCAGCAGGACTGACGTAGAGGAAATATTGCCGAACTTGCGCAAAGACTCCCAAGAGGGTTCGAGGTCGGTCGCGGTAATCCCGAGCGCCGTAGCGGTCGCTTCCAGAACCTTGGGACCTCCCGTATGCATGACCCAGCTTTCGATGTCATCACGCTCAAGCCCCTGCTCGGCGAGAAATACGTCCACGTCTTCGCCGAGGTGGCGCAGCACAGTGTCCGGCACTTCGGGCGCGAGCACGATCTTGAAGCCTACTTCGGAAATGTCCCAACCCATCACGCGTTCTGTATTCGGATAGAAGACCGATTTGGTGGCGAGAATCTCGGGGCCGAGCGCTTCGACGTCCTCACCGGTGACGACCGCCGCAGCAGAGCCATCGCCGAATAAAAGGGCGGAAATCAGGTGCGCCATGGAGATGTCTTGGCGCTGGAGCGTGAGCGAACACAATTCGACCGACAGGAGCGCGGCGGCCTGGCCCGGATAACCCCGGACATAATCGGCGGCGCGGGAAATGCCGGCAGCGCCGGCGACGCAGCCGAGACCGAAGATGGGAATGCGCTTGATATTGGGCGAAAGGTCCATGCGATTGATGAGACGGGCGTCGAGCGAGGGAGCCGCGATGCCGGTTACGGAAGTGACGAAGATGGCGCTCAAATCGCGCGGCTCGATTCCCGCGCTGTTGAGGGCGCGGCACAAAGCCTTTTCGCCGATCTCAAGACCGACTTCGATCCACACATCGTTTGCTTCGCCCCACGTCTGCATGTTCTCGTAAAAGTCGAGGGGACGCGCCAGGAACCGACTGTCCACTTTCATGCTTTCGTCGAGACGATTCAGAATGTCCGGATTAGGCAGGCGGTCGCGAAAGTAATTCTTCAACGCTGTGGCAATAACTTCCTGGGGGTAGTGATATTTCGGGAAGGCACTTCCAACGCCTGCGATTCTCATGAATGGGAGCTCCTGGGCAGCCGCGGAGCGCGGCAGCAAGTTATTAAATGCGAGCCAAGCAAGCTTTCATCCTGTTTCCCAGGATTTAGACCTGACACCAAAGATAGGCGCCCGCAGACAATACCCCGGACCCAGGCATTTTAACAAGCAAAGCCTTTTTGCGGAGGTCAAGCTGGTTCGCAACCCTCAACCGGCTCACGCGACCGAGTCCGGCGGCGCGGCAGGTTGACAGGTGTGATGCCAGGTGCAGGCGGTGGGTTGCGCTTCCGGTCCGTGAGACGTGCAGGAAAAGGAAAACCCCGGGTCTGAGGGGGACAGACCCGGGGTTGGGGGTTGAGGAGTACAGCGGGCCGGAAACTTTTTGGGCTGATTCGTGCGGCGCTAGTAATTCCAGGACCGCAGGATCAACGTCGCCCGGAAGACAACCTGTAATCCGAGGACGACGATCGTGTCGCGGATGACAGTCAATCTATGACGCATCCGAATTCCCTCGAAACCGGTGCCGGCGAGCGGGCTCATGGGCGTTCCTAGTTCAGGACGTACACGGGATTATCGTGCTCAACCGCGACCACCATGGACTTGAAGATATCGATGTCCCAGCTGTCGGCGATGCGCAACCGAACCGATTCGCTGGTCTCGGAAAGCAGGCGCCCACGCAGCGGCACCCGCAGGTTCCCTGCCGCAACTCGAAGAATCACCGGCTGCCCCATCCAAACTGCGTAGCAACCTTCCATGACTGCCCTCCTCAGAATCTGTATCGCGCACACCTGGATTCTCGGGCAGGGGTCCGGCCTGACCAATGGTACAGAGGGCTAAAACCGTTAGGAGCAAAGTACTAGTTCCGTTCCTACTTTTTGGGACAAGTGGATCGGGGGCTCGATAGACCGCCACCGTCTGGCTTCTCGCCTCTTCGAAAATCGGAGTAATTAGTTGGAACGGCACTAGCCGTCTGGAAGGCCCCGCCGGTGCGCGCTTTTCTGCTATTGTGAAAGTGCGAGTCAGAGACGGCCCTTGCCCTCTCGGCAGGCGGAGAAATCAATCGATGGTCGAGTTCCTACAGCATCTTCTGGCCCGGGTCTATGACGTTCGCGGGCTGATTGAGTGGGGCGGAACGGTGCTGGTGTGCGCGATCGTCTTCGTCGAGACGGGGATGTTCGTGGGGTTCTTTCTGCCAGGCGATTCCCTGCTGGTGACGGCGGGAGTGTTTGCAGCGGCGGGAAACCTGAAGCTCGCGTGGCTTCTGGTACCCGTGACATTATGCGCGATCGCCGGAGACCAATTGGGCTACTTAATCGGCTGGAAGACAGGCGACGCTCTGTACCGCCGCGAGGACTCGCGATTCTTCAAGAAGCGGCACCTCGAGCAAGCGCATGAGTTCTATCAGAAGTACGGCGGCAAGACGATCATCCTGGCGCGGTTCGTGCCCATCATACGGACGTTCTGCCCTCCGGTGGCCGGCGCAGCGAAAATGAGCTATGCGCGCTACCTGGCCTACGACATCTTCGGCGGGCTGCTCTGGGTCTGGGGCATGGTGCTGGTGGGGTACACGCTCGGGCGGACGGTGCCGCACGTAGAGAAGCGCATTCACTACATCATTGCCGCGGTGATTGTCCTATCGTTGATTCCGGCCGCCTATCACGCCCTGAAAGCGCGGCGCCCAAAGCCCACCGTGCCGCTGAAGCAAGCCGAACCCGAGGGCGAGTAACCGACCACACTCAGAAATGCAAAACGGGGAGCCTGGCAGCTCCCCGTTTTGCTCGCTTCCTACGCCGTGGCGAAGCCGAAGGCATCGCCAAGCGGCTCGCACCGCAAAAGCGGTGTGCAAGTCGGTGTCAAGAATCTATGCCCGGTGGCGTCATACTGCTTCCCTCCGTGCGATAGCTCCTGCAAAGCCACTCATACGCCCGAGCGCGGCCCAAGGCAAGCGAAAAATGTTCGCACGCTATCGCGGAACCGGCGCGAAACCGGACCGACGTGATTCGGCAACGACTACTTCAGGAAGAGGCCTTCGCGGACCTGGTCGCGGCCGACGAAGGTTTTCGACGAGCGGAATTTTCCGAAGAGCTCGAGGATTTCGCGGTTCTGAAAGACGTGCGCGTGAACAGCCAGCGTAGGTGCGGCGAGCAGTTCGACCGTCTGGCTATCGACGATGCGATAGCGGTGGAAGCGTTCGGCGGCGCGGCTGTGGAAAAGGGCCAGCGCGGCTCCGCCCGGATGAAGCAGGTTGTTGAGCCGCTCCATCAAACAGGGCACTACTCCCGCGTCGAAATAGTCGAGAAGATCCCAGACCAGGATGCCGTGAAAGCTGTGTTCGGGATATTGGAGAGCGCGCTGGAGAAACCTGCCGACGAGCATGGACGGCGACAACTTCGCTGTCTCCTCACCCACGGGAGCCGTGCGCAGATGCTCTTCTTCCGCTAGGAGGAAATCCTTCCAGGTCCGCAGCAAATCTTCGGTCGTAACGCGATACCCCTTGTCCACAAAGAAGCTAACGGTCGACTGCCAGACCGGACCGAGGTCGAGCACGCGCGCATGGGGCACGTCGCTGATGAGCCAGAGAAACTCCTTCAGGCCATTCGAGATACGCAGGTTGGCCGCCGGGGCGACCGACGGAACCGGCCCCGGCTTCACACCCGTCGAAGGCGAGACACTGGGGGCTGCGGCGCTCAGGCGGGTCTTGGGCATCCAGTTCATCGTCGATCCATTCGTCCCAGTCGTAGCTATTCGCCGTCTTTGGCGTTGGCCGCGACCGGCCGAAGCGCCTCGGAATCGGAAACTGTCGTGCGAGCGGCCGGGGATGCAGAAGAGCCGGCGCGAGTCATTTCCACTTTCCCGCGTAGCCGCGCGCCATCGTCGATTCCAATGCGCGGAGTAACCACACTACCTTGCAGGCGCCCCGTCTTGCCGATATGCACGCTTTCGCCCGCTTTCAGGTTTCCCTGCACCGTACCATCGATGACGATCCCCCGTGCTTCGATATCGGCCTGAACGTTCCCGCTCGTTCCAACCACCACGAGGGCGCTTTCCAGCCGGATCTTTCCCTGCATCTCTCCATCGATATATAGATCGGCGCTTCCAGAAATTTCCCCATGAATCCTGAGGCCCGAGTGAATCCGCGATGTGCCGGGAAGCACCTGGGGCTGTGCAGGGAATGAAGCGGGAGTCGCCGGGGCAGATGTAGCAGACGGCTGTGAGGTAACAGGCGGTTTGGTGGTAGCTGCAGGAGCCGAGGCAGGCGACTGGGGAACGTCCGAGGACAAATTGCCCTCTGTAGATTTACGCCACATGAGACCTCCAGAAGCCACCCCTGGCGCTGACCAGGCAGCAGGCTCTATGCGGTAAACCGACTATATTACAGGCAGAGCTAGGTGTAAACGGGGAGTCTACCCCCATGGCACAAATCCGCCACGGAGGGGACTGCCGGTCCTGCCGACGCGGAGCCGGACGTCTGGACGTCGTTGTGGCGCATCTCCCAAAGGGCGACCACCATGCCCAGCAGCTCGTGGGAGAAGATCACCAAACCTCGTCGCGTGTACCACCACCTGTCGGGATCGTATTCGGTGTCAGCTGCAGGGACGACGCGGAGGACCGTGCCGGGCGGAAGAGTTCGGGCAAAGATATACCGCGACCGGCGCGTGTGGTAATTCGACGTAACGAGCAGGATGCGCTTCCAGCCACGCTGGGAAACGAGTTGGCGAAGCGCAAGCGCTTCTTCGCGGGTGTCCTCTGCGCGATGATCGAAGCGAACGATCGCGTCCTGCGGCACGCCGTTGGCCACGAGGTCGCGCTGCTCCAATTCCGCGATGCTAGCGTACGAGCGCAGGGCTCGACCGCTCGCCACAGCGCGAGGCGCCCATCCGGCTTTGAACAGTGCCGCGGCGCGAGCAGCGCGATCCCCGTTGTAGTTGTCGTCACCGAGGACGACGATGGCGTCGGAAGGTGCCGGCCCATCGTCCACGACCCAAAAGTCTCCCGCGAGCCGGAGCAAGGGGTGCCGCACGAGGTAGATCCCAAAGAGAAAGACAAGAAAACAGAGCAAAAACAGCAAACGGAAGAAGATTCCACCGCGTTGCGCGCCCCGAGAACAGAGGCATGTGCTGGGCGTCATTATTTTCCCGGATCGAGCTGGCGCAAGTGTTCGGCGGCCTGCTCAGGAAAGGTCGCGTTGAAATAGACTTCCTTGATGCTGTAGGACTTGCTGCGTTCTTCGACGATGGGCAGGATTTCGACGTGCCAGTGGTAGTCGCCACCGATCGTTCGCCAGTAATCGCTCAGCTCACCTTTGGTCTGCAGCGTATTCGGGGCCGTGTGCAAGACCATGTGGTAGTTGCTCGAAACCCGTAAGAGGCGGCGGAGAGTCCGTCCGAGGAGCGTTGCGAGATGGCGGCGATTTTCTCCGGGCGCCAAACTCTCGAACTGGTGATTGTGGGTCCGCGGAATCAGCCAGGTTTCGTAGGGCACGCGCGACGAATAGGGACAAAAAGCGTAGTAATCGCCCACATTGTCCACAATCCGCTTCTTCTGGCGGATTTCCTGCCGCATGATGTCGCAGAAGACGCAGCGCTCGCGGTCGCGGTACCATTCCCGGGCCGACCTCAGTTCGTACAAAATGCGGCGCGGCACGAAGGTAGTTGCCGTCACCTGCGAATGAGGGTGCTCCCAGTCCTCCCCCGCTCGCTGCCCCTGGTTCTTGAACACGGTCACGTATTTGAAACGGGCGTCGCGCTTCAGATCCGCGATCCGCAAGGCGTAGGCTTCCAGTACGTGCTCGATTTCTTCGTCGAAAAGCTGAGAAAGCTGGCGCCAGTGTTCGGGCGTTTCGACGATGATCTCGTGCGCCCCAATCGGCCCCATGCGGTCGAAGATTCCATCGGCGCTGCGCGAGGGGTCTCCCTCAATGCGATAGAGCGGCCGCAAATGAGGAAAGGCGCGTACCTGCCATGGTCCCTGGCGAGGGAGCTCGAGCAGAACGTGCGTTTCAATGCGGCTTTGTGGGCATAGCGGGCAGGGACCGGCCCGTTCGGCTTCCTGCTCCGGATGCCCGATTGCTACCCAACTGCGAGTGATGGGGTCCTTGCGTAGCTCCATTCGTTTCCTGTGTGAAGAGTGCGAAGGCCATCTTATACCGAAGTCTTCGGAGAGGCCAAAGACAACTGCAAGAAATCGTACGGCGCATGCAGCTAATTTGCGAAAGCGAAGACTTCTTTTGGTTTACACTTCGGCGCCGCCAGTTCCTGGGCGGAACACCAAGGGGGGCGGCTGTTGAGGACGGACCGTTGAGCACACTGGGCGCGAACACGTCGCACGCCGCAAAGCGCGGCACGCGGGCGGCGGCCGTGCGGAAAATGACTGTCCTGCCGATGATAGCGGCCACCTACTTCATGGTGGCGGGCGGCCCGTATGGCCTCGAAGACGTCGTGCAGAAGACGGGATACGCCGCAACGCTTCTGATCCTCGTCCTCACGCCGCTGCTGTGGAGCGCGCCGACGGCGATGATGGTGAGCGAGCTCGCGACGTCCATCCCGGAAGAAGGAGGCTTCTACATCTGGGTGCGGCGCGGCCTGGGACCCTTCTGGGGATACCAGGAAACGTGGCTAAGCCTCGGCGGGCAGCATCTTCGAAATGGCGCTGTACCCCAATCTGTTCGTCGATTACCTCGCGCGATTGTCGCCGGAGCTGGTGGCGGGGCATCGCGCGCTCGCGATCGGTTTCGCGATGATTGTGCTCTGCACGGCGTGGAACATTTTCGGCGCGCGCGCGGTGGGCGAAGGTTCCGTGCTGCTCAGCGTCGGGCTGCTCGCTCCGTTCGTGGCGCTTGTTGTGTTCGCGCTGTTCAATGGACATGCGGCGGGGAACTCCAGCGGCGCGGGCACGTTTCCGCTGCGCCATGCCGACCTGCTGGGCGGAATCCTGATCGCGATGTGGAACTACATGGGTTGGGACAATCTCTCAACGATCGCCGGCGAAGTAGAGGCGCCGCAGCGCACGTACTCGCGCGCGATGCTCGGCGCCGTAATACTCGTGGTCGTGAGCTACATCGTGCCTGTGGCCGCCGTGGCGCGGACAGGGCTCGATCCGAACGGTTGGACGACGGGCGGCTGGGTGGATATCGGGCGCGTTTTCGGGGGCAACACGCTTGCACTTGCGATTGCGGCGGCGGGCGTGATCGGCGCGGTCGGGACGTTCGGCACACTGATGATGTCGTTCACGCGGCTGCCGGGTGTGATGGCCGCAGACGGCTACCTGCCGAGAATCTTTTCGAGGCAGCATCCACGCACGGGCGTGCCGTGGGTCGCGATTGTGGCTTGCGCGCTCTTCTGGGGAGTCTGCTATCCCCTCGGCTTCGAGCGAAACCTACTCCTCGACGTGCTCGTGACCGGATTGAGCATACTCCTCGAGTTCTGGGCGCTGGTCGCGTTGCGCGTCCGCGAACCGCAGCTTGCCCGGCCCTATCGCGTGCCGGGAGGAGTCGCCGGAACAATCGCCATCGGCCTGCCGCCGCTCGGCCTGATGATCGCGACGCTGGTGCGCAACAGCACGGAGTTGGTGGGGCAAACCAACCAGCTCATCATCGGTATCGGGGTCGTCGTTGCGGGCGCCGCGCTCTATTTTCTGAGCCGCGTCATCCAACGTAGAGTCTCCCAATAAAAACGCTACTCGGACGGTGCCTATTTCTCAGCCGGCTCGGCGGCGGGAACGGCGGGCATGCCGGGGGCCGGCGCAGCCGCTGGCGCATTCCCTTTCACCGGGCTGATCCGGATGATGGCGGCGGCCGCTGCGGTCGCCGATTTTCCATAGCGCCTGCGTCGCGGCAAAGCTCACCTCCGGCGAGTCGTCGTCCATCGCATCCTTCAGCTGGGGAATTGCGGACCGCGCCTTCATGTCTCCGAGCGACGCGGCAGCCAGCACGCGAATGTTCGTCTCCTTGTCCTTGAGTCCGGCGGCGATCAGGGAGATGCCCGTGTAGCTCTGGTCGAGAAGGGCCAGCGCCGAAATCGCGTCCGAGCGATCGCGCGTCTTCTCCGAAGCGGCGCCCTGTTTCAGCAGTTTCCACGCGTCGGCACGCAGGTCCGCGTTCGACTCCACGGCCGGCGCCGGAGTCTGCGGCGGGGGGGCGGATTCCTGCGCAGGCGTCGCGGGTGCAGGGGTGGCTGGGGCGGCCTGCGGCGACGGCGAGTGGGGGGCCGGCGCAGCCGGCGCGGGAGCTTGCTGGGCGCTCGTCGGTCGAGACGCCGCACCGGGAACCGCTGCTACGAGGACAACCAGCCACAGCATGAAAGGAGCGTTGCGAAGCATAGGTTACCCCCAAGACGAACTGTGCCGGCACCGGTTGGCGTAAGGGAAAAAATGGAGCGCGCGAGGCCGTGCTATTCTTGCACGCAATGGCCGAAGCAGACAAAGTGGACATCGAATTCATGGAAGCGGCGCTCGACGAAGCGCGCGCCGCTGCGGCGCGAGGCGAAGTGCCGGTGGGCGCGGTCGTCGTCTGCGATCAGGGCATCATCGCGCGTGCGGGAAACCGCACCATCGCCGACTGCGACCCAACGGCGCACGCGGAGATCGTCGCGCTACGCGAGGCCGCGAAGGCTGTCGAGAACTATCGCCTGCTCGGGGCAACGCTCTACGTCACGATCGAACCGTGCGCGATGTGTACCGGCGCGATGGTCCACGCGCGGATTGCCCGGCTGGTCTATGGAGCGGAGGATCCCAAAGGCGGTGCGGTGCACTCGTGCTTCTCGATTCTCGATAGCCCGCAGCTCAACCATCGCGTCGAAGTTGCGCCGGGAGTCCTCGCCGACGAAGCGGCCTCCGTGCTGAAGGATTTCTTCGCGGCCCGGCGCTAAGTTCGGTGGCGAAGAATGGGGTGCTAGAGTGTTGTCGGCGCGCGGGAACGAGCCGGACCATTGACACCGTCGAGGTAATCCAACGCCGCCTGCGCCCGACCGCTCCGCGAGGACATATCCCAGAACCAAATTCCATTCATCTGCCGACGCATCCTGCCGCCAATACGACTCGTAACTGGGCGCGATTGGAACCGACGCACTGACCGGATGATCCCGGTCCTTGCGGGCAACTCTAGCCTAAAGTCGGTATAATGCCTGCCGTGAGTAGCCAGCCGGCACAACAGATGCAGTGCATGGAAGTTTGGGGCGGAAGCCAGCTGACGGCGCGCGGTGTCGAACTGGGAGGGCTGGACGCGTGGGTCTACAGCAAGCCCTTCGGGCACGCCAAGCGCGGCGGAGACGTCTACTATGCCTCGAGCTGCGCTACGGGCCGCATCAGCCGCTTGTTGCTGGCGGACGTGTCGGGGCATGGAAACTCCGTCGCCGCAACCGCAGCCGATCTGCGGACGCTCATGCGGCGCTTCGTCAACCGCCTCGACCAGACGGAATTCGTGCGGCTGCTCAATCAGCAGTTCACCGCTCTTTCCGAGAACGGCACCTTCGCGACGGCGGTCATTACCACGTTCTTCGCTCCGAGCCGCCTCCTGAGCGTCTGCAACGCGGGCCATCCGCGGCCTCTTCTTTACCGCGTGGCGCGGCAGCAGTGGAATCTTCTGGGCCAGGATGGACCGGCCGGCCAACGCGTGCCCTCCAACCTGCCGCTCGGGATCATCGGCATGACGGAGTACGAACAGTTCGACATCGAGCTGGAGTCCGGCGATTGCTTCGTGAGCTACTCCGACGCGCTGATCGAATCGCGCGACGCCGACGGCGAAATGCTCGGCGAGGCCGGCCTGCTGCGGATCATGCGGCTGCTCGGCGACGTCCCGGCGGAAAAACTCACCGAGACGCTTCTCGGCGAAATCGCCGAGCGATATCCCGAGAATCTGGCCGAGGACGACGTGACGGTCGTCGTGGCCCGGGCCAACGGGCAGGCGCCGCGCTATTCGTTCAGCGAGAAGCTGCGGGCAACGGTCCAGTTAGTGGGCTCGCTGGTTCGCGCGCTGAATCCCCGCGCCGAGCGTCCCCCGCTTCCCGATTTCACTGTGCCGAACGTCGGCGGCGCGATCATTCCCGCGCTCGGGCGCCGCTGGCGTGCGTCCGGCGTGGTCCAGCGGTCATCGGATCATCCGGCCTGACTTAGCGTCCCGAAAAAAGCAAGGGAGGAAGCTGAACTTCCTCCCTGTTCGCCAATGCGCTCCCGATTACTGCCCGAGGATCGTTGTGTCGGTGCAAAGCGAGTTAGCTATTGTGCTGGCACCCTGCGCGTTGTACCGGATCACACCCGTAGCATCCGAACAGAAACTGCGCTGCCCGGTCGTGCCAACCGTGGCTGGAAAAGCCTGGATGGTATAGCCGTCGACGTAGCCGGCCATGCAGCCCGTGGGAACCACTGTGACTTTCGTCTGGCCCGGGCCCATTGTAAAGTAGTAGCCGCTCTTGGCTGCTCCTGCATTGACTGCGAGCGTCAGAACGGGGTCAAGATACTCTGCGTTGCCGCAGCCCAGAGCCGAGCCCGTGGTGGTGCCAATCTGAGCCAGAGTGCTCGTGAAACCATCACCGTAGCTGGAGTTAAATGAAATAGCAGCCGTGTGATGGTGCGGACGGAACCGACGGCGGACGATTCATTCGCCGCCATGCGGGAGCGAAGCAGGTTCGGAATCGCGATGGCCGCCCGTGAATCAGAGATGTCACCGAAAGCGATATCCAGGTTTGAGCTCGCAGCGATAGATTTTCGATTGATCTTTCCCCACACGGACGTTGCAATCCGCCCAGCTTACAATGGGGATCGGTCCGAGCGGAAAAATAATGTTGGTACCATTGATCTCAGCTTCGAGACTCGGACCTTCGGCGGCCGCAGGTAGAGTGAAGTTTAGCGACTCACCGAAAATGACCGGGTAAGACTCGCGGACGATGTTGCTGATTTCATTCCTGAATACTTCGGCCTGGAGAAGAAAAGTAGTCGTATCGGACCAGCCGAGTACCGATACGGTTATGACGCGACCACCACTAGAAAAACCGTCCGACACGATCTTCGTAAAAGGGCACGGACCTGCGATACACGAAAGCCGGGCGTTTTCATACTGGTTTCCATTCCCTGCGTCCAGAGATGCCGAGTTGATCGTGGCTTTCCATTTGGCGTCGGGCGAACATGGCGGGTGGTGATTGCAGCGGACGTTGCCGGTATTTTCCACCTGAAAAGTCTTGATTCCCGTACCGATGTTGAGCGCCGCGGTCGCCTCAATCGAATAGCGGACGA
Organism: Candidatus Acidiferrales bacterium; assembly: GCA_050015155.1. Classification (GTDB taxonomy): domain Bacteria; phylum Acidobacteriota; class Terriglobia; order Acidiferrales; family UBA7541; genus Palsa-295. The sequence continues at coordinate 7,593 of JBEKBY010000030.1, read as the reverse complement.
AAACGTTCCCCACGGCGATCTCGGCATGGTTGGGTTGAGTGTCAGCTTCCGGATGGATCGGTACCATGCGGACGATGTAAAGCTTGTCGCTGACGGTCTCCTTCAAATCGAGCGGCTGGTAATCAGGATGCCGAAATTGAAGCGTGACGGGGTGGCCCGGCAAGACGCGCCGGGGCAGGGTCAGTTTGAAGTAACCGGAAAAGTCGGACTTGGTAGGCGCGATTATCAGACCGTCTGCCACGGTGACTTCGACATCCGTAATCGGCGACTGCCTTCTCGCATCATCGTCCTGCTTGATGACCGCTCCCCTAAGTGAAATCGGCTTCGCGTAATGGACGATGACAGCGATCAAGATGATTAGCAGGGCTCCGCCGAAGGCTAGCAAGATTGCGACCTGCCTCTTGGAGATGCTTTCACCGAGCATCAATCGATTCCCCCCTACCGATGTTAGCAAAATGCAGACCGGTGGTTTCAAGTGGTCACTCCGCTTCACCGTAAAGGGTGTCGCCAGTGCCCCAGAATGACTATAATTTTCGAATGGGGAGGATTGAATCAAAGACGGTTACGCGCCGAGAATTGCTCCTACAGGGGATGCGAGCGGGCATTTGTGTACCCGTCTTCGGCTCCGGCATGTTGGGTGCGACGCGACCGGTCAAGCAGAAGCTCGCTCCGTTCACCCCTCTTGCCGGTCAAATGCCGTTCTCACCAGAAGACGAGACGCTCCTCCAGGATCTCGAGAGCGCCAACTTTCGGTACTTCTGGGAGCAGGCCAGCCCCGACACGGGTATCGTGAAGGACCGATGTAACGTCGTCACACAGGAGAGAAATCCGCTCGGGAGCATCGCGGCGGTGGGTTTCGGACTCACGGCCCTTTGCATTGGCGAGAAACGCGGCTTTGTTTCGCATTTTGAAGCGCGAGGGCGCGCGCTAAACACACTGCGCTTTCTCTGGAAAAAGTTGCCGAATCACCGCGGTTTCTTTTACCACTGGGCTAACGTGGATACTGGCGAAAGACTATGGGATTCGGAAGTGTCGTCGGTCGACACAGCCATTCTACTTTGCGGAGTTTTGACCTGCGGCCAGCATTTCGAGCATTCGGAAATCAGCGAACTCGCGCACCTGATTTTTGACCGCGTGGATTGGACGTGGCTTTCGGAAGACACGCGCATCCTGCCGCACGGATGGATGCCCGAAACAGGGTTTCTTCAATATCGGTGGGATAACTACAGCGAGATGATGATGATGTATCTTCTGGGATTGGGATCAACCAGCCATCCGCTGCCGGCCGAAACCTGGGACGCCTGGAAACGAGCCACCTTCGAATACGACGGCATCCAGTACATCGGCTCGTTCGCGCCCCTCTTCGTGCATCAATATTCTCAGGCTTGGTTCGATTTTCGGGACAAACGCGACCAATATGCCGACTATTTCAAGAACTCGATCATTGCCACCGAGGTCCACCGCCGCTTCTGTCTCGATCTTGCCTCGCAGTTTCCGGATTACACCGAGGACCTTTGGGGCATCACGGCTTCGGACTCGCCAAAAGGCTACGTAGTGTGGGGCGGACCACCGGCGACGGGGCCCATCGATGGAACCGTTGTTCCCTGCGCTACCGGAGGTTCGTTGCCCTTTCTTCCACAAGAGACGATACGCGTCCTCCACACCATTAAGAATCGGTACGGCACTCACGCCTGGAGTCGTTACGGGTTCATCGATGCGTTCAATCCGGTGACAAACTGGTATGACAGAGACGTCGTCGGAATCGACACGGGAATTACGATGCTCATGGCGGAGAATGCCCGTTCTGGATTTGTATGGGAAACATTCATGAAGAACGCGGAGGCCCAGCGGGGAATGGAACGGGCCGGATTCAAGACCTGAGCCTTACCGCAACTCGATCAAAGCAAGTCCCTGAGGCGGCAGTACGATGGTGAGATTTCCATTCTGCAGATATCTCGTTTCGGGCGGCGGCAGCTCAGCCGCGCGACGCAGATCGTCGATTTGCTTGCGAGTCAGATTGAAGGGTTTGCCCATGGTGTCATATTCGCCCAGCAGTGAACCGTGTGTGGAATCCACACGCGAAATGAACGCGCGATGATGCCCCGCGAACCCCTTTACAACGATCGTCACGGTCTTTGGCTCGCCTCGTTCTTCCGGTAAGAAGAGGTTCCAAACTGCCATCACTAGAGTGCCGTCGCCCCGACGTGTGATGAGCGCAGATTCGGAAACTTCTGCGATTCGCTGCTGGCCCAGAAGATGCAATAGTTTGAAAGCGTTGAACGAAGGCTTCGGCAGGCCATCTTCCGCAATTAGGCCGAATCCCCCATAGAACGGCTGCTTGACCACGCCTTGTTCCTCGAAAACGTCGGAAAAGGTCCAGTACGACATCATGTCGGTCAGCCCGTCGCACTGCCGAATGGTGTCGGCCAGCCAGGGAGCCATAAAAACTGAGTCGGTGACATCCGGCTCGTTTTTGTAGCTCGCGTTGTACTCGCTCCAGATGATTGGGAGATCGGGGCGCGACGTGGCCATCACCTGATCGTGGACCTTGCGAGCGGCGCGACAAACCATCTGGGTGCGGGGGATCGCTTCCTTTGTGCCGAAAACATCGTCAGAAGTGTCGTTCGCGTAAACGTGAGTCGAAACGAAGTCGAGCGGAACGTGATTTTCCGCACAGTGACGCACAAATCGGTCAACCCACGCCGCTTGGGCCGTTGCTGGTCCACCGACGCGCAGCCGTGCATTTACTGTCTTTAACGCGCGAGCGCTTACGTCGTAGAGTTGATAGTAGGTCTGTTCCTTGGGTTCGCCCACCCAAAAGTCGAGGTTGGGCTCGTTCCACACTTCAAAATACCAGTGCGAAACTTCGTCAATTCCGTAACGGTCCACCAAGTGTTGCGCGAAATGCGAGATTAGGTCGCTCCATTTCGACCAGTCTTTGGGTGGCGAAACAATCGGGTGATACCAGAACACGTGAACGGCCTCCTGCGCGGCCAGCTTTTTCGGCATGAAGCTCAATTCGACAAAAGGTCGAACGCCATTCGCGAGCAAACCGTCGTAAATCTGATCCACATACGAAAAGTTATAAATGGGATTACCGGCGGCGTCCTCATCGTAGAGCCCTACTTCATCGTGGAAGATGGCGTGGAAGCGAACGTACTCGAAGTCGGTTGCCTGCTTCACCTCACGCAGATCACGGCGGTAACTGTCGCGGAGGCTCAGAATAGCGCGGCCCGATCCGAACATTTGCTCCCAATAGTGGGGAAAAGGATGAGTCGGCGCGGCTGGATCGACGTCGATTGTTTCCGCAAGCGCCCCCGACGGCGTTTGAAGCTGCCGAGATTGTGTTTGTGGCAGGGCTGGCTGTAGGGAGGTTAAAACAACGATTGATGCGCAGAAAATAGCAAAAGAAGAACGAACCGATTGGCGCATCGAATTCAAACTTCTCAGCATGCCTACATTCTATCGATAACTCGCAGCCTGTAGCTCAAACATCTCGGCATAGAGGCCGCCCTCTTTTACAAGCTGGTCATGATGCCCCTGTTCAGCGATTCCGCCTTTTTGGAGGACGAGAATACGATCCGCCATGCGCACCGTGGAGAAGCGGTGGGAGATTAGCAGCGCCATCTTGCCCTGCGTAAGCTCCGAGAAACGCTGGAATACTTCGTTCTCGGCCCGCGCGTCGAGCGCGGCTGTAGGTTCGTCAAGAACCAGCAATTGCGCATCGCGCAGATAGGCGCGCGCAAGTGCGATCTTCTGCCACTCGCCGCCGGAGAGGTCTACGCTTCCTTCAAACCGGCAGCCGAGAACCTGATCGTAACCCTTCGGCAGCTTCTGAATCACCTTCTCCGCAAACGTCTTCATCGCGGCTGCGCGAATCCGGAAAGGATTGTCCGCTTCTTCGATTCGCCCGACGCCAATGTTTTCGGACGCCGTCATCTCGTAGTGCACGAAATCCTGGAAGATAACGCCGATTTCCTTCCACAAATCCTCCAAGTTATATTCACGCAGATCGATCCCATCCAGCAGGATTTGACCTTCGGTCGGGTCATAGAGGCGCGTCAGGAGCTTGACTATCGTCGTCTTTCCCTGTCCATTTTCGCCGACCAACGCAACCCGCTCTTGTGGCTCGATCCGCATGTTGATGCCGGACAAGATCTTCCTGCGGTTACCGGGATACGCGAACGACACTTTTCTGAATTCGATTCCCTCGCGAATGGGTCGAGGAGCCACCAGAGCTCCCGGCTTCGACCGAATTGTCGGCTGGATGGAGAAAAAATCCACTAGGTCGGTCATGAACAGTGCTTGGTCGGCAATGCCGGAAAACGTCGTGAACATTGCCTGGATACCTGAGCTAGCGCCGGCGATCGCGCCCGCCAGGAACGTCAATTGGCCGATCGTTAGCGTCCCGATCACGGTTTCGTATACAACGTATGCATATCCTCCGTAATAGCCAAGCGCGCCGAGAAGCGTCAGGAATGCCCCAAAGATCAACTTGCGTCTAGCCAATCCTACGTTCTGACGGTGAAGCTCATCGGAGAGAACCTTATAGCGCCCAACCAGGAAAGGCCCGAGTCCGAATAGCTTTAACTCTTTGGCGCTCTCTCTGCTGCCACCAAGGACACGAAGATAATCCATCTGCCGACGCGCCGGCGTCTGCTCGAAATTCAACGAATAGCCGAGGAACGCGAAATGAGTCTCGCCGAGGAAAGCGGGAACGATGCAGACGACCAGGAAGAACAGGAGCCAGGGTGAAAAGAAGACGATGCCCGCCGCCAAGCTGATGGCCCCGATAACGTCTTGAATCAGACGCCCCATCATCTGAACCAACATCACGCGATCGGTACCCTGCACCCGCGCGCGCTCCATCTTGTCGTAGAACAGCGGATCCTCGTAGCGCGTGAGGTCGAGCCTGGAGGCATGCTCCATGATGCGCGTGCTGATGTGACGCGCAAACTTGTCGGCTAGGACCGTGTCAAAGAAGTTGAGAAGGCGTCCGAGCATCGCCGCAAGACTCGCCAGTACGAATTCGAGCGCCACGAGCCACCAGAAGTCCGTCGGCAGCGCCGCGTGAGCGGGCATGTTGTGGCGAACGATTGCGTCGATGATGATCCTCGTCACCCACAACAGGGCGACGGGAATTACCGAGATCGCGAGACGCGCCAGCACGCTCAACAGAACCACATGAGGCGCGCAGGCCCATACCATACGAAACACAGGAGGAACCTTGCGCAACGCCTTCAGGCGCTCGGTCCAGTTGGCTCCCCGTGTTCGCGCTTCGTTCTGGTTTTCTTCGCTCATGCCACCAGCGACTGAGCACGCGGACTGCCATGTAGAAACTACCGTAACTCATTCTGATAGCTAGACATATTTGCTGGGTACGCGAAAGCACACATGATTTTTTTCGCGCAGCCAGAAATTTTTATCTAGCGCGGGCAGCCCGCCCTGAGGTTGTCTCTGTTGATAAAGACTCGCACCACGATAGTGCCTTCCGCAAGAACCAAAATAGGTCTATTGTTGCAAGCTGAGAGGGCGCAGCGGGACTACCCATACGGCTGGGCGCCTATCCAGTTGCTCGCCGTGGACCGTTTGCGCCGCTACGGATTCGGAGCCGATGCGGATCGAATTACGCACAAGTTCCTTCTGATGGTCCTGCAAAATTGGCGGCGCGATCACACTCTTCGTGAGAAATACAATGTCGTCACACAATCCACAGAAACACACATCGAGGCTGGATACGCGCGGAATGTGACCGGCTTCGGATGGACGAACGGAGTGTTCCTAGAACTTTTGCACGAGTCTCCGCCGGACCTAGTTGCTCGCCTTCAGAAAGAATAGAATCGAACAAAAGCGTGGAAGCAATAACACAGAGCGATGCAACTCCTTCCCATTCAGGCGGCCGGGGATTTGTCTATGCGGCCGCCGCTTTCGCCGGTCTAGGCGGTCTCCTCTTTGGATACGACACGGGTGTCATATCTGGTGCCGAGCTCTTCTTCAAGAATGATTTTTCACTTTCTACTTTTGCCTTGGAAATCATCGTCAGCGGAGTATTAGTTGGCGCCGCGGCGGGTGCATTGGCTGGCGGACGCCTAGCGGATCTGTTCGGCCGGCGAACTTTGCTGATCGTCACCGCGCTTATCTTTGCCGTGGGAGCCATCCTCTGCGCTTCGGCCCCATCGCCCAACACGCTGATTGTTGGCCGGATCATCGTTGGGCTAGGGATCGGACTTTCTTCCAGTACCGTCCCCGTGTACATATCCGAAGTTTCTCCGCCCGACGCGCGCGGCTGGACGGTCTCATTTTTCCAGCTTGCGATCACCCTTGGGATATTGTTTGCATACCTGGTGGATTACGCCTTCGCGCAAATACAAGGATGGCGCTGGATGTTTGGTGTAGCCTTGGTGCCCGCCGCGATCTTTGGTTGCGGCATGCTGTTTTTACCGGAATCTCCGCGTTGGCTCGCTCGACGCGGCCATCACAGCGCCGCTCGCGCCATATTGTCGCGCATCCGCAGCACGTCCGAGGTGGAAGCCGAGTTTCAAGAAATCCAGCGCAGTCTCGCAGAGGCCGAGGAGCAAGGTAATTGGCGCGATTTACTCAATCCTGGGCTTCGGCCTGCATTGATTGTAGGCATCGGCCTCGCGGTTTTCCAGCAAGTCACCGGCATCAACACCGTCATCTACTATGCCCCGATGATCATCCAGTCGGCAGGGATTTCTTCCGCCTCCGGCGCCATCCTTACCACGGCTGGCATTGGTGTCGTCAACGTGTTGATGACACTCGTCTCAATGTGGCTCATTGACCGGATCGGACGCCGGCCTCTGCTGCTGACCGGCATCGCAGGTATGATCGCGACCTTGGGCTTGCTCGGATGGGCCTTCCATTTTGCTAACCGGGGGGGCGTGCTCTCTTGGCTTGCGGTCATCAGTATGATGGTCTATGTGGCATCCTTTGCCATAAGTCTCGGTCCCATCTTTTGGCTCTTGATCGCTGAAATCTACCCGCTGAAGGTTCGCAGTTCGACCGAGGGTCTTGCCGCCACGTTCAATTGGATTTCAAATCTGGTCGTCACCTTGACGTTTCTGACGCTTGTGCAAGCTATAGGGGCAAGCCGGACTTTCTGGCTCTATGGTCTTTTTGCGATCGGCGCCTGGATTTTTTCCTATAACTTTGCGCCCGAAACCAAGGGCCGTAGCCTCGAAGAGATCGAAGAGTTTTGGCGTAAATGATCCATCCTTCGCTCTGAAAGACAGAGTGGCGCACCCCAGGAACTGACCCGCACGTTCATTTGCGATCCCTCGAAAAACAAGACATTAACGACGTCTCATGGATCAACAACAACTCCGATAAACATATATGGAGTCCTGCAGTTTCCTAACGAGTTGAGTGTATTGCCCCTTTGGTCCACGTGAAGGACCATGTATTCGCGGAGCGATGATCCTCCGCTAACCGGAATCATAAATAGGGTCCGGAAGCCTCAAGAAACACAGATCTTCGGATCGGGCGAGGTGCATGCGCTCTTACAAGGCGGGCAGAAAGGGTAAAGCCAATGATTCCCCCAGCACCTGATTATCGCGAAATTCGGCAACGGCT
>JBEKBY010000029.1:0-40526 GCA_050015155.1 Candidatus Acidiferrales bacterium | reverse complement strand
CCACGCGCGCGGCTACGTGGCCTCGACCGACGGGAATATGTCGGTGCGGCTCGGCCCGGACCGCATCCTCACGACTCCCACCTGCATAGGCAAAGGCATGATGGCGCCGGAAGATATGGTCATCACCGATCTCACCGGGCAGCGGGTGAGCGGAACGCGCAAACCCTCATCTGAGCTTCCCATGCACCTGTTGATCTACAGGCTCCGGCCGGATGTGAACGCCGTCTGCCACGCGCATCCTCCCACCGCGACGGGATACGCCGCAGCCGGGATCGCGCTCGACAAACCGATCCTCTGCGAGCTGGTGATCGGCCTGGGATGCATCCCCGTTGCGCGCTATGGCACACCGGGAACTGCCGAGCTGACCGCGGCGATCGAGCCGTTCGTCCACGGACACAACGCGATTCTGATGGCGAATCACGGCGTTGTGACCTACGGGCCGGACCTTCTCACCGCGTTCCAGCGAATGGAAACCACCGAGCACTTCGCGCGGGTCGCGCTCGTGACGGAGCTTCTCGGCAAGCAGAACGTGCTCTCGAATGCAGACGTCGAAAAGCTGCACGTGGCACGCGTGCGTTACGCAGCCGGCGCGGAACACGCGAACGGCTCGGGCTCCGAGGGCGCGGCCGGCTCCGACGGCAGCGAAGGCGAGCGCGTGACGCTCACGCGCCGCGAGCTCGAGTCGCTGATCGACGAGGCCGTCCGAAGAGACCGCACCCGCCGCTAGCGCTGCCTTCGCCGCGAAGAACTATTCCGCGATCTGGATGTAGCGCATCTTGCCGCTGAAGTGAATTTCCTTGATTTGATTGTTCTCGGTCACAATCTTCGAATAACTTGGCTTGCTGGTTTCGTCTTTCCATTGCACCGGAGCTTCGGCGATCATCTTGCCATCTCGTTCGACCGTGACCTTGGCGTCGTCGGCCGAGATCCGGTACGTTCCCGGTTCGATCTGTTTGCCGCCCAACATCGTGGCGTTGAAAAGATCCATGGTCGCGGTTACTTTCGAGTCTTTCGCGTAGGCGCCGCGAGCCGCAATCGGTATCGCCACGGCCAGCGCGACAAGAACGGACAGCACAAAACTCAGCGGACGACGGGACATGGTTTGCTTCCTCCTCGAATCTGATTTTCCGGCGTGCACCACGGTTAGACGGCGCAGCGCTCGCTCGGAAAGCAGAGATACGCACGCAGCGAACAAATTGTTGGAATCATCGCTACAAGCGTCTGTGAAATCTTCTAACCGATTCGATTTCGCCGGCTATCCGGAACTAGCGACGAATTCGCCGATGTACGAAGTTTCGTATGAGGACAATCTGAAATTCCGTACGGACGAAATTTGTCGATGGGACCCGGCGCGGCGGGCGGCGTGCTGTTCGTTTGACACTCTCGCGGCGCTAATCAATAATCGCTGGACATGATTGGCTCGCTCCGCGGCAAGCTCACCGAAAAGCGTCCCAACCAGATCCTGCTCGACGTCGGCGGCGTGGGTTATCAGGTGCAGATTCCGCTTTCGACGTTCGCGGGGCTCGGCGCGCTGCACGAGGAAACTGCGCTCCTGATCCACACGCACGTGCGCGAGGACCAGTTTTCGCTCTACGGCTTCCTGACGACACGCGAAAAGCAGTGCTTTGAGCTGCTGATTTCCGCTTCGGGGGTCGGGCCGGCCCTCGCGCTGAAGATTCTTTCAGGGATGGGCCTCGAGGAGCTGGTCCCGGCGATTCGCAAAGGCGACCTCGTGCAACTCGTGCGCATTCCGGGCGTGGGACGCAAGACGGCCGAACGGATCGTGGTTGAATTGCGTGACAAACTTGCCGTGGTGGACGTCGCCGAGGCTGGGAAGCCGGCCACACGGTCGCAGCTCGAATCCGACGTGGCTTCGGCGCTCGTGAACCTTGGCTACGACGCGCGTTCCGTCGAGAAAGCCATCGAGAATTCGCGGGGCGCGAGCGGCGACGATTTCGAAAGCTTGTTGCGCGCCTCACTGCAAATTCTGGGTGGCTCGTCGATGCAGAAGAGAGCGCACGCGGGCGGGGAGTCGTAGATGGCGGAAGCAAGAAGAATGCCGAAGGGGCGAAATCGAATCGTTTCGGGAAAGGCGTTCGACGAAGACGCGCGCATCGAGGCGAGCGTCCGCCCGGCGAATTTCGGCGACTACATCGGGCAGGACCGCGTGAAGGAAAATTTGCAGATCGCGGTGGAAGCGGCGCGGGCGCGCGGCGAGGCGCTCGACCACGTGCTGCTCTACGGCCCGCCGGGACTCGGAAAAACTACGCTCGCGCAGATTCTGGCGCACGAAATGGGCTCGTCGATCAAGATCAGTTCGGGGCCGCTGCTCGAGAAGAAAGGCGATATGACGGCGGTGCTGACGTCGCTCGATCCGCGCGATTTTTTCTTTCTCGACGAAATCCATCGGCTGCAACCGGCGCTCGAAGAAATCCTGTATCCGGCGATGGAGGATTTCCGCGTGGACCTGATCATCGGCCAGGGGCCGGGGGCGCGCGTGCATCCGTATCAACTGAACCAGTTCACGCTGATCGGCGCGACGACGCGCGCGGGGTTGATCATGGCGCCGCTGCGCTCGCGGTTCGGGATCGTCCACCGGCTGGATTTCTACACGCCCGAGGATTTGGAGCGAATCATCACGCGATCCGCGAAGATTCTGGGCATCACGATCGACAAGGAAGGCGCGAGCGAAATCGCGCGGCGCAGCCGCGGGACGCCGCGCGTGGCGAACCGGCTGCTACGGCGCGTCCGCGATTATGCCGAAGTGCGCGCGAAGGGGCACATCACGCTCGGAGTCGCGCGCGACGCGCTAAAGATGCTGGGCGTGGACGAGCACGGGCTCGATGACGTCGATCGCAACCTGCTGCTGACGATCATCCAGAAGTATTCGGGCGGGCCGGTGGGACTCAACACGATTGCGGCTTCGCTGAGCGAGGAAGAAGACGCCATCGAGGAAATCTACGAGCCGTACCTGATGCAGCTCGGCCTGCTCGACCGCACGCAGCGAGGCCGCGTCGCCACGGCGCTCGCCTACAAGCATTTCGGCATCGAGGAGCCCCGGCGCCAGCCGGGGCTGTTCTAGTTAACACGGCCTGCTGACTTCAGCGGCATTTCAGTTCAAATCGTAGCGTCACTTCGATGGACTGTCCTGACAAGGTCTTCGGATCGAACTGCCAAGACCGAGCGGCGGGAGCGCCGAGAGTGCGAGAAGAGGAGGGCCCGAGATGGTTTCAGCATTTGTGACAAGGCCCTTGATCAGGCGCAGCGAAGACGCATCGAGCAAAGTGACGACCGCCGGATTGTAAGGCGGTGTAGGTCCACTGTATCCCTTCAGTTGCCAAGCCAGAATTGTCGCACGCCTGACCGGCGCATTTGCTGCCGTTGTATGCCCTCTGGTATTTCCCGGATACCAGCTCTGGCACGAGTTTCGCTCCGAGTTCTTCCAGCGCCTTCTCCTGGTCCAGCGCTGCGTTGAAGGAGAAGTTCTCGCCAAAGGCTCAGGTGTAGATCCGATAGTTCGTGTCCCAAAGATCAGAAACTCCAGGATTCGATCGCTTGAGCGCTTTTTGATCGACTTCGGCAGAGTAGGGAACGTCGACCTCCTTTTCCCCGGTTCCGCACTTCGCCACGATCGTTTCGGTCGCCGAATCCGAGAGATCGCGGCCGTACTTTGGGGCAGCGGCCTTGAGTGCTGCGTCAACCGCTTGGGATGTAAATGCGCATAGGTCCCCTCCCGCAAATTTCCTAACCGAGGTATGGGGAAACAGGCGCTCTGCGGCCCTGACGAGCAAACCAGGACAAAACTCGTTTGCCAAGGAGATGCGTATTACACGAACGCGCACGCCGTCCCCCTCCGGCGCTACATCGAGAATCCCGCGACATAGAAGGATTGAAGCGCGTCTTTGCGGCCGGGGTTTGCCGCCGCTCGCCCGAGGGAGATTATTCCGCATGCGAGCAGCAAGGGGAGCAGACGGTTCCGTCGCATATGCGCCGTGCCTTTCGATCCATTACGGAATTAACTGCTCCGATTATAACGTTCTTTGAAGAAGTATAATCGAGATCCCACGTTGTTGCGCGAAGCACGCACAAGAGGCTCAAGGGAAGCGGCAACGTAGTGCGAAGCGTGACGCTCGAAGATTTGAGCCTGCTGGATGATCCCCAGATCCGTTCGCTGATGGACCTGGCCCGCCGCCGCGCAAAGGTGCGAATGAATCCGAAGCAGAAGAGAAAACTGGTCATCCGATCCATATCAGCAAAACAGCGGCCTCGACGCCCGTCCTGAAACCCGACGTGGTAAGGGCGCGGCTTGATTTCGGAGCCCTATCCATGTCCGGCAACCTATGGCAAGCTATTGGGCATGGGAAACAAGGACGCACACAGACGCGAAGTTAAGAAACCGAAGAAGAAGAAACCGAAACCCGAGCCTTTCAATCAAGCCGCCGCACGCATCTTGAGAGAGACACCCAAGAGCTAGGGCAATGCTTTTGGCGCCATCTCTGGACGGGGTGGTCATCGTCCAGGTTATCGCGGCGGTGAAGCCCACGGCACGCGAAGCGTGCGGCGCTGGCTCTTTCACCTCGGCGGCTTAGGCTTTATCCCCCTCGGACTCCTCGACAGCTCCGTCCTTCCGCTTCCGGGTAGCATGGATGTGCTGACGATTGTTTTGTCCTCGCGCCAGGAGGATTTGTGGCTTTATTACGCGTTGATGGCGACGTTGGGTTCGGTGATTGGGGGCTTTGTCACATACCGGCTGGCTCGGAAAGGAGGGAAGGAAACTCTCGAACGCAGGTTTTCGCGCCGGCGAGCGGATAAGGTTTACAAGATCTTCGGGCGATGGGGGTTCGGCGCCATCGCCGTTTCTGCTTTGCTGCCGCCGCCCGTGCCCATGGTTCCGTTTCTGCCTGTCGCGGGCGTCATGCAATTCCGGTAAGAAAATTCCTGGCCGCGCTCACGCCGGGTCGAGTCGTCCGGTATACGGTCCTGGCCTATTTGGCTGCGCTTTATGGACGGCACATAATCAGGTTCGTCACGGAACACGGGCACCCCGTCGCATTGACAGTCATCGGGCTGCTGATTGCTACCGGTCTTGTGGTTTTGTTTTTCATCTTTATGCACGGAAGTAAGAGCAAGAAGCGGACAGCGAGTTAAGGTGGACGTTTCTTCTGAAGGGATCAAATTACATTCAATCAGGCTAAGATCGCACGTTGATGAAGACGGTCTATCTATCGCTCGGATCGAATATGGGAGATCGCGCGCAAAACATTGCGCGGGCGATTGAGGCGCTGGGCGCGCGAGGCGTGCGCGTGAAACGGCAGTCATCGCTCTACGAGACGGAGCCGGTCGACGTGCGCGGTGGGGGCTGGTTCTTGAACTGCGTGGTCGAGGCGGAAACCGACATGATGCCGCGGCAATTGATGAACGCGTTGCTCGCGATCGAACGGTCGCTCGGCCGACGGCGCGGGCCGATCGCAGAAGGACTGAAAGAGCCGCGGACGATCGACATGGACATTCTGTTCTTCGGATCGAGCGTGCTGCACATGCCGGAACTCGAGATTCCCCATCCGAGGATGGCGGAGCGGCGGTTCGTGCTCGTGCCGCTGGCGGAGATCGCTCCGGACGTGGAGCATCCCGTGTTCAAGGAGACCATCGCGCAGCTTCTTGCCGGCACGCCGGACCGGAGCCAAGTGCGGCGGTGGCAGGCAGTGCAAGAGCGAGGATAGGGTAGATCCCTCGGCGGGCTGCGTGTGCCCGCCTCGGGATGACAGTACTTGTCGTCGTTATCGCTCTGCGACGCGGAGCCAGTGAAGCGTGAGCGGCCGGGGAGCGAGAGCGTCGAGCTCGATCTCGGTCAGGTGACCCACGGACTGCTGGCTCCAGCGGTACACGCCGGGCTCCGTGTCCTCGCGGAGATGACCGGTCGCAGGACGCAGGAAGTCACGGGCGTCGTCGAGCGAAGCGGTCTCACGGACGGTGGGCCGCGTGAGCGCCTCGACAACGTAGCTGCGAAGCAGCTTCGGCCAGTAGGCCTTGAAGAGCCGCGACGAAGCGAAGATGTCGCTCCAGGCGACGTCATCGCCGAAGGCAACGACCACGCCGACGACGCGCTCGCCTTTCAGCCCTGACGTGGCGCGATCGAAGCGCCGCTGGATCTCGTCCGTGAAGCTTTCGACGGAAGTGCTGACCGCAGGCGACTGATAGATCTTCCGATACGACTGCGTTGGGGCCTCCGAAGTGATTACCCTCTGGAGCTCGGGCGTTGAAAGGGGAGCGGCGGCAACCGCTCCGCCCGAAACTCCGCCACGCGCGCCTTCCACGGTAACCGCTTCGCTTTGGCCAACGGGCTTCGCCTCGCCGCGCACGGCAGCCCAGACCTGGACCTGGTCCTGCTCGACGGCGGCCTTTTCGCGGACGCTCGGATGAACCATGGTCTCGGCGGCAACGAACTGGTCCGAACCTCCGGTCCAGCGGCCGTGCTCGACGCAGAAGACATCGAGCGGCAGGGGCGCTGCGCCAACTGGCACGATACGGTCTTTGCCGATGATGCGGTCCTGCTTGCCGCCGGAGACAACTTCGCCGGCGAGAAGCAAGAGCGGGCGCTTGCCGCGGTTGACCAAGACGAGCTGATTGACCTGCGAGCCGGTAGAAACGATCGGCACGGGCGAGCCGTCGCGCGTGCGGTGGAGATATGCGCCCTGCTCGCTGACAATCGCGTCCCCTGAGGTCAGTGCTTCGTCGAGGGTTTCGAAATCACTCGTGTCGGCGTCTTGCGCCGAAACGACGGGAAAAACGGTGAGGTTTCCGTACGTGATGAGCGAGGCAAGCCGCCAGTTCTGCGGCGCCGGCGGGGTCGTCCGCCCACCTGAAGCGCTGACACCGCCGCGCCCGAAATCGGGCTTCAGGATCGCCGCCCCCGCGAAAATCAAAATGGCCGCGGACAAAATCGAAAGCGTGTTCCTCCGGTTGATCTGCATGTTCCCTCCTTCGCGGCCGGCAGGATCGGACACCGCCGGGCACGAGCGTTCATCGTGAGAACGAATGAGGAGAGATTCCTTGCAGGATTTTTGGAGCCGGTTCGCGCCTAGAAGGGAAGCGACGAGCGGCCGCCTCCCCGATTTTTCCTGAAAATTCGTTCGAATTCGAGGCAATAAGTCGTTCCGGGTGGTGGCGATTTTGGCCACTTAAACGCGCCTAAACCCGCCGTTATTTGCCAATTTCCGTCTGAATCGGAAGCGTGTCCTATGACAGGCCGGAGCCTGGGGCTTTCTCTTTTTCGCGCTTCTTGCGCTTCTCTTCTTCTTCCGTCCGCTCGAATTCGCGCATCTCGTCTTCGCTCATCTGGTAGTCCTCGCGGGAGGCGAACATGGCCCCGTCGCGCGTGTGGCGCGTGGAACTGAGGTCCCGGCGGCGCCTTTTCCCCGCGGCGAAACCGCCGATGCTGCGGATCGGTTCCGCGATCGCCCCAGCCTCGACCAGAAGTTCGCTTACTTTCTCGAGGAAGTCGTGGAGATGATAGGGCTTGGCGGAGTAAGGAAGGCCATCTCGTTCGAGCATGGGATGGACGGCCTTTGCCAAATGCAACGGCACCAGAAACAGGACGCGAATGTGCTTCCGGGCGCTTACCGTCCCTTCCGGGGCCGCTTCGGCGCGGGCCAGTTCCAGAAGCGTGGCAAACAGGGGTCCACGCGTCTCGGCCACCGCCACGTTGACAATGACGAGGTTCCAATTGCCGGTAGCCAATTCCGCCAGGGCTTGTGAGGCGAGGGGCACGATCCGGACGCGCCAACCCTCGGAATCAAGGATGTGTTTGAGAGCGCGCTGGCTGATGATGTCGTCGTCGACGATCAGGATGCCTACTTGGTCCACAGCGGAACCCCCTTGGCGTATTCCAGTGTATCGGTCGCAGGGTAAACAGTGTTGAACGGGGCCACAGCCGCGTTCCAAGCCGGAGGCTGTACCGCAGCACAGGCGAATGAAAAGCGAAAAATAGTCCTTGACATGGCGAATAAAAGGCGAATATAGTTTGCCGGTGCGGCGAGGCTGCCAATGGCCACTTCTCCCATACTTCGAGCGAACTCGTCGACGCTTCGGCGCCGGCCTGCCCGCGCGAAAGAGGCCAGTCTCACCCTATTCCCCACAGCCGCTTGCCACGGCACTTGTGAGTCCCCGAACGGTGCTTCCGCGCCCCCTCCGGTACCTGCCCGGAGTGAGAAGCCCGCGACGGAACTGGTCGGCATTGCGCGCCTCGCCGCATCCTCCCCTCGCGCGGAATCCAAGCGCGGGACGGAGTATTTCCTGCTGCCCGTCAAGTCGATCCTGAACGAGTGCCATTCGGAGCGAGTGCCCTTTCGCTGGACCGTGAACCCCTATCGCGGGTGCGAATTCGGATGCCGCTACTGCTACGCGCGGTACACGCACGAGTACATGGAGCTCGACGGCACAGACTTCGAATCGAAAATCTACGTGAAGAAGGATGCGGGGCCGCTGGCGGAGCGCGATCTCAACAGCGAAGACATCTGGGGCGAGCACATTGCCATCGGCACGGCGACCGATCCCTATCAGCCGGCGGAGCGCGAATTCGGCACGACGCGCGCGATTCTCGAGAAAATGGCGGCGTGCGAAGGGCTGAGCCTTTCGATCACGACGAAGTCGGATCAGGTGGTACGCGACATAGAGCTACTGCGGCGAATCTCGGAGCGGTCGTCGCTGACGATCCACATGACCGTAACTACATTGCGCGCGCGCCTAGCGCGGCTACTCGAGCCGCGGGCGCCGCGGCCCGATCTGCGACTCGAAGCCGTGCGGAAGCTGCGCGGGGCGGGCATCGCCGTCGGAGTGAATGCGATGCCGATTCTGCCGGGCCTTACCGATCGCGAAGCCGATCTCGATGCGCTGGTGCGGGCCTCGCGCGACGCGGGTGCGCAGTGGATCGCGGCAGCCGTGGTCTTCCTGATGCCGACGTCGTGGAAATCGTTTATGACGTTCCTCGAAGAGAAGTTTCCACCGCTAGCGCGACAGTATCGCGATTGGTTCCGGGGATACGGGAACGCGCCGGAGGAGTACCGGAGAGAACTTGCCGCTCGCGTGGAGAACCTGCGACGAAAATATGGCATTGGCTCGCGCCCGTTCAAGGCTCTGGAAACGCCCGGCCGGGCCTGGCGATCACCGCAGATGCGACTCGACTGGAAGAATGGAGAACAGCTATGCCAAACGTGAAACGCCGAAAGACACGCCGTAGAGGTGCAAAACGGATGGCGTCGAATCCTGTAAGCGCCGCCCCAACCGAGAGCAAACCACCGCGCGGCGTGAAACTGAAGACGGTATCCGGCGTTACAATGCTTTTCGCTCTGCTGTGTCTCGGGGCATTCCTTGCCGGGCGCCCTCCTATTTCCGCAGCGGGACCCGACGCGAAGCCCACCGCCAAGGAGACGATTCATGTTCCTCGGATTAAGAACCGTCGTGTACCAGGTGCAAGACCTCAACAAGGCCAAAAGCTGGTACAGTAACATTCTGGGGATACAGCCATATTTTGATCAGCCGTTTTACATTGGCTACAACGTCGGCGGGTATGAGCTGGGGCTCGTGCCTGAACCGGATGCAGGCGCGAAACGCGCGGCAGTCGGAATCGCGTATTGGGGTGTTCAGGACGCCCACGGGGAGTACAGGCGTTTGCTTGATCTCGGAGCGACCGCGCAGGAACCCGTGCAGGATGTGGGTGAAGGGATCTTGATCGGAGCCGTTCGCGACCCGTTCGGAAACATTCTAGGCATGGTCCAGAACCCGAATTTTAGAATCGAAGCAAAGTGAGCCCAGCTACGCTAGGGCACGATGATGCGGGGGGCCTCTTTCGTCGCCTCCGCAGGAAGCGGAAAGCGGACGCGCAGGAAATCGAGGAATGCGCGGGAGCGCGGCCGGCCGTTGGTCTCTTGCTTGCCTACGCGCAAAAGAAAAACCAGCAGGTGGAAAACATCGGAGTCCTTCAGCGCGGTGAAGCCCGTGCGCCCGGCTTCGTTCTTGCGGAAGTCCTCCAGGAACTGATTGATCTGGCCGTAGAGAGCCCGGGCCAGGGGCGCGTCGGGCGGGCGCTCGTAGTAGATGCCCGTGCCGAGCGTGCGATAGGTCTCAGCGAGGGCTTCGATCGCCGCAAGGGCGGCGCCGTCGGTGAGTTCCCTGTTCTGAATCTGGAAGCTGAGGACGGTCGTCGCAACGCCGGCGATCACAGGCCATCGCTCGTAGACGAAATCCACCGGAACGCTGATGTTGCGGTAGGACAGATCCTCGCCGGAGACCGGCTTGCGATGCTCGGATTCGTAGCGATGTGCCGCAATCAGGTGCGGGCAGTCCGGCTGGCAGTCGATCGTGACTTCACGTTCGCGGCCGCAGCAAACCGCGCAGATTTTTTCGCCCTTCGCAGGACAGAACCGCTTCGGCGGGCGCCTCTCGCAGATCGGACAGCTCATCCGGATCCTCACGTTTAAGGGAAACCGCGATGACCAAAGCAACCAGACTACGGGAAGAGAAAGCCGGCGGCAAGGGCCGGGCATGGGAAGGCCTGACTAAGCGGTGGCGCTGGTGCCTGCCGTTGCAGGACGCTTTTCGAGGGCGGCGACGTGCTGCAAGATCATCTCGACAACGTGCTCGTCGCCGAATTTCGAATTGATCATAATGTTGTAGAGCCAGCGCAGCGGCCATTCTTTGTTGAAGTAGTGGCGAATGAAAGAGGCGCGCTCGCGGTCGATTTCATCGATCAACTGGATGGCTTCCTTTTCCGACTTGCCAATCGATTTCAGCCGACGGATTTTTTCGTCGACCGACGCGTAGACGAACACGTGGAATGCGTCCGGGCGGTTTCGCAGGATATAGGGCGCGCCGCGGCCGACCACCACGCAATTGCCGCGCTGGGCGACTTCCTCGATCACTTTCTCGAGAGTCGCGAACATATGGTCCGTATCGAAGAGGCGGGATTCGCCGATGGGAAGCGCGCGCTCGTAGCTGCCGCGAGCATATACCTTGAACAACCGGTAGAGGAGCGAATCGACCCGCTCGTCGCAGCGAGCGACCGCATGATGATCGACATTGGCCTTGCGGGCGATTTCGGCGGTGAGTTCGCGATCCCAGAACTTCCAGTCGAGACGCGCGGCGAGGCGCTCGGCGATGGCGGCGCCGCCGCTGCCGTACTCGCGTTCGACGGTGATCACCCGAACCTGCATCGGATTCCCCCGCGCGTCAGTGTACTGCGATCGGGCCGCCCGGCTTCACTTTTTTCATCAGAAACACGAACGGAATCATGACCAGTACGGCTATTCCTACCAGCCAGAAGTTGTCTACATATGCCAGCGTACGGAAGTCGATTGAAGTATCGAAGCGAGTCATGCCCGGCGGCTTCGCGTTGTTGCTGTTCATGCCCATCGTGGGCTTCCTGTTGTCGAAGTACCCCGCCTTTTCGGCCGTATAGCCCAGCCGCTCAACGGCAACACTAATGGCGTTTGAGACAAGGTAGGACGTCAGGATCCAGGTGCTTTCATCCTGCCCCGCCGAGAGGCTGCCGGCGATGTGGGTCGAGCACTTCCATGAATGTGGCGAGCGTCACCGTGAGGGCGATGATCCATGGGTTGACGGGACTCACCCACCGATCCGCCGCGGGAAACGCCGCAAGAGATGAAGTTGGAGCTTCCGCGCTCACGTGGGTTCACTTCACGTAGACCTTCGGTTCGACGGACATTCCCAATCGAAGATAGTGGTCGGAGTTCTGGCCAGGCTCGAGGACGATTTTCACCGGCACGCGCTGTACTACCTTCACGTAGTTGCCAGTTGCGTTTTCCGGTGGCAGGAGGCTGAGACGCGCACCGCTCGATCCGGCGACGCTGTCGACATGGCCTTTATAGGTGCGGCCGTTCGCGTCTAGTTCGATTTCCGCACGTTGTCCGGGGCGCATGTTTTTCAGTTGCGTTTCTTTGAAATCCGCCGTCACCCAAACGTCGTTGAGAGGAACGATCGTAAGCAGTTGCTGGCCGGGCTGAACGTTCATGCCGACTTCGACGCTCTTCATCACGACGCCGTCCACAGGCGCGACGATTTTCGTGTACTGGAGGTTCAGCTCGGCCTGTTCGAGCGCGGCCTGCTTCTCCTGCACCGCCGCTTCGGCGGAAAGAGCGCGAGCACGCGTGGACGCAACTTGCTGGGGTCCGGTCTGCGAGGAACGCCAGGCCGCCTGAGCTTGCGCGAGACGTGCGACCGCCTGCGTCACCTGTTGCTCGGCTGCAGAGGCGTTGGCGCGCGCTGCATCCACACTAGCGGTGCCGGATGCGGCGGCCGCCACCGCCTGATCGTAGAGCTGCTGGGAAATCTCCTGCTTATCGACAAGCTGTTTGTAACGCACGAGGTCGTTTTGAGCTTTCTGGCTGTTGGCTTGCGCTTGCAGGAGCTGCGCCTGGGCGGCGTCGTACTGCTGGCGAGCGGCGGCGATTCCGGCCTGTGCATTTGCGACGTCCGCTTCGGATGAAGAGATCTGGCTCGTCGTGCTCACGGACGTGACCGGGACGTCGATGTTCAGGGAACGAGCGGCGGCCTGGGAATCGGCTAGGGCGGCACGGGCCTGGTCCAGGGCAGTCTGATAGTCGCGCGGATCGATTTCGACAAGCACGGCGCCGGCCTGAACGTATTGGTTATCGTCCACGTTGACCTTTGAAATGTAGCCGGAGATCCGGGCGCTGAGGGGCATCAGATGGCCGTCCACCTGCGCATCGTCGGTCGATTCGTAGCTCGAAAAATAGCGCCAGGCAAAGATGGCGCCGACCACGAGAACGATCGCGACGATGACGAGGAGAAGGCGCGCGCGAGGATTCGCCTGGAAGAAACCCGGCCGGTGATACTCGGGCGGAGGCGACGCCGAGTGCGTTTCGGTGGCAGAGGAAGTCTCAGCGGGCGGATTGGTCGGGGTTTCGACTTCGGTTCTCTGTGCCATGGTCATTTTCCTTTGAAGTATTCTTTGACGCCCTCTTCGGCCAGGCCCAGGGTGCGGGCCAGAGAAATCTTTGCGTAGTTATCGGAATAGAGGCTCGAGATATAGCTTTCGTGGGCGCTCGCGACGGCTTCCTGGGCCTGCACGACTTCGACTGTATCCGTGACGCCCGCGGCGAAACGGTCCCGTGACTGAGCCAGCGTCTGCTCGGCTAATTCGATATTGCTCTCCGCAACGGCGACCAGTTCCTCCGCAGACTGGAGGTTGAGTAGCGCGGCGCGAACGTCGTCGTCAATTTGTCCGCGCAAATTCTCGAGACGCTGGCTTCTTTGCTCCAGCCGCGCATTCGCCTCGAGGACGTCGCCGTGGACCTTGCCACCCTGAAAGATCGGGATGGTCAGCGATCCCTTCACGTCAAACACTCCGTGCGTGTTGAGACCTGCCTCGGTTCCTGCCAATCCATAATCCGCGCTGAAAGAGAGCGAAGGCAGATAGCCGGCCTGGGCGGATTTCCGGGTGTACTCGGCGGCGCGAACGTCCGCGAGTGCAGCTTGAAAATCCGAGCGCGACGCATAGGCGCGCTTGAGCGCTTCGTCCACTGTGAGCCCCGCAAACGGCTCGTACGGCGATTTGTCGGTCAGCTCGAATTCCTGCCCGGGCGCAAGCCCGATCACGCGCGCCAGAGCCAGTTTTTCGATTGCGAAATCATTCCTCGCCTGAATCAACCCTTGCTGGCGCGATTTGAGTTCCACTTCGGCGCGAAGCGCGTCGATGGCGGGAGAAGTGCCGGCCTTAACCTGGTCCGAGGCCTGGTTGTAAAGCGCCTGCGCGGTTTTCACTTGCGCGTCCGCCGTTTCGACACGGGCTTCGTCGGCAATGGCCTGCAAGTAGGTATAGCCGACAGCAAGAATGACGAGATCGCGCGTGTCCTTATAGGTGTATTGCGCGGATTTCAAACTTTGGGACGCTGAGCGCGTGTCATTGAGTGCCTTGAGATCGATAATCGACTGCGTGACGTACGCGCGCGAATCGAAGTAACCGAACGGCCCGACGACTGTCGGAATCGTGATGCCGGGAAATTTGAAGATAAAGCCGAACTCAGCGAGATCGACCTGGGAACCCTGGACATAAGAAGAGGTGGTGACGTTCGGCAACAGCGCGCTCAATTGTTTCCAGCGCTCGCCGCGCGCCGCGCGGACGTCTTCGCCGGAAAGCAGCAGACCCAGATTTTGCTTCAGACCACGCTGGATGGCGTCTTGCAGCGATATCTGAAGGACTCCCGGAACCAGCTTTCCCGGGACGCTGCCCAAAAGTGGCCCTTGCGGCGGCGCGGGCCCTCCGGAAACTGATCCCGGCGAAGGCCCTGCCTGCGCCCGCGCAGATCCGGTCGCCAGCGGCAGGACGATCGCCAAAACGGCACACGAGATTGCGAATCGGCCGATCACGAATTCCCTCCTTTGGGGCCGTTTTAGCTTGGATGAAACACAAGCCGTGGAGGACTCAGCGCTTCCGGCACAAATTCGGCGGTCGCAGCACTGCATCATGTCTTAACGCTCCGGCGACTCTTGGCATTTCTGCCCTTCTCATCGGCATAAAGACCGGGGCTGAACAGGTCCCACACTTCCGCTGTGGTGCGGTGCAACGAAGAGTCGGGGTTCATAGCCCAGGCCAGCGTGACGCCGAGCAGAACAATCTGCGTCAACCGCGCCAGTTCCGCCGCCGGCATATCGCGGCGGACCTCGCCCCGCTTCTGCGCCAGCGTGAAAATCTCGGTCACCAATCGGCGCACAGTCTGAAGGCGCTTATGAAGCTCGGCGCGAACCGGCTCGCACGACGCGTGCGCGGCGTAGATCGCGCGAAGGAGCGCCGCGCTCTCCGCCGACTGGCCAGCCAAGTCACCTGCAAGCCGCTTCAGCACCGGCAACACCGGTCCCTTTCTGGCTTCTTCGAGGGCGCGTTCAACCACAGCGATGCGCTCGGCTCCGAATGTGGCCAGCACGTGTTCTTTCGTCGGGAAATAGTTGAAGAAGGTGCCCTTGCCGACGTCGGCGGCTTCGGTGATGTCCTCGACGGTAGTTTCGAAATAGCCGCGTTCGGCGAAAAGCTGGAGCGCGGACCGGAAAAGCCGCTCGCGGATTTCGGTGTGGCGACGTTCGCGACGGCCTTCCCGCGAAGGGGTTGCGCGCCGGGCGGCTGGAATGGGAGATGCCATCGTTCGATTCCCCCTATGTGACCTTCAACCGAAAATGACTGTAAGTCATATTTGAGCGAAGGTCAAGGGAAACGTAGAAAGAGTTGCGGAACGCAAATGCCGGAGCGGTGCACCGCCCTGAAGAGATGGCTCTCCGGGGCCAGCGCCGCGCAAGCGTTATTTCGAAAGATTCTTGGGGCTGTGCTTGTTGAGCGTTTCGATGAGCAGTTTCGCGGAAGGCGGAACCGGGACGGCACCATGAAGCACGATTTCCTTCGAGGGAATCTTCTTGCCGTAGATTCGCTCGTTCGCGTCGTTGTCAGGCCGCAGTGTCGATCCCTCGAGCGAAATTCCCGCGAACAGGCCACGAGCGCGCGAGTAGGTCAACACTTCAGCGCGCATGGCGACGTCCGTATCCGCTTCGGCGTCGCGCCCCTTGGGTCCGGCGGCGGCGGACGCGTCACCACCCAGCTTCACCTTGCTACTAAGAATGGATCGCGCGCCGTCCTGGTTCATCACGAGCAGAACGAAGTCAGTGGCCTGGCCGCCGAGCTGCAGTCCGAAGCTGCCACCCTCGAGTGCCATCATGCTCGGCGTACCCCAAGGACCTCGGAAGTCATCCCCACTGCGGCAGGTCATAGCCCCGCGGCCGTAGCTGCCTCCGATACCGATTGCAAATTTCAATACGGACGGAATCACAATCACGCAGTCGGCCTTGTCGAGCAGGCTTTGCGGGATATCGTCCGGAATGTCGAGGATTTCCCCCATGACGTGGCCCGCATTATCGAGCCGGTCTTCGTCATGAGGTTTGTCGTCCGCACGAATGGACGCGGGTGCGAGAAGAAGTGGCAGAGCCGCCAACACAATCGCGAGCAGGAAAGAAACTGTCTTGTTCATGGGGTGCCTCCTATAAGAACTTATGACTGGGGGTCCCATAATATGGGTTTTGGGGAGCGCGACGCAACCTTATCTGCTGCGGATCCCGCGCGCGGCCTGTGGCGGATTGCAATATAATCGAGAGTCTTGAAACTCTTCGATCGCACGATCCGAATGCGCGGCACAATTCTGTGGCTGGCGGCCTCTCTCCTTTTCGCGCCGGCCGTTACTGGACAGCAGTCGTCCCATCCAAAGCAGAGACTCGATGTCACGCGTTTTCGGGCGCTCGTGGAAGCGGCGTTGGCTGAAGGGCATGCGCAGAGGGCGTTCTGGGGCATTTTGGTGGCCGATCGCGACACCGGTGAAACGCTGTACGCGCTGAATGCGGACCACTTTTTTGCACCGGCGTCGAATGCGAAGGTTTTTGCGACTGCGCTCGCGCTGGCCACGCTCGGTCGCGATTACCGGTTTCGCACAACGCTCGAATCGCAGGGACCGCTCGGAAGCGACGGGCGGCTTGCCGGCGATTTGACACTCGTCGGGCGAGGAGATCCCGACCTCTCGAATCGTAAGTTCCCGTACGCGGGGAAGGCGGAGCGCGAGGGCCCCACGGAAAAGGTTCTCGCTGAAATGGCGGACGCGGCGGTCGCAAAGGGTCTTAGCGAGGTGGACGGGGATATCATCCCCGACGACAGCTACTTTGCGTACGACCCGTATCCCGCGGGATGGAACGCCGGCGATCTCTTTTTCGAATTCGGTGCGCCCGTGAGCGCCATCGCATTCAACGACAACACGGTTTCGATCGAAGTGCGGCCCGGAGCGCGCGTCGGCGATCCAGCGGTGATTACAACCGAACCGCGCGCGGCTGTCGATACGTTAGGCCACGAAATCACAACTGTCGAGGCGGGTGAATCTCCGAATTTCGCGGTCGTTCGCCAGCCCGGACCAAATTTTCTCCTGCTGCGCGGAACGATCGCGCTTGACCACACACCAATCAAACTCGATCTCGCCATGACGGAACCGGGCGAGATGGCCGCCCGCACGCTGAAGCAATTGCTCGAGGCGCGCGGGGTGGTCGTGAAGGGCGGAACTCGAGTACAGCATTCGCCGCCACCGCAGAACACGGCCTCGGGCGAGCCGATCATTCCGGACCCGTTTCCTCCGCCGCCCGATTCCAATGCGCTGGTACTCGCGGAGCATCTCTCTCCGCCACTTCTCGAAAGCATTAGGGTGACGAACAAAGCCAGCAACAATCTCCATGCAGAACTGCTGCTGCGGGCGGTGGGGCGCGAGAAGCTGGGCATCGGATCGACCGCGGCTGGATTGAAAGTGGAAGAGGGTTTCCGGAGAACCGCTGGAATCCCCGATGGCGACGTTGTGCTGTCGGACGGCTCGGGGCTCGCGCGCGATGATCTCGTGACTCCGCGCGCCATGGTGATTCTGTTGCGGTACGCTGCGAATCAACCCTGGGGGCAGGATTTCCTTTCGACGCTGCCGGTGGCGGGCATGGACGGCACGCTGGAAGACCGCATGAAAAACACCGCGGCTTCGGGCCTGATCCAGGCGAAGACGGGCACGATCGAACACGACCGTTCTCTCTCCGGCTACGCCACCACACTGCGCGGCGAGCATCTAGAGTTCGCGATTTTCTGTAACAACGATCCGCAGCGCGGCCCCGGCAGCGCGGCCACGATCGACGCCATCGCCACCGCCATGGTCGAGACGCTTGGCAGGCGACAGCCCTCGAAGAAAACGAGATGACCGAAAGGTCAAAGATCGTCACCGTTTTCGGCAGTTCCCGGCCGCGCGCCGGCGACGCCCACTACGCCGAGGCTCACGCGCTCGGTGTCGCACTCGCCGCGAAAGGCGCCATCGTTTGTAGCGGCGGTTACGGCGGCGTGATGGAAGCCGTCTCGCGCGGAGCGAAGGAGGCCGGCGGGCGAACGATGGCGGTCACAGCCGATTTCTTCCGGGCTACAGCCAACCAGTGGGTGGATGAAGAAGTCCGCGTGAAGACGTGGCAGGATCGCCTGTTCGAACTCATCAAGCTCGGGCGCGGCTACGTTGCATGTCCGGGCGGCACGGGAACGCTCGTCGAGCTGGCGGTCGTCTGGGAGATGCTGAACAAAGGCGCGATGACCCGGAAACCGCTCGCGGTACTCGGAGATTTCTGGCAGCCCATCATTGAGAGGGTGCGCGAGGTCGAGCTAGGCCATCCGTCACGGTGGGGCGAGCGGGACGAGCCGCTGGTGCACGTGGCATCGTCTCCTGCCGATGCAGCCGCTTATCTGGCTGCTCATTTCGAGGCTTTCTGATTTCCCACAGCCAACCGGGCTACAATTGAAGATGTGGCGACCACCGCCGTCCCGTTAGCTTCATTCACTTCGAGGTATTGTGTCGCGCCCCGCCGAGGAACTGCTCGAATTCGACCGGCTGAAGGACATCGTCAGCCGCTTCACCACCAGTGCGCCCGGCCGGCGAGCGACACAAGCGCTCGGGCAACGGCAGGACGCCGCCGCGCTCGGGGACGAATTCGAATTCGTGCGCGAGGCGATTGCCTATCTGCGCGCCGGCTCGGAGCTCGGCTTCGGTTCACTCGCCGACCCGGAAGCGTGGCTCGCTCGGCTGGTCGTTCCCGGCTCCGTGCTCTCGAGCGCCGAACTGCTCGACGCGGCTTCGCTGATGGAGACCGCGGGCTGGGTCCGCCAGACCTTCAAGGGCGAAGCTGCGAAACACCCGCGCCTCGCAGAACGCGCCGCAGCGCTAGCCGATTTTCGCGCGCTCCTCGGGGCGATTCGCCGGGCCGTCATGCCGAACGGGGAAATCAGCGACGACGCCTCGCCGCAACTGAAGCACGTCCGCGCAGGCATCACGCAGGCGCGCGAGAAGATTCAGCGTTCCCTCGAAGGCATCCTGCGCGCGCGGGGGGAACCGGCCGGCGAAGACTACATTACGCTGCGGAACGACCGCTTCGTGATTCCGGTGCGCGCCTCCGAACGGCGCGCCGTGCCCGGCGTCGTGCATGGCGCAAGCGGGACGGGGCAAACCGTTTTCGTCGAGCCGCTTGAAGCGATCGATCTCAACAACCGGCTGGTGCAGCTCGGCGAAGACGAGACCGCCGAAATTGCGCGCATCCTCGAAGAGTTGACCGAGCGCGCCCGGGCGGACCGCGGCCCGCTCGAAGCCGCGGCTGCGGCGATTGCGCACCTGGATTCGATTTTCGCACGCGCGCGGTTCGCGCGTGAGTTCGATTGCGTCGTGCCGGGGTTCGCGGCGGACAATTCGCTGCGCCTCGAAGCCGCGCGCAACCCCGTGCTCGAAGGGACGCTTCGGCCGCAGGGGCGCAAGACCGTGCCGCTTGCTCTCGCACTTGGCGGCGGAGAGACCGTGATGGTGATCAGCGGGCCGAATACAGGCGGCAAGACGGTGGCGCTCAAGACGGTCGGGCTCGCGGCTCTTTCGGCGCAGGCGGGAATTCCGGTCGCCGCCGAACGCGCCGAGCTACCGGTCTTCGACTGCATCCTCGCCGACATCGGCGACGAGCAGTCCATCGCCGCGGACCTTTCGACATTTTCGGCGCACATGCTGAATCTGAAGTCGATGCTCGAAGTTGCGACGGAGCGCTCGCTGATTCTCGTGGATGAGATGGGCACGGGCACGGCGCCGGACGAGGGCGCCGCGCTCGCGGTAGCGATGCTCGAGGAGTTTCGCGCGCGCCGCGCGTTGACGCTCGCGACCACGCACCACGACCGCCTGAAAGCCTACGCCTCGACGACGCCCGGAATCGTCAACGCGGCGATGGAATTCGATGAGGTCAACCTGCGCCCGACCTATCGGTTGCTCGTCGGCGTGCCAGGCACGTCGAGCGGAATTGAGATCGCGCGGCGGCTGGGATTGCCCAGTCGCGTGGTGGAACATGCGCAGGCAAGCCTTTCGCCCGAATCACGCGAGGCGCGCGATCTGATCGCCTATCTCCACCGCAGCCGCGACGAAATGGAAGAGGTCAAGCACCAGGCCCGCGAAGAACTGGCGCAGCTCGAGACGGAGCGTCGCGCGCTCCAAACCGATTGGGTCGAGCGCCAGAAGAAGCGCATCGCGGAGCTGGAGAGGAGTTTTCGCGAGACGCAGAAGCGCGTCGAAGCCGAAGTCGCGCGGCTGGCCGAAGACGTCAAAGATCGCGCGCTGCGGGCGCAGCTTGAAAAGCAAGCCGGACGCCGCCTGGCAAAGATCGAGTCGGAAGCTCGCGCCGATGCTGACGCCGCCGTCGTCGGGACGCTCGCCGCCTCGCAAGCGGACCTGGGCGTGGCGGTCGCGGCAGGCGAAAAGCCCGTTGCGCCGGAGCAACTTTCCGCCGGACAGCGGATACTGGTGAAGGGCTTCAAGCAGCCGGTCGTTTTCCGCCGGCACGACGGCCGGATGGCGGAAGTCGAAGCGGGCCCACTGCGCATGAAAGTCGCGCTGGCGGATATCGTCGGGATCGAGAGCGAATCGGCGACTGCGAAGGGGGGCACTGCGGCGGCTGCTCGTCCGCGCGGGATCACGGTTCACACACAACCGAGTGACGAGCCTGCCGCGGAAGAAATCAACGTTATCGGCTGCACGGTGGAGGAAGCAACGCGGCGCGTCGATAAATTCATCGACGACGCTGCTCTGGCCGGAAAGCCGAGCGTACGTATCATCCACGGGCATGGGACCGGCGCGCTACGCCGCGGTTTGGCGGAGTTTTTGTCGGCGCACCCGCTCGTTGAGAGGATTCACACAGAAGCAGAAGAC
The DNA here is from genome assembly GCA_050015155.1 of Candidatus Acidiferrales bacterium. Classification (GTDB taxonomy): domain Bacteria; phylum Acidobacteriota; class Terriglobia; order Acidiferrales; family UBA7541; genus Palsa-295. Next base: position 19,728 of record JBEKBY010000029.1, on the reverse strand, counting down.
CGCGGCGGCACAGCGATAACTGTGGCCGAATTGAAATCGTAACCGTAAGGTGCTAAGAGAAGGGCTGAATGGCTGAGGCAGGATCATTCGCGGAAAAGGTGAAACAGCAGGCGGACATCGTCCGCGTGGTCGGCGAATACGTCCGCCTAAAGAAAACCGGGCAAAACTTCACGGGCCTCTGCCCGTTTCACCAGGAGAAGACTCCTTCGTTCGCCGTGCATCCCGTGCGGCAGATCTATCACTGTTTCGGCTGCGGCGCGGGCGGCGACGCCTTCAAATTCGTGATGGAGCTCGACAAGTGCACTTTCCCGGAGGCGGTGCGCACCGTCGCCGAAAAGTGCGGCATCCCGATTCCGAGGCCCCGCGAACGTTCTCCCGAAGAGCGTCGCGAGAATCAGCAGCGCGCCGCGCTCGTCGAAATGCACCGGGAAGCGACGGCGCTGTTTGCGCGGCAGCTTCACGAAGGCCCCGAGGGCAAGGTCGCGCTGGCGTACCTCGAAGATCGCGGCCTCGATCGGCAGGTGATGGCGCGATTCGGCCTCGGATATGGGCTGTCGTCCGGCGACGCGCTGTTGCAGCAGTTGAAGGCGAAATATCCAGAAAAGCTGCTGGAGGCCTCCGGCCTTTTCTCGCGCGACCAGAGCGGGCGTCTTTACGATCGCTTCCGCAGGCGAATCATGTTCCCGATCGCCAACGATTCGGGCAAGGTCGTCGCGTTCGGCGGACGCGCGATGGGCGACGACATGCCTAAATACATGAATTCGCCCGAGACGCCCATCTATTCAAAAAGCAATCTCCTGTATCATCTCGACCGCGCGAAGGAGGCGATCCGGCAGAACGATTTCGCAATCCTCGTCGAGGGTTACATGGACGCGATCGCGGTGGCCGGCGCGGGAATCGCGAACGTGGTGGCGAGCTGCGGGACGAGCCTCGCCGAGCCGCAGATCAAGCTGCTGGGCCGGTTCACGCGCCGCGTCGTCGTGAATTACGACCCGGATACGGCGGGGCAGGCGGCGACCGAGCGGTCGCTCACGCTGCTGCTTGAAAAAGAGTTTGACGTGCGCGTCCTGAGCCTTCCGGGGGGCGCTGATCCGGATAAGTTCCTGAACGAGCAGGGAGCGGACGCTTACCGAAAACTTCTCGCGCAAGCGCCGCCGTATCTCGACTACCTGATCGGGCGCGCGCGGCACATGGATCGGACGACGGCTGCCGGAAAGGTCGCCGCGCTCAATTTTCTGATGCCCTACTTGCAGCGGATGCCGAACCGGCTGCTGCGCTCCGAGTGGGCCACGCGGATCGCTTCGGAGCTGCGCGTCGATGAGCCTGTGTTGCGCGAAGCGCTCCGCCGCGCCGCCGCCGAACGCCGCAGCGAGGTGAAGCCGAAAGCGGAACTGATGGGTTCGGCGGTTCGGCACGTGGAGCGGCGCCTAATGCAAATGCTGATGGAGGCGGAAGGATTCCGCGAGAAGCTCGCGCGCGCGCTTGTTGCGGAGGCGCTGCATCGCGGTCTGGAGACCGAACGGATATTCGAAGTGCTGGTATCGAAAGTTGGGGAACGGCCGGACGCGGCAACCCTGGCAGGGGCCCTTGAAGAAAGAGATCGCCGGGTGCTCTTTGAGACTCTTTTCGAGGTTTCGGCGGAGGCGACTTGGGAAGAAGCTGAGAGCTGTCTCGCGGTGTTGCGCAGCCGTCCGATGGAACAGGAGCTCGCGGAATTGCAGAGAAAAATTGAATCACAGGCTCCGGCCGATGAATTGAACCGCTTGCTTGCCCGCCGCCTCGAACTACAGAAGATGCTGGCTCGCCGGTGACGAAACTTCCCTCGATCGTAATCGTCGGGCGTCCTAACGTCGGAAAGTCGACGCTATTCAACCGCCTGACCGGAACGCGCCGATCGATTGTGACGAACGAGCCTGGCATCACGCGGGACCGAATCTACGGCAGGGCCGAATGGGAGGGCCGCGCATTTGAAGTGGTCGATACGGGCGGAATCGTGCCCGAAGACAAAGCCGGAATTCCGGGCGAAATCCTCCGGCAGGCGCGCGTGGCGATTGCAAACGCGTCGCGCGTCGTCCAGGTGATCGATGGCCGCGCGGGGCCGATGCCCCTCGATGCCGAACTCGCGCAGCTCTTGCGGCGCGCGGGCAAGCCGCCCATCCTCGCCGTGAACAAGGTGGATTCGCCGAAGCAGGCGGAGCTGGCAGCGCAGTTCTACGAGCTCGGCGACGAAATCTTCCCGATTTCGGCGGAGCACGGTTTCGGTCTGGACACGCTGCTCGACGCGCTGACGCACGATTTCCCGCGCGGCGAGTCAGCCGAAGCCAAGCCGGACGTCAATATCGCCATCATCGGACGGCCGAACGTGGGCAAGTCGACGCTGCTGAACCAGCTCGCGGGCGCGGAGCGGTCGATTGTTTCACCCGAGCCGGGCACGACGCGCGACATGGTGGACACGATTGTCGAGCGGCCTGGCAAGTCGTACCGATTCCTCGACACCGCTGGAATCCGCCGCAAGGGCAAAACGAAGCTCATCGCCGAAAAGCTGAGTGTGATCATAGCGCGGAGGCATCTCGAACGGGCGGACGTGGCGCTGCTCGTTGCGGACGCGTCCGTCGGTGTGACGTCGCACGACGCCACCATTGCGAGCTATGCGGAGCAGTCGGGCCGCTCCGTGATTATCGTGATGAACAAATGGGACCTCGCGCTCGAAGCGGCACAGGAAAAAGCTGTCAGAGAGAAAAAACATAGCGGCAAAGAGCCGAGCAAAGGTGCAAGTCCTGCGGAACTTCTTTCGGACTACGAGCCGATGGTGCGGCAGAAATTGAAGTTTTTGGCCTATGCACCGGTAGTTTTTCTTTCGGCGCTCACGGGCGACCGCACCGAAAAGCTCTACACGCTGATCGACCGCGTCGTCGAGGCGCGACGCCGACGAATCTCGACCGGCGAGCTGAACCGCTGGCTTGCGGGCGTCGATCTCGAACGCGGCACGTCGCCCGCGAGCCGCAAGGTAAAGATCTACTACATCACGCAGGCCACGGCTGCGCCGCCGACGTTCGTGCTGTTCACGAACCAAACGAAGCCGCTGCACTTCAGCTATCAGCGCTTCCTCGAAAACCGGCTGCGAGCCGCCTTCGACTTCACGGGCACGCCCATCCGTTTCAACCAGCGCGTGAAGAAGCCCAGCCCTCGCCGGAGCGAACGCCGCGACTCCGATCGCTCAACGGGCCGCTAAACCCGTCTTTTTCCACAGCCTGGGAGGGATTGACACGGCCGGAAATCGGCTTACGATACAAACAAAGCCATGGCAAGTGCCGCCCAACCTGCGCCGGAAATCCCCGAAAAGAGTCTTTTTCGCATCGGGGAGGTGAGTCGGCTGACGGCGACGAAGACGTTCGTCCTGCGCTATTGGGAGTCCGAGTTCCCCACGCTCCAGCCCGTGAAAAGCCCGAGCGGCCACCGCCTCTACCGCCGCGAAGACATCGAGATCGTCTTCGAAATTAAGCGCCTCCTTTACGAAGAGGGATTCACGATTGCCGGCGCGCGAAAACACCTTTCGGAACAAAATGGCGCGAATGGACAAGAAAGCTTAGCGGGCGAACGAGCCAGCACATCCCAGGTTGCGGTTCCACCGGCGAGGGCCGAGCGTGCCACCCGCGCGCATCGAAAATTCCTGCTTGATCTCCACGAAGAGCTCCTCGCCGTCTTGACCCTTCTTGAACGCGAGTGATACGCTGACTCTGGCCTTCGCAGCTCGCTGCGAGGCTGATGTGCGGTCGATGCGGTCGGGACGTGGCGCAGCCTGGTAGCGCGCACGCTTGGGGTGCGTGAGGTCGCTGGTTCAAATCCAGTCGTCCCGACCATTGTTTCCTTCCGCCTTAGAGCCAACGCGTTTCTCGGTCGGCGCTTCGCCCGCGGCGGATTTCTCATGCCGAATATTCTGATTACCAACGACGACGGGATTCACGCGCCGGGCCTGCGCGCGCTGGCGGCGGCGCTCAGCGACCTGGGCACGGTCACGATCGTCGCCCCTTCGCACGAACGCAGCGCGTCCGCGCAATCGCTTACGTTGCGCCAGCCGATCTACTGCGACCAGATCGCCGAACGCGAGTATTCGGTTGAAGGCACACCGGCCGACGCGATGATTCTGGCGTTTCACACGCTGCTGCAAGAGAAACCCGACATCGTCGTCTCGGGAATCAACCCCGGCGCCAACCTCGGCGAAAATATCTACTACTCGGGAACGATCGGCGCGGCAATGGAAGCGGCGGTCAACCGCACGCCGGCGATTGCGGTGTCTCTCGTCTATCGCAAGCGGGAATTCGATTTCGCTCCGGCGGCCAGTTTTGCGCGCGGGCTTGTGCCGCTGGTTCTGCGCGAAGGGCTGCCGCCCGGCGTGCTTCTCAACGTCAATGTGCCGCAGGATTGGAGCGGAGAAGTCCGCTTAACGCGTCAGTCGTCGAAGATCACGCGCAACCTGCTCCAGCCCGGCACCGACCCGCGCGGCCGCCGGTACTACTGGCTGAGCGAGCAGAAGTTCGTCGGAGGGATCGAACCGGATACCGATCACGCCGCCATCCGCGACGCCGCGATTTCGATCACGCCGCTCGAAGTGGATCAGACGCACAATCCCTCGCTGGAACATTTGGCGCATTGGACGAAGTTGCTCGAGACCATGTCCCGCCGCTGAGCCGAAGCATGTGGGGAGCCGACGGCGCGGAATGCGCTCGTGGGTGTGTTATTTTAGCCTGCTACTGCTCCGATCGCGACGACCGGAACCCCGATGCCGAAAAAAGCCGCCACGGCGCAGCGCGAAGAAATCACCGTCGAAGGGATCTTCGGCCCCGGAGGGCTCCTCGAGAAGCGCCATCCGGGATACGAATTCCGTCCATCGCAGCTCGCCATGGCGCAAATTGCCGCGGAGGCCTTTGAGAAACACCAGCACGCCGTGATCGAAGCCGGCACGGGCACCGGTAAGACGCTCGCCTACCTGATTCCTGCGATTCGCAGCGGGCGGCGCGTGGTCGTTTCGACGGCCACGAAATCCCTTCAAGAGCAGCTCTTTCAGAAGGACGTTCCCTTCCTCCAGAAGCATTTCGCGCCCCATCTGAAAGCGGCCCTGATGAAGGGCCGCGCCAATTTCCTGTGCCGGCAAAAGGTGCACCAGATGGAGGGCCAGCCGGCCTTGAAAGGCATCGACGAGATCGATTGGTTCTCGCAGATCCGCGACTGGGAAAAGCTGACCGAGACCGGAGATCGCAGCGAACTGACATTCCTTCCCGACGATGCCGAGCTCTGGAATCGGATCGACGCGCGCAGCGACCTTTGCACGGGCCAGAAGTGCGCGGAATTCCAGCGCTGCTTCGTCACTGCGATGCATCAGCGCGCGCACGAAGCCGACCTAATCATCGTCAACCACCATCTTTTCTTTGCCGATCTCGCCATTCGCCAGGACGACTTCGGCTCGATCCTGCCGGAATACGCGGCCGTCGTGTTCGACGAAGCCCACGAGATCGAGGACGTGGCGAGCGACTATTTCGGCCGGCAGGTTTCGAGCTACCGGTTCGAGGAGCTAACACGAGATGCCGAAAGCATGCTTCGCATATTGCGAATCGAAGCGCCACCCTTGCGGCGGCATCTCGCCCGCATGCGCGAGCGCGCTCGCAGCTTTTTCGAGCGCTTCCCCGAGCGCGAGGGGCGCTACCCGTTCGGCCCGGCGGAAAGGAACGCGTTTCTCGATCAGAATCGCGAGGCTTACGACGATCTGGCCGCCGCCGTTAAGCGGACCGAAGCCGAACTTTCGGCGATTTCGCCGAAGCCCGAAGAGATCATCGCCCTGGCGCGCCGTGCCGCCGAAACGCGCCGCGAGCTGGCTTTTCTGCTGGAGAGCGAGGAGAAAAGCTACGTCTACTGGTACGAGCGGCGCGGGCGCGGCGTCTTTCTCGCGGCCACGCCGATCGACGTGAGCCAAATCCTACGCGAGAAGCTCTTCGACCAATTCGATACGGTGGTTCTCACGTCGGCGACACTCACCGTCGGTGGTCGGTTCGATTATCTGAAGCAGCGCCTCGGCATGCTGCCCGCGCATGAAGCCGTGCTGCCGCAGGAGTTCGATTACGCAACGCAGGCCCTGCTTTACATGCCGCGTTCCCTGCCGGACGTTCGCAACCCGTCTTTCGCAGGCAGCGCGGCTGATGAAATCGTGCGCCTGCTCGAAATTTCGCAGGGCCGCGCCTTTTGCCTTTTCACCAGCTACTCGCAGATGAGGGACATCTACGAGCGGGTCTCGGGACGCGTGAGCTTCCCGCTTCTGCTCCAAGGAACCGCGCCGCGCTCCATCCTGCTCGATCGCTTCCGATCGACACCCAACGCCGTGCTCTTCGCGACGTCGAGCTTCTGGCAAGGAGTGGACGTGCCGGGCTCGCAGCTTTCGTGCGTCATCATCGACCGGCTGCCTTTTGCCGTGCCCAGCGACCCGATTGTCGCAGCGCGCGTGCGAGCGCTGACCGACGATGGCCGCAATGCATTCGCCGAATATCAGGTCCCCGAAGCCGTGCTGGCGTTGAAGCAGGGGTTCGGCAGGCTGATTCGCTCGAAGACCGACCGGGGCATCCTGGCGATCCTCGATAACCGCATCCAGCGGATGCAATATGGTAAGATTTTTCTTGAGTCCCTGCCCGAATACAAGACCACGCAGGACCTCGCGGAAGTCGCGCGCTTCATGGAAAACAATCTGGGATAGCTGCCGCGCCGAGGAACCTGCCACTTTACGGGATTCGAAGGAAGGCCTATGTACGAAGTCAGCGTTGATGAAACATTCGCCGCGGCGCACAATCTGCGCAATTACAAAGGGAAGTGCGAGGATCTGCACGGCCACAACTATAAAGTGCGCATTGTCCTCGCTGGCAAGGAGCTTGATTCGGTCGGCCTGCTCTACGACTTTGTCCATCTCAAGCAGGTAATTCAGGGCGTGATTCGATCGCTCGACCACAAGTATCTGAACGAGCTTCCGCCTTTCAACGCGCTGAACCCCTCGGCGGAAAATATCGCGCGGCACATTTACGATCAAACGTCGAAGCAGATGCGCGAGACCCCGAACGGCGCGGGAATCGCGAGTATCACCGTCTGGGAGACGGAAACGACTGCGGCTACCTACCGGCCCTAGCCGTCGCCGCACCACACTGCGCCATGGTTATCACCGAAATTTTCAAATCCATTCAGGGGGAAGGTACCCGTGCCGGATTGCCCTGCATATTCGTGCGCCTCACGGGCTGTAATCTTCGCTGCACGTGGTGCGACACGGAATACGCCTTCCATGGCGGCGCGAAGTACAGTTTCGATGAAGTGCGCGACAAAGTGCGGTCGCTCGCGGGCGAAGGAACCGGCCGGATTGCGCTCGTCGAAATCACCGGCGGCGAACCGCTGCTCCAGCCGGAAGCGCCTGCGCTGACCGAAAGGCTTCTCGGCGAGGGCTACACCGTGATGATCGAAACGAGCGGCGAACGCTTCGTCGGCGTGCTTCCGCGCGACGTGATCAAGATCGTCGATGTGAAGTGCCCGGATTCAGGGGAGTTCGGCACGTTCGACGAGGCAAATCTCGGCGCCGTCGGCCGAAAAGACGAAATCAAATTTGTAATTGCGAGCCGCCGGGACTACGATTTCGCCCGCGAGTTCACGGCGCGCCACCGGCTCGCCGAGCGCGTTCATGAGGTGCTGTTTTCTCCGGTGTTCGCGGACCCGGCTGGCCGCTGGCCCGGACTGGACGCGCGCGAACTGGCCGAATGGATTCTCGCCGACGGGTTGCCAGTGCGGCTCGGTCTTCAGTTGCACAAGTTCATCTGGGATCCTGCAATGAAGGGAGTTTGATCTCGGGCATGGCGGAAAAACCAAAGGCAGTCGTCCTGCTCAGCGGTGGCATGGACTCCTGCGTCACCGCGGCAATCGCCAATCAGACGCATCGCCTTGCCCTGCTGCACGCAAGCTACGGCCAGCGGACGGAACGCCGCGAACGGCGCGCGTTCGACGAGATCGCGGATTTCTACGGTGTTCGCGAGCGGCTGGTCGTCCGCTTCGACGCCTTCGCGCAGATCGGCGGCTCGGCCCTTACGGACGATCGCATCAGCGTGCCTGAATCCGGCGAGGCGCTCGCTCCGCACGCCGGAATTCCGGTGACGTACGTTCCCTTCCGAAACGCCCACTTTCTTTCGGCGGCCGTGAGCTGGGCGGAGGTGATTGGCGCGACGGCAATCTTCATCGGCGCAGTGGCGGAAGATAGCTCCGGCTATCCCGATTGCCGCCCGGAGTATTATCGTGTGTTCCAGGCACTCATACGCGAAGGGACGCGACCCGAAACGCATATTGAAATCGTCACGCCGGTGATCGCTATGCGAAAGAGCGGAATCGTTCGTCGCGGCGCCGAGCTTGGCGCGCCGCTCGATCGCACATGGTCGTGCTATCAGTTTGAGGACGAAGCGTGCGGCACGTGTGATAGTTGTCGCCTGCGCCTTCGGGCGTTCGCCGAGGCTGGTTTGCGCGACCCTCTCGCCTATCGGGCACAAGTTGCGCCATAATATGCCACGCATCCTAATTGGGGGGAGGACACTACAACACATGAGACGACTGATCCCTGTTTGGGGAGTTCTTGCCGCGGTTCTATTACTCGCAAGTGCCGCAACGGCACAAAACGGCCGTGCGGTCGGCCAAGTTCTGGACCGCGATGGGAAGCCGTGGCCGGACGTCACTGTAGTGATGAAAAGTGATTCGGGACGAACCTTTACCGTGAAGACTGACAAGAGCGGGAAATACAGTCAGATCGGGCTGCAGGGCGGTGTGTATACGTTCACTTTGACCGATACGGCGGGCACTTTGAGCTTTACCGAAAAGCATCAAATCGGTGCGGACGGAGACACCGAGGTCGACTTCAATTTCAAACAGCTTGCCGCACAAGCTGCCCCGAGCGCGGAAGAGCAGAAAAAACGGGAAGAATCGGCCAACAAGTTCAAAGAAATGGCGAACCACTTCAACGCGGGGAAAGCAGCCATGGATGATAGCGACGCGCTTCGCAAGCAGCTCGCTACCGCGCCTGCCGATCAGAAGAGCGCGATTCAAGAAAAAATGGACGCCGACTACAAGACCGCCATCGACGAGCTCCAGCAAGCGGAGCAGGGCGTTCTGCCAAAGGATGTAAAGAATCACGCCGTCGTTTGGTCCACACTCGGCCAGGCCTACGACCGCGCAGGCCGGTACGACGACGCAGCCGCCGCGTATCAAAAGGCGATCGACGCAAACCCGCAGCCTTCGTATTACGTGGATCTGAGTACGGCGCTCGTCAATGTGGCGGTAGCGCAGACCGATCCCGCTGCCCTCACCTCAAAACTTGCCGATGCAGGCGCAGCCTGCGACAAAGCCACGGCGCTCGACACCACAACGACTGCGGCGACCACGGCTCGGTGCTGGAAGAACGAGGGAATCGTCCTCAGCAACAAAGGCCACCTGGCCGAAGCGCTCGTGCCGCTTCAGAAGACCACCCAAGCGGACCCGAAGGATGCCCAAGCGTGGTTTCTGCTCGGCGGGGCGCTGGCGTCCCAGATCGTCACAAAACAAGAGGGGAATAAGCTGACATATACGTTTCCCCCGGGGCTCATCGATGCGTATCAGCAGTGCATCGCAGCCGACCCGAACGGTCCCTACGCCGCGCAAGCGAAGGCCACGCTCGATGGTTTGAACCAGCTAGCCGGCGGAACCGCGACCGTCGTGAACGAAAAGAAGCCCAGCACGAAGAAGAAATAGCGCACGTCTTGCCCGCGATTCGCCTTGGTTCGTGCAGAGTTCCTTGCGTTTCGGCCCTCGACCGAGCCGCTCGAGAGTGCTATTCTCTCGTTGGTGATTCTTAGGGACCGGTGCAAGCAGTGGATTCAAGCCAACCAAGCACCCAGCGCCGACGCAGCGAACGAATCTCCCAATCCCTGCCCCTAATCGTTCGCGGAATTGATCTTCTCGGCCAGCCTTTCGAGGAGCGCACGTCCACACTGGCGTTGAACCTCCACGGATGCCGTTACTCGTCGAAGCACCACTTGCCAAAAAATACCTGGGTCACGCTCGAGCTTCCTCAGGAAGCCGAGCGGCGCAATGTGCGCGCGCGGGTCGCCTGGATTCAGCGGCCGCATTCGGTCCGCGAGTTCTTTCAAATCGCGGTCGAGCTCGAAAGCCCGGCTAACATCTGGGCTATCGAATCCCCTCCCTCGGACTGGCAAACGGCGGAAACTCAAGTCCCTCTGCCCACGGGAGCGCCGGCAGAACGCGAGTCGCCGATCGACCAGGGACCCGAAGCCGGAACGCTCCGATCGACGATTGCGGCTTTCATGGAAAGCGTGGGACCTCATATGACGAATGCGCCTAGTGATTCCCCGTCTGCTCCACCGTCCCCGCTCGCTGTGGAGCCCATGCCTGTGGCAGAAAGCCCGCTGCTGGGCGAATGGAGGGCGGAACTCGAGCGGCAAGCCAGTCGGGCCGCCGAAACGGTGGCGGCGCAAGGCGGCGAGCGAATCCGGCCAGCCATCGCAGATCTCGAGAAAACGCTGGCCGATGCGCGCGAAATGTTCTCCTTTCAGTTGACCGCGAAACGGGACGAATTCCTGGGCGGGCTGAAATCCGAGTTCGAGGAGGCCATGTCCCAGGCCCGCGAGCTGCTATACGAACTGGACCGGAAGGCACAGGAGCTGCACGCCGAAAGCGAGGCTGCGGCCGAATCGGCGAGCCGCATCGCGCAGGCGCGCCTTCAGATCGAAGCCGCCGAAGCCGCGCGTGCCGAGGAGCAACAGGCCGGGACCTCGCAGGAAGCGATTGCCTCGGAGAGCGCCGCCGCAAGCTGGCGCGAGCGTCTCGAGTCGGAAATGGCGGTTGCGCGGGCGCAATGGAACGAGCTATTGCAGTCATCCCTCGATGGCAGCATTGAACGTCTAGTCGAGCAGATGTCCGGGCGCTCGCACGAAGTCGTTCGCAGCGCGGAACAGAAAATGTCCGAACGGTTCTCCGAGCTCCGGGAGCCTTTGGGGCGGATGTCCGCGGAGGCCCGCGAGACCCTCTCCGGTCTTAAGTCCGCGCTTGAACAGGAAATTGCGCGCGCGCGGTCCTCGCTGGCCGAGATTGAACATTCGGCGAGTCGCATGAAGGAGTATTCGGCGCAGCTCGAGGCGGCGAGTCACGACACGCTGAACGAACTCCACCGGCGCCTCGAGAACATCCTGGAAGCGCAGACCGGCGAAATGCAGCGGCGGGTGGAGAATCTCGCGGCCGGAGTGAACCAGCGGCTCGGACCCGCGCTCGATTCCCTGGGACAGCAATTGGGGGAGCGCACGATCGCCGATGTTGAGTCGAAGATCGCGCCGCGCATCGAACGGGTCACGGAACTCCTTCGCGACTTGGCCGCGCGTGAAGTGCAGGCGGAAGAAAGCTTGCGCCTGCACCGTGAGCGCTTGCGCCAGGTCTCGGAAAACAGCCAGCGCGAAACAGCGGCTCAGATGGCCTCGACGCTCGCGAGTCTTCGCGACGATTTCGAATCGGCGCGAAAGGAAGCGTTGTCAAAGTGGAGCGAGGAACTGGACGCCGCCGGCGTCCGCGCTTCCCACGCTGCGGCCGAATCCATCGGCCGGTCCTCCGAATGGTTCCAGCAGGAGGCGCGCGCTCGCTTGCAGGTATTGGTCGAGCAGACGCTTGCTACGGCTGCCGGCGGGTTCGAAGAAAAGACGGCCGAAGCGGCGCGCAAGTTCGAGACCCGGCTCGAAGAACAATCCACTGCCCGCGTGGGTCAGATTCATCAGCAGCTCGACGGCGTTGCGAGCGAGCTCACAGGCCGCGCACGCACCGAAATCGGCAAGGCTGCCGAAGCCGCCGCGGCGTCCTTTGGCCAGGTTCTGCACGGCATCTCCGAGCAAGAAGTCGAGCAGTTCGCAAACAGGAGCCGTAGCGCCCTGGCCGAACGAGAGCAGGACTTTGAGCGCTTTACGCACGATGCGATGCGCAATCTCGAGATAAGCGCCGGGACGTCGCTCGATCGCTTCCGCGCACAAATGGCTTCGCAACTCGAAACGGCCGTCGCCGAAGGCCGTGGCGCGCTTGCCGCCGAATTTGCCTCGGCGCTCGATGGACACCGCGCCGAGCGCGAAGCACACCAGAAGGAATGGGCGGCCAGCCTCGGCTTTCTGAGTGACGAAGCCGCGGGAAAATACCAGGAACGTTTGCAAACCACCTGCGATTCCTGGATGGTTTCCTCCGTGCGCCGACTCAACGAGCACGGCCAGAACGCCATCGAATCCCTCATGCGCTCGGCCGATCAGGCCCTGCGCGAATCCTGTTCGAAGATCTTCGAAGGACTCGCGGCAATGTTGCGGGATCGGACGAATGCGGGAGGAGTTGTCGGTTTTGTTCCGCCGCCGGGCCGCGACGCAGGCGAGTCGCCGGTTCCTCATCAGCAGTCGGCTTCCAGCGGCTCGAACGCCTGATCGGCAGAGCGCCCGAACGCACCGCCGGTCTTACTTCTGTCCCACCGCTTCGCGGACGGAGCGCGCCACGTACTCGATTTGCTCCGCCGTCAAACCCGGGTGCAGCGGCAGGCTGAGCACGCGCTGGCAGGCGAGCTCGGCATTCGGAAACGTTCCCGGAGGACAACCTGCGGACGAGTAAGCAGGCTGCAGGTGTATGGGCCTCGGGTAGTGCACCACCGTCTCAATTTCGCGGTCCGAGAGATGCGCGATAACCGCGTTGCGATTGCTGACGTAAATGACGAACTGGTGGTAGACGCACTCGTCCCTCGGATCGTCCACCGGCATCTCGAGGCGCGCTCCGGCGAGCAGGCGGCGGTACTCTCGCGCGATCTCCTGGCGCCTTGCGGTCCATGTGTAGAGGTGGCGCAGCTTGATCCGCAGCACGGCGCCCTGAAATCCCTGCATGCGGTAGTTGTAGCCGATGAATTCATGCTCGTAGCGCGCTGTCTGCCCATGGTTGCGCGCCGCGCGCGCAAATTTTGCAATTCGATCGTCGTCGGTCGTCAAAGCGCCACCTTCGCCGTAGGCGCCGAGATTCTTCGTGGGATAGAAGCTGAAGACGCCCGCGTCAACAAGCGCCCCGGCGCGACGGCCGCGGTATCGCGCCCCGTGCGCCTGCGCCGCGTCCTCCAAAACACGTAGATTGCGGCGGGCCGCAATTTCGCGAATCGGGTCCATGTCCGCGGGGCGTCCATACAGATGAACCGGCAGGATGGCGCGCGTCCGTGGCGTGATGGCCCGCTCGATCAGTTTCGGGTCGAGGTTTCCCGTGGCCGGATCGATATCGACGAAGATCGGCAGCGCGCCGCAGTAGGTGATCGCCTCGGCGGCCGCGAGGAAGGTGTTGGGGGTGGTGATAACCTCATCATCCGCCTGAACCCCCAGGGCCAGAAGGCCGAGATGAAGCGCCGCGGTCCCCGTGCTGAGCGCCACGCAGTGCCTCGTGCCGCAAAAATCCGCGAATTCGCTCTCGAAGGCTTCCACTTCCTCGCCGAGAACGAAGGTTGAACTCTGGCAGACGCGATCGAGCGCGGGCAGGATTTCGTCCCGCAGTTGCGCATATTCGGCCTTCAAATCGAGAACCGAGACCTTCATCGCGCCGCCTTTCGTGCGTTCGAAAACTCTACTGTACGGGCTGCTTCGGGACAAGCCCTCGTTAGAAGTCTCATGTTGCGCGATTTCACCGCGCCTGTTACTTATTCTAAAGAGTAGTGGATGACGACGAGTCGTCGCATTATTCCCTTAGCTATGCCCGACGACGCCAAAGCCAAGCGCAAGTATGCGCGCATTGCCACTCCGAAAGGCATATGGGTGGCCTGGCAAGACCAGAGCCAACAAGGCGTCTCGCGGGTCCGTGACCTGAATCTCGGAGGGCTGTTCATCGCGACGCCGACCCCGGCGCCCCTGGGCACTGTTGTTACAATCCTGCTTTCAGTTCCCGAGGGTGAAATACGAAGCCGCTCCACGGTGCGCAACGTGACGCCCGGCCAAGGGATGGGCGTAGAGTTCACGGACATCGCTTTGCAGGATCAGACTCGGCTTCAAACCCTGATCACGCGCCTGCGGGCTTCAAACCGGGACTGAATCTTTCGCGTCGCTCAAATGTGGGTGAGCGTGCCGGTGATTTTCGTGCGGCGGAGCGCCCAGGCAAACACGGCAAAAGACAGCGGAATCAGAATGGCCGCGAAAACCAGCAGCGCCACGATCGAAGGCCAGAGTTCGCTCCAACCCGAGCCCCCGAGCAGCGCGGCGCGCATCCCTTCGAGCGAGTAGGTCACCGGAATGAGCCGCGCGACGATTTGAAGCGCCCCCGGCAGGACAGCCACCGGGTACATCATCCCGCCGACGAGACCTGAAACTCCGAGCACGATCCATTTTGCGGGGTTCCCGCGCTTGAATAGGAGCTGGTAGCTCGCCGAAAGAATGCCGAGCCCTGCGAACGCCAGAATCGAAGCGAGCAGGACTGCGGCAGCCCCCGGCCAATTGGCCGCCCGCGGCACGAAGCCAAAGAACAGCGCGCCCCACGCGAGGTAGACGCACGTCCGCAGGGCCAGCGCGAAAAACGGGTAGACGGCCGAGCCAGCCAGAATGACTCGCAACGGTGTCTGCGTGACGAGCAGCGCTTCGAGCGTGCGATTTTGCCGCGCCTCGTCGAGGCTCGCATCGAACGCCGTGATCGCGACGCTCATATAATCGAAAAACGCGAAACCGACGAGCGCGAATGCGAAGTAGTTGCTGCCGGGCGGCAACGCGCGCTCGAGCTGTGGGCTTTCGACAAAGCGGGAAAGGTAGTAGAACGTGGCGACTCCGAACAGCGCTTCGACCAATTCGAGCAGGAGGGCGGTGCGGTAGCTGCGCACAATCGAAAAGTCGCGCCAGAAAAACGCCGCGATCTTGCGCAACGTGCGCGCGGCGCTCAAAGCTTCGCCCCGGTAGATGTCTGCGGCGCCGAAGGCCGCGCCAGCCGCGCGATGGCTCCCTCGAGCGTGGACGCCCCCGTAGAGGCGCGCAGGCCCCGCGGCGAATCGCAAGCCAGAATCTTCCCGTAGTGCAACAAGACGACGCGGTCCGCGATTTCTTCCACCTCGCTCAAGGTATGCGAAGCGAAAAGCAACGTCGTGCCACGGCGGCCCACGAGCTCGTCCTTCAGCAAGCGACGGAAGTCCGCGGCGCCGAGCGGATCGAGGCTGCGCGTCGGCTCGTCGAGCAGCAGGACGGCGGGGCCGTGCAGCAGGGCGCGCACGAGCCCGAGCCGGTGCGTCATTCCGGTCGAAAGGGTGCGGACCTGGCGGTCGAGGTCGTCCGCGACGCCCATCGACTCCGTGACGAAAGCGATGCGGTCGCGCGCTTCCGCAGCCGTCATATTGTTCATCGCCGCGAAGAAAGCGAGGTTCTCGCGGCCGCTCAGGCGGCTGTAAAACCCTTCATCGCCGCCGGTGTGGTAGCCGAGTTGGTGCCGCGCGCGCCCCCCATCGCGCTCCACGTCGAAGCCGCCGAGCGACGCCCGGCCGCGCGTCGGATAGATCAACGTCGCAAGGATACGCAGGAGCGTGGATTTTCCTGCGCCGTTGTGGCCCACGAGCGCTACCGCTTCGCCCGCTTCAACCGTAAACGAAACGCCCGCAAGAGCGCACTCGGTCGCGCGGGCGATAGGATGGAGCAGGGCGCGCCAGCCGGCAAGCGCGGGTGGAAAGTATTTTTCGAGATTTTCAACGGCGATCGCAGCGGCGGGCATCCTAGGAGGTTATAACCGAATTCGCCGCGAGGAATCCAGCTCCAACGATGGCCTCAAAATGGTGGCGGAGAAAAAGGGGTGGCGAACGGCGATTCAAGGAGAAAGATGGCGTAGCGATAGACGGCAAGCCGCATCTCCTCGCTGATGGAGTAAGGTCCCATGACTTCGCCAAATACCTGGTGGAGTTCGTGCATCTTGTCGTCCGGCAGCGCGTCGAGAAGTTTTCCGAACCGATTCTTGGCCATCGTCATCGGATCGGCGTCGCTGCGCGCTTGTTCCTGAGCTGCTGCGGAGCGCGCCGAATCGGCTGGCGGAGGTGAGTCGGCGCGGGCCGGTGGTGTTGCTACAGGCGCGGGAGGTTTCGTGGCAACGGGTGACGGCCGGACGGCGTTCGGAATTCTCGCTTCGTACTGCTGGTAAAACTCATACCGAAACTGTTTCTCGTAAAGCGCGGCGTAGGCCTTCTTCTGCTCGTCGGCGGGCGCCGTGGCGTCCACGAGGGCTTTAGCGGCGAAATTCTTCAGCGCCATTTCAAACGCGGCAAAATCCGCGCGCGCGGCCTTGTTCGGACTTTTGCCGGATCTCGCGAGAGCCGCAGCCAGACTGTCCGTCCGCGCGTCGTAGCATTTTCCGTAAACCGTAATGGCTCGCAGGACGCCGGTCGGATTGTCCTCGGCGGTCCGGTGCGTCTTGTCATTGAAGTAAAGGATCCATTCGGCAGAGGTCATTTTCAGAATCTGGCCGCAGGTCATGCCGAGGCGGTCGGCCTCCGGCGTTGGATGAGGCTTGGACTGTGCGGGGGCAGCGCCGGGCAGAGCCAAAATCAAAAGGACGAGCAGGATCGAGCGTCGCATCAACCAAATCGTAGTTCAGCACCCGCCGCGCTGCAACAAGCGACGTGCTTTCTATTGGCCTGGAAGCGAATCGCTCGCGCCGGCGACGGCGGCGGTAGCCCGCGGCACGATGTTCGTGGCCTGCGACGCGACGATCAGCCAGCGGCCGTCGCGCTTCACTTCGACGCGCGTGAGGATGGCATGTCGCGGCGGCATGGGCGTGCCGTCTGGATTCCGGTCGCCGTGCGAGTTGATGTACACGTGCACGATCGCGATTTCAGGGGTCAGGAATTTGATGTTGGTCTGCTCCGTTTGCCACACGCTGCCCTTCACCTTGTCCGAATGTAATTCCTCGAGGCTTTTCACAAACGCCGCGCGCCCCCTGAACCATTCTCCCGCAAGATTGATGGCGTCGGAGTCGGGGGCGTAATTGCGGGCCATGGCCGCGACATCGTGGTGATTCCACGCCGCCTCCCATTGCTCTTCGATATCGCGGATCGCCTTTTCGTCCGCGGCCGTGCGGCCTTGCGCGCGAGTGGCAGATGGAACTGCGAGAAGGAGGAGCGGAAGGAGCCAGAGTCTTCTCAGCATAAGGTGCCTCCATGGAGAGATCTGCATCAATTTTGTTGGCTGCTCGCCGAAAACTTCAGAAGGAACGTCCCGCCGTCTTTCATAGACGGCGCATCCGCGGGCAACAAAAGCAGCCCGCGCCCGAAGCAGCTTTTCAGCCGGACGACCGTCGCGTTTGCCCATTTCCCGTCCCTAGTTCACTTCCCGGACGCGCGGCCAATCACGGCTGTTCCGACGTCGAGTATCGGGCCTCGGCCAAATCGAGTTCGCGTTCGAGGTGCCGCATGACTTCGTCGTTGATCTTATTCTGATTTCGCAAATGCAGAATGGTAGCGCGCTGGAGGGCGCCCACTTGTCGGGAGAGGTCCCGCCATCGCTGGTAGTCCTCGGGCCGGTATCCGGCCTCGGCGGATTCATTGTTCTCGATCACGTTCATGCGGCGGCGGTAGAGCCGGATGAGTTCGTCGTACACGGGCGCGAATTCCGGTTGATCGTCTTCTCGGCTGTGCTCGAGATATGCGAGGGCTGCCTCGACCATGGCGCGCCGCGCTTCTTCCTCCTCGATATTTGCTCCTGACGCGCCCGCGAGGCCCAGGCGGCGAATCAGCGGGGGCAGCGTCAGCCCCTGCAAGACGAGGGTCACAAAGATCACGCAGAACGTAAGAAAGATCATCACGTTGCGTTCAGGAAAGGGATCTCCGCTGGCCAATGCTTTCGGCAGCGAGATGGCGGCCGCCAGCGCCACGACGCCGCGCATGCCGGCCCAACCGACGACGAAAAGCGCTCTCGGGTTCGGAAGCGTTTCGTGCTGGTGAAACAGGCGGCGACGGACGAAGTAAGAGAGCGCCGCGCCCGGGTAAACCCAAATGAAGCGGAGAAGGATGACGACGCCGCTGAACAATAGACCGAGAACCAACAGTTCGCCGAAATGGTGGGTGCGAATGCCGGAAAGAATGTAGGGCAATTGAAGCCCGATGAGCAGAAAGACAAAACCATTGAGGACGAATGTGAGAGTGCCCCAGACGGCTTGCCCGGTAAGGCGAGCGCCCCTCGACAGAAACAGGGAGCTCTTATGCCCCAGATACAGGCCGCAGGCCACGGTAGCCAGCACTCCCGAAGCGCGGGCGCCTTCGGCCGCCAGATAAGCGAAATATGGCGCAATCAGGATGATTGTGTTCTCGATCGGGGCGTCCACGATCTTCAGCGCCAGCATGTGAATCACTTTGCCGACGATCAGCCCGATCGCGATGCTTCCGAACACGAGATAGAGCAGCGTCCAAACGCCGTCGAAGACCGACGGAGTGTGACCGGTGACGAGCAGGGCGATTGTGAACTCCAGAGCCAGCAGGCCGCTCGCATCGTTGACGAGACTTTCTCCTTCGAGAACGTCCGTGATCCGCTTCGGCAGACCCAGCCGCTTGGCGATGGAAGTGGCGGCAATCGCGTCGGTGGTTGAAACCACGGCGCCAAGCACCAAGCCCATCCGCCAGTCAAAACCTGGCAGGATCCAACGCGACACCGCAGCCACGCCAAAGACCGTGAAGCCAACCAGCCCGAACGCGAGCATCGAAATGCTGACTAGGTTGTAGCGGAAGTCGCGCCACGACGTGGACGCGGCGGCGGAAAACAACAGCGGCGGCAGGATGACCAAGAAAACCAAGTCGGGGTTGAGCTCGATGCGCGGGCCGTGCGGAAAAAAGCTCAGAAGAAGCCCGCCAATCACGAGAATGATCGGGTAGGGAGTTTGCAGGCGCTTGGCAACGGATGCGAGCGCCACAACCAGAACCAGCAGCAGAAGAACCACCAGCTCGACACTGTGGATTCCCATCGCTTGCATCTGGGCCTCGCTGGTAAAGATAGCGTAAGCCCACCAGGCGCCGCATTCAATTTTGGAGCCCCGCCCAAAAACAAAAAGGCCTCACAGCGTTTCAACGCTGTGAGGCCTTCTCTTGAATTTAATCCTGGCGGTGACCTACGTTCCCGCGTCGTTTCCAGCGCAGTATCATCGGCCCTGCGAGGCTTAACTTCCGTGTTCGGGATGGGAACGGGTGTGACCCTCGCGGTAAGACCACCAGGAAACCTAAACACCGAAATTCGAAAAGCGAAACGCGAAATTCGTATCGGACTCGCACGAGTTTCGAATTTCGAATGCCGAATTTCGATGAGCAACTGAAGGAAGTTGGACGAACCGCAAATTCCGCAACGCGAGTAACGTGTTGGGAAAGTTTTATGGTCAAGCCGAACGGCCGATTAGTACGGGTCAGCTACACGCATTACTGCGCTTCCACCTCCCGCCTATCAAAGTCGTAGTCTTCGACTGGCCTTCTTAGGTGGCCGCAGCCACCTTGGGAAACCTTATCTCGAGGCGAGCTTCTCGCTTAGATGCATTCAGCGATTATCTCTTCCGGACTTCGCTACCGAGCTATGCCACTGGCGTGACAACTCGATCACAAGAGGTCCGTCCATCCCGGTCCTCTCGTACTAGGGACAGCTCCTCTCAAGTTTCCTGCGCCCACACCAGATAGGGACCGAACTGTCTCGCGACGTTCTG
>JBEKBY010000028.1:0-42337 GCA_050015155.1 Candidatus Acidiferrales bacterium | reverse complement strand
CCCAAAGCGCGAGAGCTCTCGCGCTTTGGGCACCTTCCCCCATCGAATTTGCATGGCGACACTCTACCGAGTGTCACCAATCATTCTGAACGAGAACACTCGGCCGGTGGCTCCGCTCTGTTCCTTGCTTCTTCGGACGGGTCCAACATGCTGGTAGTAATGGTATTCGCGCGGTGGTGGACGGCGGGGCCAACGTGGTGTAACGTCCGCAATACGAGATCCGGTCGAGGGCCAGGCAACAGCCAAAGGAGTTTCGCAATGAGCCAAGACTACAACGTGGGCCAGAGACTCGGCGACTACGAAGTGCTGGGAGTGCTAGGCGCAGGAGGCATGGGGAAGGTCTACCGGGTGCGGAACGTGATCTCCGACCGCGTGGAGGCGATGAAGATTCTTCTGCCCAGTCTGGCCGGTCAGAAAGAGCTGGCCGACCGGTTCCTGCGCGAAATCAAACTCCTCGCGAGCCTGAACAATCCCAATATCGCTGCGCTCCGGACGGCGCTGACCGTCGACGATCAACTGGTGATGATCATGGAGTACGTCGAGGGCGTGACACTGGCTTCGCTGTTACATCAAGGCCCGGTCGCCGTTCCCGACGCCGTGAACTATATCGACCAAGTGCTTGGCGCGCTGACCTACGCGCACCACATGAATGTGATCCACCGGGACATCAAGCCCGCCAACATGATGCTGACTCCGCAGGGCGTGGTGAAGCTGATGGACTTCGGCGTCGCGCGGCCGGGCAACGAAGTCGGGATGACGATGACGGGCACGACGCTGGGTTCGCTCAACTACATGCCGCCCGAACAAGTGAAGGGCGAAGCCGCCGACGCGCGCTCCGACCTGTATTCTCTGGGTGTGTCGCTCTATGAGATTGTGACCGGCCGGCTGCCGTTCCGTGGCGACAGCAACTACTCCGTAATGGTTGCGCAGATGCAACAGCTGCCGGAACCTCCCATTGCCGTGCGTCCCGATTTGCCAAAAGGACTGAGCGACATCATTCTTATGGCTCTCGCCAAGGAGCCGGAAAGACGATTCCAGTCCGCCACAGCTTTCCGGACCGCCTTGAAGAGCGTATCAGGGCATCCAAGTGAGCCTTCGGCGGCTACGGTTTTCCAAGCTCCTCCATCGCCGGTCGTTGCGACTCGAGCGACAACTTCATCCGCGCATCAGCCGGTTGCGGCTGCGGTTGCCAGCACCCAACCGCCTCCCCCCGCTGCACAGAAAAGTCACAGGGGCTTGTATATGGCTCTTGGTGCGCTCGTCGTGCTTGCCATTCTCGCTGCGGCAGCAGTGTATGTACCGCACAGGGCCAAGACGAATGCCGGCGCCAACTCGTCGAGTACTTCATCGGCGACTTCTCCAGCTCCGGCGGTCGCGCCGCCGACTCCCGCTGCGAATCCGCCTGCCCCGGTCGCCGCTGCGGCGGCCAAGCATCAAGCTGCTGCCGCGCAAGCGGGTACGCAAGCTGCGGCTGCTCAAGCCGATGCCGCTGCCAAAGCCGCCGCAGCGCAAGCCGAGGCCGAAGCCAAGGCAAAAGCTGCTGCGCTCGAGGAAGAGGAGAAGGAAGCGGACCAGCTCAGTGGCCGTGCGGCAGCGGTGTCGCAAAGTCTTGATAACCTGAAGCACCAGCAAGCCGCCCAGGGATACGGGCTGCGCGGCGACATGGCGGCTTCAGAGCAGCGGATGCAGACAAATATGGCGAGAGCGGAGGCGGCGCTCCAGAAGCAGGACCCCGCGAAGGCCAAGGAGTACCTGGATTTGGCAGGGGCGGAAGTCGAAACGCTCGAAAGATTTCTTGGGCGGTAAGCGCGCCTATCTCAAATTCGCAAAACGTGCAGGGGTGGTTCGGCGGCGTAGAGCTGCTCGACGAGGCCGGCGCGGCGGTCGAGAACATTTCGCTGGTTGAACGAGCCCTTGTCCGTGATTTCTCCGGCGTCGAGTGACGGCGGCTCCTCCGCGAGGATCGCGCGAACAACCCGAGTGGTGCTGCCTGTGGATTGCTCGGCAAAGCCTTCGAGCAGTTCCTGGAACCGCGCACGCACGGCGTCATTCCTCAGAATAGCAGCGGGCGTCGCACCGACCAGGTGCGAAGCGGGCGGGCGCTCGACGCATAGTTCGACGCAGGCGTCCAGATCGGGAAAGATCAGCACGGCGATGAAATCGCGGTCGTGACCCGCGATCACGACGTCGCGGACCAGGGGCGCGAAATGGCTTAGGAATTTCGCGCGAAGCGGGCCGACGCTGACCCAGGTGCCATTGGCTAGCTTGAAATCCTCGTTCAGGCGCCCGTCGAAGAGAAGGCCCTTGTTCACGTCGTTGGGGTCGACGAACTTGACGGCGTCGCCAAACGAGTAGAAGCCTTCGTCATCGAACACCCTCTGCGTCAGTTGAGGCTGGCGCCAGTAGCCGGGCGTGACGTTAGGCCCGCGAACGCGCGCTTCGAGCTTGGCGCCGCGTGGGACGAGCTTCAGCTCCACGCCGGGGATCGGCAGGCCGATCGTTCCCGCGCGGTCGGTCTCCCACGTGGTCTGGATCGACATGGGGGAAGTCTCCGTCGAACCGAGGCCGGTAGCCATGATGATGCGCTCGCCGCAAGTCTTGCTCGCAAGCTCGCGGTACGCGTCCCAAACCGGCTGCGAAAGGCCTGCCCCCGCGTAAAACATCAGGCCGAGGCGGCGGAAGAA
Organism: Candidatus Acidiferrales bacterium; assembly: GCA_050015155.1. Taxonomy (GTDB): domain Bacteria; phylum Acidobacteriota; class Terriglobia; order Acidiferrales; family UBA7541; genus Palsa-295. The sequence continues at coordinate 39,653 of JBEKBY010000028.1, read as the reverse complement.
GGATTCGCGAAGCTCGCGATCGGTGCGCAGGAAAGGCAGCAGGTCTTCGTAGCCTTTGGGCACGTTGAAATAGACCGTCGTCGAAATCTCGCGCAGGTTGCGGACGGTCTTTTCGATGCCGCCGGGCCCGGGCTTGCCGTCGTCGATGTAAAACGTTCCGCCGTTGTAGATCGCGATGCCGACGTCGTGGTTCCCGCCGAAAGTGTGATTCCAGGGCAGCCAATCAACGATGACGGGAGGCTCGTCCTCAAGAAAGCCGAAGATCTGGGCGATCATTTGCAGATTGCTGCAAAGCATCCGGTGAGTGTTGGTGACGGCCTTGGGCATGGCGGTTGAGCCGGAGGTGAAGAGAAATTTGGCGGCGCCGTCGGGGTCGATCTTTTCGTGAGCCGCCTCGACTTCATGGGTCGGCTGCGTCGCCAAAAGTTCGGAAAAAAGCGTTGCCTTGCGGCCGGGCGGCGGCGCCGCGGTGGCGACGATTTCCATCTTGTTCGGTACAACGCTTTCGATGGCGCGGCCATAGTGGCCGCCGTGCGAAACGAAGATGAGGCCCGGTGTGAGAATGTCCAGGCAATGGCGGAGCTTGCCGAAGTCCTTCGAAACGACCGAATAGGGCGGCGAAATGGGCGCGGTGGGAATCCCAACGTGCTGGCCGGCGTAGGTCAGGAGAAAGTGCTCGAGATCGTTGTCCGAGAGAATCGCGACGGGCCGTTCCGCCGAGAGGCCGCGATCGAGCAGAGCTTGCCCGATGCTGCGCACGGCGGCGAATACTTGCGCGTAGGTGAGGCAGCGCCATTCCTGGTCAGGACCACGCTTGGCGATGCAGACTTTGTCCGGCGAAACCTTCGCCCAATGTGCGAGACGGTCGGTGAGGACCTTGGGATAGGAGCGGAGCGACTCGTCCGGCTTGATGAGCAGCACGCCTCCGTCGCGGCGGTGCATGGTCGCGCCAGACGTGCGCATTCGAACGCGACGAACGCCGGTGGCCGCTTGCTCTTGATGGCTCTTGCCGCTCATGAGCGACGCACATTTTCCCACAGTTTGTTGAGACGCTCCACGTCCGCCGCGGCGGGGACGTCGCCCGCCGTGGTGACGACTGCGGGGCGCAGATCGGAAACTCGCCGGAGGGCGTCTTCGAAATCGGCCGCGCTCGACTTGCCGGCATCGAATAGTTTCGGAGGAAGCGCAACGCCAAACCGCGCCGGGCCCAAATTCGAGAACGCGGCAGTGTACGGCGCCGGCCCATCGAGCACGGGACAAACCACACAATCCCAAGGCTGCCGAGCGATCGCTTCTCCCTTCACGGCAAGAGCCTCCTTGCAGGTGAGGAGAAGAACCGGAAGCGCCTCATAAAAGCGAATGATATTGATCGTGGTCGCGAGTCGCGAAAACCAACTCTCGAGCCCCTCAGGCGACAGTGCGGGAAGGAAATCTTCGCGGATGAGAACCAAGCCGGCGCCCGCTTCCACGAAAGCCGCTGCGATTCCGGAAATCACGGCCGCGGCCAGATCGAGCGCGGGCGATGGAATGTCGGGATGGCCGAGCGCGTCCGCAGGATCGAGCTGCAAGAGAAAAGCCGCAAGCGTCAGCGGGCCGGTGACACTCGCCATCAGAAGGCAATCATCGCGTACGACCGCTTTCAGCCGGCGGATCACGTCGACCGCGATTGTGGCCCGGCTGGTCTTGGCCGCGTCCTGTTGCGAGTGCGAGCCTTCCGGCAATTCGCCTCTCGTCACACGCCCCGGCCAGTGGAGCGACGGCGGCCCGTCGTCGGATGTCCACTGCAAGGTGGCGCCCAGGGCTTCCGCTTCGAGGAATGGATCGAAGTAACACGCGATCCCGTCTGAACGGAGCCGGCCGCGAATTTGTCTCAGCGAGTTAGAGATTTTGGTTGGATTCCCCAAAAAGGTCCGAAGCGGCATGTTTTCGACGCGAGCCGCATGGGAAAACACGATCGGAAGGAGGAGCGGACGCGGCGGGGCGCCTCCCTGCAAGAGCCCTTTGACAATCTCGCGAGGGGTGAGGTTCCCGGCCATTCTACGAACGGACGATCGGTCCCGTGGGCTTGGCATCCGGCCAGGAGCCGTACCACTGGAGAATTTCTTTGGGCGGGCTCTTCTTGTTCCATTCCTTGTGGAATTCGTCGAACGATTTTCCGCGGGCCAGCCGGGCGCGCCGTTCTTCGTCGCGCTGCTGTTTGGTTTTTTCGGGGTCGAGCTTGTGCCGGTCGGGATCGTAGGCGACCAGGTAAATGTTCTGTGCCGTCCAGTCTGAGATGATCTGCTTGCGCAGGTCATCGAGAACCTGCACCGGGTCACGTTCGAGTGGGTCGCCGTAGCCGGGTCCGCCGCCGCTGAACCCGAAGATCAAATCGCCTTCCTCATAGACCTTGGGAGCGCGCGCAACCAGGTCATAGCTCCACTGTCCGTGGATCGAGTGCTTCTCGAGAATGGAGCGGGAATCGAGAGAGAGCTGAGGATTTCCATCATGCATCTGCTTCAGCAAGTCGTTCTTGCGAATGCTGATACCCGGAATAGGCGAAGAGGCGTATCCGCCAAACAGCGGCTGACCGAGAGGCACTTTGCTTCCGTTGCCCATGCACATCGAAACCAATTCCGGCACTTTGTGGACCATCCAATGTTGCACGCCACCGGAGCCGCCGCGATGGAAACCGGGGCCGCTGGAATCCTTCCAGTGTTGAGAAAGGGTGACCGTCACCGGCAGTTCGCTCTCAACCTGCTCTGAATCGGGAGCCCGGCCAAAGGCGCACCAGGCAAAACCGTATGCGTCCATCCCATCCGAGGCCGCCCGGCCACCCTGGCCCATGGTATTGAGCGCAAACGACAGGACGTCCGAGACGGCAAGTTTCCACTGCGAGAGGCCAGCGCAAATCTGGGAGGTGTGCTGGCTTCCGGGAGGCGCGGTCGCCTGCTGCCAGAGGGAGGAGTTGGAGAAGATCATCTTGGAGAAGCTGTTCTGGGTCGCGTTGCGAGCCTGCATTCCAATGAATACGCAGCAACTCGTGGCCGCCATCTTGTCCGGGTAGACGATGCTTCCCGGAGGAAAAACAAAATCAAGAGGCGCGAACGTGGAGCTGCAGATAGGCAGGTCATGGAACATGTATTCGTACATGAAATTTGCAATGTGGCCGACGACAGCCTGCGGGTGGATGTTGTAGGAGGAGGGGTTCTCCGGCGAAGTTCCGTGGAAATCAAAAACGATCCCGTCGCCCTTCTTGATGAGCGTGAGATAACAGGAGCGCACCAGGGCCGGTGTCCATCCGATGGCATCGTTGAAGGCGACGGCGCGGAACTTGCCGTCGGGGAGATCACGGATCTTTTTCCGCGCGCCTGCTTCCGCCGTGTCGGACATTTTGCGGAACAATCCGGTGACGAATTCCGGGCCGCGCTTTTCCGCCAACTCAATCAGGCGCACGCGGACGCGGTCCGCCGTGGTGCAGCGCGCCCGCAAGTCAGAAATGAACATGGCCGGGGCTCGCATCCCATAAGCGGAATACATTTCGAGGAAATCGTTCCGGATTTCGAAATTCTCCGCAATCTTGATGGGCGGGAGGTTGAGCCCTTCTTCGAATCGCGTTTTAGCGCTGACCGGCATGCCGCCCGGTTCGATCGCTCCGGTCTCGGTGGTGTGCAAAGCCGCCGAGGACCACGCCAGCAACTGGCCTTTGTAGAAAATCGGCATCAGCGCGACTTGATCGGGATTATGAATGCCGCCGTAGAGAGCGTCGTTGGTATACCAGATATCTCCGTTGTGAATCCCGGGGTTCTCCTGATAATACTTCTGGATAAATTTGATGATGATCGGTTGAATAATTGCATGCAGATAGGTGCCGCAGGAGCCGTTGATCAGGTCTCCATTCGCCGTGAAGATGGCGACCATCGAGTCGCCGGAGACGCCGAAGTAGCTCCGCGATGACCGAACGAACACCTCCATCGCTTCGTCGAGGATGTCGTTCGTGATCTGCACGCCAATCTCGTAATCGCCCTGCGGAACTTTGGCGGCGCACTCCTTTTCGTACGCCGTCGCGGGGGCGGGCTTCAGCCATTCGAGTTTTTCCGCCAGTGTGGGGATAGGCATCGGTCTCCCTCGATCCTTTAGATGACTTGCTCTTCCAAAATACCAAGCCCCCGCTCATCAATCGATAAGCGCATGACGGGAGGCACGACCATCGTTGTGTATTCCCCCTCGACGATAGCGGGGCCCTCCACGACGTTGCCGGGGCGCAGCGATTCGTAGGCGAATGTCGGCGTCGTGCGGAAGTCCTTCGCGTCGGGCCAATACACCGGACGCTCGCCCTTGCGCGCCGCCGAAGGATCGCTTCCCTCGAGCGGCATCTTCGGCAACTGAACTTTCGGGGTGGTTACGATGGCCTTCAGAATGAAACTCTCGATGAAAATACCTCCCTCCGGGTTGACGACGAACGGGCTGAAGGCCTCGCTGAATTCCTTGTTGAACGCGTCGCAGATGGCGCGGACATCCTCGCTAGATTTGAGAGAGAGCCGCGGCGAGAGCGCCCGCTTTACATGGAATTGGCCGCCGTACAACATGTCCAGCTCAAGAACAAGCGCCGCCTTCCCCGGGTCGAGGCCATCTCCGACCAAATCTTTTCGGGCCTGCTCCGCAAGCGACTCGACCGCCGTGTTGAAGGCGGCGTAGTCCTGCGTGAGCTGCTGATCGCCCGGCGTCATGAGGGTAAGTTTCTTTGACGCTTCGTAGACGTGAATAATGTCCATGGTGGAGGAGCCGTACGCGCAAAAGACGGGCGAAAACGGAAACATGACGGCCTTGCGGATGTCGCCCTTGAACCCCTCGGCGTGCGTGGGGCCGGCGCCGCCTCCGACAAAGAGAATGAAATCTTCCGGGCTGTAGCCGCGCAGGTGGACTTCCTTCATGATGGCGGAAGACATATTTCCGTTGACGATCTTCCGAATAATCACCGCAGCTTCTTCGGCGCTCATGCCAAGCGGTTTGGCGATCTTTTCACGGATGGCATGAATCGAACGATTCTTGTCGAGACGCATCTTGCCGCCGTAGTAGTAGTCCGGATTGATGTAACCCAGGACGACGTCGGCATCCGTGACCGTCGGTTCCGTGCCGCCGAGGTTGAAGCACGCGGGACCCGGCATCGAACCGGCGCTTCGCGGGCCAACTTGTACGCGATTCTGGAGCAGGCGGTTGATGTATGCGATCGAGCCGCCGCCGGCTCCGATGGAAAGCGTCTTGATCATGGTGATGCCGACCATCCAGCAATCGATGATCGGCCGAAAGTCGTAGCTGCGCACACTGTCCTTGACCACTAGCCCGACATCAAAACTCGTCCCGCCCATGTCCGTCATCACCACGTTCTGGTAGCCGAGTGATTTCGCGACGTGATGTGCTCCCATGAGGCCGGAGACCGGCCCGCTATTGAAGGTGCGGCTGGCGGACGTGCGAAAGACCTCGGCGATTCCGCCGGAGCTCTGAATCATCAGCAGAGGTTTCGTGTAGCCGCGCTCGCGGAGCTTGTCCCACATGGCGGAGAGTTCGATCTGCATGGAGCGCTGGAGATACGCATCGAGGATCGCGGCGAGCGTTCGCTCATATTCGCCCAACTTGCCCACAACCTGTCCGCCGAGGACGACCGGCATATAGCCGATGTGAAATTCCTTGTACTCGTCGCGAATGATCTCCTTCACGCGGCGTTCATGAGCTGGGTTCAAGAAGCCCCAAAGAAGCGATACGACAAAGCCTCGCGCGCCGCGGCCCACGAGGTAGCGGACTTTCTCCCGAACGTCGTTCTCATCGAGCGGGCGAATCACAAGCCCACGAGAATCGACACGCTCCTTGACGCCGACAATCATGTCCCGCGGAATGAGTGGGTGGGGCTTTTGCTGAATGGCCAGGTTCCGGCGCTCGGCGACGCGCGTGCCGTCAATCCATTGCGCGCCGCGGCCGATCAGCACGACGTCTTCGTGGCCTTCGGTGGTGATAAGGGCGAGCCGCGGCCCTTTCCGCTCGATCAGCCGGTTCATGGCGATCGTGGTCGAATAGCGGATCATGTCGATCGATGGCAACAACGCCTCCATCCTCATGCCGAGGGCGCCCGCGCCTTCCTCGATCACGCGCGAGAAGCAGACGGATAGGTCGTACGGAGTCGTAGGAACTTTCTTAATCAGGGCCTTGCCGTCGAAATTGAGCACCAGATCGGTGAACGTGCCGCCAACGTCGATATCGATCGAGTTCATTCGGCGGCCTCGAGGCGTTGGTCGCGGATGACGAACTCCCCTTTGCGCAGCCGCTCCTTGAGCCGGTCCAGATCGATTTCGATGTCGTGCGTGAGGGGATGCCCGGGCGGCAGATACTCGGTTTCGATCTGCGTGCCGCAGCCAGGGCAATAGCACTCGACGATGCGGACCCAGAGTGGATCCGGAGAAAAGTCGAAGGCTCCTGAAACCAGTTGCTGATGGATTTCGCGCGGGTCGCGGTCATGGAGAAGGCAGCCCTTCTTGTAGTTCTCGCGAGCGGGACCGAGCACGCGCCCGCACCGGTTGCACATCCATTGTTCCCGATCGAGGTCCAGATCAAGATATTCAGTGATTCGAATGCGATTCTGCGTTTCGGATGACATGTGTTTGCTTTCGCCTGCCTTCGTTGCGAGCATGACGCAACTCTGCTATACGCGATTCAGCTTTCCGTTTCCATAGCTATCGACGACCATCACCCAGCCGTCGGGGATGAAGTACGTGGTGTTCACGCCCTCGAGGATCGCGCAGCCTTCGACGCGGTTCCCCGGCCTCAGGGACTCCCAGCGATACACCTGCGCCTCTCCGCCACGGCTTCCCCAAGAGACCTGCCGTTTCCCGAGCCGCGCGTGGGACGAATCGGGCGCCTGTAATGGCTGTGCGGCGAGCTTCGGCTTCGGCATCGCCTTCTTCACGCGCAGGCGGAAGAGATCGAGTGAAATCGCACCCTTCGGCGTTCCGGTGGCACTCCGCAGGGCCGCCTCCAATTCCTTGACGGAGCGCAAGGCCGATTCGGAGCACGCCACGGGAACCGAGTGGGGACCCTTCCCCGCGACTTCGAACTCGATCGCGTAGCTCACGTTCTCCGGACGAATACCCTCGCCGAGCAGATCCTGGATGCTTTCCGCTTTCATCTCCTCGAGCATCTTGCGAATCCGCCCGACGACACCTTCTGAGATTTCAGGCTCGGGGACGGCGCGCTCGTACACATGAGAGATATCCGAAACGGATGAGCCGAAAGCGCTGAACACGGGGCCGAGCGCGAAAATCTGGACGTTCTTCAAGCCAAACTTTTCGGCCACGCTGCAAGCGAAGAGACCTCCATTGCCGCCGTAAGCAAAGAGCGTGTGTTTGGAGAGGTCCTGCTGAAGCTCGGCTTGAGCGTTCGCAATTATGTTGGCGACGAGTTCGAAAGCGCGGTCAATCACAGCGTTGCAGGCTTCTTCGGTTGAGATTCGCAACGGCCGCGCGACCGACTCTTCGATGGTCTTGCGCGCCAGTTCGCGGTCGATTGGCTTTGTCCCGCCGAGGAAGTAATCCGGGTTGATAAGCCCGGCAGCGACGAAGGCGTCGGTGAGCGTTGGCTGGTCGCCGCCCAGGCCGTAGCAGGCCGGTCCCGGATACGAGCCCATGCTCTCCGGGCCGAGCTGAATGCTTTCTCCCTGCGTGCCGACCAGCGGCTTGACCACGCTGCCGCCGCCGAGCGCAACGGAACGCAAATAGGGGAGCGACAATTCGACGGGGATACCGAAGAGGTCGGAGGGCTTCCGATAGATCGGCTCGCCTTCTTTGAGGACGCTGAGCTTGGCGGTCGTGCCGCCGATATCCATCGCGATCACGTCCTTCAGGCCCTGAGCCTGCGCAAGGTGCGCGCTCCCGAGAATCCCTAGGACGGGCCCCGATTCGATCGTGTCAATGGCCTTGGTCTTCGCAATCCCGGCTACGCCGCCGTTGATGTGGCTCACGAGAAAAGTGCCGGTGTAACCGCCGGTTTCGCGCAGATCGTCCTCCGCCTTGAACAGCGTCGCAGCGAGCGCGCCGTGCGTGTAGGCGTTGATCACGGCGCAGTAGGTGCGTGTCCGATCATCAGCGCTTTTTGAGATATCGCTTCCCGCGAGCACCGGGACGGAACCGAGGAAGTGGTCCGGGTACTGCTGATCGACGATCCCCTTCATCGCAATCTCGCGCTCGGGATGGCGGTGCGAATCTTTCAGGCTGATGCAGATTCTGCGCACGCCACTTTCGAGGAGAAGGCGGGCCGCATTCATAACCTCCGTCTCGCTCGAAAAGCCGTTCAAGCCAATCACATCGCGACTGGTCAGGAGCCGATTCAGAATCCCGCTTTGAGTTTCGTTTCCGTACAGGTTCCGTTCGTGGCCCTGCGAGACGACCAGGCCGACTCTGGGCCCGCGCAATTCGGCGAGCACGTTGGAAGTGATCGTCGTGGACCACCGAATGAGATCCACGTTTTCGAGGAACGCAGTGGTATCCGCGAAATTCAGCTTCGCCGCTGCCTGGGCCAGACAATCGAAGAGGCACACGGTCAGATCGTGCGGCGTCGTATCCACTTTCACGCACGTAACGTTATCCGCGCTGGTAAAAAGTCCGTCCGTCAGCGTTCCGCCGACGTCGATGTCAACTGTCCACACGAGATGCCCGCCTCACTTACCGCGCGCCGCGAGACAAGCGCGCAATTCCTCCGACCCCACCGTCCAACCGAAAAAGGATTCTACATTGAAGATCGTTGCATCGTAAGTGCTACGGTCGCCCGCGGGCATCGTGCCGTCCGTCAAGAGAATCGGCCAGTAATCGTGGAAGTAGGCGTCCCGCAGAGTGGATTCGACGCAGACGTTCGTTGCGATGCCCGTGAAGAAGAGGTACTGGATGCCGCGCACGCGCAGTTGCGAATCGAGCGTGGTGCCGGCAAAACCGCTGTACCGCGTCTTGGTGACGACGAGGTCGCCGGCTTGAGGCGCCAACTCGTCCACGAGCGCAAAATCCCAAGTCCCTTGTGTAAGAAGCTTCCCCTTCAATTCAGGCCTCGAACACATCAGGTGCATCGCGGTCTCTTTGTAGTAGTTGGGAGAGCGCGGACCTCCGGCGTCGCTCAAGTCCGGCTTGTATCCCGTCTGCAGAAAGACAATGGGCACGCCCGCCGGTCGCGCGGCGTCGAGAACGCCGCGAATCGCCCGAACCACTCGAGGCGCGTCGGAGAGATTCACACCGGCTATGTCGAGTGTACCGCCCTTGCTGGCAAAGGCGTTCTGCATGTCCACGACGACGACCGCCGAGCGCTCGAATTCAATCTCGATTGGCTCCGGCCTCGTGTTCAGCTTGGCCATTTCGCCTCGAATTCCGGTGCAACGACGGGCCGCGATTGAAGGGCGTTCACTCGCGCGGGAAGAGTGCAAGTTGAGAACGCGCTGGAAAAGCCGAGAGCCACGAGCTGACTTCGCACGCAACGCGGGAGAGCCGGCACGAAAACGAGCGTTCCCAAGAATCTTCTCCGGAAGAGGTGGTGGAATCCGGAGCAGCCCTCAGCTTCCTGCCGGCCGGAATTCGCCCTGTATTTGAACGCAGAGGATACTACAAGGCCGCGGGGCGCAACAACTGCGCCTCTGGCGGAAGGGCCATGCGACAAAAGAAAAGGGCCGGGCGCTTGCCCGGCCCTTTGTAATCGGATTTCCCGTGCTGCTCTAGAACTCGAACTTCGCCGCGAACTGGAACTGCCGCGGGTTGAGCATTGTCCTCGGCAAGCCGAAATTCGCGGCCGGCTCAGCCGGGACGAAGACGCAACTCGCCGCTATCGTCGGTGGGAAGCACGACGCACCAGGTGTTCCAGTGGTTATTGGGGAGGCAGCAAAACTCCCAACACCTGGAATCGCCAGGCCGTTAGTAGATACCGGGCAGCTCTCAGTTCCTCCCTGGATCGCAAGAGTCGTAGCGTCTCTGTAGTGCTTCGGTATCGCCCCGCAAAAAACTGGCGAGCCGTACACCGAGGTCACTTCATCGACGTTCGGCCTATTAAGTACGTTGAAGGCATCGACGCTGAGGTCGAGCTTCAAGCCCTCCCTGAGCTGGAAGTAGCGCCCAAGGTGCAGATCCCAGGAGTACAGGGGATCGCCGATGTACGTATTCCTCGGGATCATGGTTTGGCAAGTGCTCGTAGTATCGCAATGGTTGCCTGGGACTGCGTCGCCCCCCACACGGTCCGTTGCGCCGCCAGCCACATCGCCCAAGCCAGCGCCCCCCCAGTACATCGTAAAGGGGCGGCCGGATTGCAGCGTGATGATGCTGCTGAAGGTGAAGTGCCGGGCGAACGTGCTCTCGGGCCCCAGTGCGGTAAAGTTCGTAATGAGGCGGTGGCGAGCATCCTGGTTGGAGTTGGAGCGTTCCGAAGCGTAGTCGAACTGGTTCGGAGGCAGGTTGATGAACGTGGTGAAGTTCCCGTTGTCGATCGAGTGCGAGTACGTGTAGTTGGCGGTGAGATTGAAGTTCTTCATTCTCTCCAATACCGTCACCGTTCCGCCGCTGTACTCCGCATTGGCCACGTCATTGTTGTAGTCCTCAAGCCCCCCGCTGAGCGTTTGCAAGCCGCTGCCAAGGGCGCCGCCGAACCAGGGACCCAGGCCAGCCAGCGCGCCGGTTCCAAGCGTCGGCGTCCCGTTGGGGCAAGACCCGAAAGTGCCATTTTGATTGAGCAGTCCCGGAACCCATTCAACGACCCCCGGAGCGGGTGAAAACCCGTCCGTGGGATGAGCCGCCTGGTTGGCGTCCGTTGTGCCTACCGGGCAGGGGATGTTGATGTTGTTTCCGCGGACCAGTTTGTGGGCTCCCACGAAGAGATAGGCAAGATTGACAGCCAAGCCTCCGCCGAACTGGCGGTCAATTTCCAGACTGGCCTGTTCGGCATAGGGCGTTCTGGAATTGTGGTCCATCCCCCCCTCGCCAATGCCGCAGGCGCCGGTCGAGAAGCATGTGCCGGCCATTGAAATTGAAGGGAATGCCGTATTGTAGGCGCCCGTTGCTATAATGCTTGCGGCGTCGGCTGCCGCGCCCTGACTGGCCGGGAATCCGAATATCTGGTAGCCCTGTGTGGCCTGTCCCAGATTAGATTGAATGTTGGGAAATTGCTGGGGCAGAATTCCAAGGGCGGCGCAGGTGGCAGCGATGGACGCAGGCGCATGGTTGCCGCATTGGTAGCCTGCAACGACCTTCTGGGTAGTCGGCACGAAGAAGAAGGTCAGGTTTTGGCGGTCGAAAAAGATGCCGAATCCCGCGCGAACCACGGTCTTGGCGTCCGGGGAAAAGGCAAGCCCGATTCGCGGCTGCCATCCGTTGTAGTCCGGCCTTACGAACGACGCCAAGCCTGACTCGACATCCCACCGCAGGCCGATATTCAGCGTCAGCTTGGGAGTGATTCGCCATTGATCCTGGGCAAAAGCGCCCCAGTACCCGTGGTCAATGAGCCGGCTATAGCGGTTAAAAAACGACGGCGGATATGCATTCGCCCATGTGGCGGTGTTCAGCTGATTGCCTAGCGCCGTGCTGACCGTCGAGGTACAAGGCGTAGCGGAACAAGCGGTGGGGCTCGTTGGGAGCGGCACGCCAGCGTAAATGAATATAGTGCCATTGTCGCCGGTGACTGGGCAGCCGGGGGCCGCTCCGGAGACGTCGGCTGGAACCGGGAGATGCCCGCCCGCGGTGCTGTTATAGAACTCGGCGAAATCGGCGAGGCAAGCCGCCGCCCCCGTAGTTCCAGGCACAGCCGGCGTCGGCGCTCCGGTCGGTACGAGCAGCCGCACAGGGTCGAAACCCGGGAAGTTTTCCAGACTCGAAAGCCAGTTGCCGTCGACTCCGAACTTCCAGAGATGATTGCCTTTGACCCATGACACCGAGTCAGCGGCTTGCAAGCGGGTCTCGTAGAGCCTATCGTTGGTTCCGAAGTTGTGGCCCAGCTCGAGGTCGTTCAGTATGCTGAAGTCCGGCTGACCGGTCATGCCGAGGAAATTGTAGTGCCGCCGGGCATACTGAACGAGAGCGGTGTTGACCAGGTTGGGCTTCAGTACCGAATCCAGAGTGGCGACCACGGATTGATCGGCGACGTTAAGATCGCGTCCGCCGCTGGGAACGCCAATGCCGCCGCCGTCGAGTGTCTGGCCGACCAGTTCGCCCGTATCGCGCGCGTTTTCGACGACATAGCGAACGGCCAGGCGGTTATTGGCGTTGAACTGGTGATCCAATCTTGCAAAGCCGTAGTCGTTGTTCGTTGTCTTCAAAAAGCCCTTGAGATAGCCGAAGTCACTCCCGGTGCAAGTACTGAGGCCCGTACTGCAGCCTTCGGGAGCCAGCCCCATCAATGCCTTTGACTCGTCGATGACCGAGAGGTTATCGACGAGGTCCGGCGGGTAAGTGGGAGACTCGGCTCGCCGCTTGCCTTCGTAGTTCACGAAGAAGAAAGTCTTGTCCTTGCTGATCGGGCCGCCAAGGGTGCCGCCGAACTGGTTTTGCTGCAGTTCATGTGGCAGAGGTGCGGGCTGGAGAAGCGAGCGAGCATCGGCGGCGGTGTTCTGCAAATAATCGTAAACCGAGCCGTGCAGGTTGTTCGTGCCCGACTTCGTCACGATGTTGACAATTCCGCCGAGCGCCCGGCCGGATTCCGCGCCGAAGCTGTTGTTCACCACGCGGAATTCCTGCACGGATTCCTGAGGCGGAGTTGAGCGCTGCACGCCGCTGGCTGTATTGACGAAGTCCGCTCCATCCACCGTGATTTCGTTGCTGAAGGAGCGCATGCCGCCAAACGAGATCTGCGTCGCTTCGTACTCGGTGAACGTTGTGCCCAAGCTCGTGCGGCTGGTGGCCACTCCGGGGGTCAACAGAGCGAAATCGGTGAACAGGCGGCCGTTGATGGGCAGGGACGCGATCTGCTGTGTGTTGACGACCTGGCTGATCTCCGTCTTGGTCGGCTCGATCGTTGGTACCTCGGTGGTGACAACCACCTTTTCGCCCTGCGCCGCCACCTGGAGGGCGACGTTAATCGTCGCGCTCTGTCCTACGCTCAATACGATCCCGGTCTGCGTGTAGTTCGCAAACCCCGAGGCCGAAACCTTGAGCTCGTAGGTACCGGGCGACAGGTTCGGCACGGCGAAAAAGCCACTGTCATTCGCCGCCGCCGTGTAGGTGATATTCGTTGCCACGTCACGCAGCGCAATCGCGGCCTTTCCAATCACGCCGCCGCTCGGATCGGTCACGGTGCCATTCAGCTGAGCAGTGGCTTGGGCAAATGCCGAACTCGCGCCAGCGATGAAAATCGCGACCGCCAGGAGAACCTGCAGGCCAAAACGTCCCCTCATCGTCCACCCCCCTCAAAAAGTCACGAACCTGTCCCTAACCTTGCTGTGAAGGGCCCTAATATTGCTGCATATGTAACGCTGGTACTAACCTTGTGTCAAGATCTTACTTGGACCGGCGTTCGCGAACCATTCCAGCAACTATGGGCAACGCCACATCAAACGTTGTCGGTTTCGGGCAAACGATAGCGCGGTCGGGTGCATACTATCCAATCAGTCCCTGCACTGTCTAGGTGGTGTCCGGAGGGATACTATGGGGCCTGCGTTGTCACCATCTTCTCGATGCAATCGCTTCGGTTTTGGCGCGGCTCTGCGCAGTCGAGCGAGCGCGGCCTATTTTACTGTCCCAATTCCTTGCGGACCAGCCGTGCGCCCTCCACCATCGCGCGGAGTTTGGCAAAGGCCACGTCCCGGGGCAGATGGAACAGGCCGCAATCCGGCAAGATAAACATTTTCTGAGCGGGGATTACTTTCAGCGCTTTCCGAATTCGCTCGGCGACGATGTCGGGGGTTTCGATGGCCTGGTCTTTCACATCGATCACACCCACTCCCAACTCAAACGGGGCGTTGAACTCCCGGAAAAGATCCAAATCCTCGCCGCCTCGACGCGCGAATTCCAGCGTCAACTGTTGCACCTTGGCATCGAGAATTTTCGGAAAGAGGTACCGGTAGGTTCCTTCCCAGGACGGTTTGCCGTACCGGTTGCCGTAGCAGATGTGGACGGCGATCTTTGCGTTGACGCCTTCCACCAGCGTGTTCAGGACCGATACGCCCCACGATATATCCTCCGGGAAGCCGGAATAGTAAGGCTCGTCGATCTGAATGTACTTCGCGCCCACTTTTACGAGCTCCTTCAGCTCCATATTCATCACGCGCGCGATGTCCGTGGCCATTGCTTCTTCGCTCGGATAGTGTTTGTTGCGGATTCGCTTGGAGAGCGAGAGCGGGCCGGTGATGCAGATTTTGGCTTCTCGTTCCGTGTAAGCGAGCAAGAACTTGAAATCTTCTACCAAGCCGAGCGCGGCCATCGGAATCTTGCCCAGCACTTCACTGTCGTAGAAGTCGTAGTAAAACTTCTTCGAAGAGCGATCGATTTGCACGCCGGGGAGCCGCTCGACGAAGTAGTCGATCATGTTGTCGCGGCGAAGCTCGCCGTCCGTGACGATGTCGAGGCCTGCGACTTCCTGATCCTTGATGGCTGCCTTGACCACCGTGTCGTGAATCTCGTCGAGGTCGTGCCGGCTGATCCGCCGGGCAAAATACTCCGTCTTGAGCCGCTCGAGCCACCCCGGCATCGAGTAGCTGCCAACCATCGTGGTCGGAAGAATGGGAAGCTTCATGGTCTTACTCCCGTCGTGTCGTATAGAGTACCGACGTATTTGATCCCGCCCCGTACTTGAATGGCGTAAAGTGGAGGTTGTAGCCGGACCGCTCGCCCACTTCCCGCAAAAGGGTGCCGTTGACCCAGCTCACGATGGAGCCGTCGAACTTTCCCGGGCCGTGGAACCCCATGTCATATTCGTTCAAATCGGTGACAAAAATGTCCTGCACCTGAAGGTAACCCTGCGGGTGCAGGAGCGGCAGAGTGTTGCGGAAGCTCTCGAGCGCGCCCGAACTCAAATGAAATCGCAAGTCGCTGGGCGCCTCCTTGAGGATGTCTTCCATTTGCGGCACGCTGAGTCCGGCGGGCAAGGAAGAATCGGGCAGATCCTCCGCCCTTACTAGCCGTTCTTCCAGCCGCATCGCCTTCCATATCTCCTGCCAGAAGGCGAGGCCACGGTTGCGATCGGGAAGGCATTCAGGGCCCACATCGAGTAAGCGTCGCGCTACCTTCGTAATATCTGATGCCGGAATATCGAATGCGGTGCCGATCTGGGCCGCGTCGGCAGGGGAAAGATACGCCCGCATCTGCACCCAGTAGATGCGGTTGTCGCGCCAGACGAGTTCCTCGTCGGGCAGGTTGTCGTACATGTTCGTCGAATGAACGTGCAGGATTTTGTGGCGAAGAAAAGAAAGGGTCTTGATCGGATCAAGAGCGTCGACGGCAATGAAACTGCAGAGGTCGATATGATTCTTGACCGCGGGCCGGCTTCTTTCGAGCGTGGCCAGGGAATAATCTCCCAGCAGGAAGCGAAGGCGAGGATAGTAGCCGGTGCCGCGCGCCCGATCGAGTTCGCGGAAACGGTCCAGCCACAAACCGGCCCGCGTCCCGGTCCCCACGCCGATCTCCAAAATGAACAGTTCGGGCGGGAGCTGATTGCGCTTCTCCAAGTCTTTCAGTAGCTCGAGGAATTCTTCCACGGAAGCCGAAATCGCCTCGGGCTGATGACCGTCAGATACGCCGCCCGGCAGCGCCTTTTCGTACCCTTTGCCCGTGGCCCGCTCCCAGTCCTTTAGGCGGTGCCAGTAGAGCCGGTTGAATTCCCACACGATGCTCGAACGAAGTGACTGAAACTCTTCGAAATAGACGCGCCCGCTCTCGACCCCACTTGCCAGCCCCAGGGCGCGCTGGAGCGGCTCGCGGAGCGATCCGGCCGCAACCTGCCTCGAATCGATGCGTATTTCCATGACCGAGGGGCCGCCACTCCGCTCGTGCATGTCCTGCGTGATCGTGACCGCTTCCCGGAAGTTGTGCTTGTACTGGAGCCAATCCAGGTGAATTTGGAGGCGCGCGAAATCCCCCGGCGTCAGATGCTTCTCTTCGAGAAGGGAAAGAACGGCGGCGACCGTTTCATTCGTGCCCGCGACCGCTGCGTCACGCCGAGTGTGGTTGAGATGTAGGATCATCGCCGGGGCGTGAGGTTGCCTTCATCCCGTCAACCGGGCCCGCCATTATATGCGATTGCGGGCCGCCCCGCGCACCAGCCTAACCCCAAACGTGGCGGGCCGTCTCCATGACCAGCCGAAGCTTGGCCCACTGCTCGTCTTCGGTCAGAAGATTGCCTTCGGCCGTCGAGGCAAATCCGCATTGGGGGCTCAGGGTAAGGTTTTCGAGTGGGAAGTATTTCGCCGCGTCATGGATGCGGCGCACGATGTCGTCGGCCTTTTCCAGCTGCGGCTTCTTCGTAGTGATGAGTCCGAGCACGACGATTTTGTCCTTGGGGACTGAGCGCAGCGGTTCGAATGTCCCGGCTCGCTCGTCGTCGTATTCCAACAGGAAGCGGTCCACTTTCAGCGTCCCAAAGAGTTTTTCGGCGATCGCGTCGTAGCCACCTTCGGCGTACCAATGGCTGCGGTTATTTCCACGACACAGGTGGATGGCGAGAATCACGCCGGGCTTTCGAGCCGCCTCGAAGCACGCGTTATCGGCCTTGATGGCCTCGTCAAGAGCCGCCTCCGGCTCCAGCCGCATCTCCTTTTTGATCCAGTCGCGCCACTTCGGATCCATGTAATAGCTGTAGCGCGGCGCATCGATCTGAATGTATTTCACGCCATCCGTCGCAAGCGTAGCGATATCCTTCTTCAAGATCTCGACGATGTCCCAGAGTAGCGCCGAATGATCCTTGTAAACCTTGTCCGTAATGCCGCGCTTAAATGAGATCGCGGGAAACTGGGTCGCGCTCGGCAGCAGCATCTTGATATCGCCCGGGCTGTGTTTCTTGAGGAATGGGAGCTCATGCGCCGTCAGCGAACGCACCTGGCGAAGTTTCGCATTGACGATACCGGTGACGTGACTGACGTGCGCCTGTTGCGCTTGCCCCTTAGCCCCCCAGTCGCGCGCGATTTCGGCACCGAGGTCAAAGCCCTCGACCGCGTCGGTGAAATTGCTCATGAAGTTCCGCCGCCGCAGCTCGCCGTCGGTGAAGATCTCGAAACCGAGTTCCTTTTGCTTCGCAAGCAGTCGGAGGACGTGCTTGTCCTCGATGGCTTTCAGAGTCGCCCCATCGGATCTTTCTCGCGCCGCGAGCAATTCCGGTGGTCGCAGAAAACTCCCCACATGGTCCGCTCTGTATTTCACTGGCATATCGCATTTGTCTCCTGCGCGAATTTACTGTAGAGAGACTTATTGGATCATACTAAGATCACGGAAGATTCGTAGTTGCCGAGACTCGCAGAAATACTCGCCGCGATCTCCTTTGTGAGTGCTATTTTCTGCGCGAGCTCTTTCCCGCGGAATCGGGGCGTCGGTCCCGCCATCCCCACGGCCGCAATCACGCGGCCCTCGCGCGACCGTACTGGCGCCGCCACGCCGCTCAGCCCGCGCTCGAGCTCTTGGCTGTCGAGCGCGTATCCCCGCTCGGCAACTTCGCGCAGGTTCCTTTTGACCGCGGAAAGATTCGTCAGCGTAAATGGCGTATACGGTGTTAGCCCTCCGATGGAAAGGATTGCATCCAGCTCTTCTTCCGGGAGATAGGCGAGCGCCGCCTTGGCGACGGCCGTGCAGTGTGCCGGAAACCTCGCGCCGATCGGAGTGCGCACAGTAATGATGCTGTCGCGGGAGTCCACACGATCGAGGCAGAGCACACCTCCCGGCCCGGGTACGGCGAGGCTCACGGTTTCGCGCGACGCGCGGGAGAGTTCCAGGAGGAATCGGTGCGCTTCCGTCCACAGCGTCCTTGACTCGACCGCCCGCGTTCCGAGCTCGTGGAGTTTTAGCCCCAGCCGATACCGGTCGCCTTCCGGATTCTTTTCGATCAGGTCGAATTTCTTCATGGCATTGAGCAATCGGTGAACGGTCGTCTTGTTCAGGTTCAGTCCCGAGGCGAGCTGCGTGACGCCCATATCCGGCCCATTTTCCCCCATGTACAAAAGAATGCGAAGGGCCTTCTGAAGGGACTTGCTCGATCCGTTCTCGCCCTCCGCTCGGCCCCGCTTCCTTCTCGATGTCAAAACCGTCGGCACGACTTGTTCTCCCGCTCCCTTGCCGTCGTCGATTCCGGCCACGCCCCGACCTGCGACCGGAAGGGTTTAGCTGGTGCGCGCGATAATGAAGTCACGGTGGAGCTGGTGTCAATATGAAAAGCTATTTCACAACGTAAAACGAAGGGCGACCGCCTAATGATCCTTTTCGGGGATGCGCCGTGCGGCCTATCGGTGAAAACTCGAATCGCGAAACGGGGGCGGATCGGTTTCGACAACCCGCCCCCCTTTTTGCGACCGGCTACTTTTGAGCGGTACGCCAGCCTGGAGCGTATTCTCTGCGTGCAACCTCTGAGTACGGGACAGGGCTGACAACCGCCCGGATCTCAATTTGCTTGTGGCGTTCGACGGTCGGCTTTTTCGTGCCGCCGCCTTCTTCGCCCCAGAGGATCTTGACCTCGTTGCCGACCTCCATGTCCGGATCCACCACACCCAGCGAGAGCATCGACCGCTCGTTGTAGCTGTAGCCGCTGAACATCGACAGGCCGACAGTCTTTCCGCTTGCCGCCACCTTGTCATACGATGCGGAGGCGTAATTCGATAACGGTACGTCGATGTATTTGTACGGTTGTCCCGGCTCGAACAGTGATTTGAAGACCTTGGCGACATCCTCGGCGTTCCAGGCGAAGGTCACTTTCTTCCGTTGCGGCTTGCCGGCCATTTTCTCAAGGGCTTCTCGTCCGATGAAATCATGATCGAATTTGACGAAAGGCCCGTAGCCCAGCTCGTACGGCGTCATGTAATAGTCTTCGATGTTATTGGAATTGAAACTGCCGCCAATGGAACCCGTAGCCTCATAACCCGTCGCCGGTAACCACTGCCGGTAAGCCTTCATCTTCTCGCCGGTATAGACCGCCGGTAGTGGTGACGGAATCCAGCCCGACTCAAGCGTATTGGTGGCGTAAGCTCTGGCGCCGACTTCACGAAGACCGAAGTCCTTGCCGGCCTCAACGATAGCGGCCCGGATTTCCTCGCGTTCCTCGTACGGTCCCCAGACTTCCAATCCCGGAGCGCCGGCCATGCCATGACGCAAAGCGCGGACCTTCCGCCCCGCGATGTTGATGACATCCATATTGAAAAACTTGATTTCCGGAATCGGCCCGCCATTCATCTTTTCGAAAATCTGCGGAGCATTTGGCCCTTGAATTTGATAGCGGTAACACGTGCGAACGACCGCCTTACCCTTTGGGTTCGAGGGCGATCGGTCGTCTTTTTCGATCTTGACGTTGTATCCCCCCGTCTCCGCATGGAATTGAATCCAACTGGCCGTCGGCGCGCGCCCGACGAAAACGAGTCGATTCTCTTCCAGATGAAAGAGAATGCCGTCGCCAATCACATAGCCGTCGTAGCTGCACGGCGCGAATTGTTTGGCTCGGTTCACCGGAAACTTTACGAAACTATTGGTCCCAAGATGGGACAGCATTTTGAGGGCGTCGGGGCCCTCCACATATACGTTCGCCATGTGGTGAGACTGGTCGAAAAGAACGGCGGTCTCCCGCCAGGCACGTTGTTCGTCGCGCCAGTTTGAAAATTCCGAAGAGACCACGGGATAGACATAGGCTCCGATCTGCGAATTGCGGAGCATTGTCACCGGATTCCCGGCAGCTTTTAACAAATCCTCCAAACTTTGCTGACTCATAAGTCCCCTCCCTGGTGATGAAGACATTTGGTCCAGCTCCTCCGGGACGGCAGCGAAAAATGCACGGGATAACCTATAGAAAGTTCCGCGCATTTGCAACTGGCTGGCGGCCCTGACTCAGCCTCGACTCCGATGCAAGTCGCCTGACACCCAACTCCGGGGCGTTCTGACGCGTGTGAAGGAGAATGCGAAGGGCTTTCTGAAGAGACTCACTGGTGCGGTCTCAATCTTTAGCCGGGCAGTGCTTCTTCGCGAAATCAAAGCTGTGGACAACGCTTACCCTTAAGTACAGAATCGCGTCGTCCTCCCTTCGTTCCCGGCTTTCGGACCGCAAAGCTGTCAAAGAAAAGAAGGGTCCCCTTGACGCACGCGGCATTGTAGATAAGATGGCGTCGATGTCAATATGAAAAGAAACTTCACATTGTAAAACCGCGAGGCCTCCGTGTTCATGCGAAATTTCTGGTACGCTGTGGCCTGGGATTCCGACGTTAAGCATGCCCCGCTCGCCCGCACCGTGTGCGGCGAACCCATCGTGCTCTACCGCCAGATGAACGGGGTTCTCTCGGTCTTCGAGGATTGCTGCCCGCATCGCCTCCTGCCGCTGTCCTTCGGTTATCTCAAGGGCGATCATCTCGTCTGCAAGTACCACGGACTCGAATTCGACGAGCGTGGCCAGTGCGTCTGGATGCCGGGACAGGAAGGCGTGCGCAGGGACATGACCGTCCGGGTTTATCCTGTGGTCGAAAAGCACCGGTTTGTCTGGGTGTGGATCGGAGATCCAAGGCTGGCCGACGAGAGCAAAATTCCGAATCTGAACTGGTGCTCGGACCCGAAGTGGGTCTTCGAGGGCAGCACCTATCACATCAAATGTAACTACCTGCTCTTAGTCGACAACCTGATGGATTTGTCCCACGAAACCTACGTTCATCCAAGCAGCATCGGGCAGCATGAAATCGTCGAGGCCCCGATCAAAGCCACCTCGGATGAGACTTCCGTAACCGTCACTCGATGGATGCTCAATCTCGATCCGCCGCCATTCTGGGCGGCCAACCTGAAGTCGAACGAGAAGTGCGATCGCTGGCAGATCTGCATGTTTTCTCTCCCTTCAAACGTGATGATCGATGTGGGCGTCGCGCTTGCCGGAACGGGCGCTCCTGAAGGCGACCGGTCGAAAGGTGTCACAGGCATCGTGGTGAACCTGATGACCCCCGAGACCGAAACTTCCACCTGGTATCACTGGGGAATGGTGCGGAATTTCCAGACAGAGGACCGCGGCTTGACCTTTCGCATTCGAGACGCGCAGTCCGCCGTCTTTGCGGAGGACACGCAGATCCTGGAAGAACAGCAGAAGAACATCCTGGTGCGTCCCGAGCGCGAATTGCGCAACCTGAAAATCGATGCCGGCGGCGTCCACGCCCGCAGAATCATTGAGCGTGAACTCGACCGCCACGCGCAAGATGTCAAAGCTGCTTCATCCACCTGAAACTCGGCCGCTTTAATGGATGGCGCGGTCCCTGCCAACCCAATACGGTGCGCGAAGAGTCTTGTGATCGACCTTCCCTGCGGAAGTTTTCGGAATATCGCTGCGGAATTCCACCGATTTGGGTGATTTCATCCCGCCGAGTTTTACCTTGCAGTGGCTAATCACATCCTCTGCGGTCAGCGAAGTGCCTTTTCGCACGACGACGATCGCCTTTACGGCTTCTCCCCAGGTGTCGTCCGGAACGCCGATCACCGCGCATTCTTCCACCCCCTTAAGAGACATGATGCCCGCTTCGACCTCGGCGGAGAATACGTTGAACCCGCCCGTGATGATCATGTCCTTCTTGCGATCGACGATATAGAAATAGCCGTCTTCGTCCTGGTAGCCGACGTCTCCCGTGTGGTGCCAGCCGTACTTGCGAATCTCGGCTGTCGCCTCCGGCAGATTGTAGTAACCCGGAGTTACCAAGGTGCCGCGCGCGACGATCTCGCCGGTTTGCTTTGGTGGTAGCAGCCGCCCTTCGTCATCCATCACCGCAAGACGCACCGCAGAAGTTGCCTTGCCGCAGCTGCTCAGTCGTTCCGGATGGTCTCCGGCAGCCGCCGCGGCGACCGTCTTCGGATCGAGCCAGGTCAAGAGCATGGGCGCTTCGGTTTGTCCGTAGCACTGGCACATAGATCGGCCGAAGACTTCCGCCCCTTTCTTGAATTTATCCGGCGAGACCGGTGAGCCGGCCAGGAGGAAGATGCGCAAGCTCGAGTAGTCGAATTTGTCCAATCGGGGTAGCGCAAGCAGTCTGTAGAGCGCCGTGGGAGGCAGATAGAGATGCGTCACTTTGTAGCGCTCGATCGCCCGAAGCACTTCGAGCGCGTCAAAGCCTGGCATCACGACGTTCGTTGCGCCAAGCGTGAACGCCGCTAGCGCCACGACCCCCGCCGCATGGGAGAGCGGCGCCGTGTTCAGGCAAACCGGCTCCACATCCTCGCATCGCCAGTAGAGAGAGGCCATTTCCAGCATGGTGCCCCACGGCAGATTCGTGACGCGCACGCCTTTCGCAGGTCCCGTCGTCCCGCCCGTCGGCACCACGCCCACAAGACGATCGGGGTTGCCGAACGGATCGCCCCAATCTTTTTCCGGCGTATCGGCCGCCTGTTCCATGAATGCCTCGAGGGACAGATGGCCCCGGTCCTCGGCGTCGATGCAGACAAGGTGTCGCAGAGTTGGGATGCGCCTTTTCAGTTCGTCAACTTGATCTCCGAAGCTGCTGTGGTAGAACAGCCAGGACGTCTCAACGTAGTTCATGTATTCCACGTTGGCATCCGCGGCGTTTCGGTAGTTGATGGGGACCCATGCGGCGCCGGCGCGCATCAGGCCCAGCATGCATAGCAGGACGCGGGCGTCGTTCGAGGAGAGAATAGCCGCACGTTCCTCCGGACGCAGGCCGGCCGCCTGCATCGCGCGCGAGATCTTTTGAGTCAGCAGGCGTGTTTCCCGATACGAGTAGCGGTAGCCGTGATCGATGACGGCGACCCGATCCGGATATGCGTCTGCTGCTTTGTCGAAATAGTCGATAGATCTCACGCCGTCGTTACCTGTCTATTCCGGATTCGCTATTGTGAACGGGGATTCCTACGGCCGCTCGGTGGCCCAAGCAGGACGTGTCCGGAATCCTGTAAATAACGGCCAGAAGACCTGTGGAACGGACGGCTGGAAAGCGCCCCGCTAAATGGCTATCGCGCAATCCGGACCCCTGGACCCTTTACGCATAAACCTTTGCCTTGGATAAGCCGAAGTTCTCAAGCGTCTTCAGAATCTCGCGGTGCCCAAAGGCGGCAGCCGGCGATGCGTACCCGGTCTGGCGCGGCGGGCGGTGCACCAGACTGTGCGCCCCAAACGCCTGCATCAGGCCGGTCTGCTTGTAACAGCAAGTGCCAAACAGCACGCACTGCGCAACTTCCATCGTGCCGCGCCCGACGATCAGGTCGATCGTGCGTTGTTGGCGCGAGTTCTCGCGCGGCGGAGTGCCTCCCTGCACCGCGTTGGCCATTTCGGCCAACTTCTTCTCTTGCTCTTCCTTCGGCAGCGGACGAATCGCTTCCTCGAAGTGCTTTTCCGTCGCCAGCACGCTTTCCATGATCTGGCGGTTCAGAAGCCCGCCGAAAGAGCGAACGTTCGCCGCCTGCGGATGATCCTTGTACCAGACGGGGTGCGGAAATCCGCCCCAGCTCAGCGCGAGCTGCGTGCGGATGTATCCCGGCACGACCGCTTCGTAGCCAACCGCGCGTTGCCAGGGCTTGTACTGATTCTGGTCTAGGTAATAGCCGTCGGTTTGAATCACGGCGAAGATGGTCTGCGTCGAGCCGAACGTTGGCATGCCGTCGAACATCGTGAGGATTTCGAGCGTGTCGATTCCCCCGGGCTCGAGGCACAGCCGCGCAGCGGCGTCGCTGGGCGCAGACATGAACGCCATTCCCGCCACGATCGCCAGGCCCTTCTCGGCGAACCTGTCGCTCCATTTTTCCGCCAGTTGACGGTGCCACGCCTGCTCGCCCGCGATGTCGATGTAATGGCACCCGGCCTTCAGGGACGCTTCCACCACCGTCGGGCCGTAATAGATGAACGGGCCCACGTTGTTGCACACAACCTTGGCGCCGCTGAACAGCTTGGCGAGCTCGTCCACCGACGAACCGACCTGGACAACCTCGTAGTCCACCGTCTCGATTCCCGGAACACGATTCATCACTTCCTGAATCCTGGCCTTGTTCCGGCCCGCTGCTACGAATGGAACGTTGTATTCGCGCAAATACTCCGCAGTCAGGCGCCCGGAAAACCCGCTCGCACCGTATAGGATGACCGGTCTCTTGCTGGACATTCGCTTTCCTCCGCTTAGGACGATCGCGGGTCATGATAACAGCATCGGCCGCCGGGAGGCGTTCGCGCCTGCGCTCCCTGTGGCCAAAGACGCGATTTTAGGCTAAAGTCTCTTTCCGGCTAGTAGGCACCTTTTTGTCACCTGGTATCTGATGGCATCTGAGGAGGTTTTGTGGACGAATTCGATTGCGCGGTCAAGCTTACGGCCGAGGTGATCGGCGGCAAATGGAAGCCGCTCATCCTGTTCTATCTCGAAGACAAGACTCGGCGCTTCAGCGAACTCAAGAGGTTGATCCCGAGCACCACGAAGAAAATGCTCACGAAGCATCTCCGCGAGCTCGAACGCGACGGCATCGTTCACCGCGACGTATTTGCGCAGGTTCCGCCTCGAGTGGAATATTCGCTGACGAGACACGGAGAGAGCCTTCGGCCGATTCTCGTGTTGATGTCGGCATGGGGCAAAAGACATCGCGCCCGGTACGGAGCTGCAAAAAGATAGCACGGGATTGCGGGCAAAATCGCTATTCACCGCGGAGACCCATGGTGTAGACTTCCGCAATTATGCGGCGAAGATTCAAGGGAGGAGATTCCCATGCATCAAACAGTCGCTGTCCGTGACGAAAAACTCTTCATCAATGGTGAATGGACCGGGGCGCTCGACGGCCAGACGTACCAGAAGAAAAACCCATTCACCGGCGGTGCCGCTTCGCACGTGCCCGCGGGAAAGCGGGAAGATGCGCGCCGCGCCATCGAGGCGGCTGCCGCTGCATTTCCGGCCTGGAGCGCGACGCCTCCCGGCGTGCGCCGCAACCTCTTTTTGAAAGCCGCTGATGTTCTCGAACGCCGCATGCCCGAAATCGCGAAGATCACTGCGGCTGAAACCGGTCAAACCTTTGGCTGGGGCATGTTCAATTGCATCTACACCGTCGGAATATTGCGGGAAGCCGCCGCGCAAGCCTACGGGCTGATCGGCGAAGTCATTCCCACGGACCTTCCGGATACGACCGCCATGGCCATCCGGCAGCCCGTCGGAGTGGTGGTCGGCATTGCACCCTGGAACGCGCCGATGATTCTCGGCATGCGCGCCGTAGCCTCCCCGGTCGCGTACGGAAACACGGTGGTCCTGAAAGCCTCCGAGGAATCCCCCGGCACGCACCTGGCAATCGCATCTGTCTTCGAGGAAGCTGGCTTCCCGAAGGGCGTGATCAACGTCATCACGAACGCTCCTCCGGATGCTGCCGAAGTCGTGGACGAGTTGATCTCGCATCCGAAGACGCGCCGCATCAGCTTCACCGGCTCCACGAAAATCGGGCGGCTCATCGCCGAAAGCGCCGGCCGTCATCTCAAGCGCGTTGTGCTAGAACTGGGCGGCAAGGCGCCGCTGATCGTTCTTGGCGACGCCGACATCGACGCTGCGGTATCCGCGGCGAACTTCGGCGCCTTCATGAACCAGGGCCAGATCTGCATGTCCACCGAACGCATCGTAGTCGAAAAGCCGGTCGCCGAAGAATTCGCGAAAAAGCTCACCGCCAAGGCGCAATCGCTGAAAATGGGCGACCCTCTCGCTCCCGAAACGCAGATCGGCTGCATGATCAACCCGGGCGCGATTGAGCGCGTCCAGGCTTTGGTCGACGACGCTGTAGCGAAGGGCGCGAAGGTTCTTTGCGGCGGAAAGGCCCAGGGACCGTGTTATCCGCCGACCGTGGTCTACGGCGTCACGCCCGCGATGCGCATCTATCACGAAGAATCGTTCGGCCCGGCGAAGCCTGTGGTCATCGCCAACGATGCTGAGGACGCTCTCCGCATCGCCAACGACACGGCGTACGGTTTGTCGAGCGCCGTCTTCAGCCGCGACATCAACAAAGCCATGAAAATTGCCGAGCGCCTCGAGACCGGCATTTGTCATATCAACGGCGCCACGGTTCATGACGAGCCGCAGATGCCGTTCGGCGGCGTCAAGGACAGCGGCTACGGCCGCTTCGGCGGCAGGGCAGGCCTCGACGAATTCACCGAGCTGCGCTGGATCACCGTCCGCCGCTCGCCCACGCCTTACCCAATCTGACGCGCTGCGGCTGACGAGGATCGATCGTGTGTCCATCGGGATCGGATTGAGTTGTATTGACATTGCTGTTCAAAACGTATTAGAAGGGTGCTCCGTTGAGTTCAAGCTACGTGAGTCCTGCGAGGTAGTGGGCCGTGAAGGGCTCTTACAAGAGTGTGGCAATCGTTGTTTCTTTCGCAGCTCTTCTTTTCGTGGCGGATCGCAATGAGTACGCGGGACCTCGCGCCGGTTCGTCTTCAAACGCCGCCGATGGGAGCCCCTTCACCGATTTTCACGGCGAAGCTCCCGGCACGGTCCATCACATTACTCCCGCTGATCTGCCGCCACCCTATGCCACCAAGTCCGCCGCGATATTTACTCCTCCCATACCCAGACCCGCTGATGCCTGGCCCAAGGCGCCCGAAGGCTTCAAAGTCGAGCTGTACGCCGAGAAGTTGGATAACCCGCGCCTGATTCAGACCGCTCCCAACGGCGACCTCTTCGTCGTCGAGACGTATCCCGGCAAGATTCTGGTGATGCGCGGCATCACGAGCGAGGGCAAACCCCGGCAAACGGAAGTCTTCACCACAGGCCTCACGCTGCCGTTTGGCGTTGCGTTCTACCCTCCGGGTCGGAAACCCAAGTATGTGTACGTGGGGAACACGGATTCGATCGTGCGTTTCCCATACAAGAATGGCGATCTGAAGGCAACAGGCCCCGCCGAGGTCGTCGTGCCCAACCTTCCTCCTGGAAGCATCCCTGGACAACCCGCGAAGCCCGGCACCGGAGGACATTTCACGCGCAACATCGCGTTCTCACTCGACGGCAAACGCATGTTCATCGCCGTCGGCTCGCGCACCAACGTCGCGGACATCGATCAGGATCAGACCGAGCACAACCGCGCCAACATACTCGTGGCGAATCCGGACGGTTCCGATTTGCATGTCTATGCATCCGGGATTCGCAATCCCGTCGGTCTCACGGTGGCGCCGCACACGGGGGAAGTCTGGGTGTCGGTGAACGAACGCGACGAACTCGGCGACAATCTTCCTCCCGATTACATCACCCACGTTCAAGAGGGCGGCTTCTACGGCTGGCCGTGGTACTACACCGGCGGCAACCCGGATCCGCGCTTCCCCGGGAAGCATCCTGAGTTGAAGGACAAGGTGATCGTCCCCGATGTCCTCATGGAGCCCCACGACGCCTCGCTTCAGCTCGTGTTTTACGAGGGCGAGCAGTTCCCGAGAGACTACCGGGGCCAGATTTTCGCCGCCGAACACGGATCGTGGAACCGCTCGGTGCGCACCGGCTACGAAGTCGTTTTCGTTCTGCTCAAAGACGGAAAGGCGACCGGTGAGTATCAGGACTTCCTCACGGGATTTGTCACCGACAAGGGAGAAGTCTGGGGCCGTCCCGTTGGAGTCGCGGTTGCCTCGGACGGCTCCTTGATGGTCACGGACGACGGTTCGAACTCGATCTGGCGAATCACCTACACCAAGCGATACACGAAGACGTGGTGAGCATGACGATTATGCGAGGGCTTGCAGCTGCAGTCCTACTACTGGCGGCGGGTGTCGTTCCCGCGCCCGCGCAAAACAACCAGCAGGGAAACGCGCCGCCACCCGCGCGTCCCAATGTCGCGCCGCCGCTCAAGCTCACGAGCCCGGCTTTCACCGACGGCGGCACGATTCCGCTGAAGTACACCTGCGCGGCAACCACTCCGCCTCCCAGCGGCCCCATGCAGATATCGCTTGGCGTGTCGCCGCTGCTTCAGTGGACGAATGTGCCCAAGGGCACCGCCAGTTTCGTCCTGATCCTCCACGATGCGGACGCGCACATCGCGAAAACGTTCGACGATATCCCGCACTGGGTCGTCTTCAACATCCCCGGCGACGCCACGCAGCTCCCGGAGGGCGTTCCGCCCGATGCTCCTTTGGCTAACGGCACCATGCAGGGCAACAACATGATGCGCAGAGCCGCGTACCAGGGACCCTGCGCGCCTCCCGGTGCTCCGCACCATTACACTTTCGATTTGTATGCTCTGGATCAGAAGCTGGATCTGCCGCAGGGAGCCAGCCGCGCCGACATTCAGAAGGCCATGGACGGCCACGTTCTCAGCGCTACCGTTTATATAGGTCTCTTCAACCGGTAGCCGCGGCGCTGGGACGCTCCGGGGCTATTGCCAGATCAAGAACGGAGGCCTATGATACGTCGTGTCCGGCCCGCATATTGGCCGGGTGCCCGGCGAGGAGCTCAAGGTTGCTCCCTCAGGCTCTCCTGGTTCGGTCGCAACGCAGCCCATAATGTGTGGCTCGACCCCAGCACGGTCGCAAGAAATCAGAATCGGCGTTCACGACTCCACCCATCGAGATTCGCCGATTCGCAGCCTGGAAACCTGAAGGTTTCAATTGATTGAAGGAGGATGGAGATGGCCACCGCTACACAAGCAGTTCCGCTCGATAGCAATGTAGCTAGCTATGTCGCAAAGCGGCGTCAGATGTTGATTAACGGGAAGTGGGTCAACGCAGCTTCCGGTAAGACGTTCCCATCCTACAATCCGGCGACCGGCGAAGTCCTCGCCCAGGTTGCGGAAGGCGACCGCGAGGATATCGACCGCGCGGTAGCCGCGGCGCGTGCCGCATTCGATAGCGGCCCGTGGACGAAGAAGATGACTCCGTCCGAGCGCGGACGCATCATCTGGAAGCTCGCCGACCTGATCGAAAAACACGCCGAAGAATTCGCGCAGCTCGAATCCCTCGACAACGGCAAGCCGCTCACCATCGCCCGCGTTGCGGATATTCCCGGCACCATCGATCTTTTCCGCTACATGGCCGGTTGGGCCACGAAGATCGAAGGCAACACGATTCCCATCTCCGCGTACGGCGCGAAGTTCCTCGCGTACACGCTGCGCGAACCCGTTGGCGTTGTCGGCCAGATCATTCCGTGGAATTTCCCGCTCATGATGGCTTCGTGGAAGCTCGGCCCGGCGCTCGCGGCCGGTTGTTGCGTCGTTCTGAAGCCGGCCGAACAGACGCCGCTCACGGCTCTCCGCCTGGGCGAACTGATTCAGGAAGCAGGCTTCCCCGACGGCGTTGTGAACATCGTTCCCGGCTACGGCGAAACGGCCGGCGCGGCTCTCGCCGCCCATCCGAAAGTCGATAAGGTCGCTTTCACCGGCTCGACGGAAGTCGGCAAGCTCATCGTTCAGGCCGCAGCCGGCAACCTGAAGAAGGTTTCGCTCGAGCTCGGCGGCAAGTCTCCCAACATCGTCTTCCAGGATGCCGATATCGAAGCCACGATTCCGGGAGCCGCGATGGCCATCTTCTTCAACCACGGCCAGTGCTGCTGCGCGGGTTCGCGGCTCTATGTCGAAGACAAACAATTCGACAAAGTGGTTGACGGCGTCTCGCAACTGGCATCGAAAATCCGCGTCGGCCCCGGCCTCGAGCCGGCCACAGACATGGGTCCGCTCGTTTCCGAGGAGCAGCTCAATCGCGTCTGCGGTTATCTCGAATCCGGGTATAAGGAAGGCGCGAAGGCCACGGTCGGCGGCGGCCGTCAGGGTGACAAGGGCTACTTCGTCAAGCCCACGGTTCTCGTCAACACCAACGAAAACATGAAGGTCGTGAAGGAAGAGATATTCGGCCCCGTCGTAACAGCGATCCCCTTCAAGAGCGTCGACGATCTCGTCGCCAAGGCCAACGACACCACCTACGGTCTCGCGGCCGGCGTCTGGACGAACGACATCAAGAAGGCGCATCGCATCGCAGCCGAACTCCGCGCCGGAACCGTCTGGATCAACTGCTACAATGTTTTCGATCCGGCGATGCCGTTCGGCGGGTACAAGCAGTCTGGGTGGGGTCGCGAGATGGGACACGAAGTGCTCGAGCTCTACACGGAAGTGAAGTCGGTCTGCACCCCGATTTCGTAGGAGCATCTTGCTGTCATCCCGAACCCAGCCGCCGTCGCTTGCGGATCGTTGGTGAGGGATCCGCTTCTGCTTTTGCGAACCGGCCCGCCCTTCCCGATTCTGTGAGGGGCGGGCTGTTCGGAGCGAGCCATTCGTGAGAGAGGTAGAAAAGAAAAAAGAAAGAAGGGAGGTAAAAAGTCATGGACAGGCGAAAGATGTTGAGGTTTTTAGGGGTCAGCCCCGCGCTTTTTACGGGGTTCCCTGCTGGCGCTGAAAAGACTCGGGCGGGCGTCTCCCCTGCAAACGGGAACGGGGACGGCGCGATTACGGTCATGAACCCCGCGATAGCCGGCAAGCTGGCTACCCGGGTCCCTCTGGTGCCGCCGCTCGATAGCCTTCAGGACAAGACAATCTACATGATCAACCTTTCCTGGGAGGGCCCGGATGCCGCGAACTACTTCTATGGAGCGATGACGGAGTGGCTTGACAAGCATTATTCCGGCGTCAAAACGATCGTGAAAGTCACGGCGGAGGGCATGTTTGGCAGTGATCCCGCGATACTGAAGGAGATCATCGCCAACAAGGCCGACGCTGCCATTGTCGGCGTCGCTGGTTGAAACGGCTGCTGCGCGGCCGTGGGCCGCTGGGCAAAGCAGATTGAGATGCAGTGCAAGATCCCCGCTATTGGCATCGCCTCTTCGAACATCGTGCATTACGCAACGGGCTACAATTTCAAATACAACAATGGCATGCCGATCCGATACGTCTCCGTGCCATTTCCTTTCACAGGTCAGCCGCGCGTCGTCGACGTAGGATATGTGACCGGCAAGGACATGCTAACCGGCCAGCCGTTGATGACCGCCGTGATTAACGCGCTAACCAACCCTCTGACGGCCGAGGAAAAGATATCGGGAGCGCCACCCGAGGAGGCGGTCGAGCCGAGGTTCCTCCCACCCGACTCCGAAGAGAACCTGCGGGTGATGTTTGACGACAAGGAATGGACCGATTTCAACTCGATCATCCTTCCCACCGAGAAGCGCGTGACCGCGATGCTCAAGGGCACCAGCCACAAGCCCGACGAAGTGATCAAAACAATCAATATTACCGGCGGGGCGCGGCAACTCACGGTGGAGAAAGTCGCCATCAACGCCGTGATGGCCGGAGCGTCGCCCGAGCACTTTCCCGTGATCCTGGCTCTCGCCACGCAAGCGCCTTTTGGCAACTCGACCAGTTCGATGGCGAATATGGTCGTGATCAGTGGACCGATCCGCAACCGGCTCAAGTTCAATTGCGGGACGAATGCGATGGGTCCGTACAACAGGTCGAATGCGGTCGTCGGCCGGGCCTTTACTCTGATGTCCAAGACGGCAGGCGATCTCCGCAACGATGTCAATGCCTGGGAAACTCTGGGCAACACCATGCAATACAACAATATGTGCTACGGCGAAAACGAGGAGGGCTTGCCTGAGGGATGGGATCCTCTGCACGTTCAAATGGGCTTCAAGCCGACCGACAACGTCCTTACCGTGGGGACAGGCTGGAGCAGCATTGCGAGCGTGGGAGCCAGCCAAAGTATCTACCCGACCCATTTCTTGATGCGCGACTACATGAGCTCGTTTTGCGCATCGGGCTCAGCTGCCACCATCGTGATGGACCCAACCGTGGCGGGGCTGCTCAAAGACACCCATGGATTCAGTACCAAGGCCCAATTGAGCGAGTGGTTCTCGCAAAACATCACGAAGACGGCCGCGTCCTATTGGGGAAACGGCGTCATTCAAAGCACCGCGGTTCCGTTTGCTCTCCAGGGTCTTGAGCCTTACGCCAGCTGGCGAAAACTGCCGGATGACGCTCTCATCAAGCCCTTCACGAACGCCAAGGCCATCCACGTGGTTGTAGCAGGCGGAAAAGTCCAGACCATGTGGTTCGTCACTGATTTCGGCATCCGCCGGGGCGTATTGATCGACGATTGGGCGTAGAATTAAGTTGGTCGGTGCAGGCACGGGGCGCAAGCCCCGTGCCCGCGTCTCAGAAGGGAACAAATATGAGGCCTCAATTCTTGACAATTTTCTTGTGGGGAGCGCTCGTCCTCATGCCTGCGGCGCTTTCATCTCGCGCCTTGCCAAAAGACTCGCTGCAGGCGGCTTCCGCCGCAAAGGCGGGCCACGATACTTCGGCGTCCGCGAAAGAAACGGAGCCTTTCCCGCAGGTGCCGCGCATCACCGCCGAAGAGGTGGAGCGTTTGGCGAAGGACAAGGGAAACGTCGTGCTCGTGGATACTGACGATTCAGAGAGTTACGCCGCCGAGCACATCAAGGGAGCCGTCAACATTACCTACGATCCCACGGCCGATGTCCGCGATCAAGACCAGACGCTCAGCGCACTCCCCGGCGACAGGTTGATTGTCTTCTACTGCAATTGTTCCCACGAAGAGGATAGCGCGCCGCTGGTGTTGGAGATGCAGCAACTAGGTTACGACCGCGACAAGGTGAAGGCGTTGAAGGGCGGGCTGACTCGCTGGGAGCAGTTAGGCTATCCCCTTGCGGGAACTGATGTGAATGCAAACAAAGAAAAGGTGGGAGAGTGATCGTTTCGGAGCGATCCTTGCCTGTCCCTCGCCATAATTCTGGCGGACTTCGAAATCAATAACCCAGCGAACCCGCCGCCTGGCCCGAATTATGGTGGGATTTCTCGCTTGCCTTCCTCTAGTCCCAGCCGGTCTTCGATCCGTACGGCAGTATGAAACCCATCGCTTCGATCTCGTGAATCTTGCCGCTGCGAATCTTGAAGATCTCGCCCGCCTCCAGATCGCTCGTTCCGAGGCCCGTCATCGGGACCGTATCCAGCCCCGGCACTCCTACGATTTTGATCGACCGTACGTTTCCCCGATGCATGAACATCGGAAACCCGAATACCAGCCCCTTTTCCTCGTCGATAATGATCAGGCGTCGCGGCCGAATCCTCGTGATGTAGCTCAGCGTGTGCGTATTGATGTTGTCGCGGCAGCCCAGCATCCGGATTTTCGCTCGCAGCGGGTCGATCGGCGACCCGGGCGGGTCAGATGGGTCATGCGTTGGCACCGTGTTGCTCGTCGTCTGCATGCCGTTTTCGTGACGCACGCAGTCATCCGCGAACGGCGCGAGGTTCCCGTCGCTGTGTTCGATGGCCTCGAAATAGGAATCGGCGATGCGATACATCTCATCGCGCGACACTCGCTCCGCCGGCGGAACTGTCTCGAGCAGGCCCGGCCTCGGCGTGGTCAGATTGGGCATCGACGTGTCTCTCACGTTGCGGGCTATGACGTGCTCGATCTCCGTGATCTTTCCACCCGCGATCTTCAATCGCAGCGCGAGAATCACCGGCTTGTCCCACTCCTTCATCACTGCGAATAACCCCGCCTGCTGTGACGTTGAGTCGAGCGCGTAGATTTTGAAGGTTGTCGGCGCCTCGGACGCGCCCACCCACAAACCGTCTCCCAACTGTAAGGTCGCCGTGTTCTCCGTGAACTTCACGTCGTTCGCCAGCGGCAAGCCGTTGTCATCATGCCGCACCAGCGCAGCGACGTAGCTGTCAATCATGTTTTTCAGGCAGTCGCGGTCGCACTCGTACTTCAACTGCGGCGTGGGCGCCGCCAGAACCTTGCTGTCTGAAGGGCTCTTAAACGCCGCCAAAAAGCCAAAAAACACCAAAAATGTGATCGCAAACACCCGAATTTTGACACGCATTTCCGTCCCCCAGAAATGGCTCCATCCGCCCAAACGTGGCGGATGATAACACGCGTATGGAAGCTCGCGGTGTAGAATGCTGCCTTTGCATGCAGTTACGGCAGACAACACGGAGGGCGCCGTGAGCGCAGACCCACAGCCATGGCCTTGGCCGGATTCTCTGGACGCCGTGGTGGCGGCGCCGAAGCACCATCACCTCATGTTCGAAAATGACCGCGTGCGCGTTCTGGAGGTTCGCATTCCGCCCGGTGAGACCGTGCCGGTTCACACCCACCGCTGGCCCGCCGCAATCTACGTGGCCAGGCAGAGCGACTTCCTCCGCCGCGACGGCGAAGGCAATCTTCTTTTCGACAGCCGCACGGCCGGCTCCCCGCCCAAAGAGCCAGTCGCGCAGTGGACCCCGCCCCTCCCGCCTCATTCGGTCGAGAATATCGGGGACATCGAAATACTTCTGATCAGCACCGAGTTGAAGGAAGGCTGATGTCAGTTGCGAAGCACGGCCTGAGTCCTCGCGTTGGCGGGGGCCGGAGCCTGTGCTATAAGTAAAAGGCTGCTCAACTCTGAGGAAATTGTGCCCTTTATTAATTTCCCCGCGCGCGAGATCAACTGCAAGCTTGTGTACTACGGCCCCGGTCTGGGCGGCAAAACCGCCAATTTACAGTGGATTTACGACCATACAGGGACGAATCAGAAGGGCAAAATGGTCTCGCTTGCCACCGAGACGGACCGCACGCTTTTCTTCGATTTTCTTCCTCTCGACCTGGGCACGGTCCGGGGGTTTCGCACGCGTTTTCACCTCTATACGGTTCCCGGGCAGGTGTTTTACGAGGCGAGCCGGAGATTGATTCTCAAGGGCGCGGACGGCGTCGTCTTCGTCGCGGATTCGCAGGAAGAGCGGCTCGACGCAAACCTCGAAACCCTCGATAATCTGCGCGAGCACCTAAAGGAACACAAACTCGATTTCGATACGATTCCCTACGTCCTACAACTCAACAAGCGCGACCTTCCGAACATCCTTCCTCCCGATGAATTGAAGAAGCAGCTTGGCGTAAAGGGCGAGCCCGCGCTCGAATCCGTCGCCGTGACGGGCCAGGGCGTGTTCGACACACTTAAGGAAGTCGCCAAGCTGGTGCTCGCCGAACTCAAGAAAAACGCCTGAGGCGTGTCTCCAGATAATATTCTAGGCGTACTCAACCACAGCGATCAGACGACTGTCCTTTTTTGTGCAGTCCACTTCGGATGAGCCTGTTACATCAAGAAGTATCAGGATCATGTGGCGGAACTGCTGACGGCTTCTGCCGAACGACGCCTCGCCCGCGTACTTCTGCGGCTGGCCCACTTAGACAGGAGAGGTCCGCCAGTCGCTAAGCTCCCACTGTAAGTCACCAAGTTCTGGCGGAAATGGTCGGCACTACGCGCCCGAGAGTCAATCTGTTCATGAACCGGTTCAGGAAGCGGGAATTCATCAGCTACAACGGCCGGATACAGGTACACAGGTCCCTGAAAAAAGCCCTGCGGCGCCACTAACGGCCACACGTGGTCTCATGAATCCCGCTGGGCTTGGATGTGTAGCCTCGGGTCGCAGGATTCGCGCCCCCCTTAGTTGGGGGACCTCCCGCTGTTCAATGTTGTACAGCGGGCGCTCAAAGATGGTATCCTATGTTATGTTGTCTTCTGTCCGGCGACGTGTCTCTGCCCGCGTTCCTCACCCCTCGAAGGCATCTCGGAGTAGCCGCGCTTTCAATGTACATGCATTTCTGAACTCGACTGGGCTTGGGAGAAAGGTTGCCAAGTTCCGAAGAGGAGAAAACATCTTCTCGCAGGGCGATCCCTCGAAGAATGTCCTGTTCATTCGAGAGGGGGGCGCGAAGCTCACTGTAGTGAACGCGGCCGGCAAAGAAGCGGTTGTAGCGATTTTGGGGCCCGGCGATTTTGTGGGCGAAGGGTGCCTGGCAGGCCAGTCCATTTGTATGGCGACCGCGACCGCGATTACACCGACTATCGTACTCGTTATTGAAAAAGACGAGATGATTCGCGTACTCCACGGGGAACATGAGTTCTCCGACCGGTTCATCGCTTACATGCTGGCACGAAACATCCGAGTCGAAGAAGATCTGATCGATCAGCTGTTCAACTCCAGCGAGAAACGGCTGGCGCGGGCTCTTCTGCTGCTCGCTCGCTATGGGGAGCAAGGCCGGCCAGAAAAGATGCTTCCGAGAGTATCGCAAGAGATGCTGGCGGAGATGATTGGCACAACGCGGCCCCGGATCAATTTTTTCATGAACAAATTTAGGAAACTGGGCTTCATCGAGTACGGCGGCCGGCTGCGAGGGCTGCAAATCAACAAGTCCCTTCTAGGCGTCGTCCTGAAGGCGTAACGCTTCAAGCAGCGAGAGAACTTCTGCGTTTTGTGTCCCGCCTACTAGCATCGATCCCATGAAAGCGCTGCGACTGCATCGCTGGAATGTGACGCCGCGCGAAGCCGCGCGCATCCAACTACGGCTGCGCGAGCGTCTCGAGCGGAACGATCGCTTCGCCGAGATCAAGACCGTGGCTGGGGCCGACGTGGCGCTCGATCTTCGCCGCAAGCGAGCGATTGCCGGCGTGATCGTTTATCGCTTTCCGGAGATGGTGGAAATCAAACGCGCCTGGGCGGAGCGTCCATTCACTTTTCCCTACGTTCCCGGTCTGCTGAGCTTTCGCGAGATTCCCGTGCTGCTGAAAGCGTTTGCGCGGCTGCGCAACGCGCCCGACCTGATTTTCTGCGACGGGCATGGCTACGCGCATCCGCGGCGCTTCGGAATCGCCTGCCATCTGGGCGTGCTGCTCGACCGCCCGACGATTGGTTGCGCGAAATCGATCCTGGTGGGTATCGTCAAAGAGCCGTCTCGGCAAGCCGGCTCGTGGGCGCCGCTGGTGGACGGGAAAACCGAGGAAGTCATCGGCGCTGCCCTGCGGACCCGCGAGGGCGTCAAACCGATCTATATCTCGCAGGGCCACCGCATCTCGCTCGAGAGTGCCATCGAGTTCGCCCACGCCGCCGCCGACGGCTTTCGCATCCCACAGCCGACGCGGGACGCGGACCACTTCGTCGAGGCTGTTAAACGCGGCGAAATGAAGCGGTTACAAAGGCGTACAAAATAAAACGGGAGGCGAAAGCCGAAGGCTTCCACCTCCCGGGGTGGGTGGGGTTTGTTGCCAAACACCCAGTAGGAATTTTGGTGTTCCGCGCCTGGATGCCCGGCAAACCGGTCTTTAAACCGGTGCCACGTATGCCCCACGCTTATCATCGTTCGGAAGACGTGTCAAACATTATTTGTGAGCGATCAAACGTGGACGCCGGTCGAGAGTTTCCCGGACTGTGCGCGCCAAACCGCGGGGCGAATAAGGCTTCTGTAGAACAGGCAAGCCCTGCTGCTGGGTCTTCTGGAGTAAGGCAATTTCGGGGCTGTAACCGGTAGCGAACACGACCGGCACGTCCCGGCTTCTCTTAGCAGATTCGCGCATAGCCTTCGGGGCCGCTGAGTTTGGGGAGCACGACATCCAACAGCGCGAGATCGATGTGGTCGCGATGCGACCTGAACTCCTGCAAAGCACCATTATCAAGGGAGAGAAACGCTAACGCGCCGCTCGTCTGGCGTGCACGCACGGCGGGCTGCCGGTTCCGCGTAGACTTGCCGGCATTTGGACAGAAGATTAGAGAAGGCTAATTTCAAGACTCCGGGATCGCAGTCCACCTCCGCAGCGGCTCGATCCCGTGCCGCCGAGGCTGAAGGGGCCAGCTCTAGCTGCGATGGTCCAGGGGAATGTAGCTGCGGAGATCGTAGCCGGCGTAGACCTGGCGAGGCCGGGAGATTTTCTG
Organism: Candidatus Acidiferrales bacterium; assembly: GCA_050015155.1. Taxonomy (GTDB): domain Bacteria; phylum Acidobacteriota; class Terriglobia; order Acidiferrales; family UBA7541; genus Palsa-295. The sequence goes on along the minus strand of JBEKBY010000028.1, from coordinate 1,893 downwards.
CTCGGAGTCGAGCAGCATCTCCTCCCACTGCGCAATCCAGCCGGAAGTCCGGGGAATGGCGAAAAGGACGGGAAACATGATGACGGGGAAGCCCATCGCCTGATAAATGAGGCCGGTGTAGAAATCGACGTTGGGATAGAGACGACGCGAGACGAAATAGTCGTCTTCGAGCGCAATGCGTTCGCATTCGAGCGCGATGTCGATCAGCGGGTTGCGCCCCATCACGTCGAAAACGTCGTAGGCAATCCGCTTGACGATCCGGGCGCGCGGATCGTAATTTTTATAGACGCGGTGGCCGAAACCCATCAGCAGCTTTTCGCCGGCCTTCACGCTCTTCACGTACGCGGGCACGTTGTTCACCGAGCCGATCTCGAGCAGCATCCGCAACACCTGTTCATTCGCGCCGCCATGGAGCGGGCCATACAGCGCCGCGGTAGCCGCAGCCGTTGCGGAATAGGGGTCCACGTGCGAACTGCCGACACCGCGCATGGCGGTGGACGAACAGTTCTGCTCGTGGTCCGCGTGCAGGATGAAAAGAATGTCAAGCGCGCGCTCAAGCGTCGGGTTCGGGCGATATTTCAGCTCGGTCGTCCGGAACAGCATGTTCAAGAAGTTGCCGCTGTAGCTCAGATCGTTGTCCGGGTATACGAACGGCATCCCGAGGCTGTGCCGATACGCGAATGCGGCGAGCGTGGGCATCTTGCCGATCAGGCGGTAGGTCTGCTTGAGGCGCGATTCCGGATTGAAGATGTCTTTCGCGTCCGGATAGAACGTCGAGAGCGCGGCGACCGTCGATATCAGCATGCCCATCGGGTGGGCGTCGTAGTGAAAGCCGTCGAGGAATTTCTTGATGCTCTCGTGGATGAACGTATGGTGCGTGATGTGGTAGTTCCAATCCTTCAGTTGCGAGCTTGTCGGAAGCTCGCCGTGGAGAATCAGGTAGGCCGTCTCCGGGTACGAACTCTTTTCCGCCAGCTCTTCAATCGAATAGCCACGATACCGGAGTATGCCCTGGTCGCCGTCGATGAACGTGATCTTGCTCGTGCAGGACGCGGTGTTCGTGAATGCCGGATCGTAGCTCATCAGCCCGAAATCGGATTCGTTGAGCTTGATCTTGCGCAGATCGATCGCGCGAATCGTGTCGTTCTTGATCGGAACTTCGTACTGGCGGCCGTTTCGATTGTCGGTGATCGTCAGCGTGTCCCGCCGAGTTCCGGCAGTCGCCGACCCAGACTTGGTCGGATCCATTTCCTGACCCTTTCCGGCGGTGACGGACGAGTGTTGCGCCATGGGCACTTACAATGTACACCAAAATTGCTTACGAGCGAACGGGTTTCCATCAAGAATCGTCGCGCCGACGGATTTCGGAACCATACTGTGGCGTATGGAAAGTCTTTCTGACGGTTGCTGCTCAGGAATCATCTTCGCTCAAGACCCAAGTGGATACCGTAAATGCGTTCGTTTGTGACACCGAGCGCATAGGGTGATGAGATTGTCCTCTGCATCATCACCGAGCAAACTGCGCGACTGCATATGATGGACCTGGAGATCACGCAGCGATCCACAGAATTGGCAGCGCCATCGGTCTCGCCTGAGCACCCTTCGATGGAGTTCCTTGTAGAGTGCGACGTCGAGTCTCAACCGGGAGCGTCGCAAAGTATGAATCGTCACGAAATTCCGCTCACTGTGCTGAGAAACTCCTGTTGTTTTGGCTGTGGAAGCAAACCAAAGAGCCTCTCGAGCGAAAGGATCAAGGCGTTTGAGTTCCCGGATTCGATGTTTGCACCCGCCAGGAAATCAGCGCAAATCATCTCCAGCATGTACCCGCGAGACTTGTCACTTCCCAGCATCAGGGCCGCTGTTTCAAGGGCCTGCTCGATCACTGGCAGCTGG
>JBEKBY010000027.1:0-48899 GCA_050015155.1 Candidatus Acidiferrales bacterium | reverse complement strand
GCTGCGTCAGACTTTCGTCCATTGCGCAAGATTCCCCACTGCTGCCTCCCGTAGGAGTCTGGACCGTGTCTCAGTTCCAGTGTGGCCGGCCAACCTCTCAGTCCGGCTACCGATCAATGCCTTGGTGGGCCGTTACCCCGCCAACAAGCTAATCGGCCGCGGATCCCTCTTCTGGCGACTTGCGCCTTTGAAGACATGAGCATGTGCCCTCGTCTTGTTATGCGGTATTAGCCCAATTTTCACTGGGTTATTCCCCACCTGAAGGAAGGTTATCCACGTGTTACGCACCCGTTCGCCACGCGCCCATTCCCTGTATTGCTACAGAAAACTGCGCGTTCGACTTGCATGTGTTAAGCACGCCGCCAGCGTTCGCTCTGAGCCAGGATCAAACTCTCGTTTGAAACCTGTTTACCCTGAGGCCCCGACAGTGTCGGGACCGAAGGGCAGTTTCGACCGTGAAAATTTTCATCCCCACGATCGGAACGAACTGTTAAATCGCTCGGTTTATCCCACCCCATACACCGGAGTGGAACTCTTACTCAAATTCCTATTCGTCCGTCCAACCTAAATTGAACGGACCAATAGGCAAACCAAACGGGTTCTGGCTTGTATCATTCGATTGTCAAAGAGCAGGTACTCCCAGGCCAGCTGGAAGGAGTGCAGACAGTCGCTAATTCTACGCGCCTCCCGCCGAAAGTCAATAGAGCTTTCGCAGACGAAGTTCGCCGCTTCGTCCGTGCTGCCTCATCGCCTACTGCTTGTACCGCTCGAACAATTCCTTGTAGTCGTGATTGTTTTCGTCGCAGATGTACTCTTGAATGTCCCATTCGGGATGAAGCGTGAAGGTGCCCACTTCCGTCCACGGCGCCGCGAACACGTTGGGATCTTCGATCGTCGCTGAGTACTTCAGCGTGTCGTACGCCGTGCGCTGGAAGCGTTCGACCACGTGGTACGCCGTCGTGTGCCGGTACTCGCCCACGGACACCTTGTCGTTGACGCCGGTCACATCCACCACCAGCGTGTCCCCTTCCCAGCGCCCCACGGAATTCCCCATCCACGTGGGGTCGAGGTTCTTCGGGTGCGGACGCCCGTCGGTCGGAATCACCCGGAACAGTTCGCCCGCCTCATAGAGGATCACCACCAGGCTCGGCGTTTGCACGATCTGTATCGGATACGGTTCCCCGATCGTGTCCGGCACTCCCCGCGGCAGGCAATGCTCCCCCAGCGAGAAGGTGTAGTCGGGCCCCACATTGTACTTTTCCGCGCCGGGCTTCAGTGTGATTTTGTCGACCGTCCTGATCGAATGGTACGGCGCGATGTAAATTCCGTTCAGGTCGGGCTTGCCGTCGGGCATGCGCGGCACCGGTCTGTTCGCCAGAGGCTCGCTCGCCGGCGCGCTCTCGGCTGGCGCGGGCTTGGTGCCCGCAACGGTCACCGTCACCGATCGCGTGTCGTTGCCCGTGCCTCCGTACCCCAGCGCCGTCAACGTGTAGGTCGTCGTCACGCTCGGCGTTACCGTGCGGCTGTCCCGCGTGGCCACGATCCCGATGCCCTGGTCGAGCGTGATCCGGTCCGCATTCACCACCGCCCATTCCAAAGTTACGGATTGGCCCGGTTGGATCGAGTTGGGGCTCGCCGTGAAGCTCAAAATCCGCGCCGTCGGCCCGGTTGGAAAGCCATCGCGCAGCGGCCGCTGTGCGGGCGCTTGCTGTGCGGGCGCGCCGGACGCCAGCGCCGCCGCGAGCGCAATCGAAGTCAGAACTTTCCTTGCAACATTCATGCCGGCGACCCGCCCCGTAGACTTAACACGAATTCCCGATTTGGACCTCTCGCGCGCGCATCGTATGCTCCTCCCGCCCTGGACACAACGAATTTCCCACCAGCGCAGGCCCACTGGGCTGACGCACTTTCCGGTGATATCGTGGCGCTATTCGCCGCGGGAGAACTGTGATGCGCGTCGCAATCGTATCCGACAATCACGGCAATCGAACCGCGTTTGAAGCAGTCCTGGCGGACCTGCGGCAAACCTCTCCCGACTTGATCCTCCACGGCGGCGATTGTGCGTTGCCCTTCTTGGCCCAGGAACCGACGTTCGCGTTAGAATTTCCCCGACACCTTGATCCCCATGCCCGACGCGACCCACACCCTCCCGCCACTCAGCACCATCCTTCGCAAGGCACTTATGCCGGCACTGATCGCGCTGTGTACTCTTTTTATCTCTCTGTATGCGGGAGACTACGCGGTGCTTCGGTATCGTATCGCGCGGGGCGGCCCCAACTCCGTGCTCTCAACCGTGACGATCCTCTACGCCGCCCCAATCAGAGGTGACAAACTCAGCGTCTTCACCGACCAGCCCGAAAAGCAGACCTGCGTCCGCTCGATCTTCCCTCAGGCTCACCTACACGCCTTGCTGGTACGCTCGCCGCCACACGTTCCGCGTCGTCAATTAGCCCCCACCCCCTTGCGACCGGGTGGTGTCGCGGGACGCACGCGTGCGCAAACTGAGAGAGAAATGTGTCAGCGCGGCGTCCCGAACTTCGCTACGGGCTAATACGACGCCGGAGAGCCGCCTCGCTGCGTCTGCGTATTCAGGAACTTGCAGACATCTTTCACCGCGTTGCTGAGGAGACTTGTCTCCGTCGCATAGATCATGGCGCCGCCGTGCGCGATCACCATGAAGCGGTAATTCCCGGACCACCCGCCTGCGTGCAGCATGAAGTCGGAGTCCTTGGGATTCGTGGTGAGCGTCACGTTGGGGCACTTCTGGCTGAGGTGCTTCACAATCTCAACGGGGTCGACCGTCGATTGCCGCGACAACACGATCTTAAGCGGCCTTCCCGCTGCCGGTGCCGTCGTCGTTGCTGGTGCCGGTGGGGGCGGCGGTGCCGTCGACTGCGCCTTTGCGGCAGGCGCCACGCCTGCCACTCCCGCCAGCAACACCATCGCAAAACCAAGTATGAAGTACTTTTTCATTGCTGGATCTCCCTTCGCCCGGTTTTTCGGCCGGGTATAAGTAATCGTGCAAAAGGCGCCGCGGTCCGGCTCGAAGGCGGGGACGCCTCCCGGGCACGGCGCAAATCTCTCCCTACATTAGAACACCATTCGCGGCAAAACGTTGCGTGGCCCCATGCGGCGTGCCTCATTGGTGAAAAGGCTGGTGAAAAACCCGGCCACCCGATCATACTGCCCATGCCGAGCGCGCAGAACGGGCGTGGCGGGTGGCGCTATGAGGGTGGTTGTAATATGATGCGCCGCAATCGTCGAAGTCACGCCCGGCTTAGGAGGTCCATTGTCCAGCCCTTCAGCGCAAAGTGCAGCAGGCCCCGACCCGCACGGCGAACTCATGCAGTTTGCGAGTGGTTACATGCCGGCCGCGTGCCTTTATGCCGCGGCAAGATTGAAAATCGCCGACCTGCTCGCGGGCGGGCCGAAACCAGTCGCGGAGCTGTCCCGCGCGCGGGACGTGAACGAAGACGCGCTCTACCGCAGCCTGCGCGCGATCGCGTCGCTCAACATCTTCCGCGAAGTGGCGCCGCGCACGTTTGCCAATACGCCTCTCTCGGAGGCGCTGCGCAGCGACGTGCCGGATTCCGCGCGCGACACCGTGATGTTTATCGCGGACCCGCTCCACTTTCGTGTGTTCGGAGAGTTCACGCATCCGATCGAAACGGGCGGGACCGCGTTCAAGAAGGCCACCGGCATGGACGCGTTCGAGTTCTTCCGCCAGCACAGCGCGGAGAATGAGGTATTCAACGCGGCGATGACTTCGATCAGCGCGCACTTCACGAAGCCGCTGATTGAAGCGTACGACTTCGGGGAGTCGGGTACGCTGGCGGATATCGGCGGCGGGCACGGCGTGATGCTGACGGCGATATTGCAGAAGCATCGCGGGCTGTGCGGGATCGTCTTCGATCTGCCGCACGTGGTCGAGGGCGCCCAGGCGCGGATCGCATCGCTCGGGCTGGAATCGCGCTGCGAAATCGTGGGCGGAGATTTCTTCAAGCCGCTCCCCGCGGCCGATAGTTACGTGATGAAGTCCATCATTCACGATTGGGACGACGAGCGCGCCATCGCCGTCCTGAGGAATTGCGCCGCGGCCATGCGCGGCAAGAGCGGGAAAGTGCTGCTCGTCGAGTACGTGATCGTGCCGGGCAACGACCCGGACCTGGCGAAATGGATCGACCTGGAAATGCTCGCGATGGCCGGCGGACGCGAGCGCACCGAAGGCGAATACGCGGAACTTTTCTCGAAGGCCGGGCTGAGGCTCGCGCGCGTGGTCCGCGCGCCGTCTCCATTTTGCGTGATCGAAGCGGTGAAAGCGTAGAGGAGGGCACGATGAAGACGAACTACTGGGCCGTGCTTGTTTGTGCGGTGCTGTACTGGCTGCTCGGGGCTCTCTGGTACGACGTGCTATTCGGAAAGCCGTGGATAGCGTACCACGCGTTCACAAACGCGCAGATCGACAGCTTCGGTTACTGGCCCTATATTGTTACACTCGCGCTGAATTTGCTGATCGCGTTTGTCCTCGCGCAGGTCTGCATATGGCGCAACGCGAACAGCGCCTCTCGGGGCGCCGCGATTGGCATCCTGCTGTGGATCGGCATCGTCGGCCCGATTACATTCACCACGTACATGTACGAGATGAGACCGAAGGGGCTCTTCGCCATCAACGAGTTTTATCCGCTCGTGGGACTCTGCCTCATGGGTGCAATCCTTGGTGCGTGGAAGAAGAAAGCCGCGTAGCTCCCGCTGCTTTCTTTCGCCGCAGAAGCCGCCGGCTACCAGCCGTTGCGTTCGCGCAGAGACGTGATGTGGGCCACGTGATGGCGGCCGTGCCAAGCATACTGCGCAAGCAAGAAATCCACCGTGGCCAGACCCCATTCGGGATGGCGGAATTTGCGTGGCCAGTCGGCGGACGTTAGAGAGCGCAGCAGCAAAACCCAGCGCTTGTGGAGATTCTCGAGGAGCGCGAGTGAAGGCTCGATCGGCGGCGTCTTCGCGTCCGCCAGTTCGGCCCAGCGGGACTCTTCGTAGGTCTTGATCGTGGGTTCGTCTTCGGTGAGCGCAAGTTTGAAGCGGCCGACCGCATTCATGTGGCTGTCGGCGATGTGATGGACGAGCTGGCGGACGGTCCAGCCGCCCGGACGATAGGGCGTGTCGAGCTGCACGGGCGTCAGTCCGGCGACGGCGGCAGCGAGGCGCGCGGGTGCCTCGGCGATCGCGTCGATGCACTGCCGGCGCTGCTCACTCGTGAGACTTGTGACCGGCTCGAACTTGCCAACTGGGTAGCGTAGATCTGCCGTCATGGTTGAAATCTCCTGTTGCAGGATCCCCGTAGCGGGGGTTTCCAGACAAGGCCCAATTTGGCAGCCTCTAACGGCTGGCGTGTGGCTTGGCGGCTTCGTAGAGCGGCGAAAGCTCGCGCAGGCGCTTCACCGTTTCGATCACGCGGCCGGCCACGTAATCGACTTCCTCTTCCGTATTGAACCGGCCGAGGCCGAAGCGAATCGAGCTGTGCGCCAGATCTTCCGGGACGCCGAGCGCGCGCAGGACGTAACTCGGCTCGAGCGTTGCCGACGTGCAGGCCGAGCCGCTCGAAACCGCCACGTCGTTGATCCCCATCAGCAGCGCGTCGCCTTCAACGCCGGCAAAGCTGAGGTTGAGATTGTTCGGCAGGCGGTGCTCCATCGAGCCGTTGACGAATGTGCCGTCGAGGCGGCTCTGGATCGCTTCCTTCAGCTTGTCGCGCAGCGCGCGCAACCGCTCCATCTCCGCCGCCATTTCCTTTTCGCAAATCTCGCACGCCTTGCCGAGGCCGACGATCCCCGGAACATTCAGCGTGCCGGAACGCACGCCGCGCTCGTGGCCGCCGCCGTCGATGATCGGCGAAAGTTCGACGCGCGGATTTTTCCGGCGGACGTAAAGCGCGCCGACGCCCTTCGGCCCATAGATCTTGTGCGCTGAAATCGCGAGGAGGTCGATGCCGCTCTTCTCGACGTCCACCGGAATCCTGCCGACGAATTGCGCGGCGTCCACGTGGAAAATCACGTTCTTTTCTTTCGCGATCCGGCCGATTTCGTCGATCGGCTGAAGGACGCCGATTTCGTTGTTCGCATGCATGATCGAGATGAGGATGGTCTTCGGCGCGATCGCGCGGCGCAGATCGTCGAGATCGATGCGGCCGTCTTTCGCGACGGGCAGGTAAGTGACTTCGCAGCCGGACTTTTCGAGGCGCTTACAGGTGTCGAGCACGGCTTTGTGCTCGGTCGCCTGCGTAATGATGTGGTTGCCCTTCGCCCGATAGGCCTCGGCGACACCCTTCAGCGCGAGGTTGTCCGACTCGGTGGCGCCGCTCGTGAAGATGATCTCTCGCGGCGTGGCATGGATCAGCCGGGCGATCTGGCCGCGCGCGGTTTCGACGGCTTCCTCGGCCTTCCAGCCGAATTCGTGGTTGCGGCTCGCAGCGTTGCCGTATTTTTCCGTGAAGTAGGGCAGCATCGCGTCGAGGACGCGCGGATCGACCCGTGTCGTCGCGTGATTGTCCATGTAGACGGGGAGCTTCACGGCCATGGCTCCATCTTAGTCCGCGCGGCCGAACGCGTCCAGCGAGCCGAAATCGACAACTAGTTCTGGCGGGGCGGCGCCCATTTCTCAAGGAACGCGGTGACGTCGGTGGGGCCGATGCGCGTGCTGTTTTCAAATTCGCCGCCCTGCTGGCTGTAGACAAGCTTGCCGTCCGAGTCGAGGACGGCGAGCGCCGGCACTCCCTTTTTCAGCGGCACTTGATACTTGTCGGCGAGGTCGAGATTCTTGTCCTCTTCGCCAATGTTGACGTGCACCACGTGAAAGTTTGCGTTCACGAGCGGCGCGATGTCCTTCGAATGGAACGTGGCGTCGAGCACGTGGCAGTCGTAGCACCAGTTCCCGCCGAAGACGAGGATCACGCGCTTGTGGTCTTTCGCAGCGGTTCGTAACGCTTCGGCGATTTCGGATCGCGCCTTTTCCGGCGGCGGGTAGAGATCGGTGTTCGGCTTCGCCGGTTCGGTCATTCGTCGCGGCGGATTCGGAGCCAGGTCCCCTCGCCGAGTGGCGACGATGCGCCAGTCGCTTCCTTGCAGCATCCAGACCTGGCTCGCTGAAACGACGAACGGCTGCCGTCCGGAATCGGTCTGTAGCGTGAACTCAATTCGAAGGACCAGCGCGACAGCTCCCGTCTGCGGGCGTTCGATTTCGAGTATCTTCGGATCGAGCTTGCTTAGCCCGCTGGCCGCCAGCGCGGACCAGAAATGCGGCTCCTCGCCGAAATCTTCCGTCGCGCCCTGCGGCGTCTGCGTCCGCGTTGGGGGAATCCTGGAGTATAGGGCGTCGAGCTCGGATACGTTCCCTGCGAGTACTGCCGCCTTCCATCGATCGAGCGGCTCAAACGCGGACTGAGCCAGCGCGCCAACCGGCCACACCAGCAACAGCGCGACGACGCACAGCACGCGGCCGGTTTTCATGGCTCCTCCTCGCAGGCGCGGATGCTCAGGCACATATTACTTGAATGCACTAGGCATGTGTCGTCCTGCTCGTGCGGATCCAGGCGGACGGACTTCAATTTGAGCGGCGCCCTGATGCCAGGCCTTACCCAGCGGCGCGGCTAATTCGGGATCGCGAACACCGGTACAGGAATAGATCACCACATATCCGACAACCTGAGCGGAAAGGCCGCTATGCCGGCGAACGATCTTTGCCGCGACGCCGCTGCCAAACGAAGCTCCGGGAGCGGCGGCCGTAATGGGCAAGACGAGACGGCTGCCGTCGGCAAGCCGGTCGAGCCAGGGCCGGTGCGGATGCGTGACTCCCGCGTTGATCAACATGATGGCGTCGCATTCGCCCGGATCGATTGCCGCGCCATCGCGGTTGTGCACCGTCACGTGCGGGTAGGACGCCAGGTTTTTTTCGCGCGGGCTGCAATCTCGAGATCGACTTCAATCGCCACGACGCTTCCTTGCAGGCCAACCACTTCGGCCAGGATCGCCGTGTAATAGCCGTAATGCGCTGCGCGGCCCCGATTTTGCGTGGAGTGACTTCTACTTTACGAAATTGTTTCCCTTGACCGAGCAGTTGAAGCTGCGGTCCGATGTCCAGTTCTTCAACATATTCAATCATCCGAATTTCGGACTTCCGAGCATGGTGCTCGCCGGTATTTCAGGGAAGCCCACTACTCAGACCGGGTTTGGAGCGCTTACTTACACGACCTCTCCCCCAACCGGCCTGCTAGGCGTCGGTTTGGGCGGCGTCAGCACGCCCCGGATGATCGCGTTTCAACTGCGCCTGGAGTTTTAGGCTTGCCATCGTTCAGAGAGATGGAACCGTAGGAACCAAGGGAATTGGCTGCTACAATGCTCCGGCATGGCTGATTGGCGGCAAATCCAGGCACGCATCCGCAAGGCGAAAAACAGCCCCGAAGCACCGGCGAAACTTTCCGAACTTTACCAGCGCACGCGCGACGCAATGGTCGCGTGGGAACTCGGCGCGATCGAAGAGAAGGCCGGACGAAACGACGAGGCGGCCAAGTGGTTTACGATCGCCGCGCAGCGCTTCCGCCGCTCCGACTGGAAGAAGAAGGCGGAAGACGCGCTGACGCGGCTGGGGGTCGAGCTGCCTGCCGCGCTAGCAGCCGAGACAAGCGCGCCGGTCCGGATTTCATCTCCATCCGAAGGTCGCATGGAAGCAGGCGCCGAATCGCTGGAAACCGCCGAACACTACGGGACGCAGCAGCCTCTGGCACTGGGCGAGATTCCCGACTCGGACGTATCGCCCGAGGTAGGTGGTCCGCCCGAATCGGCTGCGCAGCCCGGCGGCCCAGCCGGAGCCGCACAGCAAGACACGCGGAAGCGCCGCCGCGGGCGTCGCGGCGGACGAGGCCGCCGGCGCAAGGGGGGAACGGTAGCTGCACCCGGCCTGCCCGCGCAAGCCTTCACCGAGCGAACGGAGCCCCGACCGTCGCGGCCGGAAGCCCCGGCGGCGCCGGCTTTCGTGCGGCGCCCCACGGACGTTGTCTCGCCCGCACCCGAGCGGCGTACTGTTCCGATCGAGCTGCCGGCGCCGCAGTTGCCTTCCGAACGCGCGGCGCATGGCCGAGGCGACCCAGCACTGGCGTCGCGCATGGCCTACCTCGAATCGCAGTTGCGGCGGCTTGTGGGCAGCCCGCTGCACCGCCTGGACGACGTAGACGAGGCCCCGGCGGGACCCGGCGTTTTCCTGCTTTCGGACTCCGACCAGATCACCTCGTACTACATTGAAGCGTGCCAGACGCTCCGGATAGGGATCGGGAACCTCGTTCGCGGCGGCGGACGGGGAAAAGGCGGGAGTCGCGGCGCGCGCGGCCGCGTCGATCAGGAGAACCTCAAGGCGAAGCTGGCGGAACATCTGGGGATCAGCGAGGCCAAGGTCTCGCAATACATGAAAGACCACTGCGTCGTTCGCTGGATTCAGCTCGACGACGAGGCTCCGCATTTGGCACATTTTGCCATCGGCGTCCTCCGGACGCCCCTGAACGTCGATTAGCTTCGGTTAACGTTGGGTATGGCCCTCCCGCCGGCCGCCGTTTGGACGGCTCCAGGCGCAGTTCAACCCCCCATATACCCCTTTCGACGCATGCGCCTAGACTGGGCATAGGAATCCGGGCAAACTCTCGTACGGTAAGCGTTTAGGGCGATTATCTTTGTAGGGGTCTTTGTAGAGTTTGGGCCATGCCCAGGGGCGCTGAGGGATCCCAGCGGTTACGTCATTAAGGAGAGGTGCAGGATTATGGGTAACAGAGCCAGCAACCAGCTTTGGAAGACTTTCGACTGGATGCTCTGTAAGACGGCGGGGATAACGTTCGATACGATTCAGTTTTTCAACAAGCACAACCCCAATCCTTCCTTTACGCCGAAGTGGTCCGATAAGCCGCTGTTGAAGTCCTGGGAGAAGTCCAAGCCGACGCTCGGCTGGCCGCGCACGACGGACTCGCTGTGCCCCGACTGCGTGAAAGAGGCGCGCGACGCCATCATGAACGGCAAGAAGGACTGGACCGACCTCGTCCACGAGAAGGTGGGCGAAATCAAGGCGCAGATCATCGAGCGCGACGGCCAGGTCTGGATGGTGAAGGAATGCCCCATCCACGGGAAGTATGAAGACCTGATGGCGGTCGACGCCAAGTTCCTCGAATGGATCGAGAAGAACTTCCCCGGACGCGACATCCCGGCGCACAACGACGCGGATTTGCACCGGCACGGCTCGAGCACGGTCCGCCACGGGCGCGGCGCGGTGCTGACCGTCGACCTCACGAACCGCTGCAACATGATGTGCGATCCCTGCTTCATGGACGCGAACCAGGTGGGATACGTCCACGAGCTGAGCTGGGACGAAATCACCGAAATCCTCGACAACGCGCTGAAAATCAAGCCGCGCCGCCAGATGTCCGTGCAGTTTTCGGGCGGCGAGCCGACGATGCATCCGCGGTTCACCGATGCGGTCGCCTACGCGCGGAAGATCGGCTACAACAGCGTGCAGGCCGCCACGAACGGCATCGAGTTCGCCAAGAGCAAGGAGTTCTGCAAGAAGGCCTTCGACGCCGGGATGCGCTACGCGTATCTCCAGTTCGACGGCATCGGCAACGACGCGAACAGCCACCGGCAGGTCGGCAACCTCTTCGACGTCAAGCTGCGGGCGATCGAGAACATGCACGAGGCGGGCATCGAAATCGTGCTGGTGACGACGATCGTCAACAACGTGAACAACGACCAGGTCGGGCCGATCGTGAAGTTCGCGATGGAGAACCCGAAGAAGATCGCGTTCGTTTCCTTCCAGCCGGTTTCGTTCACCGGGCGCGATGAAGACATCACGCCGGAACGCCGCATCCGGCAGCGCTACACGCTTTCGCACCTCGCGCAGGACGTCAGCCAGCAGGTGGGCAAGATCGAGCCGACGCGCGACTGGTTCCCGCTGTCGTTCATTTCGCCGTTCGCCGGCTTCGCGGACCTCGTGCACGGGCCGGAGGCGCAGTGGGGCGCGCTTTCCTGCGGCTGCCATCCGAACTGCGGCGTGGGCACAGCGGTGATGATCCACAAGGACACGAAGGAGTGGGCGCCGATCTCGCGCTTCCTCAATGCGCCGCAGTTGGTGAAGGATGTCTCCGCCATCACGGACGCGGCCCGCAGTAAGAAGTTTTCGACCTTCATGATGGTTTTGGCGATGTTGAGGAACTACGATCCGTTCCAGGCGCCGCCGAGCCTGAAGCTGAAGGACCTTCTGAAGAAATTCGACAAGACCTGGGCCGTTTCGAAAGACTCGGACAAAAAGTACGGGCGCACGAACCCCAACCGCACGTACCAAGACGCGATGAAGCGGCGCGCCGAAGACCCGTGGAACATGCTCTTCATCGCGGGCATGTGGTTCCAGGACCTCTTCAACTACGATTTCCGCCGCACCGAGATGTGCATCATCCCGTACGCCACGCAGCAGGGCGAAATCTCCTTCTGCGCGTACAACACGGGCATCGGCTGGCGGAAGATCATCGAGAACATGTACAAGAACGCGACCGTCGCCGAATGGTACAAGGCGCACGGCAAGCACGATATCTACGCGAAGGGCAAGAAAGTCGATCTTGCGAACTACGAGCACTCGCTCAAGATCAACGCGGAAGACGCCGCGCGCGTGCGTCAGCTCGAGCACGATATTCCGCAGACCGCGGCCGAGGAAGACCGCATCCGCCGCAAGAAGGCTTTCGAGGAAGCGGCCAAGGTGCGGAAGATTTACGAAGAGCTCGTGTTGAAGAAGCCGCAAGAGACCGTCGTGCAGATCGGCTCGATCCAGCAGATTCAGATGGCCGTTCCGGGCGCGACCGTGAAGCCGGTGCAGATCGCCCCGGCAAACGGCAATGGCAAGGCGCACGTGGAAAGCCCGGTAGCCGAGCCTGTCGCCGGCGACTAAATTCAACTTTCAAACCAGCAGGTTTTTCACAACAGCCCCGGCTCTGGCCGGGGCTGTTGCTTTTTCCGGGAAATGCAAATCCGATAGAATGGAGTGATGCCAGACCGCCGCGCACGAGCCCGCGAACTTGCCGCCGAATTCATCCAGAAGGGCGACCCGATCGGATGGTTTGAGGTTCTTTATCAAGAGGCTGAGGAAGGAAAGAGTGAAGTGCCCTGGGCGGATCAGCGGCCTGCTCCTCACCTGGTCGAATTCTGGAAGGCCCATCCGATTGAGACGGCGGGCAAGTCGGCGTTGGTGATCGCGAGCGGCCTGGGCGACGACGCCGAGCAGCTCGCCGCTTGGGGCTTCAAGACGACGGGCTTCGATATCTCGAAGACCGCCATCGATGCGACGAAGAAGCGCTTCCCCAGGACAGCCGTCGAATACGTAGTCGCCGACCTGTTCGCGCCGCCCTCTTCTTGGCTTCAAAATTTCGATTTTGTCTTCGAGTCCAATACGCTACAGGCGCTCCCCGCGGCGCTGCGTCCCCCGGCCATCCAGAAAATCTCACGGTTCGTGACACCGGGCGGCTCGCTGCTGGTGATCGCGCGAGGCCGCGAAAAAACAGACCCGGAGGGGCAACTACCATGGCCGCTGACGCGCGAGGAACTAGCGGGGTTCGTCCGGGCGGGGCTTCGGGAGGAATCGTTCGAGGATTTCGCTGATCCGGAGCCGCCGTGGGTCCGGCGGTTCCGAGCGCTCTACAAACGGCTATAAATTGGCCGCTAAGGGGCCTCTGGCGGCCAATTTTGGTACAATAAACGCGACCACCATGAACGATTTCGGGATGCGATCTGATGCCAATTTATGAATATATTTGTGATGACTGCGGCGAGCGCTACGAGCGCATCGTCATGAACGGGAATACGAAGATCACCTGCCCGAAGTGCGCCAGCGGCAAGCACACGATCCAGCTTTCCGTCTTCGCCGCGCACGGCAACGGCGTGAAATCCTCAGGCGGATCCTCGCCGGCGTCCGGTTCGGGCGGGGGCTGTTGCGGCGGCTCCTGCGGCTGCAACTAGACCGTTCCTCGGCGCTCTGCGGCAATTCTGTCGTCGCATCCATTCCCCGAAAATTGTGAGACACTCTCTCCCCGGGGCACCTTCCAAAGGGGGGGACTGATGCGACGAACCGCGCCTGTTGTCGCCGCGTTGTTGATCGCCTTTCTGGTCCTGTGGGTCCAATCCGGCAAAGCTCACAGCTCCGGCCGCGAGCAGAACTCGATCAACGCGAACGACTGCGACCGGAAGTGCTTGTACGGCATCGTCGATGCGTACATGGACGCGCTGGTGGCGAAGGACACGTCACGGCTGCCGTGGGCGAAAACCGTCAAGTTCACGGAAAACAATGTCGTGCTGCAAGTCGGCGACGGACTGTGGGGCACGATCAGCGGCAAGGGCCCTGACGACCTCCGCGCGGCCGACCCGACGAATGGTCAGGTGGCATACTTTGGAGTCGTGGATGAGCGCGGAAACAAAGCATTCTTTGCCGTGCGGCTGAAGATCGAAGACCGGAAAATCTCCGAGGTCGAGACGATCGTGGACCGGAAGGGCTACGGCCCCGGGCCGTTCGGTGACCCGGACAAAATGGCGCCGCTGCCGATCCTGGTCGAGGACGTTCCGCCCGAGCAACGGCGCCCTCGCGAAAGGATGGTCGCCCTAGCCGATGGCTATTTCAGCACGCTCCAGTTGAACGACGGCCAAATCTTCACGCAGTTCGATTCGGCTTGCAGCCGGCGAGAAAACGGCGTTTGGACGGCCAACGATCCCAATCCGGACCCGAACTCGAATACGAGCCTGTCGAGCTATGGCAAGATTTCCTGCGAAGCGGGATTCAAGCTGGGCAACTATCGGTGGGACGACCGGCTGCGCGACAGGCGATACCCCCTGATCGATGAAGCGAAAGGGCTGGTCCTCGCGGGCGGCTTCATCGATCACGCCGGAAGATTGGAGACGTATACGACAACGGACGGCGTGACGCACCAGTCGCCGATGAGATCTCCGCATTCGTTTTGTTTGCTGGAGATGTTCAAGATCAAGGACGGCAAAATCCGGCACGCGGAAGCAGTCTTCATAACGGTGCCTTATTACATGCCCTCGCCGTGGGTTCGATCCGGCGACTGACATAACGCTGAACGGGAAGGGAGATTGCGCCAATGGTCGATTTTTCGAATCAGCCCACGATGAAAGGATTCTTCGCGCCGACGCGCTTCGAGGCGGATGTGTACGACTGCGAAGTGATCGGCAAAATTCCGACGGAACTGAACGGCGCGTTCGTGCGCCTCGGAGGTGACTGGCTCTATCCGCCGAAGTTTGCAGACGATTCGCCGTTCAGCATGGACGGCTACATCAGCATGTTCCGGTTCAAAAAGGGCATCGTCGATTACAAGGGGCGCTGGGTAAAGACGCCGCGGTACAAGGCGGACCTTGCGGCGCACAAGCAGCTTTTCGGAGAATATCGCAATCCTTTCACCGACGACCCGAGCGTTCAAGGACTCGATCGCTCGGTGCAGAACACGACTCCGCTCGCGTTCGCGGGAAAGCTCTTTACGCTGAAAGAGGACAGCCTGCCGTACGAGATCGATTGCAACACGCTTGAAACGATCGGCCCCTACAATTTCCACGGAAAGTACAAGAGCCTGACGTTCACGGCGCACCCGAAAGTCGATCCCACGACCGGCGAGATGATCTGCTACGGCTACGAGGCGAGCGGCCTCGAGACGAACGACGTGTATTTGTACACGATCAACAGGAAGGGCGAGGTCACGCGCGAGGTGCGGTTCAAAGTTCCCTACATCAGCATGGTCCACGACATCGGACTGACGCAGAAGCACGTCATCATCCCGGTATATGGATTCGTGACGAGCATGGAGCGCCTCAAAGAAGGCAAGGTCCACTGGGGTTGGGACAGCACGAAGCCCGCCTACGTGGGCGTGATTCCGCGCGACGGCGAGGCGAAGGACATTCGCTGGTTCAAGGGTCCGGAGCGGGCCACGGTGCACACGCTGAACGCGCGAACGGAAGGCAACAAGGTGATCCTCGAGGCGCCGATTTTCGACTCGAATCCGTTCCCGTTCTTTCCACCGATCGACGGCTCGCCCTGGGACCCGCAAAAGGCGCGCGCGTTCATTCGGCGCAACACGTTCGACCTGAATTCCAAGGACGATAGTTTTACGGAAGAGAAGTTGTTTCAGATGAACGTGAGCGACCTGGGCCGCGTGGACGACCGCTATCTTTCGCTTCCCTACCGCTATGCCTTTACCGCCTACACCGACCGCGACCGGCCGTTCAACGAGGCGCGGGCGGGCAACCTGAGAGGCCGCGTGAGCAACTGCTACGGCCGCTTTGATCTGGCGACCGGAACGATGAGTTCGTACTTTGCGGGCGATACGCACAGTTTGCAGGAAGTGTGCTTCGTTCCGCGCGGCAAAAGCGCGCCGGAAGGCGACGGCTACATCATGGGCCTCGCTTCGAATTACGCGGAGATGCGCTCGGAACTGATTATCGCCGATACGCAGCATCTCGAAGCGGGAGACGTCGCGCGGGTGATTCTGCCGTTCCGCGCAACGTCACAAGTGCATGGAAGATGGATGAACGAAGATCAGCTGCCGTTTGCATGAGGGCCGGGGAATGCTGACGCGACGCGATTTTGTTGCGAAGCTGGCGGTCGCGGGAGCCGCGCTGGGCGCATTTTCGATGGCGCGGGGCGCGGTGTTGCCGGTCGAGGCTTCGGCGGCTCTGGGGCGAGTCCGCCGCGAGGTTGTGCCGTTCTGCGAAGTTGTGTCCTTCCACATGGACCAGCCGTATATCGATGCGACCGGGACGGCGATGCCCTATCGGCCGCCGCAAGGGGCGCGTTCTGCGGCGGCCGTGGCGCACCTCAGCGAAGAAGCATTCCGCCGCATGCAGTGTTGCGCTTGAGCGAGGCAGGGCGCGGCACAGACAAAAGATGAGTGCTAAGGACGCTATTTTCTCGCAGGAAACATTCCGGTTCTTCCGCGAGCTCGGGCGAAACAATCACAAACCATGGATGGACGCCAACCGCGAGCGATATCGCGGGGTGATTGTCGAACCGTTTCGCGAGCTACTCGACCGGCTGACACCTGCCGCCCGGAAGCTGAATCCTCGATTCGCCATGGGCGGTCGCGTGGGCGAGAATTTCTCGCGCATCAACCGCGATATCCGCTTCGCCCGTGACAAGTCGCCTTACCGAACGCAGATGTATCTCTTCTTCGCGGAACCGGGAGGCGAAGGCGGTCAACTGTACGTGGGCCTCTCAGCCGAAACCGTGACATGCGGATTCCGCGTTTACGGCGGGGGCCGGATTTCCCCGCTCGTGCAGGTCGGCCGCGAGCGGGGCCGCAAAAATCCAGCGTGGATCGAGCGGCAGCGGCGCCGGCTCGTGAAATATGAGAGCTATTGGCATGCGAATGAAAAGGGCGAATGGACGAAGCACCAGGGCTGGCCTGTGAAACCCGAGGAATGGAAGAAGTTGCAGGCGTGGATCGTGCGGAGGAAATTTGCGCCGGCAGCCGCCACGCAGACCGGATTCGACCGTGAGGTCACCAAAATCTTTCGCGAAGTCTATCCGTTGTATCCGTTTACGACCTCGCCAGCGTGGAAAGCGTAGCAACCAAGGAGCGATTTTCGTCGATGGCGATCAGCCGCGAACAAGGCCGCAGCGAGCACACGGCGGAAACCGGCCACGAGCAGTTCAGCAAGACGATCTACGGCGTGGTCTGCGCCGCGTGCCACAACTACGTCCTCATCGACAAGACCAATTGTCCGCCCACGTGCCACGAACACGAGACCTGCCGTCAGGCCTACGCGTAGCCATTGCCGGCCAGCCCGGCAGCACCCACGGGCGCACAGACCACTTTTGGTGAATCGCTGACGAGTCCTGCATAATCCAATCCGGCAGTCGGGCAGCGAACTCTAACTTTAAGGAGGCCCATGGCAACGATCACAACGAAAGACGGCACGCAGATCTATTACAAGGACTGGAGCACGGGACAACCCGTAGTCTTCAGCCACGGTTGGCCGCTGAGCGCGGACGCCTTCGAGGACCAGATGCTGTTTCTGGCCGATCGCGGCTACCGCTGTATCGCGCACGACCGCCGAGGCCATGGCCGCTCAAGCCAGCCTTGGGACGGCAACGAAATGAACACCTACGCCGACGACCTCGCCGAGCTCGTCGAGGCGCTCGATCTGAAGGATGCGATCCACGTGGGTCACTCGACGGGCGGCGGCGAAGTGGCGCGTTACATCGGTCGCCATGGCACCAAACGCGTAGCCAAAGCCGTATTGATCGGGGCCGTGCCGCCGCTGATGCTGAAGACGCCCGCCAATCCCGGCGGTTTGCCAATCGAGGCGTTCGACGAGATCCGCGCCGGCGTACTCGCCGACCGTTCGCAGTTCTGGAAGGAGCTCAGCGTGCCGTTCTACGGCGCCAACCGGCCGGGAGCAAAGGTCTCAGACGGCCTGCGGGAGTCGTTCTGGCTGCAAGGAATGCTGGCCGGACACAAGGCTGTCTACGATTGCATCAAGGCCTTCTCCGAGACGGATTTTACCGAGGACCTCAAGAAGTTCGACGTGCCAACACTCGTCCTTCACGGCGACGACGATCAGATCGTGCCGATCGGCGCTTCGGCCCTTCTCTCGTCCAAGATCGTCAAGCGAGCCACGCTGAAAGTCATCCCGGGCGCACCGCACGGGATGTGCTCGACCCTCAAGAACCAGATCAACGCGGAATTGCTCGCGTTCTTCAAGGGCTCTGCCGCGCAAGCATCAGCGTAACCGAGGAGTCTCACGACCAAGAAGGCGGCGGGCTGGGATCACTTGAGCTGGCAGGTTTCGGGCAGCGGTTTTCCCAGCGCCGGCGAGTCAATGAAATGAGAATCGTCGCTAACGAAAGCGTATAGCGGGCACTTGGTCTCGTCGAAGTTCGGATTGGCGCCATTGTAGGACCATGTTTTATCTCCATCGTCGCCGGGAAAAATGCGCCAATCGAAGGTAACGGGACCGCAACCCTTCACGGTAATTGTATACGTAACTTCTCGACATGCTTCCCCATCGACGTTGGTGCATTGTGCTTCTCGCCAAACCCCGTGCGAGTATTCGGGGTAAATCGCTAACTGGGAACTAAGAAGAGCACAGAGTTCGTTGACCTAAACGTCTATGGCCCATATAATTGAGGTTTGTCGATAGAGTCGGGAGGCAGCATGTACGCCGTAATTCGCAGTGGGGGAAAGCAGTATCGCGTCGAGCCGGGCGAGACCATCCAGGTCGAGCGGCTGGACGGCAAGGTCGGTGGAAAGGTCACGTTTGAGGATGTGATCGCCATCCGCACCGACGAGAAAAAGATTCTGGGCGGCGAGCATGCCGCCAAGGCCAAGGTCACCGGCAAGATCGTGAAGCACGGCCGCGGACCGAAGCTCAAAGTGCTTAAGTTCAAGACGGGCGGACAATACAAGATCCAGCGCGGACACCGGCAGGGTTACACAGCCGTCGAAGTCGGCGAAATTCAACTTTCCTAGAGGTTTGTCATGGCACACAAAAAGGGCGGCGGGTCATCCACAAACGGACGCGACTCGCACGGACAGCGGCTCGGAGTCAAGCGGTTCGGCGGGCAAGTCGTAACCGGCGGCAGCATCCTGGTCCGGCAGCGCGGCACGCACTATAAGGCTGGTAAGAACGTTTTGCGGGCGAAGGATGATTCTTTATTCGCGCGCATCGACGGCGTGGTGCGCTTTGAAGACAAGGGCGCTCACGGCCGCTTTATCAGCGTTCTGCCCCTCGCGGAAGCTGCGACCAACTCCGAGATGAAGACCTCCGCGCCCGCGGCTGACTGAATCCTTCCTCCACGGCGACATTCGCAATCCACTGATCCGATGAGCGAACCCAACGTCATAGGCGGCGCCTCAATGGCGCGCACGATGCCGCCTTCGTGTACACTTTTGGAAAGAGAACCTTGTGTTCGTTGACGAAGCCAAAATCCTGGTGAAGGGCGGCGACGGCGGCAATGGCTGCGTCGCGTTTCGCAGGGAGAAGTACGTCCCGCGCGGCGGGCCATCCGGCGGCGACGGCGGCAATGGCGGGGA
Source organism: Candidatus Acidiferrales bacterium (assembly GCA_050015155.1). Classification (GTDB taxonomy): domain Bacteria; phylum Acidobacteriota; class Terriglobia; order Acidiferrales; family UBA7541; genus Palsa-295. The sequence continues at coordinate 29,797 of JBEKBY010000027.1, read as the reverse complement.
TATCCAGATCGAAGCGAACCCGAATGACAATACGCTCCTTCGCTACCGCTACAACCGCGAATTTCGCGCCGAGCGAGGGCGCCACGGCGAAGGATCCGATTGCCACGGCCGCTCAGGCGACGACACGATACTCAAAGTTCCCGTAGGTACGGTGGTTTTCGACGCGGACACCGGCGAGCAACTTTTCGATTTCACCGAGCCGGGCCAGCGCTTCCGGGCAGCGCGCGGCGGGCGCGGGGGACGCGGCAACGGCAATCCCGCATTTGTTCGCCCGTGGCATCAGGCGCCCCGCGAACATGAAGACGGGCGCCTGGGCCAGGAACGGCATCTGCGGCTCGAATTGAAATTGCTGGCGGATGTCGGCCTGGTCGGCTTCCCGAACGCCGGAAAGTCGACCCTGATATCGCGCATCTCCGCAGCGCGGCCCAAGATCGCCGCGTACCCTTTCACGACGCTCGAACCGCACCTTGGCGTCGTTTCCGCCGATCCCGATGCGGCTCCGGGCAATGGCCGCACGTTCGTCGTCGCCGATTTGCCGGGCTTGATCGAAGGCGCGCATGAAGGCGTCGGGCTGGGAATCAGGTTCCTGAAACACGTGGAGCGGACGCGTCTGATCGCGCATCTCGTGGACACCAGCGATGCAAACGATCGCGACCCGGTGCACGATTTTGAAATAATCGAACGCGAGCTCGCCGCATTCAGCCCAGCCCTAGCGGAAAAGCCCATGATCGTCGTGGCGGCGAAGCTCGACGCCACCACGAACCGCGAGCGCCTCGAAAAGCTCCGCGCATTCGCCGCCGAGCGCGGCCTGGAATTCCACGCCATCTCGTCCGCCTCCGGCGAGGGCATCGTCGAGCTCGTGCGCGCAATCGCGAACGCGCTCGACCGTATCCCGAAACCGGCTGCACCGGCCGATGCGTCAAAAAAGGGGGTGCACGACGAACATCGAGAGATGAGCCAGCCCGAAGTCCCACCAAGTATCGAGCATCGTGCGCCAGCTCAGCACGGGGATAAGCGTTGACCTCGCACGGCGCTCATGAGCATTCCGGCTCGGGCCATCGCCGCTCGGTCGCGCTCTTCGGAGGAACGTTCGACCCCGTGCACGCGGGCCACATCGCCGTGGCGCAGGCGGCGCAGCGGCGATTCCATCTCGATACCGTTTATTTCATCCCGTCCTCGCACCCGCCGCACAAGCCGCTGCGGGAACTCGCGCCGTTTGTCCATCGCTATTCCATGGTGGCCCTGGCCTGCGCGGGGCACCCGGGTTTCGTACCGTCGCTCGCCGAAGCGCCCGCGGATGGTTCGGCACACGTCTTTTACTCCATCGAAACGGTCCGCCGATTCCATCGCGAGCACCCGGACGATCACGTGTATTTCATCGCCGGCGCGGACCAGTTCCTTGAGCTTCCCACGTGGAGGAACTACGAGGCGCTGCTCGACGCCTGCGATTTCATCGTCGCGAGCCGCCCCGGCTTTCGCCTCGACGCCTTGCGGCTTGTGATTCCGCCGGAGAAATTGGGACGCGCTGCGTCGCAGAGCCCGCAGAAGATCGCTTTGCGCAAATCGACCGTCTACCTGCTGACCACCGTCGCGAGCCACGTCTCCTCCACAGAGGTGCGCGTGCGCCGCGAACGGAATCAGAGCATCCACGGGCTTGTGCCCGCGCGCGTGGAGGAATACATTCTCGGGCAGGCCCTGTACCGGTGAATCTCGAGACTCTTCGCCCCGAAATCCGCTGGGCCGTCGAAGCGGCCCAGGAGAAACAGGCCGTGGACATCACGGTGCTGAAGCTTTCGGGCGACGTGGCGTTCGCCGAGTATTTCCTGCTCTGCTCCGGGCGCAGCCAGCCGCAGATCAAGGCCATCAGCGAGGCCATCGAAGAGCGGCTTGGGCGCGAGCGAGTGCGGCTCGCCCACCGCGAAGGGAAATCCGGCGCGGAGTGGGTCCTGCTCGACTATGGGGATTTCATCGTGCACATGTTCAGCGAACGCGCGCGGCAATACTACGATCTCGAGCGCCTCTGGCGCACCGCCGAGCGCCTGGACTTCCCGGCGCCCGAAAGGCCCTCCGAATCGCGCGATGAATCCGAAGGCGGCGCGGCACAGCCATGAACGCCGCGGACGTTGCCTGGGTTGCGGCTGACCCCGCCTCACGTCGAGTCCTCGAAATCGCCGAAAAACTCGCCGAGACGGCGACCACGCTGCTGATCACCGGCGAGAGCGGCACCGGCAAGGACCAGCTCGCGCGATGGATTCACGAACACGGACCGCGCCACGATGCGCCGTTCCTGAAGATCGACTGCGCCAGCCTGCCTTCCGAGCTCGTCGAATCCGAGCTCTTTGGCCACGAGCGCGGCGCGTTCACGGGCGCCGTCGCGCGCAAAGCGGGGCGGCTCGAAATGGCCCAGGGCGGCACGATCGTCCTCGACGAAGTCGCGACGCTCGCTCCCGGGATGCAAGCCAAGCTGCTGCGCGTCCTCGAAGAGCGCACGTTCGAGCGCCTGGGCGGCACGGAAACTCTGCGCATGGATGCGCGCCTAATGGCGCTGACAAACACGGATCTCAACAAGGCCGTCGCCGCAGGCCGCTTCCGCGAAGACCTCTTTTTCCGTCTGAACGTGCTCGCGATTTCGGTGCCACCGTTGCGCGAGCGGCGCAGCGATATCGTGCCACTCGCCGCGCATTTTCTCGCGCGGCTCGGCCCTGTGCACGGACGGCCCGACGCACTGCTCGATCCCGCGGCGCTGGCTCTGCTCGAATCGTATGCGTGGACGGGAAACGTGCGTGAGTTGAAGAACGCGATCGAGCACGCCCTCGTGTTCGCGAAGGAGCCTGTCCTGCGCACGGAAGATTTTCCGGAGATTCTTCGCACGGCTGGCAGCGCGCATGCCCCCGGGGGTGCGCTGCGATCGCTTGAGGATGTCGAGTGCGAGGCCGTCCGGGCGACGCTCGAGGCGACGCACTACAAGATCGGCCAGGCCGCGGAGGTCCTCGGCATCAGCCGGAAGACCCTGCTCGAGAAGCGCAAGAAATACGGCCTGATTTGAAGCCGACGGGTCCCGACAGGATCGAGACGCAGGGAACGCGTTTCAAACCCGCCCCTACAAGCGATCCTGCAGGCTCCATTGAACGATGAAAATCCGCCTTCTCATGCTCGGGAAAACGCGGCGCGAAGAGATCCGCGCGCTTCTCGACGATTACGTTCGCCGCATCCGGCACTACTCCGAAATCGAGATCGGCGAACTCCGCAACGCTTCACCCGCCACGCTGCGCAAGCTGAAGATCGACTCCGCGGCGACGATCGTCCTTCTCGACCCTGCTGGCAAGCAGTTCACGTCGCAGCAGTTCGCCCGCTGGCTCGGCGACCTGCGCGACCGCGGCGCGCGCGAACTCGTTTTCCTGTGCGGCGATGCCGAAGGCTTTCCCTCCGAAATCCGCGCGGGAGCAAAGCAGAAAATCTCGCTCTCGACGCTAACGATGCCGCACGAATTCGCCCGGGTCGTCCTCGCCGAGCAGATTTACCGCGCCTTCGCGATTCTCGCCGGGCATCCCTATCCAAAATGAAGAGGCAGCCACGGAGACACAGAGGCACCGAGGAAGGATTTCGAATCCTTCCATGCTTTCTCTACGTCTCGGTGACGCCCTGGCAAGTCGCGTCTTGACCTTTTGTTGGCACACGGCCACTATTAAAAACTGTCTTCGCGAGACGCGATTCGATGCCGGAAGGTCAGGGACTCCTCATCGTTTACACGGGACCGGGCAAGGGCAAGACGACCTGCGCTCTTGGCACCGCGTTTCGCGCCGTGGGGCAGGGGCTGCGCGTGCTGATGGTGCAGTTTATCAAGGGCTCGTGGCATTACGGCGAGCTCGACGCGGCGAAGATGCTCGGCGACGACAAATTCGAGATTCGACCGATGGGCCGGGGGTTCGTGAAAGTCGGCGGTGGCGACACGGACCCGGAAGACGTGCGCCTCTGCGAGCAGGCCTGGGAATACGGCCGCGAGCAGATTTACAGCGAGAAATACGATCTGGTCGTGCTCGACGAGATCAATTACGTGATCAGCTACAAGATGCTCGATCCGGAGCGCGTCGTCGAATCGCTGGTGAAGCGGCCGGAGCACGTACACGTGATCTGCACGGGCCGCAACGCGCATCCGAAGCTGGTCGAAGCCGCCGATCTAGTCACCGAGATGCGCGAAGTGAAGCATCCGTACACGAAAGGCATCCTCGCGCAGCGGGGAATCGACTACTGAGCCCATGACCTGGTTCAAGCGCGAAAAAAAGCCGATCGAAAATCCGACGCCCGCGGACGAGCGCCGCGTCCGCACGGAAGGGCTGTGGATGAAGTGCAGCGCCTGCCGGGCGATCGTCTGGAAGAAAGACCTCGAAGCAAACTGGGAAGTGTGCCCGAAATGCGAGCACCATTTCCGCCTGCACGCGCGCCGCAGGCTCGAGTTGCTGCTCGATGACGAACTCTGGACCGAGCACGACGCGGATCTCGCCTCGAGCGATCCGCTCCATTTTTCGGACACGAAGCCTTACGCGACGCGGCTGAGCGAAGCGCAGCGGAAACTCGGCATGAAGGACGCGATCCTCACCGCCGAAGGCAAACTCGACGGACGGCCGGTGATCTGCTGCTCGATGGAATTCGGTTTCATCGGCGGGTCGATGGGCGCGGTGGTCGGCGAGAAGGTAGCCCGCGCGATCGAGCGCTCGGTCGCACAAAGTCAGCCGTTGATCATCGTTTCCTGTTCTGGTGGCGCCCGGATGATGGAGGGAGCCGTCAGCCTGATGCAGCTTGCGAAGGTATCCGCGGCGCTCGCGCGGCTCGACGAAGCGCGCGTGCCGTTTATCTCGATTCTCACCGATCCGACCACCGGCGGCGTCACCGCGAGCTATGCGATGCTGGGCGATCTGAATATCTCCGAGCCGGGCGCACTGATTGGCTTTGCGGGCCCGCGCGTGATCGAGCAGACCATCCGCCAGAAACTTCCCGAAGGCTTTCAGACGGCCGAATTTCTCCTCGAGCACGGTTTCCTCGACGCTGTCGTCCCACGCAAGGACTTGAAATTCTACGTCTCGCAAGCTCTCGGTTTCTTTCTCGACTTCGCATGAACTATGAAGAATCCGTTCACGCGCTGATGGCGCTGGGGCGCGAGCTGGCCGCGCCGCAGCAGGCTCACGTCCAAAAATTCGGCCTCGAAAACACGACAACGCTCGCCGAAGCCCTCGGCAACCCTCACCGCGCCATGCCGTGCGTTCATATCGCGGGCACCAATGGAAAAGGTTCCACGGCGGCAATGCTCGATTCCATTCTGCACGCGGCCGGCCTGCGAACGGGTCTCTATACGTCGCCGCATCTCGAACGCATCAACGAGCGTATCCGCATCGGTGGCGAGGACATTTCGGATGAGGACTTTGCCGCTGCCTGGACGCGCGTGCAAGGCGCCATCGAATCGCTTTTGGCGGCGGGCAAGCTTGCCGCGCACCCCACCTACTTCGAGTGCATCACGGCAATGGCATTTGCAGCGTTCGCCGGAGGCGGCGTGGACTTCGCCGTCTACGAAGTGGGCTTGGGCGGCACGCTCGACGCGACGAACATCGTGGCGCCGGAGGTAGCCGTCATCACGTCCATCGATTTCGATCACGAGGATTTTCTGGGTCACTCGATCGAAGAGATCGCGTCCGAAAAGGCGGGAATCATCAAGCCGGGCGCCTGGGTGGTGAGCTCGGCGGAAAGGCCCGAAGCGCGCGCCGTGATCGCGCGGCGCTGCAAGGAGGTCGACGCACGCCTCGTGGAAATCGACACCGCCTGGCGCATCGAAGCGACACACGCATCCGGCGGCTGCTATCGCGCGGTGGTTGCCCCGCTCCATTCGCGCAAGACGCTTGCGATCGAGCCGCCGCTCCCCGGTCGCTTCCAGATTCGCAATGCTCTTGCGGCCGCGACCACCGCGCACCTGCTCGGCGAACGGGGATTCCCGATCGACGACAAAGCGGTCATTGGCGGCATCCGCGCCGCGCGATGGCCCGGCCGGCTCGAGCGACTTTGCGAGCGCCCAACCGTGTATCTCGACGGCACGCACAATCCGGCTGGCGCGCGAGAGCTGCTCAGGTTCTGGCAAGAGAATTTCAAGGGCCGGCGAATTCTGCTCGTCTACGGCGCCATGCGCGATAAGGCGGTTGACGAGATCGCCGGAGTGCTTTTCCCCGCCGCCGATCTTGTGGTCCTGACCGAACCCCGGCAGCCGCGCGCCATTTCGGCTCCTCTGCTCGCCGAAATGACAAGCCACCTCGGTGAAAAATCCATCGTCGTCCCTGATCCCGGCGAAGCGCTCGAAAAAGCCATCGGGATGGCCTCTCCCGAGGACGCCGTCTTCGCCACCGGCTCGCTTTACCTCGTGGGAGACTTGCGCTCCTATTGGCGCCGGCGCGGCGCACCTGCCGTTGCGCGAAAATCCTGAAATCTTCCACAAAACGGAGCGCACCGCTCCCGATTATTGAAGAGTCCAAAATGGCGTGCGTCTCCCTGGCTGAGTTGCCATTTTGGATGTTGGCAGGAAATCCAGCTCTCCTACACTCAAAAGCATGAAGCGAACAAACAGCACTTTTTCATCGTTTATTCACGTGAGGGCGAGCAGCCAAAATGCCGTTTCCACGTCTAAATCAAACAACGTGGGGTGACCGTATGACGCGAGACGAGAGGCGGCAAATGCTGGAGTCGTTCGGGCGCGCGCCGGCGCTGCTTTCCGTCACTCTGCGCGAACTCCCGAAGAAGATGTGGCTCTACAAGCCCTCGCCGGAACGCTGGAGCATCCACGAGATCATTCTTCATCTAGCGGATAGCGAAGCCAGCTCGTACGTACGCTGCCGCCACCTGATCGCTGAACCGGGAAGATCGGTGACGAAATTTGACGCCGCCCGCTGGGCGGGCACCCTGGGCTATTTTCACCAGAGTACGCGCGAGGCGCTGGAAGTGATACGCCGGCTGCGAAAGATGACCTATCAGCTCTTGGTGTCGCTCCCAGAACCAGTCTGGGCGCATGCGGTCGAGCATCCGGCGGACGGCATGATCAGCCTCGAAAGCTGGATCGAGCGCCAGGAGCGTCACATCCCCCACCACATCGACCAGATGAAGCAGAACCACGAGGCGTGGCTCAGGACGCATCCACCGCGAAAATCGGCTTCGCAGACCCCGAAACAGGGCATGGTTTCGCTCTCCATCGAGACCTGTTGATCGCTGCCCCCTCCGCTAGGCCCGCCGAAATGCTCGCGGGTCAGGCCCATGCCGGGTTGCCGGGGACAACGCGGCGATGATACGATGTCGTTGACATGAGTCCTGACGCAAACCTCAAGCCGCGCATCGGAATATCGTATCGCACACGAAAAGAAGAACTTACGGGAGATTTCGCCAAGCTTGAGAAGTACATCCAGGCAGTCCATCGAGCCGACGGGGCACCTGTGCCGATTTCTCTCGGGCTCTCGCTCCAGCATCTTGAGAAGATCGCGCGGACCCTCGACGCGATCCTGTTGCCGGGCAGTCCTGCTGATGTCGAACCCTCGTTGTTTCGGGCCACCAGGCATCCCGAGTGTGCCGAAGCCGACCCGGACCGCGAGAGAACCGACTTTGCCCTCCTGGAGCACGCCCTGGCGGAACACAAGCCCATCCTGGCGATCTGTTTCGGCATCCAAAGCCTGAACGTGTTTCTGGGCGGCACGTTGGTCCAGGACATCCCGAGCGAGCTGCGTACGCAAATTCAGCACGACTGGGAGAGGGAGCTGGGTCAGCCTGAGCCGTTTCATGCCGTCTCGATCAAGCCCGGGTCGCGGCTCGCGCAGATGGCCGGAGCGAGCGAAGCCGTTGTGAACAGTTCGCACCACCAGTCGGTTCTCGAGCCCGGCCGTGACCTCCGCGTCGTATCCCGCGCGCCGGACGGCGTCATCGAGGCCCTCGAATGGACCGGCGATGCCAACTGGGTAACCGGCGTGCAATGGCATCCCGAACGAATGGCGGAGACGGACCCGCTGGCGCAAGCGCTCTTCCGAGATTTGGTCGCCGCGGCCGGCGTGCGGAAGGCGCCCGCACGAGTCTGAGCGGAAACTTCCTCGTTCCCGGTTCTGGTCTCTGTTCAACTCTTTCTTCTGGAGGCTTCGTGATTTCGCTGGCGGGCAAGGCGGCACTGGTAACGGGCGGCTCGCAGGGCATCGGCGCTGCGACGGTCAAGCTCTTCGCGCAGGCCGGCGCAGACGTCGTTTTCAACTACCATCGCAATCGCGAGGCGGCCGCGCAGGTCGAACAGGAGGCGCGCAAGCACGGCACGCGCATCGAATCGCTCAAGGCCGATCTCGGAAAGATGGACGATGCAAAGAAGCTCGTCGAGCATACCCGTGAATGCCTCGGTCGCCTCGATATTCTTGTCGCCAACGCGGGCATTTGGAACCGGGAGGACGCGCCAATCGAGAAGTTGTCCGAGCGCGAGTGGGACGAAATGATCCGCGTCAATTTGAAGAGCGTCTACGCTGTCGTTCACCACGCCGTCCCGCACATGATCGCCCAGGGAGGCGGCCGCATCGTCACCCTCGGTTCAGTGGCCGGGCAGCGCGGGACCGCTTTCCACACGCACTACTCCGCTACCAAGGGCGCGATCATCAGCTTCACGAAAGGACTCGCGGCCGAGCTCGCGCGCCACAACATTCTCGTGAACTGCGTGGCGCCCGGCTTCGTCGATACGGGAATATGGAAGGCGGACGCGAAGAACCGCAGCAAGATGAAGACGTTGCTCGCGGCGTATCCGTTGAAACGCGTGGCGACCGTCGAGGAAGTTGCAGGGCCGATCCTTTTCGCCGTTTCGGACCTGGCAACCTACCTGACGGGTGAAGTAATCAACGTAAACGGAGGATCCTTCCCTTGCGGATAAGCCCACGCCCCATTCTTGCCGCGGCTCTGCTCGCCGCTTGTTTTCTGCACCCACCGCGCGCAGCGGCTCAGGATGACCAATTCCTGATGCCGGACCAGAGCGCCGCGAAGGCCAAGCAGCTTCTCAATCAGGCGATCGAAGCCCTGGGTGGAAGCACGTATCTGAACGTCCACGACTCTACGTGCGAGGGTCGTCTTGGCAGCTTCGATCACTCCGGCCAGCTCACCGGCTTCGGACACTTCATCGATTACGAGGTACCCCCGGACAAGGAACGCCAGGAGAATCTTCCCAAGCGCAATATCATCGAGGTTTACAACGGCAACAAAGGATGGGACCTCGACCGCGGCGGCGTCTCCGAAGCTCCGCAAGTTGATGTCGTCGATTTCCAAGAAACGGCCAAAAAAGATCTCTTCAACATTCTGCGCCAGCGGATTCATGAACCGGGCATGGTCTTCCGGTACGGCGGCTCGGATATTGTGGATTTGAGAGAAGTGGACTGGGTCGAACTCGTGGACAGCGACAATCGCACGATTCGCATCGCGATCTTGCAGTCGTCACATCTGCCCATTCGCAAAGTCGCGGACACGCGCGACCCCAAGACGCGAATGAAGAGCAAGGAAATCGAATACTACTCGAATTACCATCCACTCGACGGCGTCCAAACGGCCTTCCAGCTCACCCGCGAGCGCAACGGAATCAAGATTTTTCAGGCTTTTTTCGACAAATGTGACTACAACACCGGCCTCTCCGATTCGCTCTTTACCAAGGAATCCCTCGAAGACCGCTGGGCCAAGGTCGGCAAGAAAGAAAAAGATACGGGCAAGGACAAGAAAGACAAAGCCGACAAAGACGACGCGGATAAGGACCCGGACAAGAACTGACCTCCCGCCGTTCTCAAAGAAAACTCTCCGATTTCCTGCTCGCCGCCAAGATACACTTGGTGCGTGTGAGTGGCCCAGGTGCCGCCGCGCAGGTATAATGGCCGGATGGGAATGACCCGGAAATCGCAACTGATGCACGGGACGACGGTCCTATGCGTACGCAAGGACAATAAAGTCGTGCTCGCGGCTGACGGCCAAGTGACTCTCGGCGAAGGCGTGATCAAGCACAACGCCAAGAAGACCCGCCGCCTGTACAACGACAAGATCATCGCCGGGTTTGCGGGAAGCACGGCGGACGCTCTTTCGCTCTTCGCGCGCTTCGAAAATAAGCTGCAGGAATATCATGGCAACCTGCCTCGTGCGGCGGTCGAGCTGGCGAAAGATTGGCGCACGGACCGCTCTCTGCGCCACCTGGACGCGCTGCTGATCGTGGCGGACGCGAAGAACACGTTCCTGCTCTCGGGCAATGGCGACGTGATCGAGCCCGACGACGGCATCTGCGCGATCGGCTCCGGCGGGCCTTACGCCGTGGCGTCCGCGCGGGCGCTCGCCAAGCACACCAAGCTCGGCGCCAAGGACATCGCCCAGGAAGCCATGCGCATCGCGAGTGAAATTTGCATCTTCACCAACGCCAATTTCAGCATCGAAGAGTTATGAGCGGCAAATCGGAGAAAGACATGGTGATCTATCTGTCCGGAGACCAGCAAGCGGCCGAACCCGAGCCTCTGCCGTCCTTCGATGAGCTGACGCCGCGGGAAATCGTCGTCGAGCTCGATAAGTACATCGTCGGGCAGAACGCGGCGAAAAAGGCGGTGGCCATCGCCTTGCGCAATCGCGTACGCCGCCAGAAACTCCAGCCCGAGCTGGCCGAGGACATCCTTCCGAAAAACATCCTGATGATCGGGCCGACCGGCGTCGGCAAGACCGAAATCGCCCGGCGCCTCGCGCGCCTTGCCGGCTGCCCGTTCGTAAAGGTCGAGGCTTCGAAGTACACCGAAGTCGGCTACGTCGGCCGCGACGTCGAATCCATGGTGCGCGATCTGGTCGAAACGTCGATCGACATGGTGCGCGAGGAAAAGCTCGACGAAGTGGCCGAGCGCGCCGAGCAATCCGCCGAAGAGCGCTTGCTCGATCTGCTTCTCCCCCCGTCGCCTATACCTCCCGATGCCGGGGCCGCGACGGAGGCTCAGCGCCGCGAGCAGGCGCAGCGCACGCGAGACAAGCTCCGCGCCCAACTCCGCGAAGGCAAGCTCGACCAGCGCCTGGTCGAAGTCGAAGTCCGCGAGCGCTCCATGCCCTCGTTTGAAATCATCACCAACCAGGGCGTCGAGGAAATGGACATCAACGTCAAGGACATGCTCTCCGGCATGTTCGGCCAGCAGAAAAAGAAGCGGAGAATGACCGTCGCCGAGGCCTTCGACTACCTCATCCAGGAAGAAGAAAACCGCCTCATCGACATGGACCAGGTGACCCGCATCGCGGTCGATCGCGTCGAACAGATGGGCATTCTCTTCATCGACGAAATCGACAAAATCGCGGGCCGCGAGGCCGGCCACGGCCCGGACGTCTCCCGCGAGGGCGTGCAGCGCGACATCCTGCCGATCGTCGAAGGCACCACCGTGAACACCCGCTACGGCATGGTACGCACCGATCACATCCTGTTCATCGCCGCGGGTGCTTTCCACACGACGAAGCCTTCCGATCTGATCCCCGAGCTGCAAGGGCGCTTCCCGATCCGCGTCGAGCTCAGCTCGCTCTCCGAAGCCGATTTCATCCGCATTCTCACCGAGCCGAAGAATGCGCTCATCAAGCAGTACACCGCGCTTCTCGATACTGAAGGCTTGAAGCTCTCGTTCACGGAAGACTCCATCGCCGCGATCGCCCGCTTCGCCGCTACCGTGAACGAACACACCGAAAACATCGGCGCGCGCCGCCTGCACACGATTCTCGAAAAAGTTCTCGAGGAGATTTCCTTCGAAGCGCCGGAAATGAAAAAGAAGACGGTCAAGCTCGATGCCGCCTACATCCAGAAACAGCTCGCGAACATCGTCAAGGATCAGGATCTGAGCCGCTATATCCTCTAGTAACGCCAAAATGGAAACTCGAAACCCGCGAAACCCCAGTCGCGCGTCGGCAGGCAACCTTGACTTCCACCCTCCGGTGTTCGGTTTTCGAATTTCGATTTTCGCCTTTCTCCTCGTTGCTGGCTGTGCTTCGCCGGGCCAGCCGGTCGAACGTAAGGCACCCGTCCCGGCGGCCGTCGCGGACCTCGCCGCCGAACAATCGGGCAACGAAGTCGTCCTCACGTTCACATTGCCGAACGAAACAGTGGACCATCGCCCGCTCAAGCAGCCTCCGGCAATCGAAATCTATCGCGACTTTGAGCTCGCGCCGGCAACGGGCGAGCCGCATCCTACAGCGCCGTCAAATCCCGCGCTGCTGGTGACGATCCCGTCCGGAATGGTGGCCCACTACTCACAACAGGGCCGCGTCCGGTATGCCGACTCGCTCGACGCCGGTGATTTCACAGGACACACGGATAGCGTCGCGGTCTACGCGGTTCGCACGCGCGCCTCGGAAAAAAAAGATTCGGCGAATTCAAACGCGGCGGGCGTGCGTCTCTATCCTCCGCCCGATTCGATCTCCGATCTGAAGGCGGATGTAATGCCATCGGCGGTCGTCCTTGCGTGGACGCCGCCTGAAAGGACGGCCGCCGGCCCCGCGCCCGCGATTGGCGCTTACCGCATCTATCGCGCGGAGGCCGCGCCCGGCGCGACGACCGATATACTTAGTCTCAAGTCGCCTCTAGCGAAATTCGGCGAAACCGCCTCGGCGCTGTTCACCGACCCGCAGGTCGTGTTCGGCACGACGTACGCGTACTCCGTCCGCAGCGTGGTGGAATATCCCGGGAAGACACTCGAGTCGGCCGACTCGAACATCCTCATCGTGACGCCCAGGGACATCTTCCCGCCGGCCGCTCCGCTCGGCCTCATTGTCGCCATGGTTCCCGCTCAGGGCGATACACCGGCGCATCTGGAGCTTTCCTGGGCGATCAGCCCTGAAACCGATGTCGCCGGTTACAACGTCTATCGTACGGAGCAGGCCGGTGCTCCCGGAGCCCGCCTGAATAATGAATTGTTGCTTGCGCCCGCGTTTCGCGATATGAATGTCCAGCCCGGCCGCCGTTATTCCTACACTGTCACCGCGGTAGACCGCTCTGGGAACGAAAGCCCAATGAGCGTGTCTGTCTCTGGCGGCGTGCCGGCGGAAGGCCAGGCAACGCCATGACAGACGAACCCCTCATCGAGCACGACGTCCCGATCGTACCCAAGACCTCCCACCCGGTCGTTTGGACGGGACTCTACACCGGTGCTCTGCTCGTCGTCGTGATGCTCGGTGCACTCGTCGCCGCAAACCGTTTTCCGTCGTTGGAATCTTACGCTTTCGAGCGAAACGCGGCCTTCGGCGCCCTCTTTGTCCTCATCATGCTGCTGCCGGTCGTGCGGTTTCTGAACCGCCCCCGGCAGATGTTCGCGGCGGCCATGATAGGATGGGTGCTGTTCGCGGGCGGCTACAACCTCGCGGGACTCTATTTTCGCGATCTGTTCGACGTTCTGCGGACGCCGTTTCAGGCGCTTTTCGAGGGAACGGTGGTTTACGGAGTTTTCGCCGGCGCTTCCTGGGTAGTTGAAATGCTTCTACACGCGCGGCGTCATCCGATTGCGGGCGAGCGCAAGGGTTCGCGCCACGTGACACCTCATATCCGATGAAACTCTGCCGTTTCGAACCGATCGAATCTGCCGCGAAGAATTCCGGCCGGTCCCCGGCCGAAGCGTATGCGGGCTCGCGCGCCGGGATCGTTCAAGACGGCGTCATCCGGGAAATTTCCGGTGAGGTCTGGGGAGATCGCAGACCCACGGGCCGCGAGTGGCCTGTTGCCAATGTCAGATTTCTGCCGCCATCCTGGCCGACCAAGATTATTTGCATGGCCAGGAATTACCTCGACCACGCCACCGAGATGGGCAGCACTCCGCCCAAGCAGCCGGTGATTTTCTCTAAGCCGCCGTCCTCGATCATCGCCCCTGAGGACCCGATCGTCCTCCCGCGGATTTCCGAGCGCGTCGATTACGAAGGCGAACTCGCCTTCATCATCGGCCGCCGCTGCTCGCATCCGCGCCCCACGGACGATATCCGGCGCTATATCGCCGGCTATACCTGCCTCAACGACGTGACCGCGCGCGACCTCCAGAGGCTCGACGGGCAATACACGCGCGGCAAGGGTTTTGACACCTTTTGCCCGTTCGGCCCGGTAGTCGAGACGGAACGGCCCTCCCCCGATACCACGATTGAGACTTTCGTCAATGGCGCAAGGAAGCAGTCCGCGCGCGTCTCGGACATGGTCTTTTCCATCGACGTGGTCTTCCGCTGGATCGCGGAAGCGATGACGCTCGAGCCCGGCGACCTCATCACCACGGGCACGCCCGCAGGAGTCGGTCCTCTGGTGGCGGGCGACGCGGTCGAGGTCCGTGTTGGCGGCATCGGCGCACTTCGCAACCCCGTCGTCGCCCCGCGGGATTGACCCGCATCTTCTCTTCACGGCGCATCAGAGCGTTGATCGACTGGCTTCACCCTGAATCTGACCCCTTGTGAACGCCTGATGCTGCGCTAATATAGACTCCGTTTTGACAAGTTTGCTCTCCGATTGGCGCAATCTGCTCCCCTTGGCCGGACTTGCGATCCTGGCCGTCGCAGGGATCATCCTCTGGCTCCGGCGCAAGCCTGCCGATGCAAGCGAGATCGAGCGCCAGCGCCGCGCTTACTTGAATCGAGTCGGCCGCATCGTGGAAGGCCAGGTGCTCGAAATCGTGGATCACGGTCATTCCGAACCTTCCGGCAAACGCGACGGCCGGAACCCTGGCTTCTGGGCCAGACGCCACGCCGCTTCGGCCAGCGGCTCGCAGAAACTCCTTTACTATACGTACGCGATTTCCGGCGTGACGTACGAAACCGCGCAAGACATTACCGGTCTCGAGGAGCGCTTGCACCTCACCCGCGTTGCTTCCGGCCAGGTTGCGAGCGTGAAATATGACCCCTCGAATCCCTCGAACTCCATTCTCCTCGCCGACGACTGGTCGGGTTTACACTAAACCAATTTTCCGGCTTCGAAAAAAGTCCACACCAACAACCGCTTGAAACTAGCCTCGCACATTGCTACGGTGATCCCGGCTGTGCAGCGTATGAGACTGTCGGCGCCGAATTAGGGCGTGGGTGTCAGGATTCTGATCGACACATGGTGTCGAACAGAAATCGGCGTAACTCATTGAAAAAAAGGCGGCTGGTCGCTCAGATCGACACAGATTTGAGGCTTGGCGACACACGGAATTTAATGGAGAAAACGACCCAAAATCGAAAACATCACGACCAGATCGACGAGCTTCGCAAGCGGAACGCCGAAGCCGAAGCGGGCGGTGGAGCGGAGCGTCGTGAGCGCGAGCACACGGCGGGCAAGCTCAGCGCGCGCGAGCGAATCGATCTGCTGCTCGACGAAGGCACGTTCGAAGAGCTGGACAAATTCGTCCGGCATCACTGCCAGGATTTTGGCATGGACGACCAGCGCCCGCCGGGCGACGGCTTCGTCACCGGCTATGGCCGCATCGACGGGCGCCTCGTCTACGTGTTCGCGCAGGATTTCACGGTCTTCGGCGGCTCGCTCTCCGAGGCGAATGCGCTGAAGATCACGAAGATCATGGACCTCGCCATGCGGCAGGGCGCGCCTGTGATCGGCCTGAACGATTCGGGCGGCGCACGGATTCAGGAGGGAGTGATGTCGCTCGCGGGCTATGCGGAAATCTTCCTCCGCAATACGCTCGCAAGCGGCGTGATCCCTCAGATCAGCGCCGTGCTCGGCCCGTGCGCAGGGGGCGCCGTCTATTCCCCCGCAATCACCGATTTCATTTTCATGACTCGCGAGACGTCGTACATGTTCGTCACCGGCCCGGACGTCATCAAGACCGTAACGCACGAGGAAGTGACGAAGCACGAGCTGGGCGGCGCGATGACGCACAACTCAAAAAGCGGCGTGGCCCATTTCATCGCCCGCGACGACGCCGACTGCCTCGCCATGATTCGCGAACTGATGGGTTACCTTCCGCCGAACAACCTGGAAGATCCGCCGCGCCGCGCTTCGGGCGATCCATGGGATCGCGCGCACCCGGGGCTGAACACCCTCGTTCCCGAGGACCCGCAAAAGCCGTATGACATCAAGGACGTGATCCACGCGGTCGCCGATGGCGGCGAATTCTTCGAAGTTCACGAGCACTTCGCGAAGAACCTCGTCGTCGGCTTCGCGCGTTTCGACGGCTGCCCCGCGGGGATCGTCGCCAACCAGCCGGCGTTTCTCGCGGGCGTGCTCGATATGGACGCCTCCGTGAAAGGCGCTCGGTTCGTCCGTTTCTGCGATGCGTTCAACATCTCGCTCATCACGTTCGAGGACGTTCCCGGCTTCCTGCCAGGCACGCAGCAGGAATGGGGCGGAATCATCAAGCACGGCGCAAAGCTGCTGTTCGCGTTCGCCGAGGCGACCGTGCCGAAGATCACGGTCATCACGCGCAAGGCTTACGGTGGAGCCTACTGCGTGATGGCATCGAAGCACATCCGCACGGACATCAACTACGCGTGGCCCACGGCGGAAATCGCCGTCATGGGCCCCGAGGGCGCCGTGAATATCGTCTACAAGCGGGAGCTCGACCGCGCGTCCGAATCCGAACGCGAAAAGCTGCGCCGCGAGAAGATCGAGGATTTTCGGGAGCGGTTTGCGAACCCTTACGTGGCGGCCGAGCGAGGGTACATCGACGCCATCATCGAGCCCGCGCAGACGCGCGCCAAAATCATCACCGCGCTCCGTTCCCTTGAAAACAAGCGCGACACGAATCCGAAGAAGAAGCACGGCAACATCCCGCTGTGAGGGCATTTCATTCCGTGAAACATCCGTTGCATCCTGAGGGTGATTCAGGGACCGATAGTGGACATTCATGAGCATTTCGGATAGCATTCTGCGGGTTTGCTCATCGCTCTATCCCGAAAGGAAGCTGAAAAACCGCAATGGCCAAGAATCCTGTGAAAGCAACGACAATGCTTGAATCGCTGGATGCTCTCATCGCAGAGCACCACCTGTTGAAACATCCGTTTTACCGGGCGTGGACTGAAGGGAAACTTTCGAAGGAATCGCTCCAGCTCTATGCCGAGCAGTATTACCAACACGTCCGTGCGTTTCCCGAGAACCTGAAGCAGCTCGCGGGCCGCACGAACGGCCATCTCGCGGAGCTGGTAAACGAGAATCTCGCTGAAGAGCTCGATCCGGCGATGCCGCACCCGTTGCTCTGGCGCCAGTTCGCGGAGTCGCTCGGCGTGAGCGAAGCCACCCTCGACGAGGCGCGCCCGCTTCCGGGGATCGCGGCGCTGCTCGATACGTTTGACGAGGTTTCCTCGCAGGGAGCGCTGGCAGAAGCCGTCGCGTCCTTCTATGCGTATGAAGCGCAGGTGCCTGAAATCGCCGCGCAGAAGATCTCCGGGCTGCGCCGATTCTACGGCATCACGGAACCTCGCGCGCTAGCCTACTTCGGTGTGCACGAGGAGGCCGACGTACGTCACCGCGCCGCCTGGCGGGAATGGCTCGCGAGCCAGAACGGCGCCGATACGTTCGGCGTGCTCTGCGCTGCCGAGCGCACGCTGAAGGCTCTCTGGGGAGCTCTCGACGCCGTGTATCCTCAGGCTTGCGCTGCTGCAAAGAATTAACCGCGGGGGGACGAGGGGCTGGTTTCAGGGTAGGTTTCAGCGGCCGGTGGCAAATTGCCGGCCGCGCTCCTCGTTGGCCGTTCACTTCAGGTGGTAGTTCTCATCCGGCTTTCAAAACCTTCACGCCGTCACGCCCGCCGACAAAAGCTTCCCGGGTGAAACCGAGAAAGAGCCCGTGCTCGACCGCGCCGATGACGTGGTCGAGATGGTGTGCAACCTCCTTCGGTTTCGCCATCTCGCCGAACGCGCAATCCATGATGTAGTTTCCGCTGTCGGTCACGAAGGGCTTCTTGCCCGCGCCAAGCCGCAGCGACGGGTTCGCGCCGAGCTCGTGCAGTTTTCTTTCCGTGGCTTGCCATCCGAATTTCACGACTTCGACAGGCACGGAAACCAGCGAGCCGAGCTGTTCGACCAGCTTCGTTTCGTCCGCGACGATCACCATGCGCTTGCTCGCCGCCGCCACGATTTTCTCGCGCAACAGCGCGCCCCCGTGCCCTTTGATCAGATAGAGCGTGCCAGCTTCGACCTCGTCGGTGCCGTCCACGGTAAGATCGATCTGAGAATGGCCGGCAAACGTGGCCAGCGGAACTTTCAGCGAGCGCGCAAGCTTCGCCGTCTGCGCCGAGGTCGGAATCCCTACGATACGCAAGCGTTCTTCCGCGATGCGCCGCGCGAGCGCAGCCACGAAAAACGCCGCGGTCGAGCCTGTCCCGAGGCCGACGACCATTCCGTCCTCGACGAGTTTGACCGCTGCTTCGGCGGCGGCCTTCTTCCAACGATTTTGTTCGGACGACTTCATCCGCCGGCTCACCTTTTGCGCGGCTGTCCTCTGCTCAAGAACGGGCCATAATAGCTGCTTTGTCAGAGGCTGCCAAGTGCGCGAAATTCTCTCGAACCGCCATGCTAGAATTCCGCCGTTGCTCGTCCGCGCTCATGCAACCGAATGTTCCGAAAAATTCTGATCGCAAACCGCGGTGAGATTGCCGTGCGCATCGCGCGCGCCTGCCACGAGATTGGCGTGCGCGCCGCGGCCGTCTATAGCGACGCCGACCGCGCGGCGCTGCACGTACGCCTGGCAGACGAGGCTTATCCGATCGGCCCGGCGCCCTCACGCGAAAGCTACCTCGCAATCGAGAAGATCGTCCGCGTAGCGCGCGAAGCCCGATGCGACGCCGTCCATCCCGGCTACGGCTTCCTCGCTGAAAATCCCGCGTTCGCCCGCGCGTGTGCGGCTGCGGGCTTGATCTTCATCGGGCCTTCACCCGAGACGATGGAAAAGCTGGGGTCGAAAACGGCGGCGCGGCACGCGGCGCGCGAGGCGGGCGTGCCGACCGTGCCCGGAACACTCGATCCCATCGAGAACTCCCCAAGCGCTCTCGCCGCGGCGAAGCAGATCGGTTTCCCTGTCGTGCTCAAAGCCGTGGCCGGGGGAGGCGGCAAGGGAATGCGGCTGGTGGAGAGCGAAGCGCAACTCGCCTCCGCCTGGCGCGACGCCGCATCGGAGGTGCAAAACGCCTTTGGCGATGGCCGGCTTTACCTCGAAAAGTATATGTGGCGGCCGCGTCATATCGAGATTCAGGTCCTGGGTGATCACCATGGGCACGTCGTCCATCTCGGCGAGCGCGAATGTTCCATGCAGAGGCGCTATCAGAAGGTGATCGAAGAGGCGCCATCGCCCGTCGTGACGCCGGAGCTGCGCCGGGCGATGGGCGAGGCGGCCGTGAAACTCGCGCGCGCCGCAGGATACACGAATGCAGGCACATTCGAATTCCTCGTGGACGCGGGCCGGCGGTTCTACTTCCTCGAAACCAACGCGCGCTTGCAGGTCGAACATCCGGTAACCGAGATGGTCACGGGGCTCGACCTCGTGAAGCTGCAGATTCGCATAGCAGCAGGCGAGCCACTGCTTTTCGCGCAGGAGGACGTCACTCTGCGCGGTAACGCAATCGAGTGCCGCATCTACGCCGAAGATCCGGACAACAATTTCTTTCCTTCGCCCGGCAAAATTCTCGAATATCGCGCGCCGAGCGGGCCGGGAATCCGTCTCGACGACGGAGTCTACGGCGGCTGGACCGTGCCGAACGAATACGATCCGATGCTGGGGAAATTGATCGCGTGGGGCAGCGATCGCGCCGAAGCAATTGCGCGCCTCGTGCGGGCGCTCAAAGAGTATTGCGCGAGCGGGATTAAAACGAACGTCGCACTCCTTCACCGGATTCTCGCCGCTCCCGATTTTCAAAGCGGCGACATCTACACTCGGTGGCTGGACGATTTTCTGCGTCGCCCTGTGCCCGGGCTAGAGGGAGCGGACGGGGCCGCGTTGTCCCATGTGGAGGACGCCGCGATGCTGGCGGCCGCTCTATGGCACATTTCGCGGAATGGCAGTTCCGGCGGCAAACCAGCGGCAATGGCGGGCGCGCCGGAGTCGCGATGGAAACTCGAAGGGCGGCGCGACCAATTGGATCGCGAGCCAGACCGGTAATGCATTCTTGAAAATTGAAATCGAATTCGGGGGCAAGGCACGAACGGTCGAGATCGAGGGCGATTCGACGCGCGGCAGACAGATTCGCTGCACGATCGACGGCCGCACCATCGAAGCCGACGCCGCCGAGGTCGCGCCCGGAATTTACTCGATCCTAATCGGAGGAACGTCGCTGGAAGCCCGCGTGGAGCCGCGCGGCACGGCTCTGCGGGTCATCGTCGCGGGGCGCGAGTATGCGGCGGCGGTCCGCGATCCGCGGCAGTGGCGCCGCCATCGCGGCGCGGCGCTCGAGGCCGAAGGCCGCCAGCAGGTGACCGCGCCAATGCCGGGAAAGATCGTTCGCCTGCTCGTAAAGGCGGGCGAAACGGTCGAAGCGGGCCAGGGAATCCTCGTGGTCGAGGCGATGAAGATGCAGAACGAAGTGCGCTCGCCGAAATCGGGGACCGTCGAACGCTTGCTCGTCTCGGAAAACCAGGCCGTCGGCGCCGGTGACGTGCTCGCGGTCGTGGCCTAGCGATCGCTACTTTGCGTCGGGAAGCTTTCCGGCCGATTCGAGGATCTGGCGCGCGAGATAGTTGGTGACATGGGCGTCGTCGCGCGCCTCGACGAGATAGGCCGAGCGGAGAAGCTGTTCCTTGCGCGTGCGCAAGGCTTCGCGGATGGCCTGCTGCACCTGCGGATCGGAAAGCTGGCGGTCACCGGCAGCTTCCTTGGCGATCAGCTTCAGGATGCGGTATCCGCCAGCCTTGAGCGGGATGGGTTGGGTCACCTGGCCCGGCTTCATTTCCAGCACGGCCTTCTTGAGCTCGGGATCGGACTGGTTGAGCGCCGATTCCGGAACGAAGCCGATATCGCCGCCCGTCGAAGCGCTCGAATCCTCGGAATAGTCCGTGGCCAATTCGCCGAAGTCTGCGCCGGCAGCGAGCCGTTGCACGAGCATCGCGGCTTTGCGCCCCGCTTCGGCTTCGTTAGTCGCCTTGTCGTTCTTGCGATTGTGGACCGTGGGGTCGGGCCGGGGGGTGATGACGATCTGCGCGATGTGGTATTGCGGCTCGGTAACGTTGAACTGCGCGCGATTCTTGTTGTAGAAGTCGGCGATGTCCTCGTCGGTGATGGATATCTTCGCCACGACCTCGCGATTGAGCAGCTTCTGGATCGAAAGCTGACGGCGAATATCGCTCTTCAAATCGTCCACGCTGAGCCCGGTTTCCTGGAGCTTTCTCTGGAACTCCTCCTCGGTGTAAGGGCTCTTCGATTCGGTGAACTTGTCCTCGACCTCGGCGTCGCTGGCGACGAGGTTCATCTTCTGCGCGCGCTCGAGCAGGATTTCGCTGTTGATCAGCTCGTCCAAGATGTTGAGCTTCAGGGACAGCGCCTCTTCCTGCGCGGGCGCGGGGCCTTCGGCGTTCACTCGCGACCGGAAGAGCTTCTCGACTTCCTCGCGATGGATTTCCTTGCCGTTCACCACGCCCCAGACGTCCGGCCCGGGCGCGATTTCCCTCCGGCACGATCCCGTGAGCCCGCAAATGCCGAGCGCCGCGAGGACGAGGAATCTACGCTTCAACCGGAGCTCCTTCCGAAGGGGATCCGCTTCAGGCAGCCTTCTTGACGCGGCCGGCGCGGATGCAGGCGGTGCAAACGCGGACCTGCTTGCGCGCGCCGTTGACCACGGCGCGGACGCGCCGCAGATTCGGGTTCCAGCGGCGGCGCGTAACGTTGTGGGCGTGGCTGATCGTATTGCCGTAGCGCGGCTTTTTGCCGCAGATTTCACAAGCGAGTGCCATCTTTGCCTTGCTCCAGACTCGGAAGTATTCGAAAAGCGCGAAACTTCATGCTATCAGAGAATGCCGCAAAGGCGGAAGCAATTTGGCCGATGAAAAAGAAAAAGCCCCATCCCCCTCTCGGGGGATGGGGCTGAGTGAGCCTCGCAGACGTTAGAACGTATACTTCAAAGCGAACTGCATGATGCGCGGAGGTACCGAGCTGCTGAAGATTTTGCCGAAAAACGCAGTGCTGGCGTCGTCGACCGGCGGGTTGAATTGCGGGTGGTTCCAAATATTGTAGAACTCCGCCCGGAATTGCACGCTCGTGCCTTCAGTCACCTTGGTGTTTTTGATTATCGACATATCCCAGTTGAACTGGCCGGGCCCCATGATCGCTCCGACGCCGGAGTTCCCGAAGCCGATACCGCCGGTCGCCGCGCAACCTACCGGTCCCTGTACTGTGCCTCCAATGCATGGCGGGCCCAGTTGCGCATAAGTGCCTCCCGCACCCGTGAAACCGCCGTACGCCAGTGTATTGATCCAGCCTCCGACTCCTGCCGCGGCGCCTATACCGCTCACCACCCGTTGATAGTTGCTTCCGGTACTGGCTCCGCCGATCGTCTTGCAAACACCATCCAAATTACAGGCACCCGTAGCGCTTGGCTCCAGCTCCTCTCGGACGCCGTTGCCGCCAAATCCTACTCCTCCTGTGCCGTAGTAAATTGTGCCGCCAGTTCCGTCGACGACGGTAAAAGGCTCGCCGTCCTGGATCGTGGTCACACCGGAAACCTGCCATCCGCCCAGCACCTTGCCAGTCAACCCTTCCGTGTGCTTTGTAAACGGCAGTTCGTAGCTATACGCAATGACGAGGCGCTGAGGACGATTGAACGCCGCCAGCCCGTATTGCTGGCCGAAGTCGAGGGGATCGTTGCTCGATGCACCGCCCGAGAGAACGTTGCCCGGTGCGGCAATTCCACCGCCACCCTCGTTGCCATTGACGTTCGTCAAGAGCTTGCTCCAAGTGTAGGACGCCTGGACCAGCAGGCCCTTCGAAAATTGATGCTTGAGGCTAACCTGCAAGCTGTTATACAAGGAGTCTCCTTCGGTGGTGGTCGTCGACATGCCAGTGGGGGCATATCCGAGTAAGGAGACGCGGCCAGGTGCATTCAATTCCGTGTTGTCGATGACCTGCGTGGCAGGGTTCGTGTTGTTGACATCGTTGAACGGGAAGGATGTGGGAGTGCCCTGTGCGCCAGAGCCCAAGATCATCCTTGCATTCTGCGGATCGGTTGGCTCGTTGGGAGCGCCCGGTGCGAGAAACGCAATATTAATGGGGCGCGCCCAATCGTACAGCTTCGTGCCATGCGTGCCGACGTAGCCAACGTCCGCGATCCAGTTGTGGGCAAATTCATACTGGAGGTCGAGGTTGTACTGCTGAATCAGGGGCGTGGTCATGGTCGGCGCGTCAGAGGTAGTGCCCACGCCCAAGCCGCCTTCGTTAGCACTGATGACGGTAGCGCCAGTTGCCGCTTTGCCAGCAACGACCTCCAAAGTGCGAGGAAGCCATCCGAAGATGAGGGAGGTGGGGCCGGGCAGATCCAGAGAGTTGGCCGGTACAGCGGGAACTGCACCAGAGTAGGGTGCGTTACCCGCGTTGTTATTGGCCAGCAGGTTCGCGTACACCGCGTCGTAGAAGATGCCATAGCCCGCGCGGACCACAAATCTGTTCCCGAGTGGCTGCCAGGCCAAGCCAATGCGCGGCCCGAAATTAGCCAGAGGTGAGCCCTGTATCAGCGTCTTGTTGCTGTTGAAGAGAACTCCGGTCGCTCCGCCGGGATAGCCGAAATAAACGCCAGCCGGGGCCGCCAATCCGCACGCGGCGGGCACTGCGGCGGTTCCACAGCGGGCTATATTGGGGTTGTAATTTGACTGGACCGTATACCCCACGAGTGTGCCGATCTGGTTGGACGGGACGGCACAGGGGAACGTCGCGCAGCCGGTGACCTGGTTGCCGAGGAAGAAAGAACCCGTGTTTACCAGGGCGGCCTGTTCGGGCGAGCCGTTCGTGAACAGACCTGTTCTGTCGGACGGCCACCCGTCATACTCCCAGCGGATGCCCAGGTTCACCGTAAGCTTCCGGGTCACCTTGATGTCGTCTTCCGCGAAGGCGGAGAACTCGTTGGTTCGCTGGTAGTGCGGGTTGCCAATCGGGCTAGAGTACCCGTAAAAGTTGGCGAGAACTCCACCTGGAGCCGCGGGCGTGCCGGCGTTGGGTCCGCCGCTTGAACTCGTCAAGAAGTCGGCGATAGTGGGGAAAGCAAGACCGCCTCTACCCGGCAGCGTCCAGTTGTATTGAATCCGATCAGCTTCGCCGCCCGCCCGAATCGCATGCTTGCCATGGTTCCAGGAAATCTGGTCCTTGTACTGAAACGTGTTGAAGAAATTGGTGGCCGAGGCAAAGAAGTTTCCGCCGTTGTTCCACGCCCCCGGGGTTACAACGCCATTGCTAAGGGACCCTGTCGCCAGGTTAAGGGTTGGAAGAGCAAAAACTCCGATCGTCGGCAACTGCGCAGGGATCGGGTTCAGATTCTTGATGCTGGAAAGGCTGGCACAATCGCCGTTAGCAATCGGGGGAATGATCCCTACCGAGCAAGCCGTATGGTAGTTGTCCGGGGAAGCAACCGTGGTGGAGCGCTGAAAGGAAAACAGCGCTTCGTTGACGAAGTTGTTGGTGGCCACCGTGGTGAACTTGAGCACCCCGCTGTCGGCAGTGTACGTTACGGTCTCCGGCGCGCCCGGCTGGCAATTGTTGACGCCCGGGGCACCCACGAAACCAAGGCAGACGAACGGCTGGATCTGCGGATCCTTGGAAGTAAAGAACCGCTCCGACAGCGTGTTCTTGCTCGAAATGACCCAATCAGCGTTGCCAAGGTACTGATCCTCATTCGCTTGGATGGCTTGCGAGATGGTCACGGGTGCCTGTGTGATGGGCAGGCCGTTCGATCCGAATGGGATGCTGGGAAAATAGAAACCTTGGTTCACACTGCCCTTGGGCCCCGGCAACTGAAGCATATTTATGGCGACCTGGTTGATGTTCGATCCATTCACAGCGACTGGACGGCCCGTCCCAAGTTGAGCGTTGGGACCAGAGAGAAAGCCGACGAGACCAACGTTGTTCCCAAACACGCACCCGAGGTACTTGCGATAGGTCGAAGCATCGCAAGTAGCAGGGTTAGCAGGATTTAGATTAAGGGGAACCTCAAGGCCCGGCGTATCGGCGCGAGTGCCATTCGGTTCACTCCATGGCGGCAATGTGACGCCGGCGGCGAGTCCCGTGGCGAAGCCATTGGTGCCGACTCCGTTCTTCTGGCGGAACCCCTGATAGGAACCGAAGAAGAAAAGCTTGTCTTTCTTGATCGGGCCGCCAACCGTGCCGCCGAACAGGTTCTCGTTCAAAATCTCGGGCTTGTTCTTCTCGAGGAGACTCAGTTCGGAGTTCTTGTTAAAGAAATCGTTGCCATCGAGTGCGCTATTGCGGAAGAACTCCCAAGCGGCGCCGTGAAAATTGTTCGTGCCGCCCCTGGTGACCACGTTGACGCTTGCGCCGGGGTTACGGCCATACTCGGCATCGTATTGGGACGTCTGAATTTTGAATTCCTGAATCGAGTCCGGGTTCGGAATGCCAATGCCGGGGAAGTTGCCGGACTGGGCGCCGCCGCCGCTGCCGTAGTTGGTGACCGAGGCGCCGTCCATCATGTAGTTGTTCTGGTCGGAGCCGGAACCGTTGACGTTGATGTCCTGCGTGCCATTGCCGACCGCGGCCGCGCTGGCCACGTTGGCGACGACGCCGGGCGAGAGGTCAATGATCTGCGTATAATTTCGCGAACTGAGAGGAAGGTCAGTGACGGTCTTCGCTCCCACCAGCGTTCCCATGGTGGCGTTCTGCGTCTGGATGGTCTCCGCGGTGGACTCTACCGTGATCTGCTCGGATTGCGCGCCGACGGCGAGGTTCTGGTTCAACACAGCGGTTTCCGTGGCGTTGACCGTGACCGCCGGGACTTCGGAGGTCTTGAACCCGCTGGCGGCGAATTTCACCTTGTAGCTGCCGGGCGGCAACAGCGAAAACGTGTAAGCGCCGGCGGCGTCCGTCGTCGTGTCGCGCTCCTGGCTGGTGCCATTATTCGTGGCCGCGACGGCCGCGCCGGAGATGACGGCTCCCGAAGGATCCGTGACGGTCCCGGTCAGCGCACCCGAGGTGCCCGACTGGGCCAGCGACATGGAGACGCAAAGAAACAAGGCCGCGAAGCAAACCAACAGTGAAGACAGAAATGTCTTTGCTGAAAATCGTGAGTTCATGACCTGCTCCCCCCATCAATCAATCTCGTTCCCACCCACGCGCGATCAGTCACGCGCTTAGAATCACCAACGAGAAACCGTAGCCGTATTGCCCCAAACCCTCACTCCAGACGGCAGAGTGACATCTTCGTGGTGTGGAAATATCACACCGGGAAAGGCCTTGTCAAGGAGTATCCCGCTGCACGTTTTCCGGATACACCGGCGAATCCGCCTCCTGTTTTCCGTCGGCGGCTGGATACTTCTCTTCGCCGACCATCGAATCGAGGGCAACAAGCCGGCGTTTTTCCAGGGCATAGTTTATTTTCTCGTCGGGCCGATTTGGGTAGCGAAGGAATTCGGTCTTTTTCCCGCGCCGGCCTACGAGTTTCGCCACACGAAGGTGGCAGCGGCTTCATGTCAGGCGCTAACCCGTGGTTTCGAATTTACATCTGATGCTTTCTAAAGGAGATAGCTGAGTTCGTTTTGTAATTTTGGCTTCTTTCCGGCGCAAAGCAAGGCCGCGGGCGGAGCCCTACTGCGTGGGTGCTTTCCGGGCAATCCACGAGAAGATGCGGCCGCACCTGGCGCTGCCAGCCGTTGCTTGAACGATATTCGTCTTGCTGACGGATTTCGCGGGGAGTAATTCTCCAGCCGTGCGGCCCCCGAACGAGGTGCCGCACGGCCGGATCTGGCAAGGGAACTAGTCCTTGCGATTTGTTTTTAACAGCGGGGACTCGAGTTGGCCGGTAAGCGCCAAAAACGCGATGGCGAGGCGTTCGTCGGCTTCGCACAGCTGCCGCTTCTTGCAGCCATTACTCCGCTGCGCCGGCCTCGCGTAGGAATGCCGAGCGAACGACTCTGTCGCTGGGGGCGGAAGTAGGTATTCTATTCAACCTATCCTCGTCCCGTCAGTAGCCATTCAAGCGACTTGTCGAACTCGCGGCTAATCCGCAAGAGAATTTCTGCTCCGATTTCTACCTTTCCGCGCTCCATGACGGAAAGATAGTTCTGGCTTACTCCAATCCGTCGCGCGAACTCCTCTTGGTTCATGTCAAATCCGCGTAGCTCGCGGATTCGTCGCCCTACCAATTTCCAGTCAATTGCGTCCCGCTTTGGGCGTGCCATTCCCATTGACATTTCTATCCTTATAAGGATAAAATATCCATATACAACAATGACGCTGAGAGCCCTAAAACGGAGCCGAAGTCGCCAACAGGGCTTTTTACATTCACGGGAGACGAAGTGCAACGAAAGAAATGCCGAGTCGAGGAGGTCAAGCATGAGCTCTACGGCAGTTAACAAAGGGTTGGTTCGTTTCCGGTCAAACCTAAAAGTGGCCCGCCGTTTGTGGGGTGTCATCGAACCAACTCCTCTGGCGTGTCTGAAGGAACTGACAGGAAGGTACGGGTTCTCTATCGCTGTGGGCGACCTACAGTTGCTCGATGGCAAGTGGTACATCACGCACGCCGGCCTCCTTCGCTTGTCCCTTCGTCGGAGATGCGCTGGCATAAGGACAACTGCCGTTGAGCGCTTCTCTGATTCTGCCGCCAATCGTTGGGTCTTTAGGGCAACCGTCTACAAGAATTCAGGATCGCGAGGTTTCGTCGGCTACGGCGATGCCGACCCCTCGAACGTATCGTCGATTGTTCATGGGGCTGAAATGCGTATCGCCGAAACGCGGGCCGTCAATCGCGCTTTGCGGAAGGCCTACGGCATTGGCCTGTGTTCCGTCGAAGAGCTCGGTTATCTCTCGCCCGCCGGGCCGCCTGGCGGGAAGGGAACCGCTGCCTCATCTGCAGGCGGGAACGGTTCGCACAACGGCCAGCCTCGCCTCCGCGACCGCCTCTGCCTCCTGATTCGCCAGTACAACCTCGATCCCAACCTCGTGAAGGCCTACGCCGCTCACTTCTGCGGTACTCAGACCATCAGGGAAGCGAGCCGGGATTTGGTCGAATCTTTCATTTCCCACCTGGCGGCATCGGCGAAAGAAGACAGGGACGGTCTCGTCTGCAAGCTCAATTCATTCGCGCAACCGGCCCAGGAGGTGAAGCAATGAAACGCCATGTCCCCGGTCTGCATGCAAGGCAGCTCGATGGCGACCAGCCTCTCGAAGGGCTGTTCCTGGCTCGCGTGGAGTGGGCTTCCTACCGGTGGCATCCCCACAGACCCTTCCTCGCGATCCGGTTCGTCGTTCTCGAACCCGAATCATTCGAACGACGGTCGTTCTCCGGTCGGCTGTACTCCACCGAGCGGGCGCTTTGGAAGCTCAACTGGTTCCTGCGGGACTTCGGCTACGACCCAGACCTGCTGAATCAGGATCAGATCGACGAAAAGGCCCTCGTCAACCTCCGTGGCGTCGTGCGGACCTCCCACGTGACCTTGAACGGACGGACCTTTCAGAATCTCGAAGCATTCGCTCCCGCAGCCGACTGGGAGGAGCTCTCGTGTTCGGAAGTCAGCGACGGAGCGCAGGGGAACGCAAGTGGTCTATAGCTACACGCAGATCAGCCGGTACCTGCGCTGCCCGCGCAGTTATCGTTACCGTTATCTCGACGGATGGCGGGAGAAGGACACCCGGGCGGCCATGGTCTTCGGCCGCTGCTTTGAACAGGCCCTGTCCGCCTACTTTCATCGCCAGGATCCCGCAGCCGCCTTGTTCAAGGAATGGGGAGCCTACCGGGATACGGCGCTCGATTACCCCAAGGGCCATTCCTGGGACAAGACGCTCCACCAGGGAGTGCATCTTCTCCACAAGTTCGCTCAGGACGATCGGATCCGCATCCGGCAGCCGAAGAAGAACCTGCAATTGAAGATGACGCAGTCGCTTGGGAGCGGCGCCGAATTCGTGGCCTACATCGATGCGATCGGAGAGCTCGATGGCGAGCGCTATCTGATCGACTGGAAGACCACCACCAGCCGATATTCCCAAGAACCCGCGGGCCTGCTGGCGCTCGATCCCCAGCTGGTCTGCTACTCCTGGATCAGCGGGATCCGGGAGGTGGCCCTGGTCGTATTCGTCCGCAAGAACTGGCCCGAGATCCAATACCTCAAGGCATCGATTACCGAGGAGCAGCGGAAGGACTTCGGCGAGCTGGTCCATTCGGCGGTCGAGCAGATCGAGAGCGGGCGGTTCCTGCCGCACAGCGGCATCCGGTTTCCCCAGAACGGCTGCACGAGTTGCCCGCATCTGGGTCTCTGCCTGAACAACCAGCCGTTGATCGACACGAACCTGATCCGTCGTCCAGGAGCGAGCGACCTTGATTGGCTTGACGAGCTTGTGGACTAACGGAGTGCCGCTGGTGGCCCCGAAGCTCAATCGTCGGCGAGCGCTGTTCGTTCTCGACAAGATCGACGAGATCCTGGCCTGGGAGCGGACGAAGGAGCGGGAGCGAGACGTGCGGTTCGTGGAGCTGGGCCAGTATCTCTGCGAGGTTCGCTCAGGTCAGTACTGGAGGCTTGAGAACCTGACGTCGTTTGATGAGTTCCTGGAGAAACGCTTCCCGGAATCACGGCGGAAGGCCTACTACCTGATGGCGATCCACGAGAAGTTGATCCGCATCCCGAAACCGCGGCTGCGGGAGATGGGCTGGACAAAGGCTAGGGAGTTGGTGAGGGTAGCTCGCGC